>CAKVAX010000002.1 GCA_934725425.1 uncultured Eubacteriales bacterium | reverse complement strand
TGTTCCGTGTAAATAAAAAGGGTTTATTCAATGTTCCTATGGGTTCTTACAAAAATCCTATGATCTGTGATGAAAACAATCTTAGAGCCGTATCGGAGAAATTGCAAAAAGTTACTATTGTATGCGGAGATTACAAAGAGTCAGCTGACTTTATTGATGAAAATACCTTTGTTTATTTTGATCCCCCATACAGACCTATTACGGACACAGCAAGTTTTACTGCATACACCGAGAACCTATTTAATGATGACGCACAGATTGAACTTGCACGATTTGTTGATGATATGCATAGAAAAGGTGCCAAGATAGTCGTCAGCAATTCCGATCGTCAAGGAGTAAGTGCTATATGAATCTTACTTTTGATAATAGTATAATTGAGGGATATCATTCAAAAACACAAATTGCAAGGGTTTTAACTGAAGATTGGGTAAATCAAAATATGTATTGCCCTCGTTGTGGAAATACACGCATTAAGCATTTTGAAAATAATAGACCTGTGGCAGACTTTTATTGTCCATCTTGCAATAATGAATATGAATTAAAGAGTAAAGATGGTGATTTGGGACATAAAATAAATGATGGAGCATATAGCGCAATGATTGAGCGGATAACAAGTGATGATAATCCTGATTTTTTCTTTATGAGCTATTCAAAGAGAGAATTGAAAGTGAGGGATTTTATTCTAATTCCCAAACATTTTTTCACTCCAGATATTATTGAAAGACGCAAACCATTAGCACCAACAGCAAGGCGTGCCGGTTGGATTGGATGCAATATTTTAATTGACAAAATTCCCAAGCAAGGAAGAATTGACATAATATCAAATGGAGAAGTAATAGATATAAACAAAGTTGTCTATAAAGTAAATAGAAGTAATCAGCTCGAAACAAAAGATATGAACAGTCGGGGATGGCTCATGGATATCTTAAATTGTGTTAATCAAATATTATCAAAATCATTCACATTAGATGAAATATACCAATTTGAAAATTTTTTACACCTCAAACATCCTGAAAACAATAATATTAAACCCAAAATAAGGCAACAGCTTCAATTTTTGAGAGACAGAGGATTTATAGAGTTTTTAGGAAACGGTAAATATATAAAAATAGTGTGAGATGCCACTATAAAAAATATACTATATGCATAGAAGAAACTGTAGTGAAATAATTTGAAGTATACGCCGGTGATTCTGAAGGAGCAATGAAAATTGCAGAAAAGAAATATAAAAACGGAAAAGTTTACATCCGTAGGGATGATGCAAAAAACTTAGATTTTATTTAAGACAAATGCGTTGACCTTATTTTTACTCACCCACCCTATGCCGATATTATTAAATATAGCGATGGTATCGACGGAGATTTTTCACAACTCAAAGTGAAAGATTTTCTTGAAGAAATAAAAAAGAAAGCTACAGGATATTGGAAAACAAGTAGCGTAAAATATAATTTCTTGCTTATAGCACACAAGTATTTGCTTGTGTTTAAAAAAATATAGTGTTTTATATTTTATAAATATTTTGAATTTTAAATTTTAATAATGAGTATATATAATAGTAAGGAGAAGTAAAAATGAATGATAATATAGTATCTGATTTTTTTGAGGAAGAGAAAGATATTGGCGAGGAGGCTCTTGTGGAGTACGATATAACAACTAGTCCCCGTGATTTAACACCAGCAAATATTGTCGATATGATTGACTCGGGTATTATAGAAATACCTTTATTTCAAAGAAATTATGTATGGGATATTAAAAAAGCTTCAAAATTGGTTGAGTCATTGATATTGGGACTTCCGGTTCCAGAATTGTTTTTCTATACAGAAGGAGATGATAATAACACATACAAGATCATTGATGGGCAACAGAGGTTTTTATCAATCTATTTTTTTGTTAAAGGACGATTTCCAAAGAACACAAACTCTCGTTTTATGATTAGGAAAGGAATTAATGAAGGCGCTGCTTTAGAAGAATTATTACCAGATAACAAAATTTTTAAAGATTTTACACTTGAATTGAGCTCGGATTCAACAAATCCAAGTAAATATCATGGAGAAAAGTTTCTCACATTAGATAAAGATACACAAATTAAATTTAGATTGCGTAGATTTTTAAGAACAGTAGTTGTTCGGCAAAATAAGCCAGATGATAATAGTTCATCTATGTTTGAAATATTTAATCGATTGAATACAGGTGGTACACCACTTAATGCTCAAGAAATTAGAGCTAGCTTATATTATTGTAATTTTTATAAAATGCTGGTTAGGCTTAATAACCAAGATACTTGGCGAGCATTATTGGGAAAACCTACTCAAGATTTGCATAGTAATGATATTGAATTAATTTTGCGTTCTATTGCATTGTTACACGAAAATGAAACATATGCGCCCAAAATGGTAAAATTTCTCAATAATTTTTCGCAAAAAACAAAAAAATTTGATAATGAATATATTGATTATATGGAGCATTTATTTGATTCATTTATTGGAGCTTGCTCGACACTTGGAGATAAAGCATTCTTTAGAAACAACCGATTTTCAAAAACACTTTTCGAATCCGTATTTGTTGCGGCTGCTACACCTAGCTTTGCTGACAAAAAATTAATAACAAGTAAAATTGATCCAACTTCATTTGAACATCTTAAGAATGATGAAAAATTTGTTTCATATTTACTATCCGGTTCTTCATCAAGAGATAATATTAAAGGTAGAATTAAACGAGCAAAAGAAGTTTTGAGATTGCACGGGGAGAATTGCAATGCGTAATTCTCACTACGTAGAATTAGATAAACTTATAAAAGAATATGAGGAAGATTCTAGAACTATTCGTTCGGAGAGAATGGTTATGAAGAATTATCCTAAAGTTTTGACCATGAGCGTTGCTAGTTCTTTTGAATATAATATCAAAAATAGATGTCAGGATTTTTATGATAATCCCAAATTGTCTATTGCACAAAATTACCCTAATATAAGTGCAATTAAGCGAAATCCTATTGTTGATCAAATGTACAATAAAATGGAGGCATATAATGATAATGGAGTGGAACATTTGAGTGCAGATAAATTTTATGATTTTTTTAATGGTTGTTCATTTAAAACAAGAGTGCGGACTATTTTTGCAACAGAACGACAGCAAAGAATACAGCACACGGTAGAACAAATAAATCTTCTCATTCCATTGCTAGGAACAGGTGAACAATATGATTCTGATTACGCAAAATATTGCGATTTAAAAGATGTTTATGAGAGATGTTCATTCGATGATGCTGAAAAAGCTTTTTTGTCATTGAAATTACGAAGAAACCGTGTCGCACATGATTATATTAATGGTTTGACAGATACATTTGTAGATATTCAGAAATTTTATGATATTGCAGTTATATATGTGGTAGCACTTGAGGCAGCGATAGAGGAATTGACAAATACATAAATTCTATATTGATTAATATGCTAACACCGATGTTTAAAAAGTGATAGCTATTTGATAGCAAAAGCAGAAATACCTCATAGAATTGAGATGATCTGTACCAAATTAAAACACATCAAGTCAAAATTCCTAAACAAAAACGGTTAAAGTCTGTTTTACACTTAGAAGTGGGAATAATTTAAAAGATGAGAAAAAATAAATATCTATCAGACTAAAAATCTGATAGATATTTTTATGAATAAAAATATTTTAAATTTTTTTCTCTACGAGATGAACATTAACAATTATCCAAAAACTTTATGGAATATGTTTGAAATCCAAGAATAGGTTTTTACTTTAATCACGCCGCTATTATTCCCTTCGACATGGTCATCAGTTGCCTTTACCCTTGCAATAAATTCATATTCTTTACTTGGGCTGAGATTATCAAACTTCGGCGAATCCTGCCATGTGTTTCCGAAATCTTTTGAATACTCCAGTTTATCATTTTTTTCAAAAATAATTTTATGATTTGTTTTTGATTTAACTTTCACTTGCGTCGGTGCTGCGGGAGCAACATTTTTAGTAGATATTTTTAATTCTTTGCTACGTTCACCGGCACAATGGGAAGCGTTGTCTTTATATCTATAAACAAATTTATATTCCGTATTGGGAGTTAAATTAGTAAACTCAGAGTCATCTTGCCACGAGAGTCCCCCATCTTTTGAATATTCATAATCACCATTTTTATCTTCAATATTAAGATTTATACGATTTTCAGTTCTTCCAATTTTATCTCGTTTTATTTCAAAAGGAACACTTAAAGGAGTCATATTTTTATTAACCTTTATACTTACATTTCCTTCTACTGATTTATATCCTTTGTCAAAAGGTTCAAATACCACTTTACACATATGCGTACCTGCATGCAATTTCTCGGCAGAATCTTTAATTTTGAATATTCCTTCTGTAGAGGATTTTGCACCAACTAAATTTACACTTCCAACACTATCACCAAATGTCAATGCTTTCTCGGCGTGAGGCCATTGGGTTATTTTAGGTTCAGACTTATTAACTGTAATACTCACATCTACATTATTTCGGTCAAAGTACAAATCACTACCTGATTCTTTAGAATTATATCCGGCGGAGTAAGTTGACTTCTCAGTCAATAATAATTCTTTCGGATTATTCCAGCTCCAGCCTCTTGGAAGAGGTATGCTGTCTAAAGTTTTATTTTTTTCATAAAAAACAGGCTCAACTGACAATTTTGGTTCACCTTTATTTACACTTACAATGATTTTTTCAACCACTGAATTATGATTGGCGTCTCCGTTATATTTAACGCTAAGATTTTCATATTTCCCTGTTCGCTCCAAGCGCATATCAGGGGCCTCCCATGACCAACCTTTCGGCAAAGAAATATTCTTTAAAGTTAGGTCGGGGCTGTATGCAACTTCAATACTACGATTAGTAAGTTTGGGAGTAAGCTTCTGTATCGTTACGGGAATATTGACTCGTGATATTTTATAATTAGCTCTATCAAAAGGAACAAAGAGTGCTTCAAATGTTTTTACACCTGCTTCCGGACGTTTGTTCGGTTCAACCCATATAAAGGCTCCCGGAGCGCTAGAACTTACTTTAGAAATTTTAGAATTGGATAAACTGTCACCATAAACTATGGGAGAAGATTTTGGAATATTATATATTTTAACAGGAGCTTTTTCTACTTTAATTTTCATATCAAATTCCGCACTCATATAGTGTTCGGTGTCGTCGGGGGTAAAAACTACTGTTTTAGTATGGGTTCCTACTTTTAAATTTTTCTCGTCTCTTTTCCAAGAAAAGTGTCCTCTTACACTGGTATATCCTTTCACAAATTTAGCGTCACTAAGGCTTTGTCCATAGTACAAGTTGGAGACGGACGGATAATTATAAATTTTCGGACAAGCCCTAACAACATTTACAGTGACATAGTTATATACATCAAAATAATTTTCGGTATCATACGGCTTGAAAATAACTGTATAAGCTTGTGTTCCTATTTTTGGAATTTCTTGACTTTCAGACCACACAAACTGTCCGGGGACATTTGCATAACCTCCTGTCAACTTGCATTTTTCTAACTTGTTTCCAAATTCCATTTCCTTGGCAGTAGGCCAACTGTTTACAATAGGAGAAGCTTTTTGAACATCTACTCTTACCTTAATGGAAGAAGATTTATAATTCTTGTCGTTAGGCACAAAATTCACATCATAATAATGTTTTCCCGCACGAGGAATTATATCATTATTTTTCCAAACAAAAATTCCCGGAACATTGGCATTTCCACCCGAAAGATGAGATTCAGACAAAGTTTGTCCGTAAACCAACGGTTTGGAATCAGGAGCGTTGATGATTTTAACTTCTTTAGGCAAAACTTTCAGGTATAAATACGTAGAGGCCTCATTATATACATCTGATTGTGTTGGGATGAACTTGCATAAATATTTTACATTCCCGGCTTTTGTAAAATTTTTAAGACCCGCCTCACTGCCTTCTACATTATAAATCTCAAATTTTCCCGGAACTGCAGCAGTACCCCCGGACAACCTAATATCATTCGTGGATTGTCCAACAGTTAGATCTGATGCAGTGGGCCATTTATAAATTTGGGGGTCCTGCTTGGAATCTTCGGAATCATCTAATTCAGAGTAATAAGCGTCCAGCTTTGGAGAAGTTGCATCCAAAACACCGCCTACTAATTTTTCAACCGTTGAAGCAATGGAGTTAAGCGTTTCTTTGGATGCTTCAGATAAATTATTTATTATATTTTTCGCCTCATCACCGTATGCATTTTCGGAAATTGTCACAGGACTTTCTATGGGCTCACTATCATAATTCCCCCGGGCGCTCAATAACCCTCCTCCTTGCAAAAGGAGAGCGCTTCCCAATAAGGCGCTTACTGCCTTAAGTTCTTTTTTGGAATCCCAAAAAGCTCCACCTGATATCTGTGCCAAATTATCTTCATCAAGCTGCGACTTTAAAAATCTGTCGTTTAAATATACTATATATTTAAGAAATTTTTCAAATTCATCTTTTTCGTAACCATCTTGGATAGATAAGCAATAAGAATACGCCTCATCCACATCTTTTTTATTTTTTAAATTCTCTTGAATTTTTTTGTCTTCTATAATCTTTTTAAATAAAATTACTAAATTTTTATTCATAATATCACCCTCCTAATTGTAATATTTTATCATTTTTATACAAAATAGTCAATATATTTAAAAGCGTAGAAAAGCAAGAATAAATAAAAAAATTTTTAATAACAAATTGAAAATTGTATTGATTGACACTTAAAATACAGATATAATGTATCTGTGATAACTTTTTTAATCCATAAGAAAGGATTTTTGAAGATGAAAAATAAAAAAATATTAGGAGCAATTTTAATGAGCGGTATTTTATCTTTTTCTGTAGGATGTACAAACAATTCCGAAAATCAAAATAATGGCGATAATCCGCCAAAATCCATAAATGTAAGATATCAACTTGAAAAACCAAATAGCGGTGAAGAAATAGCTGTAGTAAAAACAAATCGTGGAGATTTTAAGATTAGATTTTTTCCGGAAAAAGCCCCAAAAGCTGTTGAAAACTTTAAAGGACTCGCCGAAAAGGGTTATTACAATAACTTGATTTTTCACAGAGTAATAAAAGATTTTATGGTTCAAGGCGGCGACCCTAATGGCACAGGAACAGGCGGTGAAAGCCTTTGGGGAGAGGATTTTGAGGACGAATTCAGCGAAGATTTATTTAACATAACAGGAGCTGTTGCAATGGCAAACAGAGGCCCTAATACCAATAGTAGTCAATTTTTTATAAACAATCAGTCTCCAAGCAATTTTATGGGTTGGAACAACTTTGAAGAATACTACAAAATGTATAAGAGAAATCCCTCTGCTTTTGAACAAAGATACGGCGGCACTGTGGATATGTCCAAAATAACAGATGACATAAAAAGATTATACGAAGAAAACGGCGGCTCTCCTATGCTGGATGGGTATTATAATACTGCACATAAGGGTCACACTGTTTTTGGACAGGTATTTGAAGGAATAGAAACCGTAGATAAAATTTCAAACTCAGAAGTGGACGAAAATGATAAACCAAAAGAGGACGTTATAATTAAGAAAATTTCTCTGGAAAAATATTCTGAAAAATAAAAAATCGGAGTGAGTAAAATACAAGTAATATCAGGAAAATTTAAAGGTTTAAAATTAGATTCAAGTAAAAACGAAGGCCTGCGCCCAACAAAAGATCGCGTTAAAGAATCTGTTTTTGATATATTGCAATTTGAAATAATAAATAAAAATTTTTTTGATGCTTTCGGCGGAACCGGTCAAATGGGAATCGAAGCTTTAAGCAGAGGAGCTAGAGAAGTAACCATCGTGGAGCGCGACAAAGAAGCCGCTAATTTAATTAAGAAAAATATAGCTAAAGTTAAAGACAACAAAAATTTAAATTTTATAAAATCCGACATAATTGAATTTTTGAAAAACAGCAATATTTCCATAGATATAGCGTTCTTGGATCCTCCGTATCACGACGAAAAAATCTTGTATGAAACTTTTAAACTCATAATTCCAAAAACAACCCCGGGCGCAATAATTATTACCGAAACACTTTCTGCCCATAATGCACAAAATAATATTGAAAATTTTTACTTACAAAAAACATACAAATATGGTAACATATCTTTAAATTTATACAAAGAACAATAAAAAATTTTAAAAGGTGATAAATAATATGGAAATTGAACGCTTAATTGACGAATTGGAAGATATCTTAGAAGTATCCTGGCACTTGCCTATGACCGGCGGGAAAGCATTAATAAACACAAATGAAGTAAAGAGAATTTTGGAAGATATTCGCTTAAACTTACCTTCAGATATGGCACAGGCGAAAAAAATAGTAGAAACTCGAGCAAAAATAATAGAGGACACTCACATGGAAGCAGCAAACATAATGAAGGCTTCTGAGGAAAAAGTAAGAGCTTTGATAAACAAAAACGAAATTGTTAAGGCGGCTCAAATTTCCGCACAAAATATAATTTCAGAAGCTCAGTCTCAGGCAAAAGAAATTAGAAATTCAGCCAACAGATATACTGAAAATATCATGAAAAATTTGGAAGATACAATGTCTATGAATCTTTCTGAAATAAAAAAAGCTCACCAAGCTTTGAAAAACAGTAACAACGAAAAATAATTTCGAGTATGTTTCGATTTTATAGCCACATTTTGATGTGGCTATTTCGTTTTAAATGGAATTTTATAAAACTACCCTCTAACCCAAATCACAAGCAATTAATTGTAAATAATAGATAAAAATTATTTCACTTTTTAAAAATATAGCTACTTGAAAACCATTTTAAAACAATGTATAATTTAGGTTGTATGATTTAACCGGGTGTGGCGCAGTTTGGTAGCGCGCTTGAATGGGGTTCAAGAGGCCGCAGGTTCAACTCCTGTCACTCGGACCAATACAGTTTCTCCGTGAAAGATAAATAACTTTCCCGGAGAATTTTTGAGTTTTAATTTATTTTAGTTATCAGAAAAATCTCTTACTGCATCGATTTCATCCGCAATGCTGACATCTGCATTGTCCAAAGCTTCAACAAGTGTGGCAACTTTTAAAGTCTCTGTCCTTCGCTTCATTTGAGCTCTGAGATTTATTCGTGAAAAAGCTTTCAAGTTATCTGAAAAATTTTTCAACTCATATAATCTTCCCACCGTTATACTAAGCGGGTCATCAACACAGAGTTTTAATATTGGGTTACTCTTTAGCTTTTTTTCTATATCTTCAAGTTCCATCCCTTCGATACCCACATTAACAATTCTTTGGGTATAAACACTACTCCTAAACTTTCCACCATTCACTCCCATCATCTCACATGCATCATCTATTTTTTGTATTAATTGAGATAATGTAACTTTGTCGACGTCCAACCCTGCCTCTTTTAGTACATCACTTTTATTATCAAGAATTTTTTTGACTTTTTCACCGTTGTTCCAACCTTCCATGTCGCCTAACAAACTTTTTATCGGTTCATTTAAAGGAGTATACTTTTGGGTTACCCGTTCAAGTTCGCTTTTAACTTCTTGCAATATATCATAGTCTTTGTTGTCTTTCTCAATTCCACGTATATATTTTAGAAGCTGCTCTATTCTCGAGCGGCTTTGCAGGTATTTAATGTATTTAGTGGGCAAAAGTATTCCCATAGATTTTGTTGTAATTTTATTTAGGCTAAAAATATCACTCGGAAGTACAACAGTTGAAAACCTATTTATTTCCTTGTCCATGTTTTTCATTATACCTTGCCTACTCTTTTTATCGAGTTCTTCTTTTTCTTTTTTTAATTCTTCCGGATTCTCTTTGTTTTTTAGTTTCTCTTTTTCCAGTTCTTTATTTTTATTTTTGACTTCTCGAGACAGCTGCTTCAAAATAGACTCAAGATACCCCAAAGATATAGCTAAACAATTATAATCATCCGCTTGGATAGTTACTCCGGACATTATTGGTTCCTTACCAAAATTTTTCTTTCCTATCGCTATGGATTCCACACCCTCAACAGTTTCAAATACTTTATATTTACCGTTACAGATAACCGTTAAATTTCCGTGACCCAATTTGTTTCCTTTTGCCAAGCGTTTTTGATCTTCACTTAGCTTGTCACTTGAACCCTCTTGCTTTCCTTGAGCCGCAATTTGATTTACTATAAAATACGTCATTCCATCCGATTTAGATTTTGACTTATAGTAATCGACTTGCCTCCAATATTTATCGGAAATTTTCGAATCTTCTCCTCGACAATTTTTGACCGGATTTGCATAAAAGTAAATTTTTACGTATTTTTCAAGTTCCGGAAAAGACCTTTCAAGATATCTTATAAACAATTTGGCAAAATTTTGGGAATATCCTTGTACTGTTTTATTTGTACCCCTACTGTTGTCGGTTTCAAATAAAATTCCTCTTTCTTTTAATTTTTCATGTGCTTCATTAGCTGCCTCGATTGTTTCCGCTAGCGTTTTTCTGGTAGTAGGACTTTCTACACTATTTTTATTTTTATTCCATATTGTTTCCAATTCTTTATATATAGCTTCATTTTTTGTTTTATCTTCCATTACTTTATCTCTTTTTTTATTATTAACTTTTTCATTTTTCTCTATATCTGCAGCAGTTTTATCCCATTCCCTAATTGATATTAATTTCTTTAAGTATCGTTCCATATTTGTGCTCCACTGAGAACTAAAAAACTCCACGGCGTCACTTATACCTTTTCTGAGACCTTCAACTATTTCATAATTTATCGACTCATCTTTCATATCTTGCGTAACTTCATCATTTTCGTCATCCGGAGCTACCACAAAACCATAGTCATAAAAATAATCTGAGAAAACATGTATTAAATCTTCCAAACTTTGCTCCTTTGATATATACGACCAAATGTCAACTCCATACACGGCATTAATATCATCTTTTAAATTTCTCCATTCTTGGGTTTTGTTTAAAGATTTTATAAAATCTTCCTCCCAATTAATTTCACTCAGATGCAAACAGCCTCTATCTCTATAAATTTTAATTGTTAAAGAGTCATATAATCGTTTACATTCTAATTTTGCATACTTACAGGCGCCTATAAAACATGCCGTTGCATGCAATATAGTATCTTTAACACATTGAATTTTTTCTTCTAGGCTAAAACCTTTTCCTGTTTTCTCACAAATTTCATGACATAATAAATATGAAAAATTATAATTTTCCTCACTAACCGATTCAACTTTTTCTTTCTCTTTTTCGTCTGTGTTTTCAAAGGATATAAATTTTAATCCGTTTGACAACTCTATTTCTGTACCTTCTTCCAGATCGGCATTTAATTCAAGTTCCTTCTCGTCTGTATCTTCATCTTCGCCACCATACTCATCCGGGTACGGAACACGACGAGCATCTTCTTGTTCGTACGTCTCGCTAAAGTTTGACCGTTCGCCTCTTAATTCAGTTTTTGGACTGGGCTTTTGTGTTAATTCCTGTGTAATTTTTCCACTTTCAGATTTGTTGATAATCTTTTCTATATATTGTTTAAAGTTTTGAACTGATTCAATAAATACCTTCCAAAATTTTACTTTGCGCAATTTGAATTTAGCTTTAGCTTCAGATTTAGATTTAGTTTCAGCTGCTTTTGCTCTTTGGTAACTGAGTAGACTATTTAATACAATAACTGTACTATTTTTGAGATTTTTTAACTTTTCAACAGTTATTTCATCGGAATACACTAAATCATCCAGATGTTTCTGAAATCTTTTAAAAATACAATCTCCTTTTATTTCAATAGTATCTTCTTCATTGTTAAATGAAAAGTTGCCCTCCCCTTTTTTAATACGTGCCAAATCAGCTAACTGTTTGTGAAATAATTTATTATCCAAATCTCTAAGATTCTTTATTTCTTTTTCACTCTCATCAGCATATTCGCTTTTAACACTGATATCACCTACAATGTCACTATTTGTGCAACGCAGCAACACCAATATTCTTAGACTTTCGTCTATTTTTCCTTTAAATTTTAATAAATTTTCCTTTATTGAACATTCACCGCTTTTCCATTTACCTTCCTTAAAATATTTTTTCATGAATTTAATTATTGCCTTATCGCACAATTCAATTCTAACCTTGCCCATAATATTTCCCTCTCTCGATTTTAAAACTTTTTCAGTTTACTTAAATTTTATTATACACAATAAATATTTTTTGTTCAATATGCAACATTTAATCAAAAAACTTCTTTCTAAATCTAACTATCAAGAGTTTTCTATGCAATTAATAATATAAAAAAATCAGCCATGCAAAATAGGCTGATTTGTATTTAGGCGTTAAATTAGCTATTAATTATTATTTAAACTCGTATCTGTACACTTTTTCATGTCCAAAATCATTTTCAATTATTTTTTCGTCCGTAACAAATCCGGCTTTCATAATTGATTTTCGGGATGCTAAATTTTCAGGTTTACTCGTCGAAATTAAACAGTTGTAAGTATAAATGCCTTCAGTTTTCAGGTATTGCAGGAGTTGCACTACAGTTTGAGCAGAAAATGTACCCAATCCTTTGCCGGAAACTTTTTTATCTATAACTCTGCCAATCTCCGGTTGAGCATTTTCGCTGTTTAAAGGGCCTACTCCGACAAACCCGGCGGGGCGACTCTCGCTTAAAATAATAAAAGATAAGGAAGCCGGGATTTCATAATCCCAAATTCTCGATAAACGCCACTCGAAAATTTTCTGTGCTCTTTCTTTTGTGCTCAAATTTCCACATCCGTAATACTTCATGTGTTCGGCGTTATCCTCGTTAGAAAAAAGATTTACATAAAAATCTTTATAATCTTCAGTCAGCGGAACGAGCTCTTTTTCACCATCTTCAGAAACTAAGAGCGATTGTAACTGCTCGGGTTCAAGTTTTAATTTTTCTGCTAATTTACAAGTGTTTTCGGATGAAATTGCAGACAAGTTTACACAAAAAAGCAATGCTACCAATAATAAATTTATAGGTTTAAAATTCTTAAACACTACTAAAAACTCCCCTACTAATTATTTTTAATATATTGTACTACATTACCACCACAAAAACCATCTCAAAACTGAACTTTATAAAACAATAAATAAAGCTTGCGCTCAATAAGCACAAGCACAAATCTAAATTATAACTTTCCTCCAAAAACAGGGAATCCGCTATGCTCTCCATAATTCTTTATATGGTCTGTATATTTGAGTGTTTCCATATCTTCATCCGAAATTGTAAAGTCAAGATTTGCATTAGATTTCATGTGATTCGGATTAGTTGTTTTAGGTAAAACAACCATACCAAGTTGCAAATCATACTTAATACACAGCTGCGCAATACTTACGTTATATTTGTCAGCCATTTCTTTTATTGACTTATTTTTTAAAGCTTCACCATGTGCAATCGGGGAATATGCTTCAACTAAAATGTTTTTGTCTTTACAATAATCAATTAGCTTTAATGGCGTATTTGATATATGTGCAAGTATTTGGTTGACTGCTGGGTTAATTTTACAATCTGATAAAATATTATCAATGTCATTCTCAAGAAAATTGGAAACACCAATTGTACGAACTTTTCCCGCTTCCACAGCATCTTCCATAGCTTTCCAAACTTGTTTGTTCTCTTCAAAATATCTATTTTCGGACTGATTGACTTCTCTCCATGGTTGAGGACTGTGTATAATCATCATATCTATATAGTCAAGTTTCATCTTATCTAGTGTTTCATCAATAGAACTACTAGCTGATTCGTAGGTTTTATGTTCTGCGGCTACTTTGCTTGTTACAAAAATTTTGTCACGAGAAACACCGCAAGTACGTATTCCTTCTCCTACACCACTTTCATTTCCATATGCTTGTGCAGTGTCGATATGACGATAACCGATTTTAACAGCTTCTCGAACAGCTTCTGCTACATTGTTGTTGTCGATAAGCCATGTACCTAGTGCCAATTTAGGAATTTCTAAGCCGTTGTTCATTTTATATGTTTCACTTAAAATCATGTTGATTCCTCCTATTATTTTTTCTTCATTTATAAAGTAAATTTGACAATAGCTAAAGAGCTATCATCAAACTTTTTTAATTAATTTAAACTATTAATCCACTCTCTTAATTCTGATTGAGGAACATTTTCAGAAAAGCGTTTACCTTCCACCAAATTTGCACCCTCGCAGGAAGGTCTCAATTCTTTGTTTGTATCACCCATATCACTGCCTCCCGAAGTAGCAAAAGGAATAATTTTTTTGCCTTTTAAATCATATTGTTCCAGAAAGCTATTAATTATGGTAGGAGCAATATACCACCAAATAGGGAAACCGATGTAAATCTTATCATACTGCGAAATATTTTCCACTTTATTGGCAATTTCAGGACGAATAGTTTTATCTTTTTTCATTTCTACTGTGCTACGACTATTTTCGTTCGTCCAATCTAAATCTTCTTGAGTATAGGGAGCAGCAGGCTTAATTTCAAACAAATCTGCGTCTGCCTCCTTAGAAAGTTTTTCCGCTAATGTTTTTGTAGTTCCTGTGACTGAAAAATATACAACTAATGATTTTTTCATAATTTTTACCTCCTAATTTTTAAATATACGATGTGGTTTCGCTCAATTCTTTTCTTTGATTATGAAGTGGACTTTCTCTATAGCCCTCAGCTGCATAACCAAGCGGGATTAAGCAAATCGGGATTATATTTTCGGGCAAATTAAACTCTTTTTGCACCTGATAAATGTTAAAATATCTAACCCACAAGCTACCAAGCCCAAGATTAGCAGCTTCTAAAATCATGTGTGTTGCAACTATCGCACCATCCGATTCGTAGGAAGAATAATTTTCATTTTTCCAAGCTATACTTTTATCTGCGCACACCAACAAACACAAAGGTGCGTCGTACCTACACGGTGTTATTTTATCAACTTGATTCAAAGCTTTATCGGATTGGATAACATATATTTTTTGTGGTTGCAAATTTTTTGCTGTTGGAGCTAATCTACCCGCATTTAATATTTTTTCTATTTTATAATCTTCAATTTTTGCTGTTTTAAACTTCCTTGTTGCAGTTCGGTTTTTAACAACAACCTCAAAATCCATATCAAGCACCCACTTTATTTGGTTTAAAATCTTTAATTTTTGGTATTATTTTTACCACAATAATAAATATTAAACATTTAAATAGATAAATTATCTTTGACCGGTGGTTTTGTTGAGCTATTATAATTTTTTATACTCCTCATCACTAACCGGTTCGCACCATTCATTATGCGTGTTTTCTCCGGGACATTCAATAGCCAAATGACTAAACCAACTATTTTCTTTCGCGCCATGCCAGTGTTTGACGCCTGACAAAATTGTGACAACATCACCGGGGTGCAAGCTTTGTGCCGGCTTACCGTCTTCTTGATACCAGCCCTCACCCTCTACGCATAAAAGAATTTGTCCACCACCCTTTGTTGCATGATGAATATGCCAATTATTTCTACAACCGGGTTCAAAAGTTACGTTAGCAATGAACACTGTTTCTTTACTGTTTGTAAGAGGCTTAAGGTAACTTTTTCCTATAAAATATTTTTGAAAATTCACATTAGGTTCGCCAAGTCCAAAAAAGCCGCCGTGTTCTTCGCGGGAATTATCATTTTTATAAACTTCCTTTGCCATTCTGAAAGCTGCCCAAGCATTCGGCCAACCAGCATAAAAAGCCACGTGAGTTAAAATTTCAGCCATTTCTGTTTTAGTTACTCCGTTTTTTCGCGCTGTATCTAGATGATATGACAAAGAATTATCTACGATTCCTTTGCTAATCAATGCGGTAATCGTAACGATAGATCGGGTTTTGAGAGATAATTTGTCTTGTCTTGACCACACCTCTCCAAATAAAACATCATCATTAAGCTCTGCGAATTTAGGGGCGAAATCATTTAAAGCATCTCTTCCTGCTGTTTGCTTTACCATAGCATCATCTCCTTTAGATAAGATTAATTTGCAAAAATCATTTTATTTTTGGCTAATTTTACTCAATTCAATATATTGAGCGCAATTTATTATACATCATTACCAAAAACAATTCAATACTTTTTACAACAAAATACCTACCGATAGAATTATCAGTAGGTATAATTAAATAATATTATTTAAAATTTATTTTTTTATATTTCTGGGAAATCTTTTTATCTTATTTTTTTTCTTTCTGTTTTTATATCTTATAACACACGCTCTTACGTATAAAATTAAAAAAAGAGCAAAAGCAGTTACAAAAAATATAAATATAGGAGATAAAAAAATTGAATCCAACCATCTTAATATAAGTAAAAAATAATTCTTTTTAAAGGTTTGGGTGGAAATCAAATTAAAGCTTCCTACCCGTTCGCCTTTGTAAGAAACATACGCTCTTCCTAAAACTTTTCCTGCCTCTATAGGGGCATCAATAGCTTCGGGAACATCACAGTCCAGGGAAATATCATCTTTAGAAACGCCGGACGGCAAATTAAGGTAAAAATCACTTTGCGGAGATAGAAAAAGCTTATCGCTGCTTTTAACCAGTCCTAATTTTATCTCTTTAACCGGAAAATTCGAAGGGAACAACTTCATACTTTTTAAATTCTGAAATGCCCAAAGATAAATATTTTTCGTGTCTATCATAGCCATGTTCTTGTCGATGTAATTGCCGTTTTCGTCTTTCGTGGGTCCTCCCATAGCAACCGTTATATAAGTATTGTTATCTTTTTCGGCATACGAAACAAGGCACCTCCCGGCTTCGTCGACATATCCGGTTTTTATTCCTTTTACGTAGGATAAATAATATTCCCCGCCTCTTTTTTTATCTATCATCTTATTAGTGGTAATTATAGGATCCCTGTTATCCCCAAACATACTGTACTCTGTTTTATTTACTATATCTAAAAACAGGGGATCTTTCATAGCTTCTCGAGTAATTAAGTACATATCTCTGGCCGTGGTATACTGTGCCTCATTATATATCCCGTCCGGATTTGCAAAATTAGTATTCTCGCATCCTAAGTATCTAGCTTTTTCATTCATCAAATTAACAAAATTTTCTATTCCGTTTCCCGCATAATCTGCCAAAACCATTGCAGCGTAACCCGAGGAACTTATCAGCATGCCGTGAAAAAGCTCACAAGGAGTAAACTCTTCCCCCTCTTTGAGAACGCAGCCGGAACTTTCAGGGTCAACCTTATCTAAAACCTCTTTTTTAACAGTAACTTTTTCATTATTTATATCTTTTATAATTTCCTTGGATACCAAATAAGTCATAATTTTAGTAAGAGAAGCAGGACTTCTTTTTTTATCTATATTTTTTTCCACAACCGCCATATTGCTCTCTTTTCCAACTACATAAACGCTATCACAGTTGAGCTCATCTTGATAAAAATTCGCAGCAAATGCCGTACAAATATTAGAAAAAATAAAAAAGCAGCCAAACAATAACACAACCAATTTTTTCATAAAGAATTATCCCCCACCAATAACTTGTCGGTATAAATAAAAATTTATACCGACGTCTTAAAATTTAAATTAAAAACTTTTTCCTAAAAAAGTATTACTATCATAACTTATTCCGGAATCTATAGGCATATCTTCACTATTTAAAATATCTTCGCTGGGGTCATACTTTTTCTCTATAGTTACATCCCTATATCTATGAACTCCCGTTCCTGCGGGCAATAATTTACCGATAATAACATTTTCTTTAAGTCCTACAAGAGGATCTACTTTTCCTTTTATTGCAGCTTCTGTTAAAACTTTGGTTGTTTCTTGGAACGAAGCAGCAGACAAGAAAGAATCTGTGGCCAATGATGCCTTTGTAATACCCAACAGAATCGGAGTACAATAAGCTTCCTCGAGCTCTGTTTCACCGGCTTCTTTTCTAGCTTTGATTTTATCATTTTCAGACAAGAACTCAGATTTATCAACAATCGAATTTTGAATCAATCCGGTATCTCCCGCCTCATCAACTCTAACTTTGCGCATCATTTGTCTTACTATTACCTCAATGTGCTTATCGTTGATATCAACGCCCTGCATTCTGTAAACTCTTTGAACTTCCTGAATAAGGTAAGCTTCCACAGCTTCAGGACCTTTAATCGCCAGAACATCATGCGGATTAACAGAACCTTCGGTTATCATATCGCCGGCTTCAATTTTTTGATCTTCTTCAACGCAAACTCTTGAGCCAAAAGGTATAAGATAGGTTCTTTCCTCGCCGGAATCTTCGTTATAAACGACAACATTTTTGCTGTTTTTTATTTCCTCAAATCTTACCACACCGGAAATTTCACTTATAATAGCCAAGCGTTTAGGTTTACGCCCTTCAAAAAGTTCTTCAACACGCGGCAAACCTTGGGTTATATCTTCAGAACTTGCTATACCGCCGGTATGGAACGTTCTCATGGTAAGCTGTGTACCGGGTTCACCGATAGATTGAGCAGCTATAATTCCTACGGCCTCACCAACTGCAGCAGGAAGCCCATTTGCAAGGTCAGCTCCATAACATTTTTTACATACTCCTTGCTTTGCTCTACAATTCAATATAGACCTAATTTCAATTCTCTGTACGCCGTGAGAAATGATAATTTCAGCATCTTTGCTGTCCATTAACTTATCTTTAGAAACAAGAACTTCTTTAGTTTGCGAATCTATAAAGTCTTCGCAGAGGTACCTTCCTATGAGACGTTCATTCAAGCTTTCGATGGATTCTTTTCCGTCTTTAATTTCGAAAACAGTTATACCATGCGTAGCTCCGCAGTCATCCTCTCTAATGATAACTTCTTGAGAAACGTCAACAAGCCTACGAGTAAGATATCCGGAGTCAGCTGTACGAAGCGCCGTATCTGCAGAACCTTTTCTCGCACCACGAGATGAAATAAAGTATTCCAAAATGTTAAGGCCTTCACGATAGTTACCTCTGATAGGAATTTCAATCGTAGCACCGGAAGCATTGGCTATAAGTCCACGCATACCTGCGAGCTGTTTTATCTGGCTCATAGAACCACGAGCTCCCGAATCCGCCATCATGAATACCGGGTTATATTTATCGAGGTTGTCTTGAAGTGCACGAGAAACATCGTCTGTAGCGCGTTCCCAGATTTTTAAGGTGTGATTTTTTCTTTCGGCATCTGACATCAAACCTCTTCTGTAATCTCTTACAATGTGGTCTACATCTTGCTCAGCTTTGGCAAGAATATCTTTCTTAGCAGGAGGAATAACAGCGTCACAAACAGAAATAGTTATTGCTCCTCTTGTAGAATATTTAAATCCTTGAGCTTTAATATTATCTAAAATTTCTGAAGTTTTTTGAGTTCCGTGAATCTTTATACATGCATCCACGATATTTCCAAGTTGTTTTTTGCCTACCAAGAAATCTATTTCCAGCTTTCCTTCATTTTCAGGTTTGGTTCTGTCAACATAACCTAAATCTTGAGGAATTGGGCCGTTAAATATAATTCTTCCGGCGGTGGTTTGGGTGATTACTTGTTTTCCATTAATATTTCTTCTGACTTTAATTTTGGCATGTAATCCAATATCTTTGGCGTCATATGCCATTAGGACTTCGTCAAAATCTCTAAATACTTTTCCTTCACCGGGTTCCCCATCTTTTTCTAAGGTTAAGTAATAGGAACCCAAAACCATATCTTGTGTAGGAACAGTTACCGGTCTACCGTCCGAAGGTTTTAAAAGATTTCCTGAAGCGAGCATCAAAAATCTTGCTTCTGCTTGAGCTTCAGCTGATAAAGGAACGTGAACAGCCATTTGGTCACCGTCAAAGTCAGCATTATACGCCGAACATACGAGCGGGTGAAGTTTAAGAGCTCTTCCCTCAACAAGAACTGGCTCGAAAGCTTGAATTCCCAATCTATGAAGTGTAGGAGCACGGTTCAAAAGCACCGGGTGACCTTTTATAACTTTTTCGAGAGCATCCCAAACTTCAGGTCTGCATCTGTCTACAGCTTTTCTGGCAGCCTTGATATTATTTACCACGCCAATTTCAACCAATCTTTTCATAACAAATGGTTTGAATAATTCCAGCGCCATTTCTTTAGGTAATCCGCACTGATAAATCTTTAATTCCGGTCCAACTACTATAACCGAACGTCCTGAGTAGTCAACACGTTTTCCAAGTAAGTTTTGTCTAAATCTTCCTTGTTTACCTTTGAGCATATCAGACAAAGATTTAAGAGGTCTATTGTTAGGGCCGGTAACAGGCCTTCCTCTACGTCCATTGTCTATAAGCGCGTCGACCGATTCCTGCAGCATTCTTTTTTCGTTTCTTATAATAATATCAGGTGCTCCCAGATCCATTAATCTCTTTAAACGGTTGTTTCTGTTTATAACTCTCCTATATAAATCGTTCAAATCGGAAGTTGCAAATCTTCCTCCGTCAAGTTGAACCATTGGTCTCAAATCGGGAGGTATTACAGGAAGAACATCCAAAATCATCCATTCCGGACGATTGCCAGACATTCTGAAAGATTCGACTGCTTCAAGACGTTTCAAAAGTCTTAACTTCTTTTGACCGGCGGCAGTAACTAAAGATTCTTTAATTTCTTCGGAAAGTTCTTCCAAATCTATTTTTTCTAAAAGCTTTTTAATAGCTTCTGCGCCCATTCCGGCTTCAAAATCATCTTCATATTTTTCGCGCATATCTCTGTATTCTTTTTCAGTCAAAAATTGTTGAGCTGAAAGTTCTCTCACGTTTCCGGGATCGATAACAACGTAAAGAGCAAAATACAAAACTTTTTCAAGCATTCTGGGGGACATATCAAGAACAAGACCCATGCGAGATGGAATTCCTTTAAAGTACCAAATATGCGAAACAGGTGCTGCCAACTCAATATGACCCATGCGTTCACGCCTTACCTTGGAACGAGTAACCTCTACTCCGCATCTATCACAAACTTTTCCTTTATATCTTATTCTTTTATATTTTCCACAATGGCATTCCCAGTCTTTCTGGGGCCCAAAAATTCTCTCACAGAACAATCCGTCTGTCTCAGGCTTCAAAGTTCTGTAATTGATAGTTTCCGGCTTTTTTACTTCTCCATAGGACCAACTTCTTATTTTATCCGGAGATGCTAATCCTATTTTTATTGACTCAAAAATATTAAAATCCATACCGCAACCCCTTGTTTTTTATTATGTATCATTAAAGTTCATAAAAGTAATGGAACGACAGGGAAAAACAGATTTTCCCTGTGTCAAATTTAATTAAAATTCTTCATCCAGTTCATCATCTAGGCTATCATCCAAATCATCATCAAAATCCATATCATCTGTTTCGTCTTCATATAAATCTTCGCTAGAATCATTGTCATCCATGTTATAGCCCTTTTCTTCTTTGCCTATAATATCCGAGCCTAAAATGTCTTTTTCTATTGAAAGCCCCATATCATCTTCCTCATCAAAATCACGCTTAAGGTCTATTTCATTATTGTCTTTATCCAAAACTGACAAATCAAGGCCCATAGACTGAAGCTCTTTGATAAGAACTTTGAACGACTCGGGTATTCCGGGTTTAGGTATATTTTGACCTTTGACAATAGCTTCATAAGTTTTCACACGACCAACAACGTCATCTGACTTAACTGTAAGAATTTCTTGAAGTGTATAAGCTGCGCCATAAGCTTCCAACGCCCAAACTTCCATTTCTCCAAAGCGCTGACCACCAAACTGCGCTTTACCTCCCAGAGGCTGCTGAGTTACGAGAGAATAGGGTCCGGTTGAACGAGCATGGATTTTATCATCAACCAAGTGGTGAAGTTTCAAATAATACATATATCCAACTGTAACAGGATTATCAAAATACTCACCGGTACGACCATCTTTTAGCCACATTTTACCATTTTCGCTATATCCCGCATCCTTTAAGCACTGGAATATGTCTCCTTCGTGTGCACCGTCAAATACAGGGGTAGCTATTTTCCACCCGAGAGCTTTTGCCGCATATCCCAAGTGAACTTCCAAAACCTGACCGATATTCATACGAGAAGGAACGCCGAGTGGGTTAAGAACTATATCAAGAGGTGTTCCGTCTGGCAAGAAAGGCATATCTTCAACAGGTAAAATTCTGGAAACAACACCCTTGTTACCGTGACGACCCGCCATTTTATCTCCTACTGAAATCTTTCTCTTTTGTGCAATGTAACATCTTACAACTTTGTTTACGCCCGGAGAAAGCTCATCTTTACTGTTTTCACGAGTGAAAACTTTTACATCCACAACTATTCCGTATTCACCGTGAGGAACCCTCAAAGAAGTATCTCTAACTTCACGAGCCTTCTCGCCGAAAATAGCTCTAAGCAATCTTTCTTCAGCAGTAAGTTCGGTCTCACCCTTAGGAGTTACCTTACCAACGAGGATATCACCTGCACGAACTTCGGCTCCCACACGAATAACGCCATCTTCATCGAGGTCTCTGAGCAAATCTTCATTTACATTAGGAATATCTCTTGTAATTTCTTCAGGCCCTAATTTGGTGTCTCGGGACTCTATTTCATATTCTTCTATGTGAATAGAAGTGTATACATCTTCACGAACAACTTTTTCGCTTATCAAAACTGCGTCTTCGTAGTTGTATCCTTCCCATGTCATAAATCCTATCAGAGCATTTTTTCCCAAACTTATTTCCCCGTGGTCAGTAGCAGGACCGTCCGCAAGAACTTCGCCGGCTTTAACTCTTTGGTTTACAGAAACAACCGGGACCTGATTCACACACGTGCTCTGGTTCGACCTTGTGAATTTGATAAGGTGGAATACTTCATCTTTTCCGGAATCATAATGAACGACGACCTTATCAGCGCTTACACTCTTTATAACGCCATCCTCTTTAGAAAGGACGCAGACGCCCGAGTCTACCCCGGCTTGATATTCCATACCGGTTCCTACGATAGGAGCTTCGCTTTTTAACAACGGAACCGCTTGCTTCTGCATGTTAGAACCCATTAGTGCACGGTTGGCGTCATCGTTTTCCAAGAAAGGTATCATAGCTGTAGCAACAGATACAACCATTTTAGGCGAAACATCCATAAAATCTGCTTCTGTGCGAGGTACTTCTACAAATTCATCTCTGCAACGGCCATTAACTTTAGCATGAACAAATCTTCCTTCTTCGTCAAGAGGCTCGTTTGCCTGAGCAACAATATATTCATCTTCTTCATCGGCGGTCATATAAACGACTTCGGATGTAACTATTCCTGTAGACTTGTCAACTTTTCTGAAAGGAGCTTCTATGAAACCATATTCATTAACTTTAGCAAAAGTAGATAAGTAGGAAATAAGTCCGATGTTCGGTCCTTCAGGAGTTTCGATTGGGCACATACGACCATAGTGGCTATAGTGAACGTCACGAACTTCGAATCCGGCTCTGTCCCTGGATAATCCTCCGGGTCCGAGAGCTGACAACCTTCTCTTATGAGTGAGTTCAGAAAGCGGGTTGGTTTGATCCATGAACTGTGAAAGTGGAGATGAACCGAAAAATTCTTTTATCGCTGCGACTATAGGTCTTATATTAATCAAAGCGTTAGGAGTAATTACTTCGAGGTCTTGAGCTTGAAGGGTCATTCTTTCTCTTATTACTCTTTCAAGTCTTGAGAAGCCTATTCTTACCTGATTTTGTAAAAGTTCTCCTACCGAGCGAATTCTTCTGTTTCCTAAGTGGTCTATATCGTCGGTTACACCTATTCCGTTATTCAAGCATGTCATGTAGTTTATCGAAGCAAAAATATCATCTACTATTATATGTTTAGGAACCAGTTCGTCTGCTCTGTCTCTTATTGCAGATTTCAATTCTTTTTCGGTTGTGCATGATTCCAAAATTTCAGCAAGAATGCTAAATCTTACTTTTTCTTTTATATCACACATCTTTTTAACATCAAAATTTACGTATTTTGTTATGTCAACCATGCCGTTGGAAATTATTTTTATTTCTTTATCGCCTTTTTTTACATAAGCCATACACACACCGGCATTTTCGATTTCCAAAGCTTTTTCTTCAGAAATAACTTCTCCGATGTCAGCCATAATTTCTCCAGTGACAGGATTAGGGATAGGTCTTGAAAGCTCTTGTCCTTTTATTCTGTGAGAAATGGCTAATTTTTTATTATATTTATATCTTCCGACTCTTGATAAATCGTATCTTCTTGCATCAAAAAGCAAAGAGTTTAAATGAGCCTGAGAATTTTCGAGTGTAGGAGGTTCACCCGGACGAAGCTTTCTGTATACTTCAAATAATGCTTCTTCTTTAGATCTGCATGCATCTTTTTCTATGGTAGCCAGTATGCGGTCATCTTCGCCGAAATATTCAGTTATTTCTTGGTCAGACCCCAGACCCAAAGCTCTTATAAATGTGGTAAGAGGAATTTTTCTGTTCTTATCAATTCTAACATACATAACATCATTGGAATCGGTTTCGTATTCAAGCCACGCACCACGGTTAGGAATTATGGTTGAACTATAAAGCTCCTTACCGGTTTTGTCATATTCCATTTTAAAATAAGTACCCGGAGATCTAACGAGCTGAGATATAACAACACGTTCAGCACCATTTATAACAAAAGTTCCGCTGTCGGTCATTATAGGAAAATCACCCATAAAAACTTCGGATTCTTTTACCTGACCGGTTTCTCTGTTTAAAAGTCTTGCGGTAACTCTGAGTGGAGCTGCATATGTAGTATCTCTTTCTTTACATTCTTTAATATCGTAAGTGGGGTGGTTAATGTCCATGGTATAATCGACAAAATCCAGAACTAAATTGCCCGTAAAATCAGTTATACCGGAAACATCCTTAAATACCTCTTTTAAACCTTCTTCTAAAAACCACTTGTAAGAATTTTTTTGAATTTCTAACAAATTAGGAAGCTTTATCACCTCGTCAATTTTAGAAAAGCTCATTCTGGTAGTCTTTCCAAGTTGAATAGGTTTGACATTTACCATAGATAAAAAACACTCCATTTCAATATTTTTTAATTATTAATTGGCCAAAAAATAATTATAACAATCCTGTATACATCATAATATATAATCGATCGACACATTTTCTTTCAGTTTTATTTTAGATTATTTTGTTAAAAAAATTATGAAATTCTACTTGATTTTACAATAAATTCATGATAGTATAGAACTGATTTTAATGCGTTCGCGTATTATTAATGCAATATTGTATTTTACTACATTTTTGAATAAGTGTCAAGTACAAGTATGTGAATAATTTTATACATTTCAGAGGTGTACAATGGATATCTATAAGGAACTGACCGACAGAGGGTTGATTACTCAGGTTACAAATGAAGAAAAAGTAAAAGAACTCTTAAATGAAAAGAAGATTCATTTTTACATAGGTTTTGAACCAACAGCAGACAGCCTTCATGTAGGACATTTTGTTCAAATTATGGCAATGGCTCGCCTTCAACGTGCAGGTCATATACCAATTATTCTTTTTGGTGGAGGTACAGGTCTTGTAGGTGATCCGTCCGGTAAAACAGATATGCGTAAAATGCTCACAAAAGAGGAGATTAATCATAACATAGAATGTTTTAAAAAGCAGGCTTCAAAATTTATTGATCTCACACCGGGAAAAGCTATTGTTGTCAATAATGCAGATTGGCTGGAAAATCTTAAGTACATTGACTTTTTAAGAGAAGTAGGAGTCCATTTTTCAGTTAATAGAATGCTTGCGGCAGAATGCTATAAACAAAGGCTCGAAAAAGGTTTGACTTTCTTTGAACTCAACTACATGTTAATGCAAAGTTATGACTTTTTAATTTTAAACAGAAAGTACAACTGCTTGTTGGAACTTGGCGGGGACGACCAGTGGAGCAATATAATCGGCGGCATTGAACTCACCAGAAAAATGGACAAAAAAGAGGTATTTGGGCTTACTTTCAAGCTTTTGACTACAAGCGAAGGCAAAAAAATGGGAAAAACCGAAAAAGGAGCTCTATGGATAGATAAGGAAAAAACTTCTCCTTATGAGTTTTATCAATATTGGAGAAATGTTGATGATAAAGACGTTATAAACTGCATGAACATGCTGACTTTTATTCCTGTAGAAAAAATAAAAGAGTACGCCGAATATAAAGACGAAAAAATAAATCAAGCAAAAGAAATTTTGGCATTCGAGGTAACTAAACTGGTTCACGGAGAAGAAGAAGCAATTAAAGCTCAAGAAACTTCTAAAGCTTTGTTTGGAGAAAAAAATTCAGAAGAAAATATGCCTACTGTAGTGTTGGAAAACTCCAATATTTCAAGTGACAAATTAAACATTGTAGAATTAATTGTGAACGCAGGGATTGCACCATCAAAAAGCGAAGCAAGGCGTTTAGTCCAACAGGGCGGGATTTCAATAAATAATGAAAAAATATCGGATGTAAATTTTGAAATAAATAAATCGAATTTAGTCAATGGCGTAGTTGTAAAAAAAGGAAAAAAGACTTTTAAAAAAGTAATTTTAAAATGATAGCTATTAAAATTTTTAACTTAACCTTTCATCTCGTTGGAAGGTTAAATTTATTATTGATTTTGTTAAAAAAATGTGATACAATTGTTACAGAAAGAAAATTAGGAGGTTCAATTAATGAATATTTTAAGCAAGAAAGCAATTTCTGCAATGTTAAGTTGTTTATTGGTGTCCAGCTCGATGCCGAACTTGCTTGCTGATGCTCCACAAGTACAATGTGACGAACCAAAATCTTCAAACACATCCAAGAAAAGTGAACCAAGAGCTTTGTGGAAAATATGCGCTCGTGCAATCGCTGTTGGAGCTATCCCTGTTGGAGCATGCTTGATAGAAACATCATTAGCCGGTCGTCGACTTGTAAAATTATTTTTAGAAAAAGAAGATTATCACCCTGTCCACAAATCAGACAGCGTTCGTTGGTTGGAAACATGCTATTATGCAAGAAATGACGAAGAAAGATCCATTGCTAAATCAAAATATATAGATTGTGTTTGGCGTAATATACACGAGAATTTTTCTAATTATCACGACAACTTACAAAAATTCATAAAAATGATTGTTACTCAAGATTGTAAGTTCACATTTGACAACACGCCAGGTTTTACTACTCAGAACCATTACTTATTTTTCAATGTGATGCTCAACATGATTAAAAACATAGACACTCTAAAAGAGCCCTCCCTGTCAATGAATATCCAAGATTTTTGTAAAAGTGATAACGCGGAACAAAAATTCAAAAATATTATGGAAACAATTATCAACAATATGTTCAAATACAAAAAAGAAACAATTCCAGAATTAAATAAATCTCTCGATAAAATCATGGAAAATGATAAAAAAGCCAGAGCCAAAGGCTCTGATACGATAGGAAACATATTTGTTTATACAAAAAGATTTTATAAAAATGTTGCATTTTATCCTGTGAATGCATTAGATGTAAATGAACACCTGTATAAACTGATGAATTTAAAAACAAGGATTGAAAATTCACTCGTAGACGAAATACTTAAAAACGAATTCAAAGAGCTCTGTAATGAGCTGAAAAATTACGGTTCACAACGTGAGGAGCTTGAAAAGAAGTATAATGAACTCAAGAGAAAAGATCCTCTTTGTCACCCAAATCTTTCAAAAGAAAAATTATCAGAGTCTCATCTAAATATATCAAATATGGTCGATACAATGACAGGTCAAATAAGAGCCTACGATAACAAAAATAAGTTAGCTTATATAATAGATTATTTCCATCGTGCGTATATAGAACTTTTAACCGTTAAATATTATCGCATAGGTTAATATCAATGGAACTAAAATAAATAGTTTGTAAATGAATTCCCGGAAAGTGCTTAAAACAGCAACTCTCCGGGAAAATTTTATATATTACTTATTATAAAATTATTTTTATCTATTTCGTTATCCGCTTCTGACTTAAACTCATCTACAACTTTCTTTTGGTCAGATGTAAACATTAATTTATAAGGGGATTGCTTATCAATAAGCTCCATATATTCCCAGTTAAATAAAAGTGAGGGTATCCTGCTGCAATTATCCTTATAACTGTGCGAATGTATGTAATCATACAATTCACGAGAGATTTTATTGATATTCTCTTTGTAATCGTCCAACATATTTAGAGCCATGGAGTATTTATCCCATATTTCTTCATCTTTGTTCTTGGATAAAAACAATTTTCTGTCTAAGTAACTTTCTATAAGTGTCTCTTCGAACAAAAATTTATCTCTGATAATTTCTTTATATTCCGAAGGGGTATATTCCTCAAAATTTATAATTCCTTCTTTAAGTGTATCCTGCACCTCGTTAGAAAGGTTGTCCGAAAAAGCTTTTTTTGAATCTTCGACAGATGAGATAAGAACAAACATTCCTTTGGATAAATCATATTTTTTACCGTTAAACTCTACAATACCGGATTTTTTTGCTTCGGCAAACACGTTATAAATTTCTTTGTTAAAAGTATCGTTCAAATCTTCGATAACTACTAAATATTTACCATCTTTCTGAACAAAATCCTGAGATTTAGAAAGCAATTCTTCAACGATTTTTGAAGGATTGTTTCCCCGTGCCCCTTGAACAATATCTATGCATACGGCTTGGTTGCCCGGAGCGAGATGAAAACGAGTTTTATAATAATTTCTTAGCGCGCGTAAACTTTCTCTCCATTCTTTTTCTCTGGCGCCGTTAAAACAAAGTACATCTGCGTGATTATATTTTTTATTTTGCTCCAAACATTCCTGAGTTTCGTTTTCGATTTTTTCAAGGTACGCCTCAATTTGCGCTTTGGCGTTTTTCTGGCCTTCGACTCCCCTTAAACGTCTATGAGATTTTTTTGTGGTATCGACAGGCTTAAATATGTTCGGACCGCCTTTCAAATATTTATAGGAACGCATTGCCGAGAGTGCCTTTATTCCTATATTTGAACTTTGTTTGCCATCCACAATATCGATAGGATTTTTTTCATCTCCACCAGAAGGCCCTTGATTCAAAGCGCTGGTTCCTACTGCGCTAACCGGGAACAACGTAAGAGACGAAAGCATTCCGGCCATCATTTTTCCTTTTAAACTTCCTTTTCCTCCTGCCACACAATTCAGAGTAGCGTCCTCGAGCTCGGACGGCATGTATCCGTAATCTTCGTATGCTCCCTCTAAAAATTCAAATAATTCTTCTTGCGTATATCCGTCCTCTATGGAAGTACAAAAATTATAAACATCTTCATAAGATTCTTGCTCGGCCAATTCTCTCATTAGGTCTTCTCTTTCTATTACTGATTCAATCATCCTATCAATATTTTTTACCATCTTCATCTCTCCCATACTTATATTCTAATCTTTTATAGTCGCCGTAATTCCCCAGTACATCTTTTTTCCATTGACTTCAACTTGACTTCTGGGGTGAAACGGGTGGTTCCAGTCAGATTTAAAATCATCCCTCAGTTCACACCTAAGTTCAACATCCACACTACCTACAGCATCTGATTGTTCCCGAGCTTTTCTGCCATATTTAGAATCGAGATAATTAATGAGCCCAAGTAATATTCGTCTAAAATTATGTCCAAGCGAAACTTGATAGGTGAGATCATTGTAGTCCTCGTCTTTTAATCCTTCTTTTTCAATTATTTTGTTTAATTCTTCATCGCTTAATATTACATTTATTTTTATTCCCGGGTAAAAATAATTAATACCGATAATACTAGAGAAATTATTCTTTACTTTTTGGTCTGGAGTTATATCGAAATCAACGATTTTTAATTTATTTAAGAATGAAGAGTCACAATCCAAGCTAAGGTCACGAACTATTTTGCTCTTAATTTTATTGGAAAAAAATCCGGAATTATCATTCAATATAAAAGTCATACCTGAACAATCAATTTCTTCTCCGGATACGGTTATTTTTCCTGTATCAATTATTTTTTCAAGAGCTTCATCCACGTCTTTATTGCGTAAATTTTTATAATTATCCAAAATTACGCATCCGCGACCGGGATGACTTTTAATATAACTATATAAACTTTTACGCTCATTACTTTTCTTAAAAAGATTTTTTATATAATAGAATACATTTCCTTTTGACTTTTTGTCTTCAGAAGTAGGTCCAAAAATTTGTTCAACTTTAGATTTTTCAGATCCCTTATCCATATCTGAAAATGAATAAACATAAGGTTCTTCATCTGCGAATATGGTTTTGACAGACTCTATTGCATTTGAAAAGAAAGGTGAATTCACATAAATAACGTCCCCGTGATTATAAGCTTTACCTTCATTTGCGTACTTAAGTTTCTCGCCCTTAATCGATAATATTACATTTTTAAATTGTGACTTTGTATCCTCGGTTAAAGGTAATTTGCCGAAAACTTTATCCAAGCGTTTGCTTTCATTTTCTAAATTAATTTTATCGGATTTGCTTTTAGAATATTTATAATTACACATCGCGGAAAGTGCTTTTACTCCCGCTTTAATTCCTTTTTTATTTTCTACGGAGCTTGCTGAATTTTCAGAGTTCACTTTGGAGGAATCTTGGTTTAGAGCACTGGTTCCTACTGCGCTCGCGGGAAAAAGGGCAAGAGATGAAAGTACTCCGGCAATGATTTTCCCTCTGAAATCTCCTTTTCCGCCGGCTACATAATCCAGTGCGTTATTTTCAATTTCAGGGGTTGCGTATCCGTAATCTTCGTATGCTTCATCCAAGAATCCGAATAATTCTTCTTGTGTGTATCCGTCTTCTATGGAAGTACAAAAATCATAAACATCTTCATAAGATTCTTGCTCGGCTAATTCTCTCATTAGGTCTTCTCTTTCTATTACTGATTCAATCATCCTATCAATATTTTTTACCATCCTCATCTCTCCCCTTTTCTCTTAGCGTTAATCTTTTATAGTTGCTTCAAATCCCCAACGTTTATATTTATCGCCGTCTTTAACGTAAAATTTGCCTTCTTTATCCGCCGGCGCATCATATTTTGACTCTTCTTCGGTGGCATCTCTGAGACTATAAGTAAGCTCAACTGTTTTGCCCCTGAATTTCTTAATATTTCCGCCCGAACTACCAAACAACAATTCAGTGAGAACCTGAGCAGCCTCTCCCAAGAGATCAAGTTTGATGTAACGAGCACCTTTACCATATTTCACTGCTTTATCAGCAATATTTTTGAAAGTTTCTTCGCTCATTGTTACATTTACTCCACCCATTTCTTTCTGGGCGAATGCTTTCTTTACTTCTCCGTAAAGGTCAACCTTGGCAATATCTACGTAGTTATCCTCAAATAATTTTTCAAATTCAACAATATTAATTCTGTTTGTGAATGATTTGTCGTGAGTATGATGAGTAATAGAATCGTCCTCTTCTCTTTCTTTGTTTCCGCCTGCGACATTAAGCGATTCTTTACTTTCATTGGACGTCAAAATAAATGTAAGTCCTGAACAATCGAGTTCCTGACGTGCGACTGTTACTTTTCCTTTATCCATAACAGTTCTAAAGAATTCATCCAAACTATTGTCAGGGAGTTTATCGTACTCATCGAATATAACCACTCCGTTAGGATGATTTTTAATATAACTATACAAACTGCTCTTGGTTTTTTTATTGCTGCCAAAATCATAGTCACTCATTTTAGGCCCAAAGATTTGATCAACAAGGGTATCATCTGATTGGCTATCAATGTCTCCCGCCGAGAAAAGATAAGGCTGGTCATCATTACTGATAGCTTTATGTTCGCATAATTTTGCAGCCATAAAAGTTTTTCCTACGCCGGAAGGTCCTATGAAATAGAAAACGTCTGCTTTGTTGTATGTTTCATTATTTTTAAACTTGGAGTATTTGCTTACTATTATATTAGAAAGCGCTCCTCTAAGTTGTTTTTTGGCCTTTTCTTGACCTTTTATTTCTTTAAACGCCTTGTTTATGTTTGTGTTAGAATCAACAGGTTTAACAGGGTCGCAGTCAACTCTACCTATTTTCAAAATATTGTTCAAAAGGCTATACGGACTTGACAAATTTACTATCCAGTCTTGCATAGAAGAAAAATACTTTAAGCAATCCGAGATACCTGAGGCTGCTTGTTTACCCAATCCAAGTAAACCTGCGAGTCCACAAAAATAAGGGATTTTGCTATACCAACTTACACTTTGATTTTCTTTAGAATATCTTGATACCAAAGATTCTACTTGTTTTTCACGCATTTCTTTAACTTTGAGATATGCGTTGTATCTGTCGAAGTCAGCCGCTGTACCTTTATTGTCCGGCATTTTTATTTCGTTGTCGTCGCCTGTAATAAGTTTGCTGATTTCTTCTCTGGCTTGCTCGTCAGTCATACCGGGTTTAAGTGTTTCTTCCAATCCTGCAAGTTTTACATCTTTTTTAGGGCTAAACACTTTTTTTATGGAATCTATGGTTTCCTTTGTCCAATTAGTGATTCCTTTACGATTTTTAATAACAATAGCAACAAGGATCAAACCTATAATGCTTACCGCTATCTTTCCTTTATTTCTAAAGATAAATTTTTTAATTCTTGAAAAAATTGTGGATTTCTTTTTTTCTTCTTTTTTATTCTCTTCTTGTTTATTTTCTTCATTTGCTTTGGGATTTTCCTCTGCCTTAGACTCTACAACTGTGGTATTGGTATTAGTTTCAGCTGCATACAGTCCCGCGGGAGATGCCGGAAATAACGACATTGCCGCTAACGCACTTGCGAGAGCTTTTTTGGACATACCGACACCGCCGGCGACATTGTTTAAGTCATCAGCGTTAATTTCATTGTCATTGTTTTCATCAAGCTCATCCAATTCATCCAAGAAGTCGGAGATATAATTGTAAAATTCTTGCTTAGTATATCCTCCTCTTACAGAATGAAAAAATTCATAAACTTGATCTATACTTTCAAGTTCGTAAAATTTGTCCCTTAACATAGGCCTTTTTATCATTTGTTCAAAAACTTCTTCAATTTTTTTACCTATATCCATAGTAATCCTCCTTTGTCATAATAAAGTCAAGTATAGCATCATATTACAACTTTGTATGAGTAAAGTCAATCATTTTTTTGTTAAAATCAGAAAATATATATGCATATAGTTACATTTTGTATTAAAAATTATTTATAAAAATTTTATTTTAAAAAATAAGTAACCAAATTATTTACTCTGAAATAGTATGTTAATGTAAATATTAAAAGGAGGAATTCATACATGTGTAATAACTTTTTCGGCGGAAATAACTGCTGCTTCATAATTGTTCTCATCATTATAGTTCTTTGTTGCTGCTGCGGTGACGACAGCTGCGGTTGCGGAAATGGCTGCGGATGTGGCTGTGGCGGCTGATTAGCGCCTAAAGTTTGAGTCGCCCGGTAAGGCGGCTCTTTTTTTATGCAAGCTCATAATATGTAGAATTATGTTTAGAATTGTGGTATAATGAGCTTGATATGAAAATTCACAAAGCAAAGAGAGAAAAAATGAGTAAAACATCGAATTTAAGAAAAAATGATATAGTAAAAATCACTATAGAAGACGTAAATATAAACGGAGACGGAATAGGAAGATATGACGGCATAGCAATTTTTGTACCTAAATCCGCTTTAGGTGACCAAGTAGAAGTTAAAATAATTAAAGAAGCAAAAAATTATTTGGTCGGTAGAGTTGAAAAATACATAAAACCTTCATACGACAGAATCGAGTGCGATTGCTCTTATTATTCCAAGTGCGGAGGATGCGCATTCAGGCATCTTTCTTACCCTGCGGAATTAAAAATAAAAGAAAAACACGTTTCCGATTGTCTTTCTCGCATAGGAGGATTTAAAGACCTACAAATCCAAAAAATAATCGGCTCAGAGCAAATCATAGGATACCGCAATAAGGCACAAATTCCCTTCGGCCAGGACAATGACGGAAATATAATTTCGGGATTTTTTGCATCTCGAAGCCATAATATAAGCAACTGCGATAATTGCAAATTGCACCCCGAAGTTTTTGATAGCATAACAAAAAATATAAAAACCTGGATGAATACCAATAATATATCCCCTTACAATGAAGCTTCTCACACAGGAACAGTCCGACATGTTTATATTCGAAGCAATTCCGATTGCAGTGAAATAATGGTTTGCTTGGTGATAAATCACGGAAAAAATTTTAACCCCAAAAACTTAGTTGAAATTTTGACAGCAAAATTTAAGAATATCACCGGAATAGTTTTGAACTATAACACCGAAAAAACAAATGTTATCCTTGGCAAGAATTTCAAAACGATTTACGGGAAAAATTATATAACCGATAAATTATGCAATCTTAAATTTAATATTTCTCCCGAGTCTTTTTACCAAATAAATCACAATCAAACTGAAAAACTTTATAACTTAGCTATGGAATATTCAGAATTAAAAAAAGAGCAAAATTTGATTGATTTTTACTGCGGGATAGGCACCATAGGCATGACAATGGCAAATAAAGTAAATCATGTAACCGGAACGGAAATTGTCCCCAAAGCCATAGAAAATGCGAAGGAAAATGCAAAAATTAATAATATCAAAAATATTAATTTTATATGCTCAGATTCAACTGAAATAATTAAAAGTATTTCCGATAAAAATTTAAATTACGATACAGTAATTACAGACCCTCCAAGGAAAGGATGTTCTGAAAAATTTATCGAAAATTTGGTTAAAATTCATCCCGATACTATAGTATATATATCATGCAATCCCGCAACTTTAGCCAAAGACCTGAAGAAACTGTTTGAATTAACCAAAGATTATCGATTCAAAAAAATTTGCCCGGTTGATTTATTCCCAAGAACAAAACACGTAGAAACAGTTGTGGTACTTAAAAAATCAACGAATTAATTAAGAAAGGCGATGAAAAATTTGAACATATTAGAAAAAATTAATTTTTTTGCAAATTCAAAAAAGGATTCAATAGCCATTTTCAACGACAGCTGTGAAGATAAAGAACTTACTTATAAAGAGCTCGATGATTTTTCGGACAAGCTGGCTTATTATTTGGAGTCTTTACTCAAATCTAACAAGAATCCTATCGTGGTATACGGTCACAAAAATCCGTACATGATTGTTTGCTTTTTGGCGTGTGTAAAATCAGGACGAGCATACTGCCCTGTCGATATTTCGGTCCCTGATGAAAGAGTAAGGGATATCATTGAGGAAACACAATCTCCTGTTATTTTGTCTACAGAAAATTTAAATTTTGATGCAAAAAATATTATATCTTTGGAAAAAATAAAAAATATAATAAAAAATTCGGAAGGCAAAATCCAAAAATCCAGTCATGTCAAACCCGATGAAACATTTTATATTATATTTACTTCAGGCAGCACCGGGAAGCCCAAGGGAGTTCAAATAACTCTTGACTGCTTGGATAATTTTTTGAAGTGGTCTTCGAGACTTGGAGGAAAAAATTTAGAAAATTCCGAAAATGTATTCATCAACCAAGCGCCTTTTTCATTTGACCTCTCTGTAATGGACCTCTATACTTCGCTATTCACAGGGAGTAAATTATGGTGCTTAAATAAATCTGTTCAAACCAATTACGAACTACTTTTGAGTTCTTTAAAAAAATCAGGAGCAACCGTCTGGGTATCTACCCCATCATTTGCGAATATGTGTCTCGCCTCAGATGAATTTAACAAAACTTTGCTTAAAAATATCAAGTTGTTTTTATTTTGCGGAGAAGCACTCTCAAATTTAACCGCTAAAAAGCTCACGGAAAGATTCCCGGAATCAAAAATTGTAAACACCTATGGACCTACAGAATCAACTGTGGCCATAACCGAAATCGTCGTAAATAAAGAAGTACTTGAAAAATACAACCCACTGCCCATAGGTAAACCTAAAAGCGGAACATTTATATTTATAATAGATTCTGAAGGAAATATTCTTCCGGAAGGAGAAAAAGGCGAGATTTTAATCGTAGGTGATTCCGTAAGCATAGGTTACTTTAACAGACCGGATGTAAATAAAAAGTCTTTTGGATTAAAAGAGGTAAATGGTAAAGTTTATCGTTCATACAAAACCGGAGATGAAGGTTATATAAAAGGCGGAAATCTGTTTTACTGCGGAAGAATAGACCTTCAGGTAAAACTTCATGGTTATAGAATAGAACTCGAGGACATTGAAAGCAATCTTTTAAAACTTTCAAAAATAAAAAATGCTGTCGTTCTGCCGATTTTAAAAAATGGAGCAGTAGAAAACATAGCGGCGTTTATCGTGCCAAATTTCGAAATAGACAGCAAACTAAAAGCACAATCCGAAATCAAGAAAGACTTAGCAAAATTTCTGCCTTCTTACATGATACCTAAAAAAATAATATTTAAAGATATCCTTCCCATGACAAATAACGGAAAAGTTAATCGCAAAAAACTGATGGAGGAATTGTAATGTTTATCACCCAATATTCAGATTTTTTTTCACTTTGTATAATGCTGCCGCTATTTATCCCCGCTTTAATATTAGGTCTTCTGGGAAAACCGATAAAATACTACGCGACCGCAATCTCTGTTCCGGCTCTTTGTTTAATAATGGGTTTTAAATCCATGCAAACTTTACAATTTTTAATTTTTATGGCATTTGAAATGTTTTTGATATATGCCTACTATTTTCTACATAAAAAATATAAAAATAAATATCTTTATTACACAGTTTTTATTTTATCGATATTGCCCGTATTTGCGGTAAAGGCATGCGTATACACTTCTAATTTTAAATTTTTGGGCTTCTTAGGGATTTCTTATGTGAGTTTTAGGATTTGGCAAATGATAATCGAGATTCACGATGAACATATAGAAAACTTTTCAATATGGGAAACACTATATTTCATAACATTTTTTCCTGCAATCAGCTCAGGGCCTATCGACAGATACAAACGATTTAAAGATGATTTAGACAAAAAAATTTCCGGAAAAGAATATTTAGAAGAATATTTAGCATTGGGAATTAAAAAAATATTATTAGGAATAACATATAAATTTGCTATTGCTAATTTAATAAATATTTACTTTATAAGTAATGCTCCCACAGAAAAGTCTTTTCTGAATGTTATAATTTATATGTATGCATACACTATGTATCTATTTTTTGATTTTGCAGGTTACTCTGCATTTGCAATCGGGACAAGCTACTTGCTTGGAATCAAAACTCCCGAAAACTTCAATAAGCCTTTTCTCGCTCACAATATGAAGGAATTCTGGGATAGGTGGCACATCTCTTTATCAAAATGGTTTGGTGATTATTTATTTAGCAGGTTCGTTTTGAATACAGTTAGAAACAAAAAAATAAAAAGTAAAAAAATTGCCATTAGATGCGGATACATGGTCACTATGCTTACCATGGGGTTGTGGCACGGATTCTATTTGTTTTATATAACATACGGAGCATATCAAGGACTTATGTTGATTTTGACAGATATATATACAAAATCCAAAACATATCGAAACTTTAAAAAAAGCAAATACTACGATTTAGTAAGCAGGGTTATATGCTTCCACGTGGTTGCATTTGGAATGTTGATATTCTCGGGATACTTATTTAATTTTTAAAAAGGAGATTTATTATTATGGATTTTAAAGATTTGGCATTAGAAATAATGGAAGAAATTTGTGAAACTGATGAAATTAAAGAAGATTTGGATTTAGATTTATTTGACGCCGGACTTATAGACTCATTGTCCACAATAAATATAATTCTGTTACTGGAAGAAAAACTCGGAATAAGACTTCAGCCTACCGACTTTGAAAAAAATGACATAACTACTGTGAATAATTTTATAAATTTTTTGGAAAAAAGGTGCTCTAATGCTTAATAAAACACTAAAGATTCTAGGGATAATTTTTATACCGCTATGCATTGTGTTTTTTGTAGCCAAAAATTATTCAAAATATCTGGATAATTATTTTGATAAAAACTACAATGACTGCATAGAAAAAACTTATGGCATAAATGAAAAAAATAAGGGAATTAAAATTTTAAATAAAGCAAGTTCCAAGAATGATATACTAATGCTGGGCTCATCAGAATTAAACGACACAGATTCACCACAAAGTCCCGCAAACATGTTTCCAAACAATTCAGCGCCTTATGACATATGTTTAATAGGAGAAGCAGGAACACAAAGTTTGCTTCATGCTATAAAAATCGGAGCAATAGACACGGATTTAAGCGATAGAAAAATTATATTTATGGTTTCACCACAATGGTTTTTGGGAGAAGATATAGATAAAGCGGCGTATAAGTACAATTTTTCAAAACTTCAGTTTTATAAATTTATGTCAAATGCTAATATAAGTGACGACATAAAAAAGAGAGTCTGCAAGAGAAATTCAGAACTTCTGAAAAAAGAAATTTCTTATAATCCGGAATTTTTCTATTCTTATTTGAACTCAAACGAAAATCCATTATCTAAAGCAATTTCTTACATTTTTGAGCCGTACTTTGGATTATATAAAAAAGTATTGGAATTAAAAGACAAACATACGGCGTGTAGAGCAATTAAAAATTTAGATGATACTTCTCTTTCTGAAATAAAAAATATTGACTGGCAAAAAGAAAAAAATGAAGTTGAAGAAATGGGCAAAAAATATTATAATGGTAACGATTTAAAGATAAGTGACGAATATTACTTTAATTCTCTAAGAGGAACCACAGAAAATTTAAAAGGTATTTATAAAAGCACTCCCGTACTTACTTCGCCTGAATTTGGAGATTTTGAAATTATATTAGAAGTATTTAAAAATTTAAAAATAAAGCCATTTATTGTATTGGTGCCGTCAAATGGATATTATTACGACATTACCGAAATAAGCCGAGAGAAAAGATTTTCTTTGTATGATAAATTATGCCGACAGATTAAAAAATTTGGGTTTGATTACTTGGATCTTCGAAACTCAGAGTATGAGCCTTTTTTCTTCAAGGATATGATACATCTGAGTCCGAAAGGATGGTTGTACATAAATGAAAAGATTACACAACATTTTTCTTAAAATAATCAAAAGTTATGCTTTTAAAATCCTATTGATAACAATCATTGAAATTATGATTTTATGGGCAGAACTAGAAAGCCGATCTGATACAATCACTTTCGTGTATAATAATTTTTAGTTTATTAAAAATATCAAAAAACTGACTACCTATCAAGTTTGTATGGTAGTCAATTTTTTTAATCATTTAAGCTCGGTTACATAATGGAATTTTTTGAGTAAAATCACTTTCTATAAGCCTATTACTCGAGGCAGGGGAATATACAAATTTATCGATATGATTTTCTTTGTAGAAATAACTTATGGTAGGTTTAGTTTTTATCTGTTCAAAAGTATCTATTATAACTAACTTAATTTTCATTTTATCCGGTACGATATTTTTTATATATACACTCGCCTCTTGACCTTCCGATACAGTTTCTCTTGGCTCTGCCAATCCTGCTAAATTCGGAGTTAATTCCACAAAAACTCCATAATCCTCCACCGACCTTATTATTCCTCTTACTGTCTCCCCTATTGCGAAAAGTTCTGCGTTTTCTTCCCATGTTCCAAGAAGCTCTTTATGCGTTAAATGGACTCTATCGCCCTCTAGATATTTAACGATTACGTTTATATCCATACCTATATAAAATCTCTCTCTGGGATGAGAAATTCTAGAGACGGATATAGTATCAATCGGTAAAAATGAAACTATTCCGCAGCCTATATCTGCAAATGCGCCAAAATTTTCCATATGAGTAATTCTTGCAGGAATGATATCTCCGGGAGATAAATTAAGAATGTATTTTTGCATACAAATCTCTTGCGCTTTTCTACGGGATAATATTGCAAATTCTTTGCCGTATTCATTTTTTTGAAATCCCGTAATTATAAAGCACACGGGACGATTAACTTTCGAAATTACTGCGATATCTCTTACCAGTCCTTCCTTTATTCCCAAGGCTCCTTCATCACGTGGAATTATTCCTTTCATGCACCCCAAATCAACTATAAGGTTATGGTCCTTATCACACATTATTGCTTTTGATTCGAGTATCTTTTTATTATTATAAGCCTCCACAAGACTAGAAAGACACATTAATGAATTTTTATTTTCAAAATTATCTATTAATCGTCCTTCGGGATAGAATTCTACCATTTTTACACCCTCCAGTTTATATTCTATGCCTATTTATATGCAGAGTGTATGTGGTAATATGCGAAAATACATTTTTAAAATATAACAAAAAACTGCTACATATACTGTAACAGCTTAAAGACATATTTTAACTTGCTGACCTTAAACTTAGGCGCAGCTTATCGCTTATCATAGCTATAAATTCAGAATTTGTAGGCTTGCCACGAGAATTATGAATTGTATAGCCAAAATAAGAGTTCAGAATATCAACATCGCCCCTATCCCATGCCACTTCGATGGCATGACGAATTGCTCTTTCAACTCTAGAGGGAGTAGTTTCGAAATTTTCAGCCACTGCAGGATATAATCTCTTGGTTACAGAATTTATAATTCCGGGATTTTCTATAGACATCATTATAGAATTTCTTAAATAATGATAGCCTTTTATATGCGCAGGAACACCGATTTGATGTAAAATTTCGGTAATTCTAACTTCCATATTTGACTCATCTATCCCTATTGATGACACATCACGGAAAGAAAATTTATCTTTAGAAATTGTGTTTTTATAATTCTCTTGAAGAATCTTTTCTATAATATCGGAATAATTAATTGGCTTAAGCATGAAATAAGAAGCACCGGCTGACAAAACTTCTCTTTCAAGCGTAGGACGTCCAAAATTTGAAACCACAATAAACATGGGCATATCTACATGATGATTTTTCTTTATTGTGCTTATAATTCCTATGGCATCTATGCGAGGCATAAATAAGTCCATAATAACTACATCCGGGCAAGAATTTTCGATTATTTCAATAATTTTAAATCCATCTTTGGGCAAAAATGACAAATCCATAGAATAATGTTTAAACATGTCCAGTGCTTCCCTATCAAACTCTGCACAGTCCTCTGAAATAAGAATTTTTAACCGATTTTGCATAAATTTTCCTCCTGTAAATATAGTTTGTGATATCTATATTTACATAATTTACCAAATATGTCAATAGTTTTCCAAGGATTAGATAATATTCGTAAGATATGTCAAATTATGTTAATTTTCAAGAAGCGTTTTTGTGTTGGGATTCAAAAAGATTGTTAGAATTTGTCAGCATAGTTTCGGCGAAAATGCCGTATCCTTTGGTAGGATTATTGACCAAAACATGGGTCACGGCGCCCACCAATTTTCCATTTTGTATTATAGGGCTGCCACTCATACCTTGAACTATTCCTCCTGTTTTTTTCAAAAGCTCTTTATCTGTTATAGAAATTTTTATATTTTTGGTAGGAGAATTCACATTATAGTTTACTGAGTCTATATTAGCCTCACAAATCACCGGTTTGTCGCCTTCTATAGTACATATAATATACGCCGAACCTCTCTTTACATCCTGCTTAAAGGCTACTTCCAGTTCTTCAAAATATTCCGGAAGTTCATATGCTTTACCATAGATACCGGTATCGCTGTTAGAATAAATTTCTCCGCAAGATTGATTATCTGTAAAGCACCCTTTTAGTTCTCCTGCTCTACCCTTGGAGCTTTTGGAAATGTCAGTAATGGCCGCATCCACTATCTCTCCTTTTTTTACAGGCACTATGTTTCCTGTATCCACATCGCAAATACCATGACCAAGGCCCGCAAACATTTTATTGTCTTTATCGTAAAAAGTAAGTGTCCCTATACCCACAGAGCTATCTCTTACCCATATTCCCAGCTTATATTCACTATCAGAAAAGGACAACTCCGGACGTATCGGAACATCAAATTCCATTTCATCACGAAGCACAGAAAGAATAAGAGCTTTTCCGCCGGACTCTTTTATTTGTTTTTCTAAATCCTCATTATTTGTGACTTCTTTTCCATTTATGCGCATTATTATGTCGCCTTTTTTCAGACCCGCGGATTTTGCCGGGAAACTTGTGGAATCATCTGTAATTACTTGTGAAAGACCGGTTATCATAATTCCGTTACTGAAAATTTTAACTCCAAAAGGAATTCCGCAAGGCACCACACTGCGTTTCGGAATGACGTTTACTGCCACATCTTTAACAGGAAATATGTCCAGTAATTTAATGCAAAAATTGCATTTATTGAGGTTATTCCTTTTTACGCAGAAAGGGAACATACTAAACTCATCTTTTTGCGAATCACAAACATTATATTTATCAGGAAGAGCGATTTCGGCATATAACATTCCCGAAAAAAACAACAAACTTAATACCGACATTACAATCGCGCATCTTTGAAAAAGTTTTTTCACCATAATTCCCCCTTCTATTTAAGTCGAATAATTAATTTGAAAATAGCAAAAAAATAAATTTTGTAAAAATCAGGAATTTAATGTATAAAATTGTAGACAGAATTATTATTTGCATTTTGATAAGAATACACAAAAGAAAATAATGGATATTGACTTATAATTTTTTTTAGTTGTTTTAAAAAATATATATGATAGAATTAATTTATAAGATATTTTTTTATATTTAAAAAACAGGAGTGAACTTACCTTGGAAAAAAATAATTTCAGTATTATCTGCGATGCAATTTGCCAAAACGAAAAAATAAAAAAATTTTCTGTAAAGGACAAAAAAGAAAGTTATCTAATAATTTCAAAGGATGCTGTCTCCTACGAAATAAAGTACGATGATAGTTCAAAACAAATAACCTTATCTTCATGTAGCGATGATAATTCTTCAAAAATAATTTCTGCTTGGCTTTTAGATGAGAATTCTTCTCAAAAGGATATAAAGTTAATAACGGATGATTTCATAACTTCTATGGTTGGAAAAGGAAAAAATCCGGTTCGTCAAGCAAAAAAGAAATCTGATGAAAGTGAAAATAATATCACCGGACTGTTTTTTGCAAACCGCATGGCAACATTTTTCCCTGAACTTAAAGACCAAATCCAGCAAGAGAAGGAACAATACGAAGAATTCCGAGCAATCAAATTTTCAAGGGAATTTATTTTGCCGAAAATAAACGAATTTATAAAGACAGAAAAAAACACTTCTAAAATCAGCAAGTTCGGAAAAACATTAAGTGAGTTATATCAAAATTCGGGACTTAGCGTAAAAAGTATAATAACCATTGTAATTTTGAACGGTCTCTCTGAAGAAAACGAAAACAAACTTAAGCAATATCTAAGTGAGGAAATGCAAAAATCTTGGGAAGCCGCTAAAAAATACAAAGGCAAAAAAGTTAAACCAGAAAAACCAAAGAAAAACAGCTCGTTCTTATCCAAAGCATTGGCAGCACAACAATAAAAAATAAGCTTCTCTTTTTAGGAGAAGCTTATTTTTATTAAAAATTTCTCATAGAAATTAATTTACATGCATAGTAATTAGTATCAAAAAAAGAAGTAACAAACAAAGGAGCAATTATATGCAGAAAATAATTTCTAAATTAACATCTACGCTAAAAAAATACGAAATTCTGGAAACCGGAAAAAATAACAGAGTATTAATCCTAATGTCAGTGATGCTTATTATAGGAATGATGCTGGGGTCATTATCCACAGGGTATATCAACATGGAGTATATACATAAAATAGATTTTGTATTTATAAACAGTTTTAAAGAAAAAATTTTTGAGTCATTTTTGGGAATATTTGCGTCTTCGAGTTCGCAGATGTTAATTCTAACATTCATACTGGAATTTTTTGCACTTTCATTTTGGGGGCCTCTTTTAATTCCATTTACTGTATTTTTTCGTGGACTTGCACTTGGTTTGTGCGCCGGTTATTTATATCTAATCTATGGATTAAAAGGCATCGCTTTTTACCTACTGATAATGTTACCGGGAATTTTTGTATCTTCAATAGGACTGCTTTTGTTTTCTTCGCAAGCTTTTAAATTTTCATCTAAATTTGCAAAATCTTTATTTTCAAAAGAAAGCCACCCGGAACTGTTTTCAGCATTTAAGTCTCATATCAAAAACTCAAGATTGAGTTTTGTATTATTTTTAATTTCGGCTCTAATTGACGTTTGTTTCACGGCGATGTTTGTAAAATTTTTTGATTTTTAAAAAATATTTACCAATCTTTTGTAAAAATCACTTACAAACCATATCTTGCCCATTTCTATCCTAAATTCCTTTCCGTCGAGGTACCCCAAAAGATTATTTTTATCTTTAAAATCAAACTTAAGCTTGTATGCGCAAAGAGCTTGATATTTATATCCCATCTCTCGGTTAATTTTATTAGTGCCATATTTTCCGTCTCCAAGAAGAGGATACCCGTGATAAGCCATATGCGCACGGATTTGATGAGTCCTACCGGTTAGTAATTCAATCTCTGCCAGGGTAAATTTTTTTGATTTATCAATAACCGAATACTTGGTGAGTATGGTTTTGTAATTTTTGTTTTTCATTTTATCGCTTATATATACCTTATTTTCGGAAGAATTTTTATCGAGAAATGCTTTTAAAACTTCGGAATCTTTTTTCAAAGTTCCACACAAAATGCAGATATATTTTTTATGTAATTCTCGTTCTTTCATTTTTAAATTGAGTATACGCAGGGACTCTGCGTTCTTGGCAGCTATAACCATACCGGAAGTGTTTCTGTCTATTCGATTCACTAAAGCCGGAGCAAAAGAATTTTCGTTTTCAGGATCAAATTCGCCCTTTTTAAAAAGATAATTTTTAATCCTATTTATAAGGCAATCCACTTTTACGTCATCGTCAGGATGAACGATAAGCCCGGCCTTTTTATTTATAATCATAATATTATCATCTTCGTATATAATCTCAATGTCTTCCGAAGCAGCTTTAAAATCGCTGCTTTTATTTGGTTTTTCTAATAATTCATCGTTGATGTAAAGCTCTAAGATATCGTTTTCCTTGAGGCGATACGATATGTCCTCTTTCTTCCCGTTTACTTTTATTCTTTTCTTTCTTATGTACTTATACAACAATGAATATGGAATATTAGGAAAGCACTTATTTATAAATTTATCCAATCTGTTGCCTGCATCATTTTTATTTACCGATATTTTTTTCATTAAAATACATTCACCTATCAAATCAAAAATAAATATTCACTTATTATTTTAAACAATTTTTTAAAAAAAGACAAAATTAATTTTTTGACATAAAAACAAATTATCACTACAATATGTTATGTGCTTAAGGAGGTACCGGATGATTAAAAATAAATTTTTATCTATAGCTTTGGGAATCTTTTTGACAACATTGTCAACTCCGCCCTTTTATGCTTTGTTTAAGCCCTTCACGAATGAAACCGATAATCATAATATTGTAAAAATTTTAAAAAATGAACCATCTCTGCTAAAAATAAACGGACCTACTGTGGTAGTTGGGGATATACACGGTAATTTGGAATTCTTGGTAAGATGCGTTTCGTTTTTTAAATCCAAATACAATCAGGACCCACGTACAAAAATTTTATTTTTAGGAGATTACGTAGACAGAGGTCGAAACAGCGTTGAATGTTTGGAAACTATTTTAGAATTGAAATTACACAACCCATACAATGTATTTCTTATACGCGGAAATCACGAAGATACTTTAGTATCTTCCTCTTGGTTTGGCAAGTTAGTGAGCTTACCCGATTCGCCGGCATTTAATAAAATAACTTTAAATATTTCAAAAATATTTTCCAGTTTATCTATCGCTGCGATAGTGGACGACGGTATTTCAAACACTTTTTGCATACACGGAGGAATACCGGAAAAGCTCTTGAAGTACGGCCCATCCAAAGTAGACAGCATTAAAAAAGGAAGCTATTGTACCACTAATATAGCCTTAAATTTAAATAGTAAAAATCGATTCATTTACGACTTACTTTGGGATAGATTCGAAGTTAATTTTTTTGAAAAAGACATTCGAAAATTTTTTGAACATAACACAAACATCAAAAGAATAGTAAAAGGTCACGATTTGCAAACTCGAGGATATACATTCAGGAGCGTATGTAATGAAAGGGATTTTTGCATCATACACTCGACCGAATGTTTTAGAGGAAACTTAAGCGGAATAGGTTATATCCATGACGGAAAAATAGACCTGGGAAATTTCGTATCTTCTAATCCTGTAAACATAAATTGGAACAAACAATAATTATAAGTAGCGAAATAATATAGTTTGTAGTATAATTAAGAATTAGACTACAATAAATGGAGGAAGTAAACTTGTTCAGTAGATTAGAATCCACAGAGAAAAGATTTGAAGAAATAAACGAAGAACTGTGTAACCCGGCAATTCTTTCAGACCAGAACAAATATAAATCTCTTATGAAAGAATTGAAAAATTTAACACCTATAGTAGAAAAGTACCGCGAGTATAAAGTCCAAGAAAAAAATTTAAATGAAGCTAAGGAAATTCTTGAAGAATCCGGAATAGAAAAAGAATTCAAAGAAATGGCGGAATTGGAAATAGAAACCGCTAAAGAAAACATAAGTAAAATATCCGATGAATTAAAAATCCTACTTCTCCCCAAAGACCCTAACGACGACAGAAATGTTATTATAGAAATTCGCGGAGGAGCGGGCGGAGAAGAAGCAGCGTTATTTTCCGGAGTTTTATTTAGAATGTATAACATGTATGCCCAGGAAAGGCGCTGGAAAGTAGAAGTTTTAAACTCAAACGAAACACAACTAGGCGGTTTCAAAGAAATCAGTTTTATGATTTCGGGTGAAGGTGCGTACTCAAGATTAAAATTCGAAAGCGGAGTTCATAGAGTCCAAAGGGTGCCGGATACCGAAGCTCAAGGCAGAGTGCATACTTCAACGGTAACTGTAGCAGTACTGCCTGAAGCCGAAGATGTAGAAATAGATATAAACCCAACTGATTTGCAAATTGACACCTATCGTGCAGGCGGAGCGGGCGGACAACACGTAAATAAAACAGAATCCGCAATAAGAATAACCCATTTGCCTACCGGATTAGTGGTTGAATGCCAAGATGAAAGAAGCCAGTACAAAAATAAAGACAAAGCTATGAAAGTTTTAAAATCGAGATTGTTGGAAGCAAAGCGCGCCGAGCAAGAAAGCGCTGTAGCTGAAGAAAGACGTTCTCAGGTTGGTACGGGAGATCGTTCCGAAAGAATAAGGACTTACAATTACCCTCAAAGCCGTGTAACAGATCACCGTATTGGGCTGACTTTATACAAGCTTGAAGATATTTTAAATGGAAGCTTAGATGAAATAATTGATGCTTTAATAACAGCTGACCGTGCTGCAAAATTATCAGGAAAAGAAGACTAGGGACTGATAGAATTGAAAACTTTACATTTAGATGAAACAAATTTAACCCAAGCGGCAAGCATACTTTCGTCAGGAGGAATAGTTGCTGTCCCTACAGAAACAGTGTATGGTTTGGCCGGAAGTGCTTTTGACCCACAAGCCATAAAAAAAATATTTGCTGCAAAAGGAAGACCGTCCGACAATCCTTTGATTGTTCATATATCTGACATAGAAGAAATATATAATGTAGTTTCTTATTTTCCCCAAAAAGCAAAAAAACTCGCGGAAAAATTTTGGCCCGGACCTTTGACGATGATTCTTCCTAAAAATAAAAATATACCCGATGAAGTAACTGCAGGAATGGATTCGGTGGCGGTAAGATTCCCGTCAAATAAAATAGCAAGAGAAATTATAAAAAAGTCAGGAGTGCCACTTGTGGCGCCCTCGGCGAATCTGTCCGGCAAGCCCAGTCCCACTCAATTCAGTCACGTAATTAAAGATTTGGACGGAAAAGTAGATGCTATGGTAGACGGCGGAGATTGCGATATAGGCGTTGAATCAACTGTAATATCTTTGCTGCAGGATACTCCAAAACTATTGCGTCCCGGAGCTGTAACGCCTGAAGATATAGAAAAGGTCGTAGGAAAAATAGAAATAGATAAATCTGTATTTGAAAAAATATCTTCAGATCAAAAAGTTCTGTCACCGGGGGTAAAATACAAACACTATTCCCCACGCGCAAGAGTCATAATGGTAAAAGCACCGAGTGAAATCTTTGCTAAATACGTTAACTTTAATTACAATCCCGGCGTAATTGCTTTATGCCTTGATGAAGACATATCATATTTGAAGGTTCCATATATATCTTACGGAAGCATCAAAAATTCTATGGAACAAGCTCATAATATTTTTGACAGATTGCGCCAAACCGATGAGCTGGATGCCAAATTGGTTTATGCTCACTTTTATGAAAGCGATGAGGTAAGCATAGCTGTTTACAATCGATTAGTGAGAGCTGCCGGATTTGAAATTGTTGATTTAACGTAACAAATTTATGATATTTTTGGAGGAATTAAGATAATAAAATTAAATAGAAAAATTTTAATTTTTATAGCGGGAATATTTCTGATTATATCATCGGTCTTTTTAATAACTTTAGGGTACAAAAAAATTTTAAAATGTATGTATCCGATTAAATACGAAGAATATGTGAACGAAGCCTCGGCAAAATATAAAGTGAAAAGATCGTTGATATATGCTGTGATTAAGTGCGAGAGCAATTTCAATGAAAGCGCGCATTCTCATGCCAATGCACAAGGACTTATGCAAATAACCAAAGAAACCTTTGAATGGTTAAACCTCTATGAAAAGGAAAAATATGATTCAACGTTAATAAAAGACCCCAGGATAAATATACTTCGAGGGACATTATTGATATCGGTTTTAAAAAAGATGTATTCAAATTCAGATTCGTGTTTATGCGCGTATAACGCCGGAGTTGCTACTGCTGACAGATGGCTTAGCGATAAAAACTTTTCTCAAGACGGAAAACATTTGATTAAGATTCCTTATTCCGAAACCGAAGTATATTTAAAAAAAGTTAAACATGCAGAAAAAATGTACAATAAAATTTATTTTGAAAAAGAGGAGATATAATTTATGGATTCAACAAAAAGTGAAACAAAATTACTAAAAGAAAAATTATTTTCAACCGCTAAGCATGGCGCTAAAACTATTTCTGAAGATGAAATGAAAAAAATCGAAATATTCGGTGAGAAATATAAAAACTTCTTGGACGCTTCGAAAACAGAAAGAGAGAGCGTAATTTTTGCAGTAGAAAAAGCCAAAGAAGCAGGATTTACTGAATTTGACAAATCTAAAAAATACAAACCGGGTGATAAATTTTACGTTGTAAACAGAGGCCATGCCGTAGCATTGGTAGTCATCGGAAAACAAGGAACCAAACAAGGAGTTAAGCTGGCTATTTCTCATGTGGATGCTCCAAGACTGGATTTAAAGCCAAATCCTCTTTTTGAAACAAATGAACTGGCGATGTTTAAATCGCATTATTACGGCGGAATCAAAAAATATCAATGGACTACCATACCGCTATCATTACACGGAAGAATTGTAAAAAAAGATGGTTCATATGTAGACGTAAACTTGGGAGAAGATGAAAACGAACCATGTTTCTGCGTTACTGACCTTCTTCCCCACTTGGCAAGAGAACAAATGAACAAAAAAATGTGCGAAGCTATAATGGGCGAGGATTTAAACATACTCATCGGGAGCATGCCCTTTAAAAATGATGAAGAATCAGAACTTGTAAAATTAAATATTTTAAAATTATTAAACGAAAAATATGGCATCGTAGAAGACGATTTGATTTCGTCAGACTTAGAATTAGTACCGGCAATGAAAGCTAGAGATATCGGGTTTGACAGAAGTATGATCGGAGGATACGCTCATGACGATCGCTCTTGCGCATACCCCTGCATAGAAGCGATTCTCGAATGTACTTCTCCCGAAAAAACAACTATAGTTCTTTTGGCAGACAAAGAAGAAACCGGCAGTGACGGCAACACAGGTATGCAGTCGAATTTCCTTAAATACTTAATTTCCGACCTTGCCAATATGGATAATATCAAAGGAAGAGATGTACTTTCAAAATCAAAATGTCTTTCAGCCGATGTAAATGCTGCATATGACCCAACTTTTGCAAGTAACTACGAAATCAGAAATAGTTCATTCATCAATCACGGCGTAGTGCTTACGAAATATACCGGAAGCGGCGGAAAATACGGCACCTCTGATGCTTCGGCAGAATTCACGGGTGAAATTTGTAAGCTTTTCAGCGACAACAACGTAGTATGGCAAAGCAGCGAACTTGGTAAGGTTGATATCGGAGGCGGCGGAACAATCGCAAAATATGTTTCGAATTTAAATGCAGATGTGATCGATGTAGGCGTTCCGGTTCTGTCAATGCATTCTCCTTTCGAAGTGATTTCAAAAATAGACCTCTATATGACTTTCAAAGGAATAAAAGCATTTTTCAGCGATTATGATATTTAATTTCAAATAACAAAACCACACTTTTTCGTGTGGTTTTTTTACTACTGAAAGATAAAATTTTGAATAACTGCAACTTTTTCACCACGCAAATCTATCACCGTGGCATCTACAAGTCTGCACTAAGCCTGAGTATGTATTTTTATTTGATTTTTAAAGAGATTCGTGGTATAATGTAATTCCCGCTTAACATAAAAGGAGGAAAATATATGAAAAAATTTAAAAAACTACTCAGCGTAACACTTGGAATAGCATTATCCATCGGAGGACTTACCACAAATCTACACGCAGGCAACGATATAATCTCCACCGATCTATCAACATATCTTCAGTGCAAAGAAAATTTGTGCGAGTGCATGCTTTCGAACGGTATAAATTTCATAAATTTTTTTGACCTTAGATATAATCTAAATATGGTACCGGAGAACTTAAGGCAATTAGTTATGGAAATTTCCAAAAATCTTGTTAAAAGCTTATCCTCTATAGGAAGGAATTTTCGTAGTTGCTCCCAATCAGAACAAAACTATATGGTTAAAAAAATCTTAAAAACATACTGCGATTCCAAAGGTTATAATTATCGCAATATTTTAAACATAATTAATTCTAATGTAATCATCCGCTCGAAGATTTATCTTTTTCAAAATGCATCAATAAACCCAGAAGTTCAAAACGGAATGGAAATTTGTATAAAATTTGCTCGAGAGCTTACTGAGGATGAGCAGAATTTATTTTTTGAATATGGTATCACACCGGGAGAACATAGCATCAATTTTGGAATTTAAACTTTATGAAAGTCCTGGCTTTTTACACATCACTTAATTTTTCGGTTGAAAATATTTTATAAATCTACTATTATGTAATAAAAACAAGAATATTTTTTGGCTGAGGTGAGTGAATGTGGATTATTCTATACTGGTAAATAAATACAATGGTATTGATGAAAAATTTGTCAACGAAACAATTATTCCTAATTTGGTAAGAACCGAGTCAATAAAAAATAATGATGTAGTCTTTGATACTTTTAAAATAAAAGAAAGAGTAAATTTTCTAGAAAAAGAAACATACAAAAATTTTAGAGAACTTCAAAATTACTGCAAAGAAAACGGAGTAATTTTAGATATAACAAGCGGGTATCTTTCTTTCGAGCAGCAAAAGACTAAGTACGATTATTTTGTTAAATCCAAAGGAATTGAATTTGCCAGAAAAAGTGCGTGCTTGCCCGGGTATTCTGAACATAACACAGGGCTATGTTTAGACTGCGATTTATTTATAAACGGAAAGTGGTACGGAATTGCACTTAATAAGGACGGAAGCATAAACAGCCAAACCGCCTGGCTTCACACTATTCTTCACAAATTCGGATTTATCTTGAGGTATCCGAAAGGAAAAGAAACCATAACCAATATGAAATTTGAACCATGGCATATACGGTATGTCGGAAATAGTCTTGCAAAATATCTGTATGATAATAAATTAACTTTGGAAGAATACTATGAACAAAAAATAAAAACTAATACTGAGGTGCAATAAATTGAAAATTGTTTTTATGGGTACTCCGGAATTTGCTGTTCCGTCTCTAAAAAAATTAATCGATAATAAATATAATGTATGTGCTGTTTTCACCAAACCTGATAAACCGCAAGGAAGAAAAATGATAATCACTCCCCCGCCGGTCAAAGTTTTTGCCCAAGAGAATGGTATAGAGGTTTATCAACCTGAAAAAGTAAAATCAGACAGCACAATAAATTTAATAAAAAGTTTAAATCCGGATATAATCATTGTAGTAGCTTACGGGAAAATTCTTCCTAAACAAATAATAGATATGCCAAAATACGGTTGTATAAATGTCCATGGGTCATTGCTTCCTAAATATCGTGGCGCCGCCCCTATTCAATGGAGTATTATTAACGGGGATACAGTCACCGGAGTTACCACTATGTACATGAACGAAGGCTTGGATACCGGTGATATTTTGCTGCAAAGTAAATTATATATTGAAGAAAACGAAACCTCTGATGAACTCAAAGTAAGAATGTCAGAAGTTGGAGCTGATTTATTAATAAAAACATTAGAAGAATTAGAAGCCGGAAATTTAAAATCAATTCCCCAAAATTCGGAAGAAGCAACATTTTCGCCTCCACTGGATAAATTGAACGGCGAAATAAATTGGCAGGCCGATGCACAGGTAATCCACAACATAATACGAGGCTGCAATTCTTGGCCTATAGCTCATACAAGGTTGCGTGGGAAATTATTTAAGATTTATAAGTCAAAAATTTCCACAGTACGTTCTTCTTATCCCGGAAAAATTGTTTCGATCGACCCTCTTATTGTAGGATGCGGAAACAATACTTCTTTGGAGCTAATTGAAGTTCAAATAGAAGGTAAAAAAAGAATGGGAGCATCTGACTTTGCAAGAGGATTCAGATTAAGTGACAAAGTTATTTTAGGCTTAGTCAAATAACTTCATATTTTAAAAAGAGGTAAATTGTGAAAATAATAATATTATCAGCATCTACCGGCGGAGGCCATATGAGTGCTGCAAATTGCGTGAAAGAATATCTTAATGACAACGGAGATTTGGCTACGGTCATTGATACTCTTGAATATATTAGTCCACTTCTTAACAAAACTGTTGTGGAAATTTATGAGCATCTGGCGAAGAAACATCCAAATATATGGAAATTGATGTACAACACAACAAATAAGAAATCTCTTAATAAAATTGTCGAAGTAATAAATAAGACAATAAGCAAGAAGTTAATTCCATTGATAGTGGAAGAAAAACCTGATTTGATAATAAGTACACATCCGTTTTCTACAGAGATGATTTCGCATCTGAAAAAAAACGAAAATTTAAGTATCCCTCTTGTCTGCATAATGACAGACTATGCTCCTCATAGAACTTGGCTTAGTCCTAATGTAGATTCATACGTTGTAGCCAACGAAGAAATGATTGAACCTATGGAAGAAATGGGTGTAGAAAAAAATAAAATTCATCCCTTCGGAATACCTGTAGACAACGATTTCTTTAATTTTGTGAATAAAAAAGATGAACTAAGAAATTTAGGGCTTAAAGAAGATTTGCCAACCATCTTAATAATGGCCGGAAATTTTGGACTTGCGAATATTGGGAAAATATTCGTAAAGCTTCAACAAGTGGATTTAGATTTTCAGATAATAATTATAACCGGAAAAAACAAAGGCCTTTTCGACGATTTGAAACAGTTGACTCACGGTAAAAGATTGCGTAAAAGAGATAAAATTTTGGCAAAAATGCATCTAAAAAATTTATCCGAAAAACATTTAAAAATTATGGCGGTAAAAAAATCAGATGAATTCAAAATCACAAAGCCCACCAAGCTTATTTACTATACCAATGAAGTGGACAAGTACATGCATGTTTCGGATTTAATTATAACTAAGCCCGGCGGATTGACAATAAGTGAAGCTTTAGCGTGTAATTTGCCTATGGCTTTATTCGGTGCAATTCCGGGGCAAGAAGAAGAAAATGCAAATTTCTTAGTCGGAAAAAATATGGCTGTAAAGCTGGAAAATGCATCAGGAGAAGAAAATATAATACGAAATCTTCTTTTAAACCCAGAAAAATTGAATTTTATGAAATACAACTGTACAAATTTTGACAAATCGGATTGTTTGAAAAATATATTTAATTTAATTCACAGTATGAAAAAATAAATTTATCTTACATTTAAAAAGAGCGCTCATTCATAATGAGCGCTCTTAATTACTTGGATAACAAACTGTGATAATCTATCTTCATAGCTTTTTTTACTTTTTTAAGGGTATTTTCAGTTATCAACTTTGCTTTTTCGGTTCCTTCAAATGCCACTTTATAGACATCATCGATATTTTCTTTTAATTTTTCTCTTCTTGCGCGTATAGGAGCTAAAAGATTTTGTAAGACTTCATTCAAATATCTTTTAACAGCGACGTCGCCTAGACCGCCTTTTTCATAATGAGCTTTCATAGAATTTATTTTTTCTTTGTCTTCCCCAAATGCATCCAGATATATAAACACAGGATTATTTTTAGTATCACCGGGGTCATTTACGTTCAAATGATTGGGGTCGGTGAACATTCTCATAACCTTTTTCTCAATTTCATCAGCGGAATCAGAAAGGAATATAGTGTTGCCAAGAGACTTGCTCATCTTGTTTTTTCCGTCAGTGCCCACTAATCGAGGAGTTTTAGACAACATAATTTCAGGTTCAACGAGCACTTCGTCGTATATAGAATTAAATTTTCTTACTATTTCGCGCGTTTGCTCAATCATAGGCGATTGGTCTTCCCCGGCAGGAACTAAATTCGCTCCAAAGGCTGTTATGTCGGCGGCTTGACTGACAGGATAAGTCAAAAATCCACAGGGTATTCCGCCTTCGAATTTTCTTAATTTCAGTTCTTGTTTTACTGTAGGATTTCTTTCAATTCTTGAAAGAGTAACAAGATTCAAATAAAATACAGTAAGTTCGGCAATAGCAGGTATCATAGATTGAATACAAATAGTCGTTTTGGAAGGGTCTATTCCAACGGATAAATAATCCAAAAGCAATTCTATTACGTTATTTCTTACTTTTTCAGGATTTTCGGCATTATCGGTAAGTGCCTGAACGTCTGCAACTAATATATATTGTTCATATTTATTTTGTAACTCCACACGATTTTTAAGCGAGCCGATATAATGCCCCAAGTGAAGTTTTCCTGTTGGTCTGTCGCCCGTTAAAATAATTTTTTTATCTGACATATACTGTCCACCCCTTAAAAAAATTAAAATGTGTATATATTATATTATAAAACAAAATTATATTCTACCCGATATATTTAAAAAATATTTTTTCCTTGAGATAGTTAAGCCTCTTTGACATTATATTGTATTTATGATACAATTAAACTCTAATAAAGAAAAATTGAAGGGAAGAAAAAATGAATAAGAATATTACTAAAATGTTGTCAGTGGTCCTCACAAGTACAACTCTGCTTACAGTGGGTTCTAACATTCCCGCCGAGTGTAAAAATTCTGACAATACCACCACTACAATGGGGAAAAAAATTCACAATTTTCTATCTAATTATACAGTATCAGTCGTAGGAACAGTTTTTGCATCCACTGCTATAGCAGGATATATTTTTGCAAAAAATCTCCCTAAAAAATCTAAAGATGAATCAAAAACAAGTCTTCCACAAGAGGAATCTTTGAAACCAAACTCTTCAAAAAAATCCGAAAACAAACCAACGGTAACTCCTGCTAAAAATCCTCTATTTTCCGGGAACGTCACTTCCAGCAACTGCCTTGCAAAAATATTTACCAAAGGAATGGACAAAGACAGCTTAAAAAGAGCATTTAAGAATTTGAAAATATTTTATTCTAAGGATTCTTTTTCTTGCTGTTTATACCGTAAAGATGGAACTTGTGGCTGTACTATAAAAATTTTGGACATATCTTCAAAAGATAAAATGACAATAGAAAAAGACGGAAAAATTCTCTATGAACAAAATTTTGACGCTTTTATAGAAAGTTGTTTTTATGGAGATTACTCAAGCATTATATATCCTTTAATAGATATTGTTGGCTCGGCAACAGGAGGTCCACTTAAAGCTATATGTTATTACAACACAGATTTTTGTAGGGAAGTTCTTTGTCAAGACTCTAATAAATTTCAATTCCTAGAAGATACATATCTGGGTGCGTAAAATATTTATCACTTCAATAAAATTTTAAGACTACGCTTTCGACGTAGTCTTAATTTAATTAAAAAATATTAATATAATAAATTTCTAGCTCTGTTCATGTTTATCATTTCTTTTATAAACTTTTCATTTATAGCAAGAGCGTCCAATGAAACTATATTAGATTTTTTCTGAAAAATATCGCTTTTCCTTAAAAGCTCGTTTCGAATTCCCGAACTTTTATACTCGCTTTTCATCGGAGATGCTTTATTTTTAAAGAAATCTTCAGTTGACGGAGTATGGACAGGACTTATGTTCCGCAAAACATTAGTAGGAAACTCGTCAAGTTGCTTTAGCTCCTGTTCAACCATAGTATTAGTATCCGCCATGCGGGTGGGTTCATTATATTTGTTATTCAAGTTGCTGTTACTATGGAAAATATCTTCCTCGTTATTACCGATTAATATAAATTTGGCACCTAATTTTCTGATATCTCCCATTGACACCTCACCTAAGGATTTATTTAAACTTTTACACATACTTTGGGTTAAACTTTTCTGGCCAATTTTTTTAATTTCAGGCAATTTCGCGATTTTTTCTAAGTTCTTTTTATTGCAATTTCTGAATAATAATATGACTACTTCTGTAGGATTTTCTTCAGAAAATTTTAAAATATCATTCAAGACCTCGCTTAATTCACATCCATTTACCACTCCATGGTGAGTAACTATTTTTCCAAATACGTCGTTCCCTCTGATATCCAAGGAACGGGCCCCGAGTTTTAATTGACCGTAAATAGTCATATCTTGTGTTTGAGCAGCTTTTGCAATTAAATTACTTGAATTATCCGGCGACATTGAATACGTGCTGCTATCATGAGAGCCGGGAATTACAATATTGCTTATTACGGCTTCATCTTTTAAATTTTTCATCCAACACGATGTCTGAGTGGTATCAAAATCACTTGCGTTTTTTACTTTGTAGTAAGAATTCAAAGGAACTTTGACTAGATTTCCGAACTTATTAATAAATTTAGATAATTTTGTTACAAACTCTGATGTGAGGTCATCTTTAAAGTCTGAAATTCTTTCCGAACTGCTTGGAGTTTTTTGCGATATCGCTATAATTTTTTTATCAACATCTGCACTGCAATTTAAAAAAACGGAAGATGCTACAAGCACTGAATTAAAAATTTTAAAAAAATTATTGTCACAATTCACTATTATGTCTCCTTTCGTCTTATTATTTATATTGATTTTACACATTTTTTCAAGAATAGTCAATATGGTTTAAAAAATATTTTTAAGGAACTTTTATTTTATCGGACTCTATGATATTATTTTCTAAAGGAGGAATGCCGAATGACGGACATTGAAATAGCGCAAAACACTGAGCTCTCCCCCATATCTCAAATCGCAAAAAAAATAAATATAAAAGAGGAGGAACTTGAACTTTTTGGAAATTATAAAGCAAAACTCAACGAAAAAATATTTAAAAGATTAGAAAAGCAACCGGATGGTAAGCTTGTACTCGTAACTGCGATGAACCCCACTCCTGCAGGAGAAGGAAAAACCACAGTAACCATAGGACTGGGTCAGGCACTTAACAAGCTCAACAAAAAAACTGTAATTGCTTTAAGAGAGCCCTCACTGGGACCGGTTTTTGGAATAAAAGGAGGAGCCGCAGGCGGAGGATATTCTCAAGCACTGCCGATGGAAGATATAAATTTGCATTTCACGGGTGATATGCATGCTATAACTTCCGCTAATAATCTGATGTGTGCTGTACTTGATAATCACATTCACCAAGGAAACGAATTAAAAATAGATACTCGAAAAATTCTTGTAAAAAGATGTTTAGACATGAATGACCGTGCGCTAAGAAACATTGTAGTAGGATTGGGCGGAATAACAAACGGAATCCCACGAGAAGATGGATTTATTATTACAGTTGCCACCGAAATAATGGCTATTTTATGCCTTTCCAAAAATCTTGAGGATTTGAAAAAAAGATTAGGAGATATTTTAGTAGCGTACGATACTTCCAACAACCCGATATACGCAAAAGATTTGAAAATTCAAGGAGCTATGACCGCCTTATTAAAAGATGCGATAAATCCAAATTTAGTTCAAACAATCGAGAAATGCCCTGTAATAATGCACGGGGGTCCATTTGCAAATATAGCGCACGGATGCAATTCCATAAGAGGTACTAAACTAGCATTAAAATTGGGAGACTACTGTGTAACGGAAGCCGGATTCGGAGCAGATTTGGGAGCAGAAAAATTCTTGGATATAAAATGCAGAATCGGCAATCTAAAACCGGATTGCATAGTAATAGTTGCGACTTTAAGAGCGATTAAATACAACGGAGGAGCATCTCTGGAAAGCTTAAAAAATGAAAATATCGAAGCTGTAGAAAAAGGTTTGGAAAATTTGGGCGTTCACATTGAAAATATGAAAAAATACGGAGTACCGGTAATTGTAGCGTTGAATCACTTTTCGGACGATTCAGAAAAAGAAATTTTGAAAATTAAAGAATATTGCTTAAACCAAGGCGCGGAATTTTCAGTCGCAGATATTCATTCCAACGGAGGGAGCGGCGGAATTGATTTAGCTCAAAAGGTTTGTAATTTGTGTGAACAGGAATCAAATTTCCACGTATTATATTCAAACGAATTAAGTATAAAAGATAAAATACTCAAAATATCTCAAGAAATTTACCGGGCAAACGGCGTAGAATATTCGTCGGAAGCAGAATCGGCGATAAAAGAAATTGAAAAATTGGGTAAATCGCATTTACCTGTTTGCATAGCAAAAACACAATATTCTATTTCTGACAATCCGACTTTGTTAGGTCGCCCCTCGAATTTTAATATACATGTAAAAGATATTTCTCTTTCAAGTGGAGCGGGATTCATTGTAGTGATTACAGGAAAAATTCTAAAAATGCCGGGCTTGCCAAAACATCCGGCGGCAGAAAAAATTGATATAGATATAAATGGAAAAATAAAAGGATTATTTTAAAATTTAAGAACCCACCAACATATTGTTGATGGGTTCTATGAATACTAAGAAAATTTTTATCATAAATTGTAAATATAAAATACGGGACAATTTGGAGTGATAATTATTTTTAAAAATAAGTTATTAAAAATATCTTTGGCAAGCCTTTTGCTTATATTATTTCCAATAGGCATACTGGGAGATGAAAAAAATCAGAATTCAACGAATCTAAATATAGAATCACCTTCTGCTATTTTAATAGACGGGGAATCGGGGAAAATACTTTTTGAAAAAAACAGCCAAGAAGTACGCAGCGCTACGTCTTTAATGAAAATTATGAATTTGCTTCTGGCAGCAGAAGCAATAGAAAAAGGCGATATAAATCTAAACGAAAAAGTACCTATCAGCGAAAATTCAGAAAAAGTTTCGGGAGCCGGAGTATGGCTAAAAGAAAACGAGAGTGTATCCGTTGAAGACCTCATAAAGGCAATCGCTCTGGTTTCGGCAAATGATGCGTGCATGTCACTGGCAGAACATATGAAAGAATCTGAAGGAAGTTTTGTATCAAAAATGAACCAAAAAGCCTCGAAGCTTCAGATGAGCAATACAATATTTAAAGACTGCATTGGCGGAGATGACGACGGGAATGTTTCTACCGCGCACGACATTTCTATTATGGCGAAAGAATTACTCAAGCACGAAAATGTATCCTCTTGCCTCACAACGTGGATTGACCACATAAGAAACGGTGAAACTCAAATCGTTAATACAAATAAACTTTTGAAATCATTTAAGGGTTCAACAGGAATAAAAACCGGAACCTCGGAAAAAGCCGGGAGTTGCATTGCGGCTTCGGCGGAAAGGAATGGCGTAAAATTAATAGCTGTAATTTTGGGTGCAAAAGATGTAAAAGAACGAGATAAAGAAATTGTTTCTCTTTTAAACTACGGCTTTGATGAATTTATAAAAATCACTCCAAAAATACCCGAAAATTTTCCTGAAACTTTAAAAATAAAAAACGGCATGAAATCGGAAATTAAAATATACACCCCCGTAAAAGAAAATTTTTTAATTCACAAAAATCTACTTGGAAAAATTTCTTCAAATATAAACTTACCTGAAGAAATTTCGGCGCCAATCGATAAAAATCAAAAAATAGGAGAAATTAATTATAATATAGGAAACGAAACAGTTTACAGCTGTAATATCAACTCATCGGATGAAGTAGAAAAAATAAATTTCAAATCAGTATTGGGATGTGTAATACTCCAATTTTTTAAAATGTAATAATAATGTTGACAAAATTATAAAAAAGCACTCTTTTTCAGAGTGCTTCAATTAATTTAGACCAAATTTTACCTCGGATTGCGCATCCTAAAAAGATGGTATGCATAACCTTTGTAATCGGCGGGTCCTACTTTTGCTCCTATTTCTGTCAATATTTCATTTAAAAGATTTCTTGCTTCATCAATATTTTCACTTTCGCCTTTATATTCTATCTCAATGTAAGTACCTAAATTTTTAACCTCGTCTATTGAAATTTCGCAATCTCTATACATGAAACATCTTCTGAGTTTGTCAGTTACTATAAACGGAACAAAATCAGTGCTGAGTCCCAGATTTTTCAAATGCTGTGAAATTTCTTTCTTTGAGTTCATAGGATACTCTTTTTCTTCGCAATATGTACGAATTTCGGCTCCTTCGGGAAGCCAATGCTTGTAAGTGAAGGTTAATTTTTCATCTTCTTCACGAATTCTAATCCATGTGTTTACATGGTCAGGGTCCTTGAAAAGGCTGTCGTTTGGATTATCGTAGTAGGTGTCAATTTGGTGTTTTGATTTCGAAGGAGAAATCCCTTTTTTAACAAAAAAATTTACAACACTTTCTTCGTTAAATAATTCATTACGAATCTCTATTTCTTTGCTCATCAATCAAAACTCCTTAAAAATATTTTTAGATGCTATCGTAAAAACCTATTTTTTATTTTTATCAAATTCGCTTCCGAAACATTACACCCAAGAAGATAATTTTCGAAGGTGCTATACCCGGTTTCGATCAAGTTCATTGCGCTTTCTATATATTCCGGCAAAGTAATCGTTTTACGCTTCCCGTAAAAAACCAAATCGCGTTTTATTATATCTAAGTTTTTTATTAAGTCGTAAGAAACTGCGTAATTTTGTATAATATCATTTCGATTTACACCAACCAGCCCCAATAAAAGCATGGCTACGATTGCGGTACGGTCCCTACCCAGTGTACAATGGAACAAAATGCTGCCGGTACTGGCATTTGCGATTGAATCAAATACGTCTTTCAAAACTTGTTTTTTCTCTTTTAAAATATATTCATAAAGAACAAAAAGCCCTCGGTCGGTGGATTTGAACTCTTCCAAGCAATCACTGTACTCTATGGGAGTATTTATATAGTTCACTCTTGAAATTTGAGAGAATTTATCGGGCGATTTACTAATTTCTTCGCTGTTTCTCAAATCAATAACCGTTTTCACATCATAAATTTCGATTAATTTTTTTATGTCATTTTCTGAGGACTGATCTGTGTTTCCTGAACGGAAAAAAATCTTATGCTTTGTAAATTTACCGCTAGAAGTTTTATATCCTCCGAGATCCCTTAAATTTACTATGTTTTCCAGTTCTATCAAGTGTATAACCTCTCTAATGTCAAGATTAATAAATGAAAATATATTAATTTAGATTATATCAAATTCATATTATCAAGTAAACACAAAATTTGCTCTTGGAGCAGAACAAAATTTTGAACTATGAGAAAATGGACCGTTATATGATATTATATTTTTAAAACCATAATTCTTCAAAAATACATCTAGCTTTGTGAGCTGCAAATTCAAATGGTCATTTTCGTTCCCACCACATACAGATATTTTTATGCCGGGGTCTTTTTGGTATAGTTTCTTTAGCTCCTTTTCACAATCAAAGCTATCAGCAAACAAGTATCCCGCCGCCGAGCCTAAAATACGCATACATAGCCCTCTATCTTGACGTGTCAAAACTGTATATGCTGCGTTAAGCGTATTTTTCATAGAACTTTGTAATATTAAACCGCAAAATTTATTATCTTTGTTTGAAAAAGTTGCAGCAACATGTGCAGCCACAGGGCCGCCCAAAGAATACCCATGTAAAAGTATATTAGAATTCTTGACGTGGTAATGATTTACAACATATTTATATATTTTTTCCGCATCTGAATATATGGAGGATTGGCGTACTTTTCCACGAGGAACTTTTTCGTCTCCTTTTCCGAATCCGTGATAGTCTACACCGATAACTGTAGCTCCTTTGCTTGTATAAAAACCCAAAACTTCACTTATTTGCATCGTATTAGAACAACCGCTTCCGGAGTAAAATATAACATACTTTCCCTTCAAACAATCGCTTACGGTACTCGATTTTGCCTTATATTCGTATCCACGCAATTTATTATCTATGTTAATTTCTGTAAAATCAATATCTTCAAAATCAACGTCTTTCAAAAGATCTGGGCTGGGAGGATTTAAATAACTTCCTATGACGTAACTCTGAAAAAAATTATCTGAATTTTTATAAATATGTCCACCGGTTGCAATGGCGGCCATCGATAAAACTCCACATCCGGTGCCAATAGCTACTTTTTTTAGACATTGGCAATGATTTGATAATTTATTGTTTTCGGCAGCATAAATTTTTGCACTGTTTTGGAAAGGTGACAATACAGCCATTACACTAAAAAACAATGTGCAAATTTTTGTAAAAATATTTGATTTCATCATGAGAAAAATTCTCCTATTTATTTAATATACCGTTAATTATATCATAATATTCTTTGAATGTCAAATCCTCGCTCAAGTTAAGAGGTCACATTTTTTCAAAAAAGCATTATGTTTTCTTCTCGGATATTTGCCCATTGTGCTCTCCGATATAATGAGCAACCTTGTGACACGTTAAGCTATGCTATGAATGTATCTCAAATTTAAAATAATGTGCATTTCGCTGTGTTTGATATTAGAAGTTATGATGTAAATCTCTATTTAATGGTATTTAAAAAAATATTATCATTGAGTTTTTTTCAATAAAAACATACTCACATTAATTTTATTTTTTTGTTCATCCTCAACTGTGATATTTTGTTGATTACGAAGTAATTTTATTTTACTATTATTTTTTTCCAAATAATCTAATATCTTACCTGCCAATTTAGATGATTTCTCATTTTCTAAATGACAAGCCATGTAAACTGAATTTACATTAGAAGCTTTAAAAAATTTATCACAAAAGCTATAACAGGCCTCTTGCGCATAACCTTTCCCCTGAAAATCTCTTCCTAACCAATATCCAAACATTGCCATATCGCCGCCATCTTGAAAGTATATCATAGCATCAATTTTTCCTATTGGTTGTTTGCTATCCTTTAATTTGATGGTAAACTCAATCGATTCATTGTATTCATGTTCATCATGATCACTTTTTAGAAATTTTAAAGCTTCATTTTTATCAGAAAACCCTTCCTTTATAGTCGGGTCTAAATATTTTGTCACCTCATAATCCAACAAATAATCGGCTAAAATCTCTAAATCTTCAGGATTAGTTGCTTCCAAAATTAATCTTTCCGTTTCAATAACATTATTAGGTATTTCCTTATATAAATAACCTTGAGCAAAACAATTTTGTACGAAGCACATGCAATTAGATAATAATAAAACACTAATTGTTAATAATTTAAATATCCTTTTCATTTTTACCTCATTGATAATTTCAATTTTTATTATAGTCTAATTATAACATTATTTTAAGAAAATTTCAACCAATACATAAAATTAATTCTTAAATGTTTTCCAAAATATGTATATGTAACCCTCAGGATCATACTCCCTGCTCCTTTAACTCGCAACAGTTGTTTATTCACTTTTAAAAGACAACTCGTCATAATGGGAATCAATAAATTTTTTTCGATTGACAGTAGAAATTTCCGGATATGTTGTACTGATAATTGTTGATTTAAATTTAAAAATAAAAAAATAGAACCAAGCCTAAACTTGATTCTATCTACACCTCTGGCTCCCCCTGTTGGACTCGAACCAACGACCCTGCGGTTAACAGCCGCATGCTCTACCGACTGAGCTAAGGAGGAATATATAACCCTCGCTCGACTATTACATTATAACACAATTCAAAATGTTGTCAACACATTTTTTAAAAATTTTTTTTGGTGACTCGTATGGGAATCGAACCCATGTTACCGGCGTGAGAGGCCGGTGTCTTAACCGCTTGACCAACGAGCCTTACTCACACTATGTTATCACACCGAAAATGTGTTGTCAATAATAATATGTCAGTTTTTTATAAAATTATTCATAAAAAAATCCATTCATCTAAAAAAATAAAATTAGATGAACGAATCTTAGTAAATTATTATTTTTAATCTTTAGCTATTTCAAAACTAATATAAGGATTAATATCTTTCTTGTCGATTGGTTTTGGCTTTTTAAAAGGGTCTAAATCGCCTCCGACAACGCCGGTCCAGCCTTCATATCCTTTCTCTTTCAAATATTGTACTGCCGACCACCACTTGCCAGTTTCACATTTTCCGTCAACTATATATCCGCCGTCTACCAAACAATCATATTCTTCTTGTGTAACAGACATGCTTGTATTTCCTGTCTGACAATCATGCATACCTTTAAATCCACCGGAAACTTTCTCTAAATCTTTACTTGAAATTTTTTCGTTACTTTTTTTCATAATTATAACCTCCATAATTTTTTATTTGTGAAGCAAAAAACAAAAAAGATAATTTAAATTCACTCAACATTTGTCTAAATCATCTTAAATTGTAAAGTCGCCACACGACACATTGTATCATTTGCTTAAAAAATGTCAATATTTTTATAAAATTTTTTAATAAAAATTTCAATTTTAAATATTATATAACATCAATGAAGCATTTTTATATTTACAATTAACAAGAGCAAAAAAATGATTTGTCAATTTCAAAATTATGCCTTGCGAGTAGGTGATAGCACCGATCATTTAAAACTTTAAGCTGTTACGGCGGCAACTTCTGAAATTTAAACTTGGATTTTATTATCGGTACCAGTTATTTTAGTTGCTTTTATTTTTGTTGGTATGGGAATTGTAGTGATGCATGAAAAATTTGAAGAAAAAAATCCGGACCGGAAGCAACTATAGATTACATAGAAAGATATAAAGAAGTTTTATCTTGTGTATACACCATCGGGGGCTCGAAATCCGGACACCCTGATTAAGAGTCATTATTAAGCAATTTCTTCTTCCGGAATATCACTAAAATTTCTACTATTTTTGATAAAGTTTAATTTCCAAATAAAATTGAATTTTGTCTATTCGAATATAATTTTTCGATTGTAAATTTTATATATTTCCATTACAGTTGGTGTCAAATAAAAATATTTTTATTTTGTATTTAATCAGGCAGTCAAAAATTTTAAGACAAATATAAAAGTTTAATTTTATGCTATAACAGAATACGCTGAAATGCAAATAACCATACTATAAGTAAATATTCATATATAAAAATTAGCATTCATTAAAGTATAAATTTTGATGTGTGCTATTTTTTTACTCGGTATTGCTCTTATATATGCAAATCCCTCCTCTTTCCGGTCACTAGTTAGGAGTAATTTTTTATAACTACTTCCAAAAAATTATCGTAAAGAGGTTGACTTAAAATGAATTTTAAAAAATATCATACTTCAAATTCAAGCAAAAATAATAATCATCAATATTTTGTAATAAATAAAACAGGCTATATTTTAAAAGAACGCTCTGTGTCAAATAAAACACCCGAACTTTCAAATTTGCCAGCTCAAACAATGGACCTAGTATATAACGATATAAAAAATGATATTAAAGGGATACATAATCTGATAGATGGTGTATACGAAGAAACTTGCGACTTAATACAAATGGAAAATAGTTTATCTACGCCCTACGATTTATCAATTGAAATAATAATTAGTAGGTTATCTTATGAACTTTTAAAACTTCTAAATCCACTTGCATTAAAAATATACAGAAGATTTTTAATTAGATTAGCCGATCAAGGAGATTTTGATAATACCAAGGAAGCTAAAAAACTGATCAGTAGCCTTGAGTTGCCCGACAATGAAATATATGGTAAAATTAAGACATGGGTTTATAAACTTGAAAACTGGATTTTAGATAATATAAATTCTTCTTTGAATGAAAATGAAACATCTAAAAGTATTAACAAGAACTTTTTTAGTGATGTTTTTGACAATATCAAAGAGCTTTTTAATAAAGTAAAAACTAAAATCAATACTTTTATTTCATATATCCAATCCAATATATACACTAAAATCGATCAAGTCAAACTTAAAGAACAGGGCATAAGAGAATATGAAATTGTTCAATCAGGGAACTCAAACTGCTGTGAACATCGTCAAGAAATGGCAGGAAAAATATACAATGTGGATGAACTTAAAATTGGAGAAAACGCTCCCCCGTTTCATCTAAACTGCAACTGTAAAATTGAAGGTAAAAAAACTTATGCTGATATTACCGAACCAATGGTGCTAGATGAAAACTTAGAAAGCTATGATAGAGATGCAGCAATAAATTATGCTATATACTGGCATAATAAATTTAATCCTAATTATCCAAATTTCTCTTCCAGCGGAGACTGTGCCAATTTTGTATCTCAATGCTTAAAAGCCGGTGGATTTCAAATGAATGAATATTGGCATTGCTACCCTAGAAATGTTAAAGAGGTAAATCCTATTTATGCTTTGATTATTAACTCCATTAAATGGAGCTACACACCTGCTTGGTCAGCCGCCAAAGAACAGTATGAATATCTAAAAAATTCAAATATTGTTACAGGCGAAACGATTATAAGCAACCCCGAAGATATCGCAGCTGCAATAAATGACCCTGAAAATCCCGTAAAGGTTGGAGATGTTATGTATCTTAAATGGGAGAAGGACTATCCTCACCATGCTACTATCATCAGCAAAATCAAAAATGATATGATTTGTTATGCTGCTCATACCACACCTAGAAAAGAAGAAAAATTATCTGCTTTTTTTAATGAAAATAAAAACGGAACAGCGTACATTTTAAAAATAAAATAAGAGGTTTTATGAAAAAATTTCTATCAATATTTAATATCCTATCGTTTTTGTTTGTTTCATATATTATATTTGTTGAAGAATTTATTACAGAAAACGATATATTCCCCAGTTTTCTATATAAAAGAGCCGAGAAGCTAGGGAGTGTCTTTGAATACTATACTAACCCTCTTTTGGACATAATTCTTACATATATTTCTGTAGTGATTTTAAGTGTTCTCATTTTCATAATTTTATTATTCCTTCGAAAGGTCAAAAGTTCTTTTTATATTCTATCCACTGTCTGTAATTTGATTATTGCTATCCCGATTTTTAATATGTATAATAATTTATTTTGCATTTTGGATTTCAACTTAAATTACATTATATCGCCTTGGATGCTTTATATGTTCTTATCTTCTTTTTCTGCAATATTACTTGCAATGTATTTAATATTTAAAAAAACAAGACATTTATTTAAAGAAACTACACTACGCAAAGCTAAAAAAATTTCTTTGATTTTTCTAAGTTTGTTTTTTGCGTTTTACTTTTTAAATATGGCGTATTTAAGCTTCAAATCAAATTATTTGATTAATCTCGCTTTCAATAACAATGGCGAATACAACGAAAGCTTAAAAAATACTATTTCTGAAGAGCTTTTTGAAATACTTGACTACGGCGATGGATACCTAGAAGGTAAGGGCGAAATAACAGAGGAACACAATAATACCTTTCCTATTAGTTATTGGTATAGAAACAAAGCCTATTCGACCTACAGATTTACGTATAAAAAAACAGATAGCATTGAGGGAAATCTAGGAGGAGCTTACAAAGTTCGTGCAAAAATAACTTGGGAATTTAAAAATTTTAGATGGGTTGTTACGGACGTATTTGTACACCCATAAAAATAATACCCTTATTGTGCTACTGATATTAATAAAATTAAGGACAATAAGCTAGGAGAATCTTATGAAAAAATTTCTATCAATATTTAATATTCTGTCGTTTTTGTTTGTTTCATATATTATATGTGAGAGACTTTTTATAGACGACTATTATTTCGATGACGAAAGAAAAATCATCGAAAGTGGTTTTGAATTTTTCACCAACCCTTTTGGAGATATAATTTTTACGTATATTTCTGTTGTAATTTTAAGTGTTCTCATTTTCATAATTCTATTATTCCTTCGAAAAGTCAAAAGTTCTTTTTATATTGTGTCTACTGTTTATAATTTGATTATCGCTATCCCGATTTTTAATATGTATAACTATGCATTAGCTGTTAATCCGTTTGGCTTTATAGAATACAATCATTTATGTAATTATATGTTTCCTTGGTCATTCTGTTTGTTTTGTTGCATGTTGTCAGGAATATTGCTTTTAGTGTATATATTGTTTCTTAAAACAAAACATTTGTTTAAAGATGATACCATACGTAAAGTTAAAAAAATTTCTCTAATTTCTGTAAGTTCATTTCTTGCATTTTATCTTCTAAACTGTGTGTATTTAAGCTTCAAAATAAAAAACATAGCAAATGAAAGCTATGAAACTTACGGAGAAATTAATAAATTCCCTGATGATATTTCAGATTTAGATTTTTTAAGAATGAACATTAGGAGCGATTACTACAAGGACAAGGGTAAGATAACTTATGAGGAAAAATGGTTTTCATTCCCTATAAGTTTAATAATTTTAAATAAAGCGAGAGCTTGGTACTGGTATGAATATAAAAGTAATGAAGATAGCACAAGGACTGATTTCCACTTCCCTGTAGTGGTAGATTTAGAATTTAAAAATTTTAGATGGGTTATTACTGAGGTAATTGACCGCCCATAAGAAATTACCATAAAGAAGATTAATTATTTAAAATATAAAAATAAATGTAATCCTATCTTTTAACCAAGAAAGGGTTACATTATATGTCGTCAAACTCTATTTTTTAAGAAATAAATTGGAATAAAACGAAGCTCAAATTCGACAAGAATAAAAAAATTTTTCACGGTGTTAAATTATCCACAAATGGCTTAATTATACCGTTTATATATGTTTTAAACATAAAAAAAGACCTGATTTCTCAGATCTCTCTCACCCTGGTACACCATCGGGGGCTCGAACCCCGGACACCCTGATTAAGAGCAATACTAAGCAATTTCTTATTCCAGAATATCACTAAAATTTCTACTATTTTCGATAAAGTTTAATTGCCAAATAAGATTGAATTTTGTCTATTTAAATATAATTTTCCTATTAGAAATTTTTCACCTTTCCATCTAAATATTTATTTCCATTGTAGTTGTCGGCAAAATTGTCGTCAAATATTTTTACAAATTTTTTTGACTTTAATAATGTGCTCATGAATCTATATTGATACCAATAGTTTTACTATGTATATAAAAATAAATCAAATAGTAATTATATATTTTGGACTTTTAAGGTTGTAGCCTAAAAATAATTTTATGATACAAATGATTACATTTTCAAAACGTTTGCAGTTTAAGGGCTGAAACGCAAATATAGCCATTATATAATCAGTTATAGAGATTAAATGCAAATATAATTATTTTATTTGCAGAAAAGAAAAATATCTATGATTAGCAATAGGGCAGGAAAATTTATAAAAATCAGAAAGGAACAATCTGAGTATTCATGTTTTTACCCTCATCACTCCCCTTGCGGAATGAAAATGACATAAAGTATGACAGTGAAATGATATATCTTATTTCTGAAGCTAATAGACATATTGGAAGATTAGATAAAGTAACAGATTTCTTAATTTCACCAAATTATTTTGTGTATATGTACGCAAGAAAAGAAGCAACTCTTTCTTCACAAATCGAAAGTACAAAAGCGACCTTTTCGGATTTGATAAAATCTGGAGCTGGTATTGAGGATAAAGTACCTAATGACGTTAAAGAAATAGAAAACTATATGAAAGCCATTGAATATGGATTTGAAAGAATAAAAACTTTGCCCCTTTCCCTAAGAATTCTAAGAGAGATACATACTATATTAATGTCAGGTGTTAGAGGCGAACATAAGACTCCAGAAAAATTTAGAACATCTCAAAACTGGATTGGTGGATATTCTATAAATTCTGCTTCATATATTCCTCCTTCAGTGGAATACCTTGGAGCTTGCCTTGATAATTTTGAGAAATTTATGCATGAGGAAGATAAAATTTCCCCGCTTATAAAAGCTGCTATACTTCATAGTCATTTTGAAATGATACATCCGTTCCTTGATAGTAATGGCAGACTCGGAAGACTTCTTATTACTTTATATCTTTCAGTAAACAATATACTTCACAGACCTACTCTATATTTATCTAAATACTTTAAGAAACACCGCTCTGTATATTATGATTTACTCTCAAACATTCATCAAAAAGGACAGTATGAAGAATTTATAAAATTTTTTCTAACTGGAATAATTCAAACTTCTAAAGAGGCTGTAAAAATCGCAAGAAATATAACAGAATTAAAAAATAACGATACTAAAAAAATAAGTACCTTGGGTAGATTAATCGAAAGTGCTTTAACTATATATGAAGGTCTATTCTCTAAAGCTACGATAAGAATTGAAGATGTTTCCAAAATTTTAAACGTTAGTGTTTTTACGGCAGGAAGGCTACTTAATAAACTAATCGACGAAGATATTCTCAAAAAAACCTAGACAACAAAAAGAAAGATAAAGTATTCGTATATCAGAAGTACACAGATATATTCAATAAAGAATAATAAAATCAATTCCTTTATATTCCAAAATATTAAATCAATCATAAAAATTTCATGTCCTATTTTTGCATAAGATAGGGCAATTTTTTGTCTCTAACAGATTATTAGTATAAAGTAATTTTTAAGGAGATAAAAATATGAATAATAAAAATTTCAAAAACAGTTATGAACAGTACCTGAGAAAAAAATACAGTCTACCCGACAACTGTGAAATACTTGTAAAACAAGGTCACATTACTAAAGATAATGATACTCCTCAAATAATGAATTTAACTCAACGCGGGAGATTGTTACAAGCGCAGTTCAGAACTTACAAATTAATATATGATGAAATTAAAAATGAAATTTTAAAAATATACAGTGCTATTGACAGAGCAAACGAAGATGTGGAAGTTTTAAAAATTCAAAATAGTCCTTATTCGATGAATAAAAACTTGCTTGAAATTGAAATAGAATCAATAGCAGAGGCCCTGACCAGTGAAGTGTCCCAGTCTATACGCAAAATCACTCAAAAAACATACGAAACAACTCGCTCAACTCTCGCCAAAGAATGGTCTGAAATATTAGGAACGAGCCCTGAACCTTCAGATGACGATTTGATAGAAAGTGAATTATATGATAAAATAGATTCATGGATTAAGAGTCTTAAAATATGGCTTTTTCAAAATATAAATTTAGCATTTTATGATTCATATTTAGAAGAAAAAAGCTTCATACAAAAGAATATATTAGACGATTTTTTCAATGGTATAAAAAAACTTTTGAAAAAGCCAAAAATAAGATAAAATCCATAACACGAAATGCTATTTTAAACGCTCAAACAGCAGCGCAAAAAATTGAATTTAAAGAACAAAGAGTAGAATCATATGAAATTGTTTTATCAGAAAATCCAAATAGTTGTGAAAAATGCCGTGAAATGGCAGCGAAATCAAAAGATCGTCCTTTTAACATAGCTGATTTAAAAATAGGTGAAACCGCCCCACCCTTTCATCCTAATTGCGGATGTACGATGATTCCAAGGGCTCACGCAGAGAAAGACGGAAGTATACGAGAATATATTGTAATAGCTTTTAATGTTGCCTTTGAATTCTTGGCTCATATTGGACCTACAGAAAAGTTACTGCCACCTTTCTATAATTTTGTAAAATCTATAATTTGGGAAGTAGGAAATTTTTATTTGGGAAGTATGGAAAAGCTGCCACTTGCTCAAGAAATGTTTCGCCTAGGAATGTATGGTGAAGGAAAAGGGTTATCAGATAAAGCAAGACAGCTACTAATTCAACGCCTCAAGGAATCCGACATATTAAAAGAAGAGATAAGAAAGTATACTAAAAATGGCGAAGACTTTAATTCGGGCAAAACTTGGGTCGAGTTTACTCATCAAGAACCTGATCTTCATTACTCCATGCAAAAGGTTGACCTATGGCTGGAGGGTAGAAAATTAGAAAATGGAAAATGGGAAATCAAAGTAAAACTAAGAGACGATTATGATTTTACAGAATTTCGAAATAGCTTAGCATTCACAGATCTTGCAAATAATTTAGGCGAAGCCATGCAACGAAATGGCATGATGACAGAGTTTGTGACTGAAGTTGAATTTACACATATTTTTGAAGGGGTATAAATGAGAATTTTTAAGAAAAGTATTTTTAAAATTTTAAGCACAATTTTATTAACTGCAGGTGTAGGAGCGTTTATCTTGGTATGGCCTAAAGTTTTCGTTATACTTGCAGCACATGGTATTAAAGCGATGGAAGAATGGCTCTCAGAATCAGAAAAAGATGAAAATGAGAATATAATACATCAGGACGGGCGCTATACGATTGCTTCTTTTGGAAAAAGGAAAGAGTTCGACATAAAGAAGAGCAAATTTAACAATAAGGTAAGTTGGCTATTATGTGATAGAGATAAGCATAACTGCATCGATGAAATAAGATATTTTACCCGTTCTTCTTCATCTCCTTGCGTTTATTCATTGGGCAAAAAAGGGTACACGAGACTAAATTACGAAACAGGAGAAATTATTCAAAGTAGAAATATTAATGATTTTCAAGGTGACGATAAAACTGTTTTTGAAAAACTTGCAATAACAAAGTCAGAAGCAGAAGACGACCAGGAAAAATTCGAAGTTTCATGGGAATGGATATTTTCTTAAATCTAAGGCACTTTAAAGTGTACAACGGTGGCAATGGGAGTAAATAAAATGGCAAAATTTTTCAAATGGACATTAATATCAATTTTGGTTTTAGTATCATTGCCTATTCTTTTAGTCGCTTTTATTTTAGTCGGCATGGGAATTGCAGCAATACACGAAAAATTTGAAGAAAAAAATCAGCCAAGTCAAAGTATTACTCAAAAAGTATATTCTGATGGTCGTAAAACAATAAGATCATTCGGAGCTAGAAAAGAATTTGCAATCTTAAGATTTTCACTCGATAAAAATGAACAAACAACATTCAAAAAGGCTAGATTGAGTTTGTATGATAGGGATAACAGTAAATCATTGGAAAGAGATATCGAGAAATACAAAGAAATATCCCCATGTTTGTACGTAATAGGAAACAAAAAAGGATACACTAAATTAAATTACGAAACAGGTGAAGTTATTCAAAATAAAGATATAAATTTGTTTTCAGAGGAAGATATAAAAATATTCAAAGAATTAGAACCAGAAAAAGGCGGAATGAAGCATTAAAAAAATCATCCCTAAACTAGTTTAAAATAAAAAATGGAATAGCTATACAATATAAACTATCATAAGTGATTATTCTAGTTGCTAAATTATCTATAACACTTCTCATCATGATATAATCATAAAGTAAAAATTGTACAATATTGGTGAATAACATGGAAAATATAACTGGAGTAGTTGAAAGAATAACGTACTATAACGAAGAGAATGGATACGGAGTAATAAAAGTAAGGGTAAAAGGATTTTCAGAGCTTTTAACACTAACAGGGAAATTCATAGAAATAAATGTTGGTACAGTAATTGAAGCAAAAGGAAACTTTGTGGTAGACAAAAAATTCGGTAAACAATTCAATGTAAAAGAATACAAAGAAAGTTTACCGGCAAGCATTTACGGAATTGAAAAGTACTTAGGTAGTGGTTTAATTGAAGGAATCGGACCCAAATTTGCAAAACAAATCGTAGAAAAGTTCGGGGAAAATACGATAAGTGTAATTGAAAACGATTCTATGAAGCTTCTTGACATTCCTAACATAGGTATAAAGCGGATTAATTTAATAAGAGAGTCTTGGAAAAAACATAGAAATATTAAAGACTTGATGATATTCTTAAGCAACTGCAATGTTTCAACCTCCATAGCACATAAAATATATAAAGTTTATTGCAAAGAAAATATCACAAAATTAAAGGAAAATCCGTACGGAATAGTTGACGATGTTTATGGTGTTGGATTTAAAACCGCCGATTTGATTGCTCAAAAATTAGGAGTGTCTAATGAATCATATAGTAGGTGCAGAAGTGGAATTTTTCATATTTTAAATCAATTTGCAAGTGAAGGTCATTGCTATGCCTCCCCTGATGATTTAATTCAAAAAGGCGCAGACTTATTAGATATTTCCGAACATATTGTTGTTATGACGTTTAGTTACCTACAAGATATAAAAGAGCTAATTTGTGAAAATAAAGATGAAATTATATATCTTCCACCTTTTTACCATTCAGAGGTTGGAATAGATAAAAGGATTTATGAAATTTCCCGGGTTTCAAAATCTAGCGAAAATATAGATTTTCAAAAACTCCTGAGAGAGATTCATAGAAAAAATAATATAAAGTACGATGAAACTAAAATTTCAGCTATTAAAACAGCCATTTACTCTAAGTTTAGCATTATAACTGGAGGCCCGGGTGTTGGAAAAACAACAATTACAAAAGCAATAATTGATATTTTCAAATCAATGGACAAAAAAATAATTCTCACCGCACCAACAGGCAGAGCCGCCAAACGTATGACAGAAGCATGTAAAATAGAATCAAAGACAATTCACAGACTTCTCGAAGGCGATCGTAAGGGAAACGTTTGCAACTAGAGCAATAGAAAATGTAATAGATATAAATACCCTCTCGGCAATTTTAGGTCATGCTCAAACTTCAACTACTGTAAACAGATACTGTCATGCAATTGAGGAACATAAAAAAATAGGTATGGAAAAGGTAAGTTATATTTTCAGTTTTGACGATAATAATTGTCGTCAAAAAAATATAGCGTTGTCGTCAAAATTGTCGTCAAACTAGATTTTTTAGGAAATAAATGGAAGGAATCGAGATAAAATGGAACTCAAATTCGACAAGAATAAAGAAATTTTTCATGGTGTTAAATTACCCACAAATGGCTTAACTATACCGTTTATATATGTTTTAAACATAAAAAAAGACCTGATTTCTCAGATCTCTCTCACCCTGGTACACCATCGGGGGCTCGAACCCCGGACACCCTGATTAAGAGTCAGGTGCTCTACCAACTGAGCTAATGGTGCTTGCAAAGTCTATTATATAATTTACTCAAAAAAAGTCAAGTGTTATTTGAATATTTTTTTGACAAAACTATGCGCCCGGCAGAAATACCGGGCGCGTAGTCTACATAATTTTTTTGGCGCATTTAGGTATGGGGTAGTTACCATAGCTGAAGTGTTGGCTCCTGAACCGAGAATACACGCCATAGATAAATATATCAAGCTCATGGAATCTACGCGCAAGAAGCCCTTTGAGACATCTTTTTGCCGCATGATGATAAGCTGAGATTTCGGAGATGAACTCGCCCAGGTTAATATTGCTCAAAGATCTTTCACCGCCACTGCCACGAGTAATGTTAAGGTAATCTCCGCAACAATAGCCTTCCCTACCACTTTGAAGTCTGACTCGATACCAATTTCCGTTTTCGGGGCCATCACTTAAAATTGTAACCGTGGTTCTGTCTGAAATTGCACAAATCCTTCGCGCGGAAGTTGACGGACCAACTCTCACGCAGAGACCATTGTCTGAATTAACAGTTCCGTAACTTGCAGAACCGCCGCAATTTTTAAGGATTTGGCTTAAATAACTTCCATTGAACATCCATGCACAACCTAAGTTATACGAGAAGCTGACAAGTGCATCGAATTGTTGCTGGTTGCATTTTATGTTATTTTCTCTTAAGAATCTGTTTACAGACTTAACATAATTTCCTTGGGTTAATGTCCTAGAAAGTAGTGCAACGCCTTCTTCTTGAGAAATATTATTGTAATACGGTTCAAATGGATAAACTCGGCTGCCGTATCCTACTGTTAAAATATTTGCACTGTCCGTGTATGTCCATGATACAAAGCCTTCACATGATGCAATAAAATCCGCGCCCTTATTGCTTATTCCTTTTTCTCGATTTGCAGAAAAATTATCTCCCGGGCAGTGACACACGCTAAGACCATATTTAGCACCGCCGCATGTTTCCCACTGACCGCGTATTTTAGCATATGCAGTGATATTTACATCGCATTCTTTAGGAACTTTTATATTTTTTTTCCAAACCAAACAATTTCCCAGATCCCTTTTGTTCGAAGAATAGTACACCTTGGAGGTACCACTATAATTAACAACAAATTTTACTTTTTCGGCATTTTTAACAGTAGTTGCCAATATTTCAAATTCTTTATTTACACATGCTGTGGTTTGGGAAGCGTACACCATTCTTACCGGTTCGGGTTGTGTGACTTCTACTCGACAGCCCGACTCAGAACCGTCATTTTTGTTTACTGCTTTGATTTCGGCGCTCCCCACTCTACAAGCATGAATTATGCCGTATTCATTTACGGTTACAACTGAATCATTGCTAGAACTCCATTCGTAGTTCAAGCATCCATGACAGGACGGGTGCATCAACATGTCCTTGCCTTCAGGCAAACTATATGTATTGTCAGAAAGAAAACCATACGCATGGGAATAAAAACAATTCGCCAAAATTAAAAAGAATATCCACATTACAAAACAAAAACTTTTTTTAAAAATCTTGAATTTTAAACATTCCACTTAATTACAACCTCCGTTTTTTAATAAAAATATTATTTCAAATAGTTTTCTATAAAAGCTATTTTTACACATAAGCAAAAAACTTCCATTGCTGCTTCCAGCTCATTTATGCTAGGAAATGTCGGCGCTAATCTAATATTTGAATTTTTTAAATCTTTTCCGTACGGAAAAGTTGCCCCTGCGTTTGTAAGAATCACTCCGCATTTTTTGCACAGCTCTACAACCTTTTTAGCGCATCCGGGATATGTATCAACACTTACAAAATATCCACCTTTAGGATTTTTCCACGACAATATCGGGTTATGTGAAAACTCTTTATTTAAGAAATTTATCACCAGATCAAATTTCGGCGCCAAGATATTTCTGTGATTTTTCATATGCGCAAGTAATGATTCTTTATCTTTTAAAAACCTAAGGTGCCTGAGTTGGTTTAGTTTGTCAAATCCTACAGTCTTTATGCTGTACATCTTTTTGAACTCCGATAAATTTTCTCCTACGCACGCCATAAATGCTATTCCCGAACCGGGAAATGTTATTTTGGATGTAGAAAAAAACACAATCGGCAATTTTTCGTTCCCATTTTTTTTACATTCATCTATAATGTTCAACAGAGATGCTGTTTCTTCTGTCAAATCATGCACAAAATATGCATTATCCCAAAAGATTTTAAAATCTTTTGCAGCAGGTTTTAATTTTGCAAACCTTTTGACCGTTTCATTTGAATATGTAACTCCCTGAGGATTGGAATACTTAGGTACGCACCAAATTCCTTTGACGGATTTGTCTGACGAAACGTACTGTTCTACAACATCCATATCGGGTCCGACTTCAGTCATCGGCACGGTTATCAATTCCATACCAAAATACTCACAAATAGCAAAATGCCTGTCATATCCGGGTGAAGGACACAAAAATTTTATTTTACCCTGTCGTCCCCACGGAAGTTCACCGTCTGACCCATGAGTAAAAAAGTGAGAAATCGCATCGTACATCATGCTTAAACTGGAATTACCGCCAACTATGAAATTTTCAGCGGGTATGCCTGTCGCTTCCGAAATAAACCTTTTCATTTCAGGGAGACCGTCGTTAATTCCGTAATTCCTGCAATCAACCCTATCTTCGCTTTTAAAATCCGAACCGCTATTTAACGAATCCAGCATTTTCATGGATAAATCCAACTGATCAGCTCCGGGCTTGCCTCGAGCCATGTTTAAACTTAATTTTTTGTCTAGAAAAGACTCATACTCTTTGATAAGCTTTTCATGAACGTCCATCAGTTCTTGTTTGTTCATTTTAAAAAAATTATTATTCAAATTATCCCATCCTACCAATATTTCTATCAATAATTAACACTCAAAAACTTACTATCATAATATAAATGAATAAGGAGGCCATCATTATGATTAAAAAAAGAAAATTTGGAATCATCGGAGGAGACTTGCGCGCGCTTTATTTAGCAAAAAGTTTACGTAAAGACGGCAACGAAGTACGTATCTGCGGCACAGAAAAGCTGAACTCTCCGCAAATTTTTCCGACAGATACTCCGGATAATGTAATAAATTTTTCCGACTACATAATTCTCCCTACTCCGGTCACTCGTGACAATAAAACAATCAATGCTCCGTATTCCTTCAAAGAGCTTTTAATCGATAAAAAATTTCTCCACTCCTTAGAAAACAAAATCATCTTCGGAGGTATTATACCAGATATTCTAAAACAATTTGACGAAAAAGTCAAAAATAAATCATATTCTGTAGAAGATTACTACACAGAAAATTTTAAAATACTAAATTCAATTCCAACTGCGGAAGGTGCTATAAAAATTGCTTTGGAAGAGAAACATTCCACTATATATCAAAGCAAGTGCCTGGTAATAGGATATGGTAAAATAGGAAAAATTTTGTCAAAAGCACTGAAAAATCTGGGAGCCTATGTAACAGTAAGTGCCAGAAAAAGCACAGACAGAGCATGGGCTTGTACAGAAGGATACAAAAGCGTGAACATTTCGGAGCCTCAATCAATTTATGATTATGATTTTATTTTCAACACCGTACCATTCGTACTGTTAAATGAAAATATTTTAAAAAACTTCCGTAAAGACGTATTGATTGTAGATTTAGCCTCCCCTCCGGGTGGAGTTGACAAAGAAGCTGCACTAAAACTACATATAAAATCTATCCACGCGCTGGCTATTCCGGGAAAATATTTTCCGGAAAGTTCGGCAGAAATTATCAAATCAGAAATATATTCCATTATAAAGGAGAAAAATTTATGAATAAATTATCGATAGGATTTGCTATGTGCGGATCATTTTGCACATTTTCGAAATCCATAGAAGAAATGAAAAAATTAAAAGCTAAAGGTCATGATATAATCCCCATAATGTCATTCAACGCATATAAATTGGACACTAAATTTGGTAAAGCAAAAGATTTTAGAGACGAAATTGAAAATATATGCGAAAGAAAAATAATAAATACCATTCCCGAAGCAGAACCCATCGGCCCGAAAAAAATGTTAGATATTTTACTTATCTCTCCATGCACGGGGAATACATTAGCAAAGCTTTGCAACGCGGTGACGGACACTCCGGTTACCATGGCCGCTAAATCTCACCTCAGAATAAATCGTCCTGTTGTAATTTCTTTTGCGAGCAATGATGCACTGTCATCATCAGCAAAAAATTTAGGAAAAATTTTAAATACAAAAAATATTTATTTGGTGCCTCTCAGCCAAGACGACCCAGAAAAAAAGCCTTGGTCGCTGGTTTCTCATTTTGACCTTATTGAAAAAACAATAGAGAAAGCTATAGAAAATACACAAATTCAACCTATTTTTATATAAATTATTTTTCAAATTCGATTTTATATGATATAATTAGATTTGATAACTTAAAAGTATCAATGAGCAAAAAAGGACATTCAAATGGAAAGAATAGACAAAGAAAATTATTATCTCGACATAGCGGAAACAGTTCTGAAACGCGGATCTTGCATAAGAAGAAATTTTGGAGCAGTAATCGTGAATAATGACCAAATAATTTCTTCGGGATATACAGGAGCTCCGCGTGGAAGAAAAAATTGCTTAGACATGAATATCTGTATACGCAATAAATTTAACATTCCAAGAGGAGAACGGTACGAACTTTGTCGTTCTGTTCACGCTGAAGCAAATGCTATTATACATGCGTCACGCGAAAAGATGCTTGGGTCGACTTTGTATCTTGTAGGAAAAGAAATGGACAACCACTCTTACGTTGCAAATACTTGCCCTTGCTCCATGTGCAAGCGACTTGTAATAAATGCCGGGATAAAAAACGTAATCATTAGGGATACTTCAAAAAAATTCAGAAATATAAGTGTTTCAAGTTGGATAGAAAATGATGAATCGCTCGAAATAATTTCTGAATATCAAAATTTAAGAGAGGAGAACTGAAGCTAAAGCTTTGATAAATATGCAAATAAACAAAGATTATCGATTGGGTCTGAGAGCCATAAAAACAGCCATTGCAGTGGCAATTTGTGCTTTCATATCAATGTTTTTCAATCACGAAGACATATTTTGCGCCTGCATTGCGTCCGTTATATGCTTGGAACAAACCTATGAGCAAACATGGGATACAGGGATTAATAGAATTATCGGAACATTAATTGGCGGAATAGTGGGATATTTGGCGCTTGAATCAATTTGCGGCCTTCCTACATATGAATGGATACGAATAATAATGCTTCCTATTTGTATACTCATAGTTGTGTACGCATGCAATGTCATAAATAGGAAACCTGCTGTTTCGATAGGTTGCGTCGTAATTATAGTAATACTTTCAAGATCCGGGGACAGTACAAGCAGCACTTTGACTTATGTTATACAAAGGGTATCGGATACTCTTTTGGGCGTCTTCATAGCAATGGTTATAAATAGATTTACTTTTTTTAAATATAAGAAATCTGATTGCTCTGTGAAATAAATCATTATTGTAAAGGATGTGTGATAACATGAAAAAAAGATATATTATTTTTATATTTTTGATTATATTCATGATGATGCTGACGCTAGGATGCTATTGCATTAAGTTGGTTTACCCGGAATTTGTAAATTTTAATTTTATCACTAACTTATTATCAAACAGTAATAAACATCAGGATGAGGAAAATATGTATAATTTGGTACCTTCCGAAAAAATAATTTCGAACAACGAAAGCTCCATTTCAACTAGTTCATCGATAGGTTACAACAGTCTTTCTACAAATTCGGAAAAAAAATGTTACAGTCTAATAAAGAAAAACGCTGATTTAATCACAAACCAAAAATATAAAAATTATAACCTTTACGTCATCTCCCCTATCAACGTCCCAAATTGTAATTTGTCTACGGCACAAATAAAAAAAGTTCTTTATGCAATTCAATTTGATTTACCTGAAATATTCTGGATATCAAATTCATTCAGTTATAATCATTCCGGCAATACAACAATCGTAAAATTAAATTCAACATTCACAAAAGATGACCAAAAAGAAGCTGTTACAAAATTAAAATCTAAAATTTCAGAAATAGTAGCAGAAGCAAAAAATAAAGACTCGGATTATGAAAAAGAGTTATATATTCATGATTATATCATCGATAACTGCACCTATGAAAGAAACAGTTCCAATCCTATAATTTATACCTCATACGGATGCTTGGTCGAGGGCAAAGCGGTATGCGAAGGAATTTCAAAAGCCATGCAATTATTACTCGCAAATTGCGGAGTTAAATGCCAAACTATAACCGGTGCTCGGAACACAGAGCCCCACATGTGGAACATCGTGAAAGTTAACGGAAATTGGTACCACGTTGACACAACATGGGATGCCGCCGGATTTTTACAAAAATATGATTATTTGAATTTATCGGACAAATTAATTAAAAAAACTCATAAGATAAATAAACTTTCAAAAACATCCGAAGATTTTGCACAAACCGATAGACTGAATTTTTATCTGCCCGAATGCACTCATATGGAAGAAAATTACCTCGAAAAAAATTCTATTAAAATAAATTCTTTAAATGACCATACCGAAAAAGCTATAGTAAACGCACTGATTAAATTGGCTTCCAACAAGCAAGAGCGCTTGCATTTGATGATAAACTCCAATAATTTTAAATCTATAAAAGAAAGTTTGATCAGTAAAAGCCCCTATGAATTTTTCAAATGTATAAAAATCGCAAACAAATCGCTTTCAAACGACAAAAAGCTCAGTACTTCTCAGACATTGTATTCTGAGAACAGTGCTCAAAACGTGTTAACTTTGAAACTTATTTACTCCTAAAAGGTGACAAAAAATATATGATATTTAAAACTAAAACTAAATCTTTCAATCTCGCAGAAAAAACATTGGTAATGGGAATTTTGAATATTACTCCGGATTCTTTTTCCGACGGCGGAAAATACAATTCTGTAAATTGCGCTATAGAAAGGGCGCTTAAAATTCAGAGCGAGGGCGCCGACATACTGGATATCGGCGGTCAATCAACTCGCCCCGGGTTCATAAAAATTTCTCCTGAAGAAGAATTTAAAAGGCTGGAAGAAGTCCTTTTAAGTTTGAAAGGAAAAATTAAAATTCCGATTTCTATAGACACTTTCTATCCTGAAGTAGCAGAAAAATGTATGTGTCTAGGCGCTGAAATTATTAATGATGTTTCCGGAAGCACAAATAAAGAAATGATTAGTATAGCCAAAAATCATAAGTGCGGTCTAGTAATTACGCACAACGAAAATAACATCAATATTAAAAATTTCTTCAAAAACAAATTAGATGAATGCTTAGAATTAGGCTTAGAAAAAGATTATCTTTGTTTTGACCCCGGGATTGGATTCTCAAAAAATCAAAATCAAGATGCTTATATTATAAGAAATCTTAAAAATTTGAGGCTTGAAAGTAATGCTATTTTGGTGGGACTGTCAAGGAAGCGAGTTATTGGAATTAATTGCGGTAATCCTCCTCCCGAGGAAAGAATTTTCGGCACTATAGCCGCAAACACACTTTGTATAAATCAAGGCGCAAATATAATAAGAGTCCATGATGTTGCGGCCGCGGTACAAGCCGCTAAGGTCGCGGATGGAATATTAAAAGGGACTTGTGATGATGAATAAAATAATTATAAAAAACTTTAGAATATTTGCGCACCACGGAGTGCACCGGGAAGAAAAAATAAACGGACAAAATTTTTATATCGACGCAGAAATAACAACATCAAAAACACCCGGATACCTAAGCGATAAAATTGAAGATACTTTGAGTTATTCAGTTGTAATGCGAAAAATCAAAGAAGTTTTTACAAATAAATCTTATAATCTTTTGGAAAAATGCGCCGAAGTTTTATGCGATTCATTACTGAATGAATATAGTGAAATTAACGAAATTAAACTGACTTTAAAAAAACCGGAGGCCCCTATCCAAGAAGATTTTGAATATGTAGGCATAGAAATAATAAGAAATCAAAAAGAAAAGAGGTAAATTTTTAACTTGAGCGAAGCTGTTTTGTCACTTGGAAGTAATTTAGGAGAGCGAGTGGATAACCTGGAAAAGGCTATTCAGTCGCTTAATACTTTAGAAAAAACTTCAGTAGTAAAAGTTTCAAAATTTTATGAAACAGAACCATTCGGAACCCCGGAAAAACAAAATAAATATATAAATTGTTGCACTATGATTTCAACAGAATTAAGTCCGGAAATACTTATGGGGGCGTGTTTAGGAATTGAGTCGGCAATGGGAAGAGTTAGAACTCATCGATTTTGCGCAAGAACTATCGACATTGACATTTTGCTATACGAAAACATAAAAATAAATTCTATAAATCTTATTCTTCCTCACCCAAGAATGCTAGAAAGAAATTTTGTGCTTGTTCCGCTAAACGATATTTGTCCGGGGTTAAAATTCAAATCTTGGAATTTTCAAAAATATTCACAAAAAATAGGTAACATAAAATTCAATGTTGTGAAATCACGATAAAAATCATTGACAATATCAAAAAATGTGATAAAATATACTCCATAATAATTGTTTTGAATTTGAAAAAAACTAACAAGGAGTGTGTATTTTATGGCTAAGAAATTAAATTCTGAATCTCCATTTCAACTTATTGCAACTAACAGTCCGAGCAAACCAAGCGACGTAAATATACCAAGCGATATTTTAGATGACTGTGAAAAACTTTATCTCAATTTTAAGAAGTGTTATGATAAATACGCTCCGGGGAAATTAGCATTTTTTAAATTCAATTCCACCATCGTGGACAATTTGGATAAATTAAAAAACCAAGGGTGCCTTGGTTTAGGTAGAATTGCTGTATATAAGTCTTATTTCAGAGATTGCAAAAATATTAATAATATAAATAAGAAAGTCAATAAAATTTGTGAGAAACTAGGTTCTTTATTAAAATCTATCGGATCAAGCGAAAAAGCTTCTCTCTCCACTCTAGGAGTTAGGGGATTATTTTCAAATAAAAGAACCGAAGATACAAGTCTTAGTACTCACTACAAGGATTTTGAATATTTGAAAAGTATTATGAAATCAACAGTTGACAACGAAGATAAGTTCATTTTAGGCGACAATAAACCAATTTCAACTGGCAATTTATATGGAGAAAATTTTCAAATTAATTTTAAAGTTTTAAATCATGAATCTTCATATACTTCTCCTTCAGACATATCAGACGCTGTGTCCAATATACCTAGTAATGGGACAGCAGCCACAGCGCTAAAGGAAAAATTAAACTCAGTGAAACTTGAATTTTTTTTAGCCCTAAGCAATATCTCAACATGCACTAGCAGTAAAATTCCTTCCTATGCTAAAGTTATGAGTGAATTTTTGAATGATTCAAAAATAACATATAATAATTTGTATCAAATACAACATAAGTTTAAAGAAATATATGATATAAAAGGTCCGGGAGACAAAAGCGAATCCGAAAAAATTAAAGAAATAAGAGCAGACTATGGAAGTTATGCGGATGCAATCAAATATTACAAAAATGATTTGAAATCATCGATTGCTTATTTAGAAAGAAACATGACAAAATTTCCTAATAATTGGAAAAAAGACACTAGAAATGCGGTCATAAATAAAATTCAAGTTAAAAATGATATGAATAGTTTATTTAGTAAAATAGAAAAAGCTGACCGAGCAATTAGAGACAAACCTTTCATAAAAAAAGAGGGTGTTAATGATCCTACTTCATACTCTGAAATGCTTCGTAACTTATCAAATAGTATGAGAATAACATTTACTAATATATCAGCATTAGAAAAACAGGTTTCAGGTAATGGAAAGTACACAGATGCTATGGATGATAGATTAACTCCACTAGCGTTAACAAAAAATTTTAACACAATCAAAGATACCATTAACAAACTTATAACTAATTTTGAAATAAAAAATATAGAGACAAATGCTGAAACTGAAAAAGATTTTATGAATGCGCTCAATACTTATAAAGCAAGTTATGAAGAAATAATGACAGAATATAATCAAATTTTGAGTAACATAATAGAACTATATAACATTGATGTACAAAACATCTTAAATGAGATAAATAAAAAAGAAAAACAAGAAAGCTTTGATAAAATGAAGAAAAAGGTTAAGGTAGCCGCCACCGTAGCCGGTACATCAATATCTATACTCACGGCTCTTATGAATATAGTTAAGAAAATTTAAGTTTAGTCAAAAAGAGATTTGAAAAAGCCTTTTAAATTTGATATAATGAACTCAAGTAGACTAAGTAATCGCGTGCAGTTTAGCTGCATGAGGAAAGTCCGAGCTCCAAAGAGCAGACTAACGGTTAACGACCGCCGAGGGCGACCTTAGGGAAAGTGCAACAGAAATATACCGCCCGTTTTTTAATCGGGTAAGGATGAAATGGCGAGGTAAGAGCTCACCGGCATATAGGAGACTATATGGCCATGTAAACCCTAGTCGGAGCAACACCTGTTTGGTAAAAATGCGCTTGCTCGGCGCAAAAAGGGTGGCACTGAGCCAGTGTGGCAACACTTGGCCAAGATAGATGATTACTCTCGACAGAATTCGGCTTATCGGTCTACTTTCCAAATAGTAAGCACACCTTATTTGTAAGGTGTGCCATTTTTATTTTTTAATTTAATATTGTTCAAAAAAGTATTTTCAATGCAATTTTTCATACAGGTATGTTCGATTGAATTCGATAGCTCTTTAAAACTGTCTTTCTGATTTTGATTTCTTTGCTTTAATTTTTTATCCTTTTCAAAAAAGTTCACTAATTAATCCCCTTTTATATAAAATTCTTCATATATTATCGGCACGGGGATTTATTTTATTCAAAACCAAGCCATTCGTAATAATACAACAAAATAATTATTAATATAATTTTAAGTTGGTGTATGTTGCATAGTTTTCGTAAAAAGAGTATAATTGACACGAGACTTGTATTAAATGCGAGGAGGAATTTTAATTATGAAAAAATTTTTTAAACATGTAGGGTTAATCTCAGCAATGGTAGCCGGAGTAGTATTGATTGCAGGATGCGGAAAAAAATTAAAAACAACAGATTACGAAGATGAAAAAACAAAAACAAGCATTTCGTTTAAGTATCCCGAAGAATTGGAGTGCAATTATTCAACCGATTCCAAAGATCTACGCACAAGCGCAGAAAATGCCATATGGATATTCGACAAATACAAGATTGCAGTTGACATCATGAGTATATCTTCGAGTGAAGATTTTAATAAAGTAAAAGAAAGAAAATCATCCAACGAAGATTATACTGAAGTAACATTTAATAAAATTTCGGGAATTTCATACTATTATTCTCCGTATAATCGATATGAACTTTGCCTTCCTATTAACGATAAATATTATGCTGATTTTCATATTTATTCGACAAAAGAAGGTTACGAAAAAGAAGATGTTGAAAAAGTTTTTAACTCAGACGAAATGAAAGAAATATTTAATACCATTGAGCTAAAAGCTAATTAAGTAGGTTTAGTATGAATTATAAAAAATATCTTATTCTATTTTCGTCAACATTGTTGATATGTACAATTTCCTGCGGGTGCTCAAATACAGATAACAAAAATCCGGACAGCACCGGTACGCTTTCAGTAAAAGATACAACTCAAACTGTAGAAAACGGCAATATAAAAGTCACTTTAGAAAACACTTACAGTATTGAAAAAGACACCAAATATCACAAGCCCAGTATCTTAATTCAAAAAGCGCCGGAGAAGTATGTTTCTGTAGAAACTTTGAAAAACGGAGTATATGGCGTAGATAAAAACACCGACGGAACTTATTCTTTCGAAAAAATGAAAGAGGATTTTATAAAAGACTCCGCTAAATATTCTCAGTCCCCTGTTTCGGAATTAGAATACGGAAATAAGAAAATGGTTAAAATCAGCACTTATGTAAATGGCGTAGAATCTGATATCTATAGATACGTTTCAAATTCTAATGAAGTATTCAAGATTGTTGTTGCAGGTAAGGAATTTAAAGAAAGCGCTGAAGCTGAAGAAATTGTCAGAAAAATTGAACTTAAATGATGGAAAATATAAAAAAGAAGTTTTATTAATGAGTTTAAGACCTTTAATAAAACTTCGAAAGTTGTAAATATATATTTTTGAAATAATACAATTTTTGAAAGGAGAAATTTTTATGGGATTAATTAAAGCGGGACTCGGAGCCGTAGGCGGAACTTTGGCAGACCAATGGAAAGAGTTCTTTTACTGCGAAGCCATGGATAAAAACACGATGATGGTCAGAGGTCAGAAAAAAATCGGAGGAAGATCATCAAACACCAAAGGGCACGATAATATAATATCTAACGGTTCAGGGATTGCTGTTGCGGACGGGCAATGCATGATGATTGTAGAGCAAGGAAAAATTGTGGAAATATGCGCCGAGCCGGGAGAATTTACTTATGATACTTCAAGTGAGCCAAGTATTTTTAACGGAAAATTGAGCAAGTCCATTATAGAAACTTTTAAAACCATCGGGAAAAGATTCACCTACGGCGGAGATACCGGAAAGGATCAAAGAGTTTATTATTTCAACACCAAAGAGCTTGTTGATAATAAATTTGGGACTCCTAACCCGATTCCGTTTAGAGTGGTGGATAAAAATATAGGATTGGACATTGATGTTTCGGTAAGATGTTCAGGCATATACTCTTACAAAATCGTAAATCCTCTTTTATTCTATACAAATGTATGCGGAAATGTTGAAAAAGAGTACACTCGTGAAGAAATAGACGGTCAATTAAAAACAGAATTTATAAGTGCTCTTCAACCGGCATTTGCAAAAATTTCTGAGCTTGGAGTAAGACCCAGCGCACTACCCGGCCATGCCGAAGAACTTGCGAGTGCGATGAATGAAGTGCTTACAAAAAAATGGACAGAACTTCGAGGACTGGCGATTGTTTCGATTGCTATGAATCCTATCACATTGCCGGACGAAGACTCCGAAATAATAAAACAAGCCCAAAAGAGCGCTATTATGAGAAATCCGGGAATGGCAGCAGCAACTTTGGTAGGAGCCCAAGCTGACGCCATGAAAGCTGCGGCTTCAAATTCAAACGGTGCTATGACAGGATTTTTGGGAATGGGAATGGCGCAAAATGCCGGCGGAGTAAACACCAATAATCTCTTTGCAATGAATCAACAAAGTGAAAATGGCAACAATTCGAACAGCTGGAAATGTGAATGCGGAGCTACATCTACAGGTAAGTTTTGTCAAAACTGCGGAAAAGCTCGCCCTTCTTCCTCATCTTCGTGGAAATGTGAATGTGGTTCGGAAAATGTTGGAAAATTCTGTCAAAACTGTGGAAAACCTTTCGTTTCTCCACAAACCTCCGAAAAATGCCCAAATTGTGGCTGGAAACCATTTGAAGGAAGGCCTTTACCTAAATTTTGTCCAAACTGCGGAAAGCAATTATAGCAAATAATAATTAAAAAGGCAGGTGATTCCATGTCAGAAAATTTAAATGAATACAAATGCCCGTGCTGTGGCGGAGCTATTACTTTTGACAGCTCTATCCAAAAAATGAAATGTCCGTATTGTGATAGTGAATTTGAAATGGAAACACTCAAAAAATATGACGAAGAATTAAAAAACAAAAAGCCGGATGAATTAAAGTGGTCAGTTGAATCCAGCTCCACGTGGAGTGAAAACGAAATCGAAAATATGAAAGTTTATGTTTGTAAATCTTGCGGAGGAGAAATAATCGGCGACAAAACCACAGCCTCTACTAAGTGTCCGTTTTGCGACAATCCTGTGGTAATTATGGGCAATTTTGCGGGAGATTTGAAACCGGATTATATAATTCCTTTCAAACTCGATAAGAAAGCCGCCAAAGAAGGACTTTCAAAACATCTAAAGGGAAAATTTTTGCTTCCGAAAATATTTAAAGACGAAAATCACATAGACGAAATCAAAGGAATATACGTTCCGTTCTGGCTATTTAAAGGACAGGCAGACGCCGATATAAGGTATCGTGCAACCCGAATTCACACTTGGGCAGATGATAATTACATCTATACTCAGACGAATTTTTATTCTGTTTTGCGCGAAGGAAATTTAAAATTTTCAAATTTACCGGTAGATGGTTCATCTAAAATGGATGACGAACTAATGGAATCCATCGAACCTTTTAATTTTTCGGATTCTGTGGATTTTCAAACCGCATATCTTGCGGGGTATATGTCGGATAGATATGATGTGACAGCCGAAAAAAGTGTAAATAGAGCTAATGAACGAGTTAAACGTACCACTGAAGACAGCTTTGCCTCGACAGTAAAAGGATTTTCAACTGTAGTACCGGAAAGCACCAGTATACGCCTGACAAATGGCACATCAAAATATGCTTTATACCCGGTTTGGATATTAAATACTTCATGGCACGGGAAAAAATATACATTCGCCATGAACGGTCAAACAGGAAAATTTGTGGGTGATCTTCCTATGGATAAAGCAAAGTACTGGGGGCTGGTCGGAGCGACTTCAGGAATTGGAAGTATAATAATTTACTTATTGATACTTCTTACCAATTTGCTATAGAAGGAAGTGATACCGATGATGAAAAGAAAAATAATGTCCTTGCTGTTTATCGTGGCTTTTATATGCATGGGAATGGTTTTTATAGATGCGCAAAGTCACCCTTCACGATTGATTGATAACGCTTCCCTCTTAAGCGATTCCGAAAAATCTTCGTTGGAATCTAAACTTGATTCTATCAGCCAAAATCAGGAATGTGACGTAGTAATTTTAAGCACAAACACTTTGGAAGGTAAAACAACAACTGAATACGCCGATGATTTTTATGATTATAATAATTACGGTATAGGCGATGACAAAAGCGGAGTATTGCTACTGATTAACATGGAAGAACGTGACTGGTACATTTCGACATGTGGATTCGGAATAACCGCCTTTACAGATGCAGGGATTGAATATATCGGAAATGAAATCAAAACGTATTTAAAAGATGCGGAATATTCAAAAGCATTTGAAACTTATGCGGATTTATGCGATGAATTCATTACTCAGGCAAAAACAGGTAAACCTTTTGACAAGAAAAATCTTCCGAAAAAGCCTTTTAAAATAGTACTGGAAATTTTAATTTCAGTTGGAATAGGAGTGGCCATTGCATTTATTGTAGGAGGAGTGATGAAATCCCAATTAAAGACTGTAAAAAGTAAAGCTCGAGCTAACGATTACGTAGATAAAGACAGCTTAAATATCACAAATAGCAATGAAATGTTTATATTTAGCAGAATAAGCCGAACCGCTAAGCCTAAAGAAGAAAATTCAGGAAGCAGTACTCACCAAAGTTCATCAGGGACAACTCATGGCGGCGGAGGAGGAAAATTTTAAAAAAATTAACCACACAAGAAATTGTGTGGTTTTCTATATATAAAAATTCCCCACCCTACATTCGGTGGGGATAAATTTTATTTTATGTTTCCAAATTCTTTTATTTTAGATTTGAGTGCCAATTCTATTTTTCCAGCCATATCCTCCAGTTCGTCGCTCTCTTTTACTTCGTTTAAAACCTTCTTTAATCTTTCATTCTCTAATTCCTTCAGACCTTCTTTTCTTTTTTCTTGGTCTAAGAATTGGCCGATTCCGTGTTCATATAACTTATCCGGTAGACTAACCGTTATAAATAGGCGCAGTTGTAAAAGTGCACTTTTAGTATGTTGGTCACAACCTTCGGATATGTCGTCGAATTTTTTCTTTAAATTTTTACTATATCTTGAAAATTTAGATGCACTCATATTTTCAACTTCAATATCGTTGATAATTCTTATGATTTCTGATTTTTGCTTTGTTGACATCATTTTTACCACTCCTTGTATAATAAATATTCAAGATCAATAATTTTGTGTGAATCCAAACTATTAACCCTATTTATATTATACATATATTTATATAAATGTCAATCTGTTTTGTGCAAAATGGTAAAAATAATTTTTTTTTGACATAATTAGGATAAGAATTTGAAATTTTTTTATATTCAAAAAATCAATTTTTATTTATGCAAAAAATTTTTCAAAAAAAGAACAGCCTCCTCATACCCAGCTAAACCTTTCCCTATTATCACTTTCTTACAAGCTTCACTTATAAAAGATTTTTTGCGAAATTCATCTCGGTTATTTATGTCAGAAATGTGCACTTCCACGGTAGGTATCGAGACAGCTTTCAGTGCATCTAAAATAGCTATGCTTGTGTGGGTATAGGCCGCAGGATTTATTACGATGCCGTCAATTTTTTTGTAGTAAGCTTCCTGAATTTTATCCACCAAGCATCCTTCGTGATTGGATTGATAAAAATCTATTTCTATGTCATTTTTATCAGCCAATTTTTTAAGAGAATCAACCATAAAATCATAAGAATTTTCTCCGTAATAATTTTTTTCTCTAATTCCAAGCATATTAATATTCGGTCCGTTAATAATCCATATTTTCATAAAAATCCTCCAAAATTTCTTGAGCCGCATCTTCAAGTCTTTCGTTATTGAAAATAATTTTGTCGCTAAAGTTTTTATACATGATTTTTCGTGATTCGTATATTTTTTTAATTTCGTTTAAATTTTTTGAAAGAGGACGATTTTTGGTATCCAATTTGTTTAAATCTCTTTCTATCCAGTAAATTCGAGAATTTTGCTTTAAAGAATAATAATTTTCTTTGTTAATAACCGCTCCGCCGCCTGTAGACAAAACTAAATTATTTTCTTTTCCGTATTTTTTTATTATTTCAATTTCAGCTTCTCTAAATTTTTCTTCACCATATATTTCAAATATTTCACTTATTTTTTCTTGAAAATATTTTTGAATTTCTTGGTCGGTGTCTATAAACTTTTTTGAAAGCTTATCGGAAATTATTTTAGATAAGGTGGTTTTTCCGCAACCGGGCATGCCTACAAGTACTACATTAGAAATTTTAAAACATAATTTTTTTATAATTTTTTCAATAATCACATTATCTATTTTTTCACCGGAAAAAATTTCAGCCGAAGCTTTTGCCTGAGCTACAAGCATCGGAAGCCCACCGGCAATGGGAATTTTGAGTTCTTTTGACTTCATTAATAATTTGGATTTTAGAGGATTATATATGACATCCACTACTCCGCTCAAATTTTTGAATTTACCGACATCTACAAGTTCGCACAAATTATTCGGGTACATTCCGACAGGAGTGGTATTTATTATAACATCAACGAAATTATAATCGTAAATATTACTATAATTTATTTTTTCGTTCAAAGACCTCGAAACCGTAATGATTTCGCTCGCGCCTAAATCTTCGGACAACGCTCTGGCTGTAAGAGAGGTACCGCCGCTGCCTAATATCATAACTTTTTTATTTTTTAAAAAAATATTTGACCTATCCACGGTGTATTTGAGCCCAAGATAGTCGGTATTATAAGCTTTCAAATAATCATTTTTTATAACAAGAGTGTTGGCGCTACCTATTTTTTTAACTGTTTCATCAAGGACATCGCAATACTTAATTACAGCTTTTTTATAAGGTATCGTAATATTTAGACCCTTGAATTTTCTTGATTTTAATATAGTATCAAGTTCATTTTCAGATAAATTATACAGCTTGTAATTATATAAATTAAATTCTCTATGAATAAATTCAGAAAAACTATGAGATAAATTTTCGCCTATCAATCCGTACTCCATTAAATTCTCCTGCTCTTATTTTCAATAATTTTTTTCTCTAAATTGCAAGCTGAATCAATGATATTTAAATAAATTTTTTCGAATATAGCCGGATCTATTTGATTTTTTAAAGCCTTGTTTTTTGCCTTTTCTACAATTTCACTTATGCGGGATTTCTGAATTACTTCTATATTATTATTTTTCTTAAGTTCAGATACATCCTTAATTACTTTGAACCGTTCAACCAGAAGATTAATTATTTTATCATCTATAATATCTATCTTTTCTCTTAAAATTTTTAAATCATCCATAAAAAATCATTCTCCTCTAAGAGCTTGTATGAGTTTAGAAAATTCATCAAAATTAAGCTGCTGAAAACTGTCGCTTAAAGCTTCGTTGGGAATATTGTGAACCTCAACCATTATTCCGTCAGCTCCAACAGCGCTCGAAGCTTTTGCCAAAGGAATAATGATATCTTTTCTTCCTAATGAATGGCTTAAGTCAACAACAACAGGAAGTTTTGTTTCGGATTTTAAAATGGCTACGCACGATAAATCCAACGTATTTCTTGTTGCTTTTTCAAAAGTTCGTATTCCTCTTTCACACATTATTATGTTGCGGTTACCTTCGCAAGCCAGATACTCGGCAGCAAACTCAAATTCATCAATCGTTGCACACATTCCTCTTTTTAAAAGAACAGGGTGTTTTGATTTGCCAATCTCCTTTAAAAGTTCAAAATTATGCATATTTCTGGAACCTATTTGAAAAACGTCAACATATTTCATCATAGTTTCAGTATGGCGCGGGTCTACGATTTCACTCACAACCAAAAGATTATTTTTATCTGCTGCTTCTTTCAAAATTTTAAGTCCGTCTTCTTTCAGACCTTGAAAATCGTAAGGAGATGTTCGAGGCTTGTAGGCTCCTCCTCTTAAAAATTTCACTCCTAATTTCGATAGATACGCGGCGATTGAATCAACAGATTTTTCACTTTCGACCGCGCATGGACCTGCGATTATATGCATCTTTTCTTTGGGTAAATTAAATTGCTCATCTATGGAATTAAATTTGCACTCAGAGTTATTTTTATCTATTTTTTTTAAAATTTTACTTTTCATAATTTCATACGTCCTTAATAACAATATCTAAAATTGATATCGCTGCGGCAGCTTCGACTATAGGAGCCGCGCGCAACACTATGCAAGGGTCGTGCCGACCGGATAATTCCAAAATTTTTTGAGAATTATTTTTCACATCAATCGTAATTTGTTTTTTCGCTATTGAAGGAGTGGGTTTAAAGGCTACTTTGAAAATTATTGGCATTCCGGAGCTTATTCCTCCTAAAATTCCACCGTGATTATTAGTTTCGGTGGATATTTTACCTTCTTCATCTATAATATAGTTATCGTTATTTTCGCTGCCAAGAATTCTGGAAGAATCAAAGCCTCTACCGAATTCTATCCCTTTCACGGCAGGAATTCCAAAAATTATAGACGAAATCTTGCTTTCAATATTATCAAAAATAGGATCACCCATTCCCGCGGGAACCCCGACTATCCCACATTCTATGGTTCCTCCGATGCTATCGCCTTGAGACTTTATACTCAAAATTTTTCTTTCTATAATGGATTTTACCTCTTGATTAATTACAGGAAATTCACTTTGAGATAAACTTTCAAGAACAGTTTTAGAAATATTCACAGGGTCAAACGCTTTGTCGTTTATATCCCCTACGGAACTTATATGTGAACCAAGTGATATACCTTTATTTTCCAAAAGTTGCCTGCAAATTGAGCCGGCAAATACAAACGGACACATGAGTCTTCCTGAAAAATGCCCACCGCCTCGATAATCTTCAAATCCTTGATATCGAACATGAGCTGTGTAATCAGCGTGTCCGGGTCTGAAAACTAAATCTTTGTATGAAGAAGAATCGGCATCCTCGTTATAAAACGTCACACATATAGGAGTACCTGTGGTGTAGCCTTTAAAAATTCCGGATAATATTTTAAAATTATCGGTTTCTTTTCTAGAAGTTGTAAAACCGTCATTTCGAGGTCTGCGCCTATTTAGTTGGAGAACTATATCATCAAAGTTTATTTTTTGACCCGCAGGAATACCTTCCAAAACAGTTCCTATGGATTCTCCGTGGCTTTCGCCGAAGATCGATACTTTGATATTATTCCCCCATGTCGATGACATGTGCCACTCCCCCTAGCTGTTTAAAAATTTCAAAAAAATTAGGATAAGATTTTTTTACACAATTTACATCCGTGATTTCTGTGATTCCTGAATTTTTTGTTGCCATTATAACAAGAGACATTAAAATACGGTGGTCTTTGTGACTCCATACACAGTCGGAATGTAAATTATTTCTGCCTTGCACTATGATGCAGTCTGCCTCTGAATGAATATTCACGCCAAGTTTTCCCAGTTCTTGACAAATAGCAGTAAGCCTATCGCATTCTTTAAATTTCAATCTTTTAACATTATGTATTTTTGTAATTCCCTCGGCACAAGCCGCAGCGACGCATATTATTGGGACAAGGTCAGGGATGTTTTTTGCATCCATAATTATCCCTTTCAAATTACCTCCGCACACTTCAATAAAATTTTCAAAGAATTTTATTTTTGCACCCATTTTGTGAAGAATTTCAATAATAGCTTGATCTCCTTGCACGGAGTTGGTTTTTAAATTTTTTACAACTATATCTCCGCCAATAGCACCGGCCACCAAAAAGAATGCAGCCTGAGACCAATCGCCTTCGGCGTAAAAATCACACCCAATATATTTTTGAGGACATGCTATATAGTACCCTTGATTTAATTTAACCACGCTTACGCTGAATTTTTTCATAACTTCCACCGTTATGTCAACATAACTACAGGATTCTAAATCAGAAGTTAAAATTATTTCACTATCAGACCGTAAAATCGGGAGCGCCATCATGAGCCCCGAAATAAATTGTGAACTTATTTTCCCGGGAATAAAAAATTTACCCGGGATAAGTTTTCCGCTAATAATTAGCTCAAAATCACCGTTAAATTCAAACTTAAGACCGTTATTTGAAAGCGATTCCAAATACGGTAAAATAGGTCGCTTCGCAAGAGATTCTCCTAGTAAAAATGTAGTTTGTATGCCAAGAGCTGCTACGAGCGGGATTAAAAATCTTAAAGTAGAGCCGGAATCCAGACAGTTAATTTTCAGACTATTTTTTGAAGGAGTAAATCTATTGATTTTTATGCTGTTATCAAAAATATCAATGTCTGCGCCTAAATGTTTCATGGCATTAATTGTAGCTATAATATCATCGGAATATATTACCGGACTGATTTTACTTGGCGTTCCGGACAAGGCTCCACAGATAATCGCTCGGTGCAAATAGCTCTTTGACGGCGGAATTTCGACTGTGCCCATCAAATTTTTTGGGTGAATTGTCACGCTACTCAAAAATAAATTCCTCTCCCTTCTAAAAAATCACTTATATTACTGCTTGGAAGTTTAAGTAAAAAGCTGCTTCCGATATCTTTTAAAATAACTAAATTTATATAATCACCTAAATTTTTTTTATCTTGTAAAATTGCTTCAGACAATTCCTCGATTGGAAAACTATTTTCAACAGGTAAAAAATATTTTTTGCACACATTCTTCAGTCTTTCAGACGCACCTTTACTCGTTAATCCTAATTTTTCTGAAATTTTTGTTATTGAATTCATACCTATAGACACCGCTTCGCCATGAGAAATATTTTTATATCCGCACAAACTTTCAACAGCATGTCCGATTGTATGTCCAAAATTTAAAAGCATACGTTTTCCTGAATCAAATTGGTCTTTTTCAACCAATTTTTTCTTCACTGAGATACTTTTGTAAATAATGCTTTCTATATTATCTTCAAATTTTTCTTTTTCTAAGATGCTAAAAAGTTTTGAATCAAATATTGCACCGCATTTTATTGCTTCGGAAATGCCTGAATGAAGCTCTTTTTTAGGAAGGGTACTCAAAAAACTATAGTCTATTAAAATTAAATCCGGAAAATAAAAATTCCCCACTAAATTTTTCCCTGAATTCAAATTAACAGCATTTTTCCCGCCGATTGAAGCGTCTATCATTGCGAGAAAAGATGTAGGTATATTAACTAACTTTATTCCTCTTTTGTAAGTAGATGCCACAAAACCCGAAATATCCGAAACTACTCCTCCGCCAAGCGAAATAATAATGTCGTTTTTGGAGATTAAATCGGAAGATAATTTTTCATATATATTTTCTACAGTATTTAAAGATTTAGAAAGCTCACCGGCAGGAATAATATAATAATAAACCTCGAAATTTAATTTTTTTAATTGTGATTTCAAATTTTCGAGATATATGGCGGATACGTTTGTATCGGTTATTATAAATATTTTGCATGACTTTTGGTAGCTTAAAGCAAGCGATGATAAGTCATTTGTTATCCTTGCGCCCATAATCACTTTACTTTTACATACATTAAAATTTATCATCTGAATTTTTACGACCCTCCAAATGTATTTCTATACTTAATTATACAAAATATATTTGATTTTTGAAAATTTATAAATCAATTTGTAAATATAATCAAAATATGATATAATCGGGGCAATAATTTGTACTTTAAGGAGGAAAAATCGCATAATGAAGTATAAAAAGAAAATTTTACTATTTATTTTAGTGCCACTTTCAACCAATTTGCTGGTGGGATGCGCCCCAAATAAAGTCTATCAAACTACAACCGATTCTAAATATATATACCAAGAAAAAAATTATAATAGTAACTTTGAAAGGTTGTCAAAATTGCTAAATGTCAGTAAAACTAATTTAGAAAACAAATTAACTTTAAAAAATGGCGAGGACATATTTAAACTTGTTCCTGCAACAGAAAATTCAGTTGATCTGGATTTTTATAAAGATTTAGTTGTATATGGTGATGAAGAATACACTAAATTATATTTTCAGAATAAAAAAAATGAAAAATGAAGAACAAGCAAGAAATCACTACAATTCATACATGATGGATATGTGGAAAAAATCTCCACCGAGTTCGCTTTTTTTCTTAATATCGCTCAACGACGAAAGAGTCGGGATAATCTCCACCAGCACTTTGGTCTCCTCTGATGAAATTATGATTGGATATGTAACTGAGCAAAGTAAAGCAAACAAAGGAATTGCAACCAACGCTTTAAAAATTATAGTTCAATTATTGAAACAAATGAAAGATAATAATACTTATAATTATTCAAAATTGTCTTTATGGATTTTTGACGAAAATGTAAGTTCCATAAAAGTAGCCAAAAGAAATGGATTTGAATTAAGTGAAAAAAATTATGACCAACAACTGTCTAAATATACTCTTAACCTATAAATTCAAAAAATAAATTTATGGAGTTGATATTTTATAAAATTTATGATAGAATCATTTTTGTAAGATAGAAAGCTCTAAGATGCGGATATGGCGGAATTGGCAGACGCGCATGGTTCAGGTCCATGTGAACGCAAGTTCTTGCAGGTTCAACTCCTGTTATCCGCACCAATAAAATTTTTTAATATGATAATTTATAGCATAGCTTCGGTTGCTATTCTTCGTAGATTTGTTACTCAAAATAGAATTGTGTCCACCAAAAATTTGGTGGGCATAATTTTTTATATTATCGTATTTAAATTAACTTACTCCAAGAATTGCAAATATGTTTTTATATTTGCAAATTACATGAGAAATTGGACAAAATTTTATAATTATGTTGAATAATAATTAAAGAGCTTACTTATCACTTAGTAAGCTCTTTTTTACTACTCATATTTATTTTCAGAAGATTCATCTTCGGAAGACTCCTCTTTAGATTTATTTTTATGCTTTTTAATCTTTACAAGTACAGCTAGAAATGCAGTTAAAACCAATAGTGCAAAATACAATAAATTTAGGACTTTATCGGGACTTCCTTTAAAAAATTCTTCTTCACCATTATCTTTTCTTATTTCTACCCATTCGTCGCCAAAACCGGCATAGAATTTCCAATCCACATAAGTGCTTATCGCTTCTTCGGGAGGGACATAATCAGGGCTAAGGCGTGCAGTTACGGAAAGCGAAGTAGAATCCCCCGCATCATATTTTCCAAGATAAATATTATTTGATAAAGTATCATTCGGTGTAGGATTAAAACTTTCGAGCATATTACCTTTGTTTACTATTTTGCCATCATTTTTAACGACAATGCTCATGCTTTCAAGAAATTTTTCAACTGCCGGCGACCTTTTTGCAGGTACAGATTTTAAATATACACTGTACTCATGTGATGTTTCGTTGTTTATATCCAAGATACCCGAAACAGTATTGCCGGGTCTTATATTTTCTTTATACAAAAACAAATCAGAGTTAAATTTGTTTGTCCGATAATAAAGATTGGAGTCTTTTTCATAGAAATTCAAGCTGTTCCTACTTTCACTAAATAATATTGTAGACAGCGAAATCAAAAGAAACAAAGAAGTAAAAGCAACTTTTTTTAATTTTATCATCCAACCATCTCCTTTCTTTTGATTACTCAGATAATTTCTTATATAAAATCGATGAAGCACAAGAATCAGGGAAAGATTTATTATATCCCCAAATATTTTCCATAGCGTCTTTGGCTGCGCTTAAGCATTCCATTGTTATGCTTAACTTGTATTCGGCATTAGCGTAGCCGGAATCATCATTGGCATATCTAAAAACGCACTTTCCGTCCTCTACAAACCCATTGTACTTTCCGTCTGAATACAAGCTTTCGTTATATTCCCCGTTTTGATCGACGCCAATCAAATGCCCATTCATCAATGGATTAAACTGAACAGCTTCAAGGAAGTCTTTTGTGACTTCATCCTTTTTCAAGACTTCAAGGTAATAATAGTATCCTTGGGAATTTGAATCGTCGTACATCCACACCGTGTCGGGTAAAACAGTATTTTCAGGGTCAGAATTTTCTTGATTATCATCAGAATCCACTTTATCGTCTGTGCCCTTTTGAGAAGTATTATTATTTTGATTAGCGATGTTTGGTTCAAGATTATTTTGATTGCCTTTGCTATTTGCAGCGCTGCCCTGAACAAAGGGCTTGTTTGTCAATGAATTGAGATCGCCTTCCGTACAAACCAAACCGCTGAAAATTTTGGAAGCAACTTCTATTTTATACCCTTCAGGTATCGGCGACGGAATTAAAGACATATCCACGTGCTCAGAATAATCTTCGCCATTTTCATCTACAAATTTTCCATCTTTATACTCCAATATGTTTGGCAAAACTTTTCCGTTAGCAGCAATCCATTGTTCTTCATATTTAACCCTTACGACTATTTCGCCGCTACTGTTATTTTTTGCAAAAACCTTGCTGGGTGTAGTCATACCGGGGAGCCAATTATCCGGACTTTCGAATTCTTCGAAAAAATCAGCGCGGTAAGGCTCTGCAGAAAATTTATTTCGCACAATGGTTTCTGTAAAAAATTCAGCAATCGTTCCGGCGGTTATCAGCACGATGAATCCCAGGGTTACCAATGCAAGCCAGACTTTCATTTTATTTTTCTCCACGCTGCATTCCCTTCTTTCTAATTTTTATTTTTCTAAATTTAGTTTGCTAATTCTCAACCGGATAGTTTAGGTCTTTCCAGACCTCTTTCACATCATCAACGTAACCCGATTCAAAAACATCATCTAATTCCTCGCCGCCCGGTGTTGTAGATTGTATAGTTTCAACTTTTACTTTTAAATCCATGTTCTTGCTTGCTTTATAAGTTTTCTTTTCTCCGGTTTGACCGCTTGCAGGCTGGGTTTCGTTCCAAGTTGATTTACTTGGGTCCACAGTAGCCCAATCGGACTTATCGGTAGTGTACTCTGACGTTTCTTTATTTGTCACATTACCACCGCCAAGATACGTAATTGATTTTAAATATTTGCAAGTTGTTACTACTTCTTCTCCATTTTCATTGATTGTTTTAGGAGGTATGCTTTTTATATCGTAGAAAGCTTTGTCATCGGAACTATATTTTAAGCAATTTCCTTCGTCAACTGTAGCCATATTAAATTTCCAGCCGAGTGTATTTTCTTGGTTTGTTACATCAGTAGGGGTATCGTCAAGGAAAAACTGCAATCTAACCATAATCGGAGCTTCTCCTTGATTGGACACACTGACTTCTACAGGAATTTCTTGCCCCGGAACAAGATTTTGAGCAGCATCTTCGTCAAGCAATTCCTGGACAGTAACGGAATATTTTGCGGCGTTAAAAATATTCGGGCTAAAAATATGAGAAAAATTAAAATACGCTGTCGTACCTGTTATCAATGCTCCGATACCCAGTGCCACCCATATCAAAAAATTCTTAGATTTCTTTTTTTCCATGATGTATCCCTCCTTTAGTTAGCTTATTTTTTTGTCATTAGGTCATCCCAATAACCCTTCATGATTTCAGCTGTGGGATTTTGAGGAAATTTATCTTTTATCTCGACAAAATCGGCATCGGCAGCTTGGATAGTTTCTATAACAACAGTTAAATTAAGTTTACAATAGGGGAAACTTCCGAATTTTACCACACTTTTTCTGCCGATTTCAGTTTTATCATCGGGAACATCGGATTCCCAACCTACATTGTTATAATCTTCGACTCCATTTCCGGCTTTGTAAAAAATTTGTTCTCGGGGCGGAGAATTGGTAACAATTTTAGATTTAAGAATTACTTTGTCCAAATGTTTAACAGAATCACCTTTTTCCAAAATTCCTTTGTAATAATAGCAGCCGTCATCGCCGCGCTCAAAATTGCTGTCTTTCACCACTTCTGCTTTCCAAGAAGAGTTAGCGTTTTCACCGGATTCGGTGTTTTCAACATAGCCATTTATAGTTTTGCCCAAATCAAGTAATTCCACAACATTTTCGTCGGAATCAATTATCTTCCCTTCTTCATTTCTGTTTACAACTACCGTTTCACCTATAAATGCATATGGGTCATATTCTCCAATAGCTACTTTGTCTGAATTTATATAGGATATCCTGGTCAGTATTGGTATATCTCCTGTATTTTCAACGATAACCTCCGCGTTAAGTTCCTTATTCGTTTCAGCAGCCGCAGCTTCGGAGTCAAGAACAAGATTTTGCATGGTGACGTTGTAATTACGATACATAAATATATTATCAAAATACCCTAAACTCGACATGCATGACGAAGCAGCAGCTACCACTCCCACTGCCGAAAGTACTCCCAAACCTATTAAAAAAAGCTTATTACCAAGCCCCGGCTTTTTATCATGTTTCACTTACAGCATCTCCTTTCGTTTAATTATCCCCGCTGTTTGAATCATCTTCTTTTAGTAGTTTATCCCAATAAGCTTTCAGGTCGTAAGTTGTAGCAGTATCAGGAATTTCGGTTAAAGGATTGCCGTTTTCGTCAACTGCATGAATGGTTTCGACATATGCCCTTAGGCCTAAAGTATCAATATAAATATTTTCACCGTATTTTTTGACAGAGCTTCCTGTTCCTATAGTAGTAATCTTGCCCAAACCCTCATTGGTATATGACGCTATAACTTCTTTTGTTTCCTTACTAATGCTTTTATACATTTGCTGAGGAACGTCATCTATACCTTCCCCGCTTGTACCATCTGGCATGGACGTAACTTGATCAAGGTGCTGTATGCTTTCGCCGGGCTTCAAAATTCCTTTGTAATAATAACATCCATCGTTCTCGTAACTGGGCTCCTCTTGTTTATATGCATTGTATAAAAATTTATCTTCATTTTTTAGGGAAAACTTAAGCCATCCTTCTGTTGTTTCGTTTAATTCTACGCCACCTTGCAATATAATATTTCCGTTTTCATCTGTCACTTTATCGTCATATTTTATATCGTCAGGGTTCCCTTGCTTTTTTTCGGTATCCCAACCTGAAAAATATCTAATCCTGAGTAAAACAGGGAAATCGCCACTATTTTTAACTATAAGATCCATATTCAAATCGGTTTCTACAGACGGCCACAACTTCATGGATTTATTTCTATTTATAATATCGTGAACTTCGATTTTATAGTTCGAGGATTGGGTTCTATACTCATTATCGAAAGTTTGACTACTGGAAAAGTAGGACAAAGCATATGCCAAAAAGCCAACCATTGCGCACCCGGCCATGCCAATCCAAAATCTTTTCTTATCAGACATTTGTTTTTCATGTTTCACTTTTTATATCTCCTTTCATTTAATTATTTCCGTCATTGCTATTTCATTTTTTTAATTCTGTCCAGTAAGATTTTATCGACCCGGCTTCTTGGGTGTCTTCAATTTCTTTGACTTTAGCATCTTCTATCGGAGTGCCGTCGGCGTTGGTTGCTTGGACTGTTTCTACGCAAGCCCTCAAGCCCATGTATACACTAGGCACGACCGTGCCGCTATATAATTTCTTAGTGCCAAAGCCTTTATCTTCTCCCGTGCTATAATTTTCGTCATCATTTATGTCGGCATCTTCCGATTGCAAATAAGACGGTGCCAGCTCCTCGACGGGGATAGCTTTTTGTTCTACCTCGGAAGAAACTTTGTTATTAAAAGTAATTCCGTCCAAGTGCTGAATTTCTTGCGCGGATCCTAAAACTCCTTTGTAATAGTAATAACCATCTTCACTGTTGTATAAGAATTTATCACTATTTTGAACTATATAACTTATGAAGTCATCGATTGCACTCAAATTAACAGAGGCAAGATTTTCCTCCGAAAAATCTACCCTATCGCCCTTATCATTCAGTTTATTAGACCGTTGATACTTAATCCTGACGAAAATAGGAGCATCGCCCGTGTTTTTAACGATAAGATTACTATCTATAGTTTCTCCAGGCCACACATTCATAGCGGCGTCCTTATCGACTAAATTATAAGTCTCGACGCTATAATTACTGCTAAATTTATTATTAAAAGTATGTGAACTCGAAAAATATGCTATAGTGGCTGTAACAAAAGCAACGACCGCGCAAGCGCCCATTCCAATCCAAAATCTTTTTTGGGGCGAGGTTTTTATTTTGCGTTTCATAGCGACATCTCCTTTCGTTTTGGTGTGAGTAGTTTTAGACTGCAGCGTGGCAGAGATTGTACTCAGGCCACGCTGATTTGTTGCGTTATTGATATTTATTATGGGGTTAATGGGGTTGTTAGATCTGTCCATGCTTTTTGTGCTTCGTCTGCACTGTTTATTGTTAACTCACTGCCGTCAGTCTTAGTTGCCTGGATAGTTTCAACAACAGCTTTCATATAAATAGGAGTTCTTTTTGAGCTAGTAGTTGTAGCTTTTTCACCGTACGAGCTTCCGTATGGCATTTCCTCATTTTCTGACTTATCTACCCACTGTTTCGAGCCTTCTTTTAGTATATACTGTTGTTCCGACTTATTATAATCATTCTTGCCTTCTAATAGTGTTATACTATTTAAATGATTAACAGTACTTCCGTTTGCTATCGAACCTTTGTAATAATAATATCCATCTGTGCTTTTCTCAAAATTTTCTTTATCATACTCAGCTGTCCACGCGTCGCCCAAACTATCTAAAGATACTGTTTCGTTTTCACTCCAAGTTATATTTCCATCATTCATAGTGCCGGGTACATATTTTATCCTTGCTAAGATAGGGCCGGTTCCTTCATTTTTAACACTTACAGTTGCTTCTATCTTTTGACCCGGAGACACTTTAGAAGCTGCATCTTGGTCAAGAATTTGTTGAATAGTTACATTATAGCTATTAGCTATAAACCTATTCTCAAAATTATGACTAGCTTGGAAGTAAGCTATGGTAGCGGTGATAATTCCAATGGCTGCGAGAGAACTCATGCCGATCCAGAATTTTTTCTTGTTTGACATTTGCTTTTTGTTTTCTACTTTTTTATTATCCATTTTTTAACATCTCCTTGTTTTTTAATCAATTTTTTTATTTTAAGAAATTATCATACCAAGTAGCAATATCCCTGCTATGATCAACAGAACCCAATAATTTTCCTGTACGAATCTTATCGCATATCCAAAATAAGGTAAGACAACTTTTTTTACTTTACCTTTGACGTTGGAATAAGGAACAGATGAGGGATCAACACTGGCATTTGCATCGCCCTTGGTACGAAATGTCCGAGCTTCGGAATCGATCCCAACAACACGATGAGTTACAGTAGCTTCGCCATTTAAAAAAGTAATTATATCGCCTTGTTGTATCGATTCAAAAGACGCCTCTTTGTAATATATTACACTGCCAACGGGAAATAGCGGAGCCATACTGCCGCTGAGAACGATTTCGGGTTTGCAACCGAACGCCCATGGCAATTCAACCATTAAAAGCGCCCCTATGCATACGTAACATATTACAGATAATACACTAAATATTTTCTTTAATACCTTCACTACATTCACACTCCTTTCAAATTTCTTTACTCCATTAGCATCACCCCTTTCATCGCCGTGTGCGTTAACTCAAGCCGAGGTCTTTTTTTGATACGCCCCAAGTATTTTTAAAGTCTTGGTCAGAAACATTTGACGGAAGAGTTTCGACAATGAAAGTCAGGGTGTAAGTTCTGTATTTTGTAGATTCTTTATTTGCTTTTTGATGATTACCCAGAGAATCTGTTAGCTGAAGCTTTGTTGCCGGCGTGAGAGGAGTTTTGTAATAATACCATTCTCCATGTTTAACCCAACCGCTATTGACAGGCATACTTGAATAACTACGATAGCCACTATAAAACCCGTTAGTTTTATTGAACCACGGACCATAATGACAAGTAACTTTATATGCGCTATCATACCAGTAAGGATAATCTTCACCACTTGTGCCTACTCCCATCACCTGAGGATATGCCACTCTAACATATTCAGATACTCCACCTTCTTCGGTATCATTTTCGATGAAAAGTTTTTTTGTGCAACTAATACCCCCCCAATTTGGCCCTTCGCCCGAATAAAGTGGTGTAGGATTAGCGAATTCTTGATATACAGAAACCGAACCGGTAGCCGTTTGAAATGTATTTGCGAATCCATAGGTAGTGTGAAAATACGAAAGAGAGTTTTGAATACACAAAGCACCTACGCAGGAAAGTAAACCCACAAAAATAAATAAAAATTTAGGTATATTAAATTTTTCAGTTTTAAAATGTTTCACTAATTTTCACCTCTTTTTACTAGAATGTACCGTGAGAATCATTCCACGTAGCTATAGTGTCAGATATAACTTGGTGTGTACAGAGGTCAACTTTCGATTTTTTCTCATGTTTAAATGTTACACTGCAAGTTTGGTTAGTGGACGCTAGTAAAATTGTAGAATTTTCTGATGCTAAAGATTTCGTAGTATCTTTTACCGACTCACCATTTACCAGTATATCTGTTATTTCATAATTTGAAGGAACAAGCTCAGTTACAATGTACTGACTATTTTTCCAATTCAAGTACATCTTGTTTGATTTATTATCGATCCACGCCCACAAGCCATCACCAGAACGCCCTATACGATAATAAACATCTATATCGGAATCTATACCTTCGCTTTCTACGGTCAAAAGCACATTATCATTAGAGCTTTCTATAGTTACTTTCCACGTGGTATCGGCTGTAAGGGCGGCCTCGGCAATTTCAGCTTCGCTGTTATAATTAGCAAGCTCAGCGGTTTCATCTATACTCACTCGGCACGAAACGACATTATCCGTGGCAGAAATTTTTTGCGATGTGATATTTGCGGGGTCTTCTTGCCAAATTTTTTCACCGTTTTTAGTTTCTTTGGCAGTGTAACGCTTTACAATAGCGTTATCAAAGTCAAAATTGTATTGATTTTTTAGCTCGGCAAAACTTTTTTCTTCACCGTTTGGGTCTTTGAATTTTGATGCAGTGATTTCAATTTCTTTTGAATCGGGATCAGTTTTTTCTTTTTTAACCAAGGATATCAAAGATTTGGCAAGGTTCGAGGTACTGTCCAGTGAAAAGCGGTTACGAATATCGCCCGCTACATCCAGCATCATTTTATTGAAGCCCTTTATATCAGAATCACCTATCGAATAAATGTTCGGAGTAACACCGTAATTTTTGCAAGTAGTTTTAATTTGATCCACCGCAGTTTTAATTGATTCCGCACGAGAGATTTTTTCTCCGTCAACTAATTGAATAGGCATCGAAGATGAAGCAAAAATGACAATCAGCGGGCGAGATTCACGCTCTTGCCTATCAAGAGCCATATTTCTTTTACGAATGAATTTGCTTGCAAGAACCAGTCCGGCGTCAGCGCGAGATTCTTTGGAATTCCATTCAGACATTTGTTCGGGGTGATTAAGCACTTGAAGCGCCTTTGACTTGCTAATAAAACACTTGTCATAAGACGGTAATTTTTTGATGTATTTGCGCATTACAATTGGAAGAGAAGTTGGAGAATCATTGTTATGTTCTTTCCAAATATTTGCATCCGGAACTGCTTGATTAAACTCAGCTTCTTGGTCATAAGTATAATACCCTGTATTTTCCATTTGACCGTACCCCAGTAGGCATATCCTGTGAGAATCATTTTTGTCATCGGGATTCGGCAACTTATCAATTATATTTTTGATACTACTTATGGTCGTCTCCCTGTTAACGGAAGAATCCTCCGATTGATCAAATACCACCATAACATCACTCGGAGAAATCTTTCGGGCCTTTTCCTCTCCCTCGATGTAAGCTTCGATGGTTAATTCTGCTTTATCGTTTTCTTTACCATCGCCGGAGCTCAAATAACTAACCTGAGAAACAGTACTCGTGGGAATAGTTATTTCATCCGAAGAATTCGAATCCTCTATAATTTCACTGGCGAAAGAACCGTAACAAAAAACTGCCAAAAAAACAAGTGAAAATGAAATAATTATAACTTTATACAGTTTTGATAATATATTTTTTTTCATATTTACCTCTCACATATAATGATATATTTGCTAAGCTCAATTTTAGTTTCATAATATATCAATTTAGAACAAAAGTCAACGTCTTTTTTATTTTTTTATGAGCTTATTACATAATATTCGCTCATTTCAACAAACTTAGACATTCAATTTTTACCATATTTCGCATTATATCGATTAATTTTTGTTCACAAACACAACAGAAAGTGTATCTTTTGAATTGACAAAAAACAACCCGCCGAAATATCATCGGCGGATAATCATTTATACATATTTAAATTTAAATGCTATATTTTTTCTTGTTTTTGTAAACATATATTTCGTTAATTAATATAATGCTTGATAAAAATAACGAAATCCACAGGAATATATTACTATCGTCACCCGTTGTAGTAGTATCAGTTCTATAAATTTTATCGTCACCTTCTAATTCTGTTTCATCTTCCGGATTAGTTTCATTTGATGGACTTGTTGCCTCTTTTGAATCGGGTGTATACTGCGAATTCATTTCATCTTGAGGATTTGACTCATCTCCTGAGTTTATTTCATCTTTGGGGTCAATTTCCTCTTTTGGGTCATTCTCATCTCCCGGAGTAGGCACTTTCCCCGGATTAGGTTCTTTATTTTCGGACCATTTGGCATATACGGTGGTTGGATTATTCAATGTTACTTCCGAAACTTTTGTATTTAGTTCCGCATCAATATACCACCCTTCAAAATTAAATCCCTCTTTTGTGGGAACATATCCTTCAAGGCTAATAAGAGACCCTTTTTTTGCGATTACGTCGTCAATAACACTTTCTTCACTATTTGTTACAAATTTTAGGGTAAAGTATTCGGGATGAGCAGCCTTAATACCGCACTCTTTTTCGATAGCACCCGGTTCGACGGGTAAAACATGGATGTCTTTTTCTCTGTCGTGTACGTTCCAACGGAATTGTTCACTGTCATCATACCAGCCATCAATCTCGTGTTCGCAGGGTTCTAGGATACGTCCATTTTTGCGAGGGGAGGATAAAATAAACAATTTAGCACCTCCGTTTACATAAATGTCGTCTCCCGCATTCGTAGCTGTATTATTATAGACTTCTGCTTCTCCACCAATATAATTGGTATAAACTTCCTTATTATCAACATAAGTTCTATCACCCAATAAAACAATAATTCCGCCTCCGTAATCGGCAGTATTGTTTCTCACAATACCTCCTGTCATCTTGAACCTTTCATTTAAAGTAGATTGATTGTTTTCAGGCGCTACAAGTATAGCTCCACCGTATTTTCCGCTGTTATTTTCAATTATTCCGCCTGTCATAATAAAAGAAGAATTTCCATCGTCGCAAAGGTAAACGGCACCTCCGCCGTCCCAGACATCTTTACACCCGGAAATTTTACCACCTGACATTTCAAGTCGAGCGCTCCCTTGAACGCAGAATCCGCCTCCCGAATATCCTTGGCAATTAGTTATGGAGCCATTCTTTAAATAAAAGCAAGCATTTCCATCTAACATAACGCCACCGGAAACAGAGGCTGTGTTCTTACAACTTGTAATCTCACCGCCATACATATATACTTTGGAATCTCCAACCGCCTGAACGCCTGCTCCTTGACCCCGGGCATTGGAATCTCGAAGAGTAACATGGTCATAAATATACAACGAAGCCCCTCCGGCAAGGTGTATTATGCTATGAGTATCGTCATTAGAGGTCATTGTAAGCGTCTTGGTGTAGTCTTGTCCACCTAGATTAACAGATGCGGTACCGGTTAAGGCAAGATTTTTTAGCGTAAGTTTATGCCCTTCTCCTTGAATCGTCAATGTACCTTTCGACAATGTAGTTTCTTCATACGTCAAGTTGGATGCGTCAATGTCATTTTTTAAAATAAGTGTTACATGTTTTTCTTCGTTACTCGTATTCAAATCAGAAATGATATTCTTAATCTTTTCCGAGGTATATACCTCAACTTCTTGAAGATTTCCTGTAACTTCTTGCGCAAACCCCACTGTCGGCACAATATAAAGCAAAACACAAAAAATAAACAAAATCCCCCATAATTTTTTAATTTTCATATTATTCCTCCTTTTTATTTAAAATATTTTTATTAATTTTTATTATAAATAATTATATAGTAAAAATAAAAATATGCAAGTGGGATAATGTCGAAAATAAAATGTTAAATAAAACCAGGATAAATTAATATCCTGGTTTTGTTTAATCTATTTTTAATTATTTATTTGATATTGCGTTTAACAAAATATTCTTCTTGATTTTCAGCAGCAGGAACAAATGAGATTTCTACATCTTTCCCGGCTTCTTTTCCCATAGATGTTGCGAACAAACTATATATTTTATCTTCAAGTTTATTTTTTGCGCGTCCCTGCATGACGTCATCTTCAAAAATATACTTAGCCATAGCGTCCATGCTTTCTTTTCCAAAAATTACTGAATTTATTTTGAAAGAACCGTTTTTGTCCACCAAGGTTTCGCTTACATCTTTTACCAAATCTTTTACGATATTGTAGCATGCATCATAGGATAAGGAATCAAACTCAATTATGTTTAATCGTTGAGCGCCTCCACCTGCGGTACCACCTATTCCAAAGTTTTTCTGAAGTTCCTCTTTGGTCTCATTTGTAGTTATTAAGAAAAGAGTTTTGCTGCAATCAATTTCTTTATTCATAAATTTATATTTTCCTGTTGATGCGATAGATCTGAGGATTTCGTCAGCACTATTGTCCACTTGGGAACCCGTGGCACCTGTAGGAAGGCTAATTCCGCCAACCATCATTACACTACCGGGCTTTGCGCTTTTTGATTTCATTTTTTCGTATTCGTCAATGATTACGACTGATTCGTCCCAATTTAACAGATGTTTGAGTAAGGGAGTTTCTTCATCTTTAGTTACAAGTCCATCGTTGCCGAATATATTTTTCTGGCGTTTTTCGCCGATGTCTTTGGTAGCTATCGTTTTGAATAACTGGTTACCGAGTTCAGATTCGCCTGTTATACTCTCGCTGTGGCAAAAAATACTTGTTTTTTCAGGGTGTTTTAAAAAGGCATTTGCGATTGCGTAACACATTTTTGTTTTTCCGGTTCCGGGCTTGCCAATAATGTAAATTATATTTCCTCGAATTTCTTTAACGTCACTGCTTTTGCGTTTAATATTGTCTATTCTTACAGTTACTCCGCTAAGAGCATCTATCATTTGTCTTTTTGCTTTTTCTTGACCATAAACTTTGATTTCGGACTCATTGTTTACTATTTTTTCAAGTTCATTCATAGTATCTTCAGGAGTACGAAATCCTTTATATTTTCTAAAATCCACATAGTTATCTATTCTTTCGTATGTAAAAATCATATACCTGAAAATTCTTCCCAAAATGCTAGGAACTGTGCTTGCGATTACAGAGCCGACAGTACTCCTAACTAACTCGCCTCCTATAAACGCCGAAGATGTAAATCCACCTTGAGAACCTACTAAAATAGCTGCTGAAGTAAGTACTGCTGCAAATTTTCTTTTTAAATTTTTCACAATTAAAACATCCCTTCTGTTAAATTTGTCACATGTATTTTAATTTAAATTTTATAATTAATCAAGTAAATTTTTATAATATGATAAAAAATTAAAATATAACTATTTCACAAAAATTGCAGAAGAAAAACTCATTCATAAAGTTTCCCTTCTGCATTGCTCCTGTAAAATAATATTAACCACCTAGATTATATAAATCTTACGTGGTTAAATAAAATATAAATTTTAGCTCGATTCTCCAACAATAAATCTGAACAAGAAATTTTTTGTTCTTTCGTTTTGGGGGTTAACTAATATTTCTTCGGGTTTGCCTTCTTCACAAATCACGCCTTCATCCATAAAAATTATTCGATTCGATACTTCTTTAGCAAACGCCATTTCGTGAGTTACTATGAGCATCGTAAGATGTGAAGCCGCAAGGTCTTTCATTACTTTCAGTACTTCTCCCACAGTTTCGGGGTCTAATGCGGAAGTAGGTTCATCGAACAGTAAAACCTCTGTATCCATCGCCAAAGCTCTGGCTATAGCAACCCTTTGCTTCTGTCCGCCGGAAAGTTGGCTTGGTTTTGCATTTATGAATTTAGACATCTGAACTTTTTCCAAAAATTTAAGAGCGTTTTCTCTAGCTTTTTGAGGACTTTTTCTTAAAACTTTAACTTGTCCTATCATGCAATTTTCCAGAACATTCATATTATTGAACAAATTAAACTGCTGGAACACCATTCCTACGCGCGAACGATAAAAATCAACATCGTAATTATCGTCAAGAACATTTTTGCCTCTATAAATTATTTCGCCGGATGTTGGACGGTCAAGGAGATTTATGCACCTTAAAAAAGTAGATTTTCCCGAACCTGAAGGGCCTATTATACAAGAAACGTCGCCTTTATTTATGCTGAAATCTATTCCCCTCAAAACATTCAAGCTTCCAAAAGATTTTTTCAGATTTTTTATTTGAATAATTCTATCTTCCATACTACTTTTCACCTGATTTCTTAGTAAAAACTATAGGCATCGTGGATGAAACATGTACAAATTCGGACGGGCCATCCATACGTTTTTCAATTAATTTCAGCAAACGAGTTACAGTCAATGTAAGAACAAAATAAATAACCGCAGTAACTATAAAAGTTTCATATGTACGGAAAACTATTCCTTTAACAGATTTTGTAACAAAGAACAGCTCGGTAACAGAAATTACATTCAATACGGATGTATCTTTTATGTTAATTATAAACTCATTACCTGTGGCGGGCAGAATATTTCTGATAGTTTGAGGTAAGATAACATATCTCATAGCTTGTCCATGAGTCATGCCAATCGACTTTGCCGCTTCCATTTGACCGGGATCAACGCTTTCTATTCCTCCGCGAACAACTTCGACCATATAAGCACCGGTATTTATAGATACAATTATAATTCCGGCTATAGTCGGGCTAAAATCAACTCCGACAAATTCTCTCATTCCAAAATATATAACAATTGCCTGAACCATCATTGGAGTTCCGCGAAATATTTCTACATAACAAGTTATAATTGCATTCACTATAGACATAAAAAACTTTTTAACTTTGTTGCCGGAAACAGGTATCGTGCGGACGGAACCCAGTCCTAATCCTATCAAAAATCCTATCACAGTACCCAAAAGAGATATTAACAATGTTACGCATGTACCTTTTAAAAACCATTCGCCATAAACACTAAGTATATAACCAATCCATTCAAAAAATGTTCGTTCCATAACTTATGATATTGCACCTCCAACAGCTTTTTGCATCAATTTTTCCCTATCTTCTCCACTTATTGTTGACAAAGCCTCGTTTATATCTTCTCTAAGTTTGCTTCCTTTTCGAACTCCGATAGCTATCGCTGTTTCATCTTGAGAAAATTTAAATCCTTTTCCTTCTTCAAAATCTATACATACCAGATTTGGATTTGTATGTACTGCTACCAACGCCGCGGGCCTTTCGCTTACGTATCCGTCTATTTTTCCGGCAGTTACTGCAGAAACCATAGACGAGAAATCTTCCAAAGCGACTTCTTTTTGAACTCCGGGAATTTGATCTATGAAATCATAGTGAACCGTACTAAGCTGACCTGTGATTTTGGCGCCTTCAAGATCATTTAAACTTCGAGCGTTGGAATATTCACCGTTTTTCTTCACTACAACCACGATATTTGAATCGTAATAATTGTCAGTAAAATCGATCGCTTCTTTTCTGGATTCGGTAGCTGACATGCCGGCGATTATAGAGTCGATTTTTCCGGAAGTAAGAGCAGGCAACAGACCATCCCAGTCTATTTTTACGACTTCGAGTTTTTTTCCTAATTTTTGAGAAATTTCTTTAGCTATGTAAACATCGTATCCACATGCATACCATCCATCAGAAATTTTCACTGCACCGTTTTTATCAGTGGGCTGTATCCAGTTGAACGGAGCATATGAACATTCCATTCCAACTTTCAAAACCTCTTCTGATTCCTGTGTACTACTAGAACAAGATGTCAAACACGCTAAAGAAAATATCAAAAATGCACTAATTTTAAATACTTTTGAAAATATTTTCATCACAAACATCCTTTCTAGAATATACTTTACACTATACAAACAATTTGCGCAACTCAAAAATGAAAGTTGCGCACAAATTTAATGAAATATTACAATAATAATTAGTAAAATTAAATATTATTTTTATTTGTCGCTATGACAGTCGCATCCACATTCACAATTTTCATCGCAATCACAGTTATCGTCACAATCGCATCCGCAATCACAATCTTCAAATCCGAATTCCAATAGTTCTCCGCAATTTGGACAATTCATTTCACTGTCTAAAAGAGTATCTTCGGAAAAACAAGTTTTTTCTCCACATGTTGGGCATTCGACTTCGTAATAATCTTCGTCTTCACAGTCGCAATCTTCGCCTTCGTGACATCCGCAATCGCATTCTTCGTCGCATTCAGGGCATTTATAAACTTCATCTTCGAGATATTCTAAATCTTCGTCCAAAACTTCAAGTTCGTCACAAATGTTATCGACGTCTTCATCTATTCCTTCTACAGATTCAGAGATTTCTTCCATCCACTCTGCCATTGCTTTTAGAACCTTGGTTTCTTTTTTGTCGTCGTCTAAATCAAGACCTTCAAGCAAACCTTTGATATAAGCTGCTCTTTCTTTAATTGTCATTATAATTTCCTCCCAGTAAATTATTTTAATTATATTATCGTTTAGGCACGTTCGAGATATTCACCCGTTCTCGTGTCGATTCTTATTTTTTCTCCTTCTTCTATAAATAAAGGAACTTTTATTTCAGCACCGGTTTCAAGTGTAGCAGGCTTTGTAGCGTTTGTAGCCGTATCTCCTTTGAATCCTGCATCTGTTTGAGTAACCAAAAGCTCCACAAAAAGTGGCGGTTCCACACCAAAAACGCTTCCTTTATATGAAAGAACTTTGCACACCATGTTTTCTTTCACAAATTTAAAATTGTCGCCTAAAACCGAGGAATTTATAGGTATCTGTTCAAATGTTTCATTATCCATGAAATAGTATAAATCGCCGTCATTGTACAGATATTGCATTTCTCTTCTTTCGATAAATGCCTCTTGATATTTATCGCTGGGGTTAAAAGTACGCTCAGTTACAGCTCCGCTCATAACGTTTTTAATCTTTGCTCTTACGAAAGCTGCACCCTTTCCCGGTTTAACATGTTGGAATTCCACTATTGATACTACATTACCATCGAGCTCAAATGTAGAGCCGTTTCTAAAATCTCCTGCTGAAAGCATATAATTTTCCTCCTAATAAAAAATAAGGATATAAAATAATCTATAAATTTAATGATTCATAATAAGTTTATTACAAACCATTCCGATTATATACTAATTTTAAAAATTATGCAACATATAAAATAAGGTAATTTGTAAATTTAGCTCGCTTTTTAATATCGGCATGCCAAATAAAAATAAAAAACCATCCTTTTGACATGTCGCTCACATCATTGGATGGTTAATTTCTTATTTTGAATCTTTTGCATATTCAAGATTATCAAATCTATATCTTTCATTTATGCCGGATTCTTTTAATATAGCCTGCTTCTTCATCGCGCAATCCACACAGTAATCATTTCCTTGACTATCGTATAAAACCCCGGATTTTCCGGGAATAACCTTGCGACATGCATCACATATAATTTCAAAGTGCTTTCCGTTATTTTTTTGAAAAGTTCCCTCGTCAGATGGATAAGAAGCCTCTGAACCGCCGGAAACCATTTTCTCTTCCTTGCCATTTAAATTTTCTTTAAGTATTCTCATGTTCATCCCTCCTATCATTATCTGCATTCAGTCAACGAGCTCCTGTTTTTTGGCTCTTCGTAACATTTATCACAAAGATATTTTTTATCTTTATATATCACTGAAGATCCCGGGTGTGTCTTATACCCATAGTGAGTAATAGGATTATTGGGTGTGGATACGCAATTACACACACTGCAAAATGGAACCTTAACAAGTGTAGAAACCTCTACGGTCTTGCCGCCTGAAACCTCTTTTTCTTCGACTTCGTTTAATTTTTCTTTTTGTTCTTCCATTTTTATTCCTCCTTTCAATTTTTGTCAATTTACAAAATCTACTTTACCGTATTTTCTTTCCAGTTCTTTATGTCGTCCGTCGGATTCGCATTGCTGACATATATGTAAGTCGGTAACAGTAGAATCGGACACCATGGTAGGCTTAACTGTTGAGTTAATTGCACCGCAAACATCACATTGCCACACTTTAACCGTTGAAATTGCTTCTCTCTTTCCGGAATGTCCTTTTACTTCTATCGGTGTTGGCTTATCGTAATAATTAGGATGCCAACTTCCGTTGCTATAATAGCCGCCGGAAACTTTCTCTTCATCTTCATTGCTCATTTTTTCTTTTTGCTCGCTCATTTTTATTCCTCCTCACACTTTGTGATTCTATATGATCAGAAATGCATTCCTGTATGTATTATTAATTTTTTAAATTTTAAATTATTTGGAATCCAGATTGTATTCCACGTCCTTTTTTTCAAATTTTTCAGTCATGCCAAATCCTTTCAATATGGTTTGCTTTTTGTTAGCGCAGTCTAAACAATAATCGTTTCCTTTGCTATCGGTTAGAATGCCCGCTTTCCCCAAGATAGGTTTACGGCAAATATCACAGATTACTTCATATTTTTCTCCGTTTGCTCTTTTAAAAGTTCCGTCTTTTCTGTTAGATTCAACTCCGCCCGAAACTTTTTCTTCTTCATTTTCATTTATTTTTTCATTAATTTTTGACATCTTTATTTCCTCCCATACTTAATTAAATTTGCAGAAATGCATTTCTGTAACCATTATATATATATATATATATTGTCAAGGATTTTTGTATAAAATCACAATTTAAACAAAATAATAAACAGCCGTGCATATTCACACAGCTGTTTTTGTTATTAAAAATTATTTTTTAAGAATCTCTATCAATTTTTTCTCTATCGCTAATGCATCCCCTTTTCCTCGAGTCGCTTTCATGACATAACCGAGCATTGCTTTGAGAGCTTTTTCTTTCCCTGCAAGATAATCTTTTGCAGCCGATTCATTATTGGAGATTGCCTCTTTGCAAAGTGTCTCTATTTCCTCGTCCGAAATTCCTTTCATATCGTTTTCAGATATGAATTCACCTACACTCTTTCCGCTTTCAAGCATTTTCGATAATGTCTTTTTGGCAAGATTCATATTGACCTTACCGTCTTCCACCAACTTGACGAGCTCATTAAGCTGTTTAGGTGAAGTCAAAATTTCGAATTTTTCACGTTCAGCTTCGGTTTCAATGCTTCTGAAAATTTGACCTATTATGAAATTGGAAATGGTTTTTGGATTTTTAAGGCCATCGGAAGCTGCTTCGAAAAAGTCTGAAACATTTTTGTATTTCACAATAAGAACCGCATCTTTTTCCGGTATTCCAAATTCGTTTGTATATCTCTTAAAACGGCTTGTAGGCAACTCGGGGAGAGTTTTTCTTATGTCTTCAACGTACGATTCCTCGAGATTTATTTCCACCAAATCAGGATCTCCAAAATACCGATAATCCTGAGCGTCCTCTTTACTTCTCATACTTTCGGTAGAATTGGTTTCTTCAACATATCGGAGTGTTTGCTGAGTAATTTTTTCCCCGCTGTTCAAAATTTCGACGTGGCGCTTGTATTCGTAATCAATCGCTTTAGTCATAAAAGTAATTGAATTCATATTTTTTATTTCTGTACGAGTACCAAGCTTTTGCGAACCTGTCGGCTTGACGGAAACATTTACGTCACAACGCATGGAACCTTCTTGCATTTTGCAATCAGAAACGCCAATATAACGCATTATCATCTGAAGTTTTTCAACATATTCGCGCGCTTCTTCCGAAGAACTTATATCGGGTTCGGTTACTATCTCTAAAAGAGGAACTCCGCCACGATTATAATCCACATATACATCTCCGGATTTATGAACAAGTTTTCCGGCATCTTCTTCCATATGAATTTGATGAATTCGTATTCTTTTACCGCTTGAAAGTTCAACGTATCCGTTTTTACAGATAGGAGTATAAAATTGAGATATCTGATAAGCTTTGGAAAGGTCAGGATAAACATAATTTTTTCTATCCATTTTGGATTTAAGGTTTATCGTACAATTTAGCGCCAATCCCGCTTTTATTGCAAAGTTTACGACTTCACGATTAAGCTTTGGAAGTGTTCCCGGCAAACCTATGCAAATCGGACAACAATTGGTATTCGGTTCGGAACCGAAAGCATTTTTACATCCACAAAAAATTTTAGTTTTCGTAAGAAGCTCGACATGAGTTTCCAATCCTACAACTAAATCATAGCTCATAATCTTACCCCCATATCTACACATTTGTTATTTTCGTAACCAGTAAATACTTCATATTTGTGAGCTACGTTCAAAAGTTTTGATTCGCTGAATTTGGGTCCTAAAATCTGCATTCCTATCGGCAAACCTTTTGAATCGAATCCACACGGAACGGAAATTCCCGGAATTCCTACGGTATTAACCGGAACGGTACATATATCGGCAAGATATATTTCCTGCGGATTGCTGAATTTTTTATTGCATTCAAAAGCCGTGACGGGTGATGTCGGAGTTATCAGAACGTCATACTTTTCAAAAGCCCTGTCAAAAGCTTTTATTATCACTGCTCTTAAATTTTGAGCTTTTTTATAATATGCATCATAATATCCCGAACTCAGAACATAATTTCCGAGAAGTATTCTTCTTTTTACTTCCTGACCAAAGCCTTCGCTTCTTGTTTTGCATATCATTTCATTTATGTCTTTGTAATGCTCGGTTCTATAACCGTATCTTACACCGTCAAATCGAGCCAAATTAGAAGTTGCCTCAGCACAAGCCAAGATATAATACACCGGCAAAGAATATTTGACTTCAGGAAAATCAAAGTATTCAACACTTGCACCCATTGATTCATAAAGCTTAACAGATTCTTCAATAGATGACTTTATTTCTTCGTCTACACCGTCGTAATATTCTTTTGGAATTCCTATTTTAAGACCTTTTATATCACTGTTTATATTGGCAAAAGTTTGCATTTTTACATTTGGATTTGATGTCGAATCATGAAAATCGTAACCCGAAATCGCATCAAAAACCAATGACACATCCTCAGCTGTCTGAGCTATCGGTCCTACTTGGTCAAATCCCGAAGCATATGCTATTACTCCATATCTGGAAACCGCTCCGTATGTCGGTTTAAGTCCTACAACTCCGCAAAACGACGCCGGTTGACGAACCGAACCGCCCGTATCGGTACCTAAAGCATAAGCTGCAATATTTCCCGCTACTGCAGAAGCTGAACCACCCGAACTTCCACCTGAAACATGATTGGTATTGTGCGGATTTTTAGCCCCTCCTATGCAAGAATTTTCGCAAGAAGAACCCATTGCAAATTCATCCATATTGAGTTTTCCGAGCAGTACCGCTCCTTTTTGCTTAAGTTTATCCCATACGGTCGCATCAAATATCGGCTTATATCCCGACAGTATTTTGGAACAACATGTGGTTTCTATGCCATTTGTCGAAATTATGTCTTTGAGCGCCATCGGCACACCTTCAAGATAACCTATTTCTTCACCTGAACTTATTTTTTCATCGACTTTCTCGGAACTTTTATAAGCTTCATCTTCACAAACCGTAACGTAAGCATTAAGATTGCTTTTCTTTATTTCACTCAAATATTTTTCTGTTAATTCTTTACAGGAAATTTCTTTATTCGAAAGCATATTTTTTATACGCTTTATTATTCCTCTTTTGGAATCGTTCATTAATGTTCAAGCCTCCCTAAAACGTGTAAAGAAAATTTACGTACACTTAATTGTATTTTTTAATGTAAAAATATCCGTCTTTTCCGCCGCCGACATTTTCTAAAATTTTATTTTGAGGATAAGATTCTATTACTTCATCATCTCGGAGAGCATTGGAAAGACCGTTTATATTCGGAGTCTCATAAGAATCAAGGCTCATCTCATTTATCTGATTTGCAAAGTCAATCATTCCGTCCATTTCTTTCATGGCATCTTCAATCTCGTCTTCACTCAAATAGAGCTTGGAAAGATTGGCTAAATTCAACATTTCGTCACGGCTAATCACTTACATCACCTACTAATCTCTGATTTTTATATGAACTTCACGCAACTGTTGTTCTGTTACTTCATTCGGAGAACCCAACATTACGTCTTGAGCGTTGCTGTTCATCGGAAATGCTATTATTTCTCGTATATTTTCTTCATCGGTTAAAAGCATTATCATCCTGTCTACACCCGGCGCCATACCTGCGTGAGGCGGAGCTCCGAATTTAAATGCGTTGTAAAGAGCACCAAATTTTTCTTTTATCGTATCTTCTCCGTAACCTGCAATTTCAAATGCTTTAAGCATTATTTCCGGATCGTGATTTCTAACCGCTCCCGAAGAAAGCTCTATTCCGTTACAAACCAAATCATACTGATAAGCAAGAATATTCAAAGGATTTTCGTTTAAAAGAGCATTAAGTCCACCTTGAGGCATTGAAAAAGGATTATGAGTAAATATTGTATTTCCGGTTTCTTCATCCTCCTCGTACATCGGGAAGTCTACAACAAAACAAAAATCAAATCTGCTGTTATCTATCAAGTTAAGACGTTTGCCCAGTTCCGAACGAATTTTTCCGGCAAATTTCGGTGCTTCTTTTTTGGAATCGGCAATAAAATACACAACGCAACCCGGTTTTATTTCAGAACGTTCGGATAAAATTTCTCGTTTTTCATCGGGAATAAATTTATTTATGGGGCCTGTAAATTCTCCGGTTTCGGTAACCTTTATATATCCGAGACCTTTCATTCCTATCTCCAAAGCATAGTCATTCATTTTATCGAAAAATTTGCGTGGTTGTGACGAACATCCTTGAACAGTAATGGCTCTTACTGTTTTTCCTTCGAATGCCGCAAATCCCGAGCCTTCAAAAACATCACTGACATCCACTATTTTAAGCGGATTTCTAAGGTCGGGCTTATCACTTCCGTAAGTCAACATGGCATCTGCATAGGTTATACGTTTGAAAGGTTTCGTAGAAACTTTTTTATCTGAAAATTTCGTAAAAGTATCATATATTACATCTTCAGTTACGGCCAAAACATCTTCTTGAGTTGCAAAAGACATTTCGTAATCCAACTGATAAAATTCTCCGGGAGAACGGTCAGCTCTGGAGTCCTCATCACGGAAGCAAGGTGCTATTTGAAAATATCTGTCAAATCCCGAAACCATTAAAAGCTGTTTAAAAATTTGAGGAGCTTGTGGTAAGGCATAAAATTTTCCATGATGCTTACGACTCGGAATAAGATAATCTCTGGCGCCTTCCGGTGATGAGGCCGATAAAATAGGTGTTTGAATTTCGGTGAATCCCATTTCGTGCATTTTATTTCTTAAAAAGTGAAGTATTTCCGAGCGAAGTTGTATTCTTGAATGTAAGTCCTTATTACGCAAATCAAGAAAACGATATTTTAAACGCAATTCTTCTTTGGTATCGGTGGAACTCGTAATTTCAAAAGGAAGCAATTCACGAGATTTGCTTATCAAATTTAGTTCTTCACACTTTATTTCCACAAAACCTGTTTTAAGTTTTGGATTTACGTTTTCTTCGGAACGTCTTAAAACTTCGCCGTATACGGAAATTACGGCTTCTTTTGAGATATTTTTAATCATTTCGTCGTCATGAATAACAACTTGGACATTTCCGTAATGGTCTCTGAGGTCAACAAAAGTTATTCCTCCGTGGTCACGCACATTTTCAACCCATCCTGCAACCCTTATTTTCTTTCCGACATTTTCTTCCGTAACATTTCCGCAGTACTGGCTGCGATATTCATTTTCACGAATCATATGATTTATTCCTTTCCATAGTTTACTAAATTTTACAACTACCCGCTATTATATCATTCTTTAGATTCATCTTCAACTGCCACATTTTATAGTACATTTTTATATATTAACCTTGATTTTAAAATTTAATATATATATTTATACAAAATTGATTCCAAATTGTTGCTTTGTTGTAATTTTTTGTTATAATCAATTAAGAAAATCAAATTATAAAGTAACCATTTGGTACAATAATTTGTAATATTCTTTACAAGTTTTAATTAAAAAATACTAGGGGGAACAAAATCTCGAAAAGATTCGGGATTTAAATCAATGATAAAAAAACGAATTTTAAACATATTGAGAAGAAGTGTCGCGCCTGTTTCTTCTGCGGTGTTATTCGGGTTAACAATAATGTATTGGAACGGACAGAATTACGGGCTCGCTCTGGAATATAACGGAAAACAAATTGCAGCAGTGACAAATGAAAAAATCCTTGAAGAAGCTAACAAAATGATTTCGGAACAGATCCCGGCAGAAAAAAAAGAAAGCACAGAAAATGTTACTCCTAAAATGAAACTCACTCCTATAGTAAAGCGCAAATGTTCTGCATCCCCAACAGAGTTAAAGGAAAAATTAATGGAAAAATCAAACGAAATAATCACCGAGGGATACGGGATTTATGTTGACGGAAAGTTAATTACTGTGGGAAATGATGAAACTGAGATAGAAAAGTTACTGGAGACATTAAAGCAAGAGAAAAAACACTTATATCAAGATTTTGAAGTGGATTTTTGCGAAAACATCGAATTAAAGAAAGGTATATTTTCGCACGAAGAATTCAAAAATATTTCAGATATTTCTAAAATTTTGAGAGGTAATAAAACCGAATATTTTGAATATACTGTTAAAGATACGGATACGATTGAATCTATTTCTCAAGAGTTAAACTTAACTCCGAAAGAAGTTATCGAAGCCACAAACAATGAAGATAATTTGATATTCACCGGCGAAACACTTACTTTCAAAAAAACCACAAAGCTTTTAAATTTTACAATATTTAGATTTGACACAGAAGAAAAAATCTTGCCTTTTGAAACCGAGATTTTAGAAGATGCTTCTAAATACAAAAATTACAGAGAAACTGTAAGAGAAGGCAAAGACGGAAAGGCTTATGTACTCGTTAAAAATTTTGTAACAGAGAACGGTGAAATTCAAAAAGCAGAAATTAAATCCGAAACGACCGAAGAACCTATTTCGGAACAAATTCTCCAAGGAACAAAACAAGAAGAACCGGGTTTAATATGGCCTGTTCCCTTTACAAAAAATATAACCAGCGGATTTGGTATGAGAAGCGGAAGAATGCATAAAGGAATTGATATATCTTCTTCGGGCGTAGGAGGAAAAGATATTGTCGCTGCTGATGACGGCACGGTTGAGTGTGTTACACATAGCAATAAAGGATATGGAAATTGTGTAATTATTAAGCATTCGGACGGAAAAGAAACTTTGTATGCGCATTGTCTAAGCATATGTGTATCGCAAAATTCAAAAGTAAGAAAAGGCGAAAAAATTGCCACCGTCGGATCTACCGGCGATTCCTCGGGGAATCATTTACATTTTGAAGTAAGAATAAACAAAGAAGCTCAAAACCCTCAGAAATACGTACATTAAGAGTCCTTATTGGGGCTCTTTTATTTTTATAAATTATTGAAATAAATATAATAAATAAATATAATCAAAATAAACAAATTTAATTGAACAGTGAGTTGATTATAATGAGAAAAGACCTCATAATTGCTGCCATTGCAACCGGTGCAATAACATTAGCCGCAACCATTCCCTTTGCAATTCATTTTCGTAACAAAAGTAAATCACCGAGTGCCCCCGCCCCTTCTTTTAAAAACCATTCAGAAAAAACCATAGATATGTATACAAAAGAGCTCGAGATTACCACTTCGGAAGCAACGACTACCATAATGCAATATTTTGACTTTCAGGATTTAAATCCCAAATACACAAACAAAAATATTTCTCCATCTATTTCTAAAATACCATTTTATAACATACCTGTGAAAAAATGCTATATCATAAAAACTTCTTTATATCCTCGCATACAAACAATATTTTTGGATAAAGAAAATTTAGATATTTTATATAATTACCTATACACAGACCTTGTAAAAAGCAAGCAGAACTTGGGGTCAGAACTCAATTTAATGTATTTAAACAAAAAAACAATAAATTCCAGTAGAGCTTTAAAAGATTTTATCGAAAAATATTCTCTGTTTAGTGATATAAAAAATTATAAAAAAGTAAGCAATTCGCTCTATGGAGCGCTTATTATCCGATATGGAAACGTAGAAAAGGAAGGCAAGTACAGGTATTCACACGAATATTTTTTAAAAAAAGATTAAATCTCTAATATTTTCTCTTTACATCTTGATTTAAAAGTGGTATAATTAAACCACAAAGTTAAAAAGGAGAAAAGATATATGAATTCAAAAGCAAAAAAATTATCCGCTTTAAGTTTGGCAATTTTATCCCTTGGGTCCGGAATGGGTTCCGTACTGGACAAAAATTTAGATTTAGCTCCTAAAGCTTCTGCATTCTCTCTTTCAAAATCTTCTATAGATAATATCCCAAAATTTGAAGATGCATTTAATGATAAGGAATTCAAAGATGGAGTGGACATCGTAATAAAAGATTTGAACGAAGCAATTAAAAAATCTAAAAGCTCAGATGATGATGACCAATACACAAAAGAATTACGTTTTGAAGATTTAAAAAATACATTTGATGATATAAGCAAAAAGAATATTTCGGGTTCATATTATTACGATTATAGCGATAGAAGTCAAAAATCTCAGGAGAAGAGCCTTCTTGTATTTTCCGCTAAATATAAAATTGCTATACTATATTCCAAATATGTATTGAAATGCAATAACATATCAATTACACAAGTAGACGACCCATCATACGGTAGTCTTTTCAAAATGATAGAATTCACCGATAATGTAAACAACGCTCTTGGAGACGATTTCAGCAAAAGCCTAGTTTCTAAATTTATGAAAGATTTATCTATGTACAGTCAGTTAGACTATTTCAAACTCATAAACGGATTATCGAAAAATGGCAACATAATTGTATTCTCTATGGTTTTAATAGGATTGTCTATGTGCAGCAGCACAAGCAGAGCTTTCATTAAAGACGGAATAGGATTTATAGATTATCAGTTCAAAAAAATATGCAACAGATACATATATAACCGTTTCCAACTTAATCAAAATCCTGTTGAACTTAAAAGAATTATCGATAAATGCTTGAAAGAAAAAATACTGTGCCAAAACGAAGCTATAGACAGAATTTCTGATATCATAAGCGGTATGGCAGATAAATGGAACGAGAGTGACAAAACCAAAATTCCGTGCACATCAGCTTGTACAATGACCTTCATGGGAGACTCAGGCGTGGGTAAAACTTATGCTGCACGTGCTTTATCCAAAGCATTGTACCACAAGGATATGCAACCATGGCAGTTTATAACTTCCACATCTGTTACAAGCTCTAATGTTACCACAAATAATTCTTCTAATCTTTCTCCTGCTGACCAGATATTCAACGAAAAATCAGAACTTATCCGTCAATTAAAATTAAACAACAAAGTAATAGTAGTATTGGACGAAATCGACAAGATGCATAAGATTGATACTGATGACACTATTTTGGAACGCTTACGTGATGCAAGAGACACAGGAAAATTATTGGTAAGATCCGGAGTAGATTATGATTATGTTGATGTTTCGAGAACAGTATTTATCTGTATAACCAACGAAGCCAGAGAATGTTGGGGACTTCCAAAAGAAGATCTAGGTGAAGTAAAAAGCGCATCAAGAACTCATATTCAACGTGATAAATCTCTTGTAAACAGATTTGATGTTGTTGAATTTAAATATTTTACAGTTGAAGATTATATGAGCATGTTAGCTCCTATGGTTAATAGTCTAAAAGAATATGTAAAATCTTATAACTTAGACCTTGACGCTGATGAAAACCTTGTAAGAAAAATTTCTGAAGCTGCTGAAGCCAGAAATAAAGGCGCTCGTGGATTAAATGACTACTTAGTACATCTTCGCGGTAAATTAGTAGGTTACAGAGACATTAATGAAAAATCACTTAAAAACAGTGTTCACAAAGTACATGCTACCTACAATGAAGATACAGATGATTTCGAAGTCAAAAAATGTGATTAATAAATAGTAATTTCAATCTACCATCATTATTAAATGATGGTAGATTTTTTATTTTTTATATGTTACAATTTACATAATAATATAAAAACATAAGGTGAATAAAAATGTTACTTACAAGAAAAAATTGGTGGAAATTTGCCATTACATTTGTTGCAGGGTGCTTAGTTATACTTGGCATAATGGGCGTGCTTCGTATGAATAATTTCATTAATAATACTTATTCTCCTACTCCAAAAAGCGCTTCGAAAGTATTTGTTAATGAAAAAGATTTAAAAGAATTTAAACTCGTAAAAATAATATCTCCAAGTGATAATATCAACTTTGTCCCCTCCGATTATTATGGATTAGAAATTTGTGAGCCCGATTATTTTGATGAGCCTAAATGGTCAGTAGAAAACGGGCAATTAGAAATACAAACACACAGCAATAATTCAAATTTTAGATTGTCAAATTCTGAAAAAGTATACATAAATATTTACTACCCTAAAAACAGTTCATTTGAAAATATCTTCATTGATGTATCCAGCGGCAATATCAACATTCATGGTACTAGAGTAAAAAAACTTAAAATAAATCTTAATTCCGGTAATATAAATGCTGCAATAAGCGATTGCGACGAGATATCCGCCCATAACAAATCCGGAAATATTAATATTAAAAATAATAGCGAAACACCCACAACAGTAAACGCAGAAACGACATCCGGTAACATTGAAATATATTGCAATGGAGATATTGCTGATTACTCATATAATGCGTCCGCTACAGTTGGCTCAATTATAATTAACGGTAAGCAATTTGATAAACTAGCTAAATCATCTAATCAAGTTAATGCTAATTCAATAGTTGCTAAGGTAGTAACCGGAAATATTACGATCGATTTTAAAAGATAATTTAATTTTTTGGGGTTGATGATATGAATTATAAAGGCACTATAAAGCTTGAAACAAACCGTTTAATTTTAAGACCATTTAAAATTACCGATGCCCAAGCGGTGTTTGAAAACTACGCATCAAGTGATACGGTAACAAAATACATGACATGGCAAACCCACAGCGATATTAATGCTACCGAAGATTATCTGCGTGGCTTAATTGAAAGTTATAAGAGCGGAAAAACTTTTGATTGGGCGATAGAACTTAAAAATGAAAATAAAGTTATAGGTTCAATCGGAGCTAAAAAGCTCGACGAAAATGTTTCTAAAATTGAAGTCGGATATTGTATTGGCGAAAAGTGGTGGAATAAAGGGATTGCTACTGAAGCACTTAAAGAAATTATCAGATTTCTCTTTGAAGAAGTAGGTCTTAACAGAATTGAAGCTTATCACGATGTGAGAAATCTTGCCTCAGGACGAGTCATGCAAAAATGCGGTATGAAATGTGAAGGTATTTTAAGGCAATTTTATCCCTTTAATGGTGGTGTATCAGATGTATACATTTACTCTATTTTAAAAGATGATATAATGTGATAACAATAAATCCGAGGCAGAAAGTAATTTTTCACTTATTATCTCAACTAAATTACTACCTAAATAAGATTTATCATCGTCACTTATGTTATAGATTTAACAGCTATTATACCAGCTATTGAATCTAGTGTTGTAACATGAAATTAAATTTACACTTTCCTAAAATCATTACCTTTGAACTGAAAAACTTTAAATGGGTAGTTACATATGTTTTTTAATACCCATAAAAATCAAAAATAATTAATAAAAATGAAAGGATTTATTCCTCTCATTTTTTATATAGAAATGAGAAACTTGAGCGGTATTGATCCTCTATGCCCACTAAGAAAGAATTTAAAAATCGATTTATAATAAAGGAGATTTGGTTTATGTTTTCAAAATTAAATCTAAGCTATCCGGACGAAATAAATAAAATCTTAGAAGGCCTTATTTCTATTTATGATGAGTGCTGTTCAAATATAATAGTTTATGGAAGTACGGCGGTAAGCGGTCTGTCTTATTTAGAAAAAGATGGCAAATATGATTTTTTAAGTGATATGGAATTTATAGTCATTCCAACAGATAAGGAAAATGAATACAGCAAATCCTTTCGCAAAAGCCTAATGAAAAAATCATCTGATTTTTTAAAAACCGTTTCTTGCTTAAAGAATATACCTTTTGTGGATGTTTATCCTGTTTCAAAAGAATATTTTGAAAATTTAGATTGCAGAATTTCAACATTTGAGCTAAAAAATAACGGTAAAATTATTAAAGGTGATAATCTTTTGACACTTATCAAGAAAGTAGATATTAATAATTATAATTCTAAAATTCAAAATATTGAAATTGTCAAAGCTTTAAAAATACTCGTTTTAGAATCTAAAAATTGGTTTTTTAATTTTGACAGCACATCAAATATTGATTACAAATGGTTTTGCTACTTTTTAAACTCGTCTTTTCTAAATATACTTAGGACATTGTTGCCAATTTTCGGATACTTTGAATCCACGCTCGAGGGGCGGCTTAATGCACTTCATAAAATAATTAATGAAAGTAAACTGCGTTATTACTTTTCGAAAGATGTTTTAGATTATTTTGATATTTCTGTAGAAGAAAAGCATTCCGGAATTTTTAGAAAATCTCCTAAAGAACTGTTTATTTTATGCATCAAGGGTTATAAAAGCCTCTTGAGAATGATTTTGAATTGTGACGAAAAAAAAGTGCAATTAAAAATTCAAGAAAAAAAATTTGAGATTTTTTTCGGAGAACCATGGAAAATAAATCAACTGGCTGATTTAACTTGCTTTTTTATATCCATATTGGATTGTATATATGAATGGATTGACCAAGGTTCTATAAAAGATTTGAATATAAATAAAGCTATTGATAATTTTGATATATTATCTTCGGGGCATAATGTATATAAACTGATGTGTATTATGGATAAATATAGCGAACTGGAAAAAACACGCTGGAGAATAATAAACAGCAAAGACTAAAGAACGATTAAAACTTCAGTTTTGCCAAAACACGGCAGGGCGTCGGTCGTGAAGTTATATCCCGGTGTGATAAAAGAGATATAAAAAATGAGCGTTCATAACTCAAATATGTTATGAACACTCAATATGTCCAAGCACTTAGGTATTAATACAAACGCACGGATAATTTTATTTTTTAAAGCGTGCGAAAGTATGCAACCCCTAGTAAAAATTTCAAGTTTACTCCCCCATTTCTTTCGAATTGGATGATTATACCACAACATCGTTTTTTCTTACGTATAGTACTAACACCACGCTTGAGTTTTCATTTTCTATGGAGGAGTTCTAGCGGTTAATACTGTAATTTTGAGGGATAAAATTCATAAAAACGTTAAGAAGTTCGGCAGTGCTTATCATAAATTAAATAACGAAAAAGATAAAAAATTGGAGAGCGGACCTCCCTCTCTTACGCTGATCGTGCAGCTTTTGGTGAACTTGGTGAGCAGATTTATATTAGTTGCTGCATAGGTGGATGAAATGTGTGCTATTAGAAAATTTTATGGAAAATTCAAGACAAAATTTGTTGTTTTAATGTCTCTTTAGAAATATAAAATTCATTTTCATAATTTTATCAAAAATATTCAAAAAATAAAATGTCGAAAAATATATTTTGATATGATATACTAATAATTAGATATAAACTTAATTTATTGCTTCTAGGAGATGTTAAAATTGAAGAAAAATGAAATAAAGCAATCCCAATTGGGAATAGACGGCATTTGGGATAATGATAATTTTTTTCAAAACATTTTACTCAAGTTTAAAGACAAAGAAACCACTGAAGGTGTAAAAATGTATGACGCTAAGGCTTTGAGTAAAAAGCCTTTAATAATTCGTGAAAATATAACCGCTAAAATTGCCGATACGGTAACAAGAGCAGAAAAATTTACAGGAGAGGTAATTTTTTATCATATGTACGGACAAGCGGGGATTGGCAAGAATACATTAGTAAAGAGAGTAACTAACTTACTTAAAAGAAAATTGATAATGATTGATTTAAAGGTACTTAGGGATAATTATTCTAAAAATTGGAGTAATACTTTTTACGATATTATCAGAAAAAATAAAAGCTCTGAGGATATCTTGTGTTTAGATAATTTTCAGATATTTTTTGACAAAGGATATGAAAATAAAAAAGATGCTTTTGCAGTAGTAGAAATAGTAAAGCAGTATTTTAGTATGGTATTTATATTATCAGACAACAATATAAACGACAAAGAATTCGAAGAAAAGTATTTTTGGTTTAGTGAAAATATTCCTGATTTAAGTAGTGAAGAAAATTTTAAAATGTGGAAAAAGTTTATACCGACAATTAAGAATATGACTGACGAAAAACCTGAAGAAATAGCGAGCAAATTTTCTTTTACTCCAAAACAGATTGAAGGAACTATTAGGTTTGCGAAAAAAGAATATTTAAAAAATGGCGAAAAGAAACTTTCAAAAGAACAATTTCAAAAATGTGCTTACAGTCAAGTCATTAGTACTCTTGGTGAGAAGGCAAAGTTAATCACTAAAAAGTATACGTGGGATGATATGGTAATAGATAAAAAGACTAAGCTAGAGCTCCAAAACGCTTGTGAGCGTGTGAAATATAAATATAAAGTTTATGATGCTTGGGGACTTGGTGATAAGCATTCGTATGGTCATGGCCTTAGCATGATATTCTATGGCAGCCCAGGTACCGGAAAAACCATGGCGGCGCAAGTAATTGCAAGCGAGCTTGGAATGGATCTTTACAAAGTTGATACCGCAAGAGTTGTTTCAAAGTACATAGGTGAAACTGAAAAGAATTTAAGAGAAATTTTTGAAGAAGCACGTAAAAGTAATGTAATCTTACTTTTTGATGAAGCTGATTCTTTATTTTCAAAAAGAACTGATATCAAAGATTCGCACGACAGAAATGCCAATATAGAAGTTTCATTCTTACTTCAGCAACTTGAAGATCATGATGGAATAACAATTTTGACGACTAACAAAGATCAAAATATAGATGAAGCATTTAATAGGCGAATTACTTTTAAAATATCTTTTTCAAAACCTTATCTTGGTGTAAAAGGTACGGATGAATACTCAGAAAACTATGAACTAATAAAAGGCCTTTGGAAAAAATTTCTTAACAACGGAAAAATACCTTTAGCAGATGATATTGATTATGACTATTTAACGACACACTTTAACGTTACAGGTTCGGATGTTCGTAAAACTGTTACTACAGCAGCATTTTTAGCGTGCAAAGAAAAAAGTGATAAGCTTTATTTTAAACATATTTTGAAAGCTCTAAAAACAGGACTTAAAAAACGTAAAGATGATTTTGGATATGAATATCATACTTTTGTAGATGAAATATTTAAATAAAAATAGTATTTTTCACAAATTCAAAAGTTAGGCAGGTAATAATGTGAGGAAAGTTTATTGTTACGTGGAAAAGGAAGAAAAACCCGAGGAAATTGATCACTCTGGGGACATAGTTAAAGATCTAAGTAGTTTGAATATTTCTGATATTAAGAATAGGAGTTTCTTTTTTATAGGTGGAGAAATAATTGAAAATCCATATTATGAGCCTTCTGAATATATGAAGCATGTATATGAAGCGATAGACGTACAATATGAGCAATTTTATCGATCAGATAAAGATAAAAAAGATTCTGAAGAGGAAGCAAGTGAGCAATCGCTTAATGATGAAATGCCTGATTGGATAGTAAAAATGCCCTACAGAGAACTTATTAAAAAATTTCCGGGTGGTATATCCGAGGCATTGGAGTATGCAAAAAAAGAAAAGGGACTTTCAGTACCGGAAGTACACTATGATTCACCTGAACCTGAAAAACTGGGCGTAAAAGCTTTTACTAAGAATGCAGAAGTATATCTAGCACCAGGCGAAGGAGAAGAAACGCTTAAACATGAACTTGGTCATGTTATTCAGCAAAAGAAAGAAAAAATACCTGCTACAACCAAAATCGGAGAGCAGCGGGTAAATCTTGATCCAAAACTTGAACAAGAAGCAGATGAAATTGCAACGCATATTGAAGACCACATTCCTGAAATTATCTCTAATGAATCCACTAATACTGAAACCAAAAATATAGTACAATTTGCGCCTATTAGCGATGAAGATTTACGTAAAAAAATATTAGAAGAGGCTTTGGAACTTAAAATACCTCATGTATTGATAGCCCAGGAGTTAGACAATATTATAGACCAATATAGGATAAATGAATCCAGTTGGATGATGTGGTTTGATTGGTTTGTACGTCCACCAGATTGGTCTAAGGATTATGTGCAAACGTGTATTATAGAAGTATTAGAAAAGATAAAATCACAGCAAATTCAAAATCAAATAGAATATGAACTATATTCCAGGCTGAAAGAAAGTACAAGACAGGACTGTCCCAAAGACAAGGCGCAAGAAAATAAACGAATTACCGAAATAATGGATATGCTTAGTACAGAAAAAATATTTCCAACGGACACAAATTCATCTGTTACTCTGCATACAATTATGTCGTGGTTAACGTCGGAACAATGTCAAAAAGTAAAGAATTACATTTTAAAATTAAAGACATATTGTGATGCTGAAGGGATTAAATCTGTCCTCGAAGGTGCAAGTGTTAATTCCGTTACTACCAGTCTTAGATTGTTATTGCAAAACCCTGATAATAATAAAATATATAGTGATGATCAGATAAAAGTGTTAGCAGGTTATTTTGTTAAGAGATTAGAGCTTATGACATCATATATAGAGGAGGTTGCAGACAAAAAGGATAGCGATGAAAGATCATTTAAAGACAAATACTTTATACGTTCCACTGGGTCAGATCCACATTACAAGGGTCAGCATGCATTATTTTTAGTAAACAAATACAGCCAAGAAGGGAGTGAAACAGATCCTAGGAAGAAAGCTGGCAATATTGCTAAGGTTTATAAGCCGCACGATTTAAGTGCAGATACTGCAGTCGTTGGAAAAAAAGGTATTTTTAATAGTATAAATAATTTATTTAAAAAAGAAGAAGCCTTAAAAGACACTATAATAGCCGATGAAGATGCATTTGCAACTATGAATATTGATGTGAAACATCACATAGAAGAATTTATTATAAAAAAAGAAAGTATGACTCAAAGAGAAGCTGAGAAATATTTTTTTCGTGCAGGTATGCTAAAAGTAATTACGGATGCTATGGCGGTTATTGATTTACATAAAGATAACATAATGCCTGGTTTTAACAATTTGCCTTTTATTACGGATGCAGAAGTTGATTTTTTTAAATATGCAGATTCGGGGTTGGAATCTGATGCTTTAAAAGAGGACGTATATGAAGGGCGATTTACAAATTCCAGTTTCAAAATTGAAAATGAAGAACAAAGATCTGGCGGGTTATTCAAGGATAAAGAATCAAAGTATTATAAACAATTCAAAGATGGATATAATATCATGTTAGGAAAAATAAAAAATCGAAAAGACACTTTTTTAAATTACTATACAAGTGTATTGAACACTGTCGATAAAGTTCGTATAGTACCAATTAAAACAGGAGACCTATCAAAGTATTTACATGGGTACATGATAAGTCAGGAAAGTGATAAAACGGGCAATATAAATTGGATTAAAAGTGAAATTAGTAAAAAATTGCGTGATAATCAAGGCGGATATATATTTGCTGGAAACAATAATTTAAAAATTAATTTGGATGAAAGTAAATTTTTTAATGCAATAAAAACAGAATTTGATAATGGTACAATCATTGCAATGTATGTTGATATGAATGGGAAAATATATTTAGGTAATATCGAAAATGATCAAGAAATAGGTCAAATAGTGTATTCAAATGGTTCTAGTGTTGGAAATGATGGTTTGAAAAATCTTATGAAGGAAAAATTTTCAAATGAGGTTGATAGAATGACTTATATGTAGATCAAAAAAACGTCTGTTTAATTCGAGATTTTTTAAATGTGACTAATTTTGCTTGATAATTTTTCAGATTTATGATAAAATAAATATAGTAATAATTAAACGGAGATGGTATCTTGGTTAAAAAAGTAAATTGTATTTTTGTTTGTTTAGTCGCATGTTTAGTGAGTTTTTGTAGTGATTGTTATGCAATACCAAAGTTTGAAATTTTAAATGATACTTTAAATATCCAAAGCAATCATGAGGGAGAAATGTCGCAATTGATTTTGGAGGGGGATAAAAAGTATAACCAAATTGTAGTTAGTGGCGAAATGAGCTATTTTGATCTTGTGGTTATCAAGTCAATGTCTGAAAGATGTAAAACCTTGGATTTATCGAACAGTGTATTAAAATCGGATTTTTTAGCGGATATTTTCCAAGAATTGACTAATGTAGAATATTTCAGATTTCCTAAAAATTTGAAGGTTATAAAAAGAGGAACTCTTAATAATTGTCGAAATTTGAAGTTTGTAGATTTACCAGAACAGTTAAATTTTATTGATTCAGGATCATTTCAAAATTGTCCAAATCTTAGTATGAAAATACCGTTCCATGTAACAACTGAAAAAAATATATTCAGTGGTAGCCCAGGGGTGATTATTTCCAAAGAAAAAACAGATAAAAAATCATATCACGAACACTACTCTATTTTTTCATCAATTTTAAGCTGGGTAGGTTTGTAAACTATAAAAATCAAAAAACGGATTATGCCACAGTTTTTCTGTAGTATAATCCGTTTTATATTTACAAATATCGTATTTAATTTTAGTTTTTGAATTTGACCTCTATTTCCTTATCTGTGTTTACTATTACTTTTTGAACTAATGTGTACCAAAGCCTCTCGTCAAATTCATCTATTAGTTTGTTATTACTTTTTAAAATTTCAATAAATGTCTTTATTTTATCTCTGCGAACTTTTAAATCTTGTTTTTTGTCTTCCCATTTTGCTGTCTATATATTCAGTATTTACGAGACTTAAAACTGTGTTTTTGCAATCTTTTATAACTTCATCTTTATTGCTGATTAATTTATTAAACACTTTTACAAATTCTTCTTTTATTTGCTCCTCAGTCAAATGAGGAGTTTTGCATTTCTTTTTGTTTTTAAATTTGTGCCATATGACTTTTATATATTTGTCATTAGAATGCCACAACTTTGAACCATAAAAGCCGCCACACTCTCTACCTATTTTAACCGTGCGAAAGTATGCAACCCCCCTTAAGAAAATTTATAGGAAAGTGAAACCTCAAACGAAGAGGTTTCACTTTTTTTGTGTCTAATCTATAAATAATCTCAATAATATGAAAATTTAAACACAAAATTTACATCTAGACATAAAGAAATCCCAGTACTACTGGGATTTCAATTGTATCAATATTTGAGTACAAATATGGTCGAGGTGACAGGACTTGAACCTGCGGCATCTACGTCCCGAACGTAGCACTCTACCAAACTGAGCTACACCTCGTAATTACTAAAATATTTACCTATGATACTTACAAAGATGAAAACGACAAAAAATCCGAACTATCCAGCAAATAAGGGCTCCAAAACTTAATATGGTTCCGGTTAACCAAATGCCATTATTTACAAAGTTTCTAAACAACTCTGTAGATAACAAAATGATCACTAAAACATCCAAAATAAAAGAAAATGTTTCTTTACTTTTCATATGCAAATCCTATTGCAGTATCAATCGAAAACATGGCTGCGGAAGAAGGATTCGAACCCTCACAAACAGAGTCAGAGTCTGCTGTGCTACCGTTACACCATTCCGCAATCTTCATACAGACATTATATCAAACCGCACTATCTATGTCAATTATTAAATAATATTTTTAAAATAAAATTTCAAAATATTGAATATCCAAGACATGGATTTAATAAAAATTAATAAATGCAATTATTTGGAGGACATGTCTATATGAATGAAGTATTAAAAAAAAGGATTGTTTGTCTTTCTGCCAATATATTGGCAACCGCTTCCCTGCTTATTTCCTCGGGATGTTTGTTCGGGAAAATGAAAAATTACTCAAATTTAAGCCTCAATAATATTGATTTTTTAGCAGCAAAATCAGTATTCGGGAGCGAAATTTCTGTATCAAAATTTTCTGATTGGTTTTCTAAAAATAAAAGTCCGAGTAATATATATTTCGAAGCAGGAAATAATACCAATAAGCCGGAAGAGCCCCTACCTGAAAATAAATCTCCCGAAATACAAACATCTGATATGGATTTGCCGACCATTAATGATGACAACGACGATGATGAAGCTCATTCCGAAAATGAAAAAAAATATAAAATAATAGAAAGTGAATTTAAATCAGGAGGTACTAAATTCGAAAACTTTTACGTGAAAAATACAACCGGTCAAGATATCGACATCGCTCATGAATTAAGTTTAAAACCGGATATAAATATCAAAAAAAACGATAAACCTCAAGTACTGATTTTTCACACGCATACTTCTGAATCCTACATGAAAAAAGATCTGGGATTTTTCTATGAAAGTTTTTATCCCCGCTCTCTAAATGACAATAACAATGTAACGCGAGTGGGTCAAGCGATTACGGATAAATTGATAGAAAACGGCATAAATACCGTTCATGATATGACATATCACGATACTCCGTCCTATAACGGTTCGTATAATCGGGCTGCCGAAACCATTAAAAAGAATTTAGAAAAATATCCGTCTTTACAAGTTGTTATCGATATCCACAGAGACAGTCTGGGCTCTAAAGAAAACGGTAAAATAAAACCCACTTTCAAATATAAAGACAAAAAGGCAGCTCAAATGATGGTTGTATCGGGTTGCGACCCGGATCATTCGATGGGATTCCCTAATTGGGAAAAAAATTTAAGATTTGCGCTAAGAATTCAAAAATACTGCGAAACGATGTTCCCCGGAATCACTCGCCCTATGCATTTTGCAAAAGTCAAATATAATGAACATTTGACACCCGGGTCGGTTCTCATCGAAGTAGGAAGCGACGTCAACACACTTGAAGAAGCAGTCAATACAGGGACAATGATTGGAGAATCGCTTTCTAAATTATTAAATGATTTACAAAAAGAAGGATAATAAAAATGAATAAAAAAGGATTAAAAATATACTTACTGTCAGCAATTTCCACAGGATATGTTTTATCTTTAATTTCGGGCCTACTGATAGTAGAAAAAAATTCAAACAAAATAATTGAAGAAAAAAACACCCCTTTTTTGATATATGAACACGAAAATTTAAAACCTAAATCTATTTCGCTGCATTTTATGGGAAAAGATTTTATTTTTAATTTCTAATTAACTTATAAAATGGTATAATAGAGAAGTAAAATACAAAATGAAACCAAAAGATGTAAAATTTTATAATAAGTGAGGACAAAATAATGCTAAAAATAAAAAATAAACTTAGTTTGTGCTCAGTAATTTTTGTTTTATTTGCATTACCGTTAACAAATGTATTTGCAAATGAAAATACACAAACTAACCCAGATACAAACTCTACAACAAATAACACCGAAGAAAATTTAAAGCCATCCATTCCTCCGCCAAAAGAACCAAAAAAAGATAAGGTAACTCCTAAAATAAAAAATAAATTTGTACCGCAAAAGCAGCACTCTTCTTCGGAGCAGCAGCCGGCAGAAACCCCACAGGATAATTCTCCTACGGCTGAACAAAAGCCTGAAGAAACTGCAAAAAAGGAACAAACAAAAGAAACCAAAAAGCAAGAAAATTCCGTACCTGCAGAAGGAGATTCGGGACTTTTGGGCGAAGGAGAAAAATCTGAGGAACAAGAATCCAAAAAGAACAATAACTTATATGAAATAGATTTACCGGAAGTAGAAGAATCGGAAGTAGATACTGACCCGAGCTTTATGCAAAATTTGATTACGTCAGATAAAAAAGACCTTTTAAAGGCCTGCATTTCATGCATTCTTGTTTTGAGCGGACTATTTATAATAATCAAAGTAATTATAGCAAACTTTAAAATACCAAAGGGATATCAACCCACTACAAAAAGAAAACATTATTACTCAAAAAGAAAAAAATATAACTACAACATAAAGAGGTAATCAAAATGAAAAGCAGTAATATCAGAAGCCTTGAAAATATAAAAAAAATTCATTTTATAGGAATCGGAGGGTCCGGCATGTTCCCTCTTGCGAGCATTTTGCATTCTAAAGGCTTTGTTATAACCGGTTCGGACATATACCCTTCAGACACGCTGGAAAAAGTAAAAGCTTTGGGGATAGATGTAAAATCCAAGCAAAGCGAAGAAAACATAACAAATCAAGATTTGGTGGTGTTTTCTGCTGCAATAAAAGAAACAAATCCTGAAATAATTGCCGCAAAATCAAAAAACATTCCGATAATTGAACGAAGTGTAATGCTAGGAATAATTTTTAATAAATATAATAATTCGATAGGAGTTTCGGGCACTCACGGAAAAACCACCACAACCTCTATGATAGCCTCTACCCTCTTGGACCTTGGGAAAGACCCCACTGCTGTAATCGGCGGAACGCTTCCAAAAATCAAGTCAAACAGCTGCTGCGGAAAGTCAGACGTGATAGTAGCCGAGGCCTGCGAATATGTAGATAGCTTTTTGCAGCTTAATCCCGCCATTTCAATAATAACAAACGTAGAAGCAGATCATTTGGATTATTTTGGGTCTTTGGAAAATGTGAAAAATTCTTTCAAAAAATTTGCTTTACAAACCACAAAGCTTATAATCGCCAACGGTGATGATAAAAATATACGTGATATATTAAAAGATATAAAAACTAGAACTTTATTTTTCGGTACATCTCATGACAATGATTTTTACGCAGAGAATATCGTTTTCGATAAATTACAATGTGCCGAATTTGATGTGTTCAAAGGTACAGAAAAAATTTCTCACATTTCACTATCCGTTCCCGGAAAGCACAATATGTTCAATGCTCTGGCATGTTTTATAACTTGTATAGAATTGGGAGCTGACATAAAAAGCATCGAAAAAAGTCTTAATAATTTTAAGGGTGTTCACAGAAGATTTGAAAATTTAGGTACAATAAACGGCGTAACTGTCGTGGATGACTTTGCGCACCACCCTACCGAAATCAAAACCACTTTAAATGCTGCTACAAAAATGGGGTTCAAAAAAGTTTGGGCTATATTCCAGCCACACACATATTCAAGGACTTCTATGTTTTTAAATGAATTTGCCGATGCACTTTCAAAGCCTGATAAAGTGATAATATCAGAAATACTGCCGGTGCGTGAAACCAATACCTATGGAATTCATTCTGAGGATTTGGTTAAAAAAATGCACAATGCAATATATATTCCCACATTTGAAGAAATAACAGATTATGTTGTCAAAAACGCAGAAAATGGGGATTTAGTAATAACTTTGGGCGGCGGGAACGTATACAAATGCGCCAATATGATTGTGGAAAAACTAAAAGAGAAAAATTAAAAATTTTTCTTGATATAATCTTCAATTATGTATATATTTAATTTGCAGCTTTAAAAAGCAAAATTTGTAAATCAAGGAATGATAAATATGTCTATAAAATTTGAAAACAGTAACACAAAAATTAATTTACTCAAAGCTTTTGCGGGAGAAAGCCAAGCGCGCAACCGCTACACTTTTGCAGCGTCTCAAGCGGAAAAAGATGGTTTGCAAATCATTGGAAAAATATTTACTTTCACCGCTAACCAAGAAAAAGAACACGCAAAATTGTTCTATAAAAAGCTGGCTCCTTTTTGCGGAGAAAACATAAAAATTGAGGGCGGCTACCCAATAGATTTATATAATAACACTTTGGATCTTTTAAAATGTGCAAAAAACAATGAGTATGAAGAATACAATGATGTTTATAAAAGCTTCAGCGAAGAAGCCAAAGCCGAAGGATTCGATGAAATCGCTGATATATTCATGAAGGTATCAAAAATAGAAAAAGTTCACGGCGACAGATTTAATAAACTGATTGAAAACATTGAAAACGGAACTTTATTTGAATCAGCCAAGGAAGAACGCTGGATTTGCTTAAACTGCGGAGAAATCGTAGTAAGTAAAGTTGCTCCGAAAATTTGTACAGTTTGTGCTCATCCTCAAGGATATCAAATAAGAGAAGAATGGATTCGCCTATAAAACATATTTGACAATACATTTAATATGGCTTAAAATAGTATACATAGATTGCCGATTGACCACAAAAAGTCAATATCGGCAAAAATTTTGGAAAGAGGTAATAAAATGGCAGTTGAAAGAACTTATATCATGCTGAAACCCGATTGCGTAAAAAGAAAATTAATGGGAAAAGTAATATCAAGAATAGAAGAGAAAGGTTACACCATTTCAAATATCAAAATGATGAATCTGGATGAAAAAATTCTTCGCGAACACTATGCTCATATTGCAGACCGCCCATTCTTCCCCGAAATAGTGAGCTACATGACATCAGGTCCTGTTGTCGGAATGATTGTTGAAGGCGAAAACGTAGTAAAAGGTATGAGAATATTAATGGGAGCTACTAAATTTGAAGAAGCTACTGCCGGAACTATCCGTGGAGACTTTGCGATGAGCACTGCTGAAAACATCGTACATGGTTCTGATTCACCGGAAAACGGAGAAATCGAAATCAAAAGATTTTTCGGAGAAAATGCTTAATTATTAAAATAAAAACAAATTCACAGAGAAGCAAAACTTTTCTGTGAATTATTTTTTACTGTAAAAATTTAAAATGTTAATTAGCGGGAGTACGATTAAACAATTTTAATTCATCTTTGGTAAGATTACGCCATTTCCCGGGCGAAAGCATTCCTAATTTTAGGGTACCTATAGAAATTCTCTTTAGACGCGCAACTTCCAGCCCGACCAATTCGCACATTTTACGTATTTGCCTGTTTCTTCCCTCTTTAATCGAAATTTCCAGAACCACTCTGCCTTTTTCCTGCGTCAAAACGTTTACTCTAGCGGGTTCGGTGGGCTTGGAATCTATTTCCATTCCTACGCAAAGAGAAGTTAGTTGTTCTTCACTTATGGAAGGACGAACCGTAACACGATAAGTTTTCCAAATATTTTTGGAAGGATGTATCATGTTATTGGCAAAATCTCCGTCATTTGTCATTATGAGCAAACCTTCAGAATCTCTGTCAAGTCTGCCCACAGGATAAACCCTTGCCGGTATATCTTTTACCAAATCCGCTACACATTTTCTCCCTTTTTCATCGCTCATCGTGGTCACAAAGCCACGCGGCTTATTAAGCATAATATAATATTTTTCTGAGTTTTTTAATTCTAATTTTTTGCCGTCTAAAACAATTTTATCTTCGGAAGGATTTACTCTGTCGCCAAGTTTAGCCGGCCTTCCGTTTATTTTTACTCTTCCCTCTTCGATAATTTTCTGAGATTTTCTTCTTGAGCCTACCGAACATAATGCTAAAAATTTCTGCAAAACCATGGATTCGTTATTCATTATTTTCCCCTTATTTTATCAATTTCCACCTAAACATTTTCTGAAAAAGTTTGTCAATGCATGAAAAAATCCTCTTTTCTGCTTAATAACTTTTTTTACTTCTGTTTTTGAGATTATTTCATTTTTTCCAATTTCTTTACCATCTAAATAGTATACCACATTTCCGATTATTTGTCCTTTTTCTACGGGAGATATTATTTTTTCGGGCAGCTCTACTTTTCTTTCAACTTTACTTTCATCTCCTTTTTTAAAACTGCAAGAAAATTCAGAATTACACGATGTTTCTACACTACCGGCTTCCTCTGAAATTTTTGAGGGAACGGTAAAATTCAAATTCTTATCCGAAAAGCATTTTGAAACAGTGTTTTCAAATCCAAAATTATATAATTTAATGTGGTCGTCCCAATCGCTCGGCGCATTGAGAGTAACACAAACTAAACGCACCCCATTTTTTTCAGCGCACGAAACCAAACATCTTCCTGCGGCTTTTGTAAAGCCTGTTTTTATACCTATGCAATCACTATATAGTCTAAGTAATTTATTATGATTCCTATAATTAACGGTTTTGCTGGGGTTTATAAATTTTACAGGCATACTTTTTTTAGAAACTATACTTGAAAAATTTTCATTTTCCATTGCATACGCTCCCAAAATTGCCATATCCTTAGCCGTGGAGTGATGATTATCTTTATCCAATCCGGATGGGGTTGAAAATTTGGTATCCTGCATCCCTATTTGTTTGGCTTTTTCGTTCATAATTGAGATGAATTTTTCGGTAGTTCCTCCGACAGAAATCGCAGCTGCATTTGCGGCATCATTGCCGGAACACAGTAACATTCCTTGTGCAAGAGATTGCAAATTTACAATATCACCCGGCATCAGTCCCATTGAAGTTCCTTCTACTCTCACCATTTCGTCAGTTATTTCTATTTCTTTATTTCCGCATGCTTCCATGTTTTCAAGCGCTAAAAGAGAAGTCATTATTTTAGTCGTGCTGGCCATTGGTAGCGGTTCGGTTTCATTTTTAGACCAAAGGACGCTTCCGGAATCGGCGCAGATAAGTATAGCTGACTTTGCCGAGACTCCTATTTCTTCTGCAAAAATTTGAAAAGACATGATAAACAAAAATACCATAGATATACTTAATCGTTTAAAAATTTTCATTGCAAAGGTAAAGATATTTTCTATCTTTACCTTTTTTCACCTCACTTATCGTTAATAGCTTCTTTAAAAGATATGCTGAAGATAAAATAATTTTACTTATTAATAGTGAATTAAATTATTTTTTTTGCCAATAATTACATTGCATGCAAAAATTCATCTATAACGAAATGAGGTGACAACCCATTTATGCAGTTCAGTAAAGTTCAAATTTGTGGAATAAATACTTCAGAATTAAAAACTTTGACCGAAAAAGAAAAAATCTCGCTCTTGAAAGAAGTAAAAAACGGAAATAAAGAAGCGCGAAATAAACTCATAAATGGAAATTTACGGCTTGTACTTAGTATTATTCAAAGGTTCAACGGCAGAGGCGAGCATGCGGACGACCTTTTTCAAGTTGGATGCATAGGACTTATGAAATCAATCGATAACTTTGATATAAATCAAAGCGTTAAATTTTCGACCTACGCAGTGCCGATGATTATTGGAGAAATCAGAAGGCATTTAAGAGATAATAATTCAATACGTGTAAGCAGATCGCTAAGAGATACGGCATACAAAGCCATGCAGATAAAAGAACAAATAATAAACAGCAAAAATAAAGAGCCAACCATAGAAGAAATAGCAGAAGAACTCGGCGTCCCTACAGAAACAGTTGTGCTTTCGCTAGAATCTATCGTGGAACCTCTATCGCTCAGTGAGCCTGTATATGCAGACAATAACGGTGACGCTGTATATATGATAGACCAAATCGGCGATAATGTTGATGATTCGGATTGGGTAGATGAATTATGCATAAAACAAGCTATAAAAAATTTAAATGGCCGCGAAAAAAGCATACTGTTCTTAAGATTCCTGCAAGGGAAAACACAAACCGAAGTAGCAAATCAAATCGGAATCAGTCAGGCTCAAGTTTCTAGGTTGGAGAAAAACGCACTTAAAAAAATTAAAGAGTGATTTATTTTTGTGCAAATTGTTGACATTTTTTACAAAAACTTGTACAATGTGCACAGAGGCTATAGCGTGGCTTCTAAAAAAATAACGTTTATAAAGGAGTTGTTTAAAATGTCAAACAAATTATCACCTAAATTTTTATCAGATTTAGAGAAAAACGGAATCGCTCTAACGGAAAAAGAACTGAAAAGTCTTAATGAAATTCTACCTGATTCTGCTTCAGAACTTACAATTTATCAGTTGAATGCAGTTGCCGGCGGAAAGCTAAGCAAATTGAAAAAATTGGGTATAGCTGCAGCCATAGCAACTACTGCAGTACTTGCAGACGTAGGTCAAGCTTATTATAGAAATAAAAAAGATTTTAGAGGAATGTCAGAAAAATCTATACTTCTTCCAGCTGCGAAAGAAGTCGGAAGCATTGCGCGTGATGTAGCTCATAACTCTGCTATCGTTGGACATGTTGATATAAATGATGCAGTTAAAAAACTATTTTAAAGTTTAAAGTTATTTACGATTTAATATACAACTCAGTAATAAAAATCTCCTCCCATTTTTGTTTGGGAGGAGATAATTTTATATTTTAATAGTGTGCTTTCTTGATTTCAATGAAGAAATTCTTAAAACTTTTTCTTTCATATCTTCAGGAAGCAGTCTAAAAGAAATCAACAAATCTTCTTCTTGGGGATTCTCACACATTATACCCTGCTTCTTCTTAAGGGACAAATGTTCTCGAGGATTTTCTCTATCTTCAAATCGTTTAAAATGACTGCATTCTAAAATTTGACTGTAGTGAACGGCAAAAATCTGAGAAAGATAAATTACCGTATCGACATCAGGCTTTATTTTTCCTATCTCGTAACACGAGTACGTGGAGCGGTCTATATCGAGGAGGTCGGCAACTTCTTGCTGAGTATAACCTGATTCTTTTCTTAATCTTTTAATATTTTCAAAAAGTATTGCCTTTCCCCCCTCTAGCCGGAAATATAACTATTTCTTGACGTCTTTATTTTTTTTCATATTCTCTATAATTATTATAATTATTATTGATAACAAAATCAATATCAGAAGCACAAGTAATAATCTTATAGCGCTTCCGCGGGGAGTGACGGGATTATTTCTGCTTTTAAATTTTTCACTTATATTTCCTGTATTGCCGTCATTGTCTTCCGAAGAAGAATCGTCATCAGAAATATATTCGGAGGATGATGCGGAATTTTCATTTCGTGAACCACTACTGTTTGTATTAGAAAGAGCATAATCTTTTATTGCTTGAACATTTGCATCCCAAGTATCCAAAAGTGAAGACCTGCCGGGAGTAGAAGTTCTGTTAGCAACAATTCCCATGGGGCTGAACGAATCCGTTGTAAAGCTTACTTGGTCACTTCCTAAAATTAACGATAGGTAATCCAATTTTCCGTTATCTTTTTCATGAATACCGGTTGGTTTTTCAAAATATGTCATTTCAGGAGTCGGCAAACTTACTACAGCTGATTGACCTTCAGGGAGAGTATATTTTACATCTTTTAATGTATCCCAGAGATAAACATTATACAAAGACAAAATATATTCTGAGCTCAATTTTTTGTAAAGCCTTGTATACACCTCCATGCTATTATCAATCGGGATAGCAAATAATTTGATGTTCCAATCTACACCTTCAATGGTAAGGCCATTACTTACATGGTGGAATTTCTTTACTTGTTCTTGAAGTCTCTTTAACTTGTCAACATTTCCAACTCTTGCTTTTTGTTCGTCGGTAAAACTTTCATAAATTCTCGATGCACTTATTACGTCATCAACATCCGAAAGAGAGGTGACATTATCAGGTAGATTATTTATCGTATTTGTAAGCTTGGATTCTTCAGTTTCCTCCACTCCATTTACAGTAACAATTTTATTTTCTATTACATTTTTTACTGTGTAGAACCCGGATTCATCAGCGGATAATTCCTGCGTACCTAGCATAATTTTTACTTTTGAATCAGCATAGGCCGGATACAAATTAACCTTAAATGACAATGAATCGCCGTGCGAAACTGTGTTATCACCGCTAATAATTTTATTTGAATCATTGTAGAAATCCATTCCTTCAACTTTGTTTAAAGTTACAGTATAGGTGTTTTTTCTGATGTTTCCTACTTTTATTTTTGCATCTTCTGTGATGTTGTTTATAGTGTATCTTCCTGAATATAAAATTTGTGAACGTAAATTTTGACTCTTTCCGTCATTTATAACTATATACATTCCGGCTTTAGAATCGTCATATGCATCATCAACATTTACGCCGAATTCAAAGTTGTTTCCATGTTTTATTTGGAAGGAACCGCTTACAACAGCGTCTTTATCGTTTACGTACGTTACGCCTTCCACCGGAATCAAAGTCACTGTGTAATAAATATCATCGACATTCATGATATTGATCGTAAAGTCCTCTTTAACATTTGAAAGTTTATATTTACCGGATTTATCGGGGTTAAGAGTCTTTTTGGTACCATCTTCGGACGTACAAATAACTTGGGTTGATTCTCCTATTGCATACCCTGTATTTGGCTTCAATGTGAATTCATAATTACCGTTGTATTCAACTGTTTGAACACCAAAAATCTCATCTTGTCTATTGTTCAAGTATTCCGCTGCGTCATTTTTTACTAGGTTTATACTATATCTGTTAATTTCTATGCCCTCTATTCGTACGTCTTTGTCGGTAACGATGTTGGAAATAGTATAAACACCATTAACAAGATTTAATTCTCTGCCGTTTTCTTCGGATCCTTTTTCAAAAAGCATTATTTTGTAATTTGACCTATTGTATTTTTCTTCTATTTGTGTGGAAAATTCTATATTATCACCGTAATCCACATTTATTTTTCTAGAATTATAATCGCTAAGAACCTGACCTTCGTATTTATAAGACAAAGCTTCGGGGTATTCCTTATCAAGATTAAAAGTAACCGAACATTTTTCTTTTTTAATTGTACCGGAAATGGTTTGATTCTTGCGGACTTCTTTTATCTCATAAACCTTAATTTTAGATGACCTTTCATTACCTTGGTCATATATAATAGACACCTCAGAGGTTATTTCTTTTAATTGTTCGGCATCGGTACTTGATATTTCAAGGCTTTCGATATTATAGCCTGTTTGTGCTTCAACCAGAAAATAATATGAGCTGCCATCCGGGACCGTATTGCGCCCGAGTATCATTTCTTTGCAACGATATTCTTCTTTGCCGCCTGTTTCAGTTTTTTCAACTCTATATGAGTTCGCGCCTTCAATTTTGGAATGCGTTATGGTTCTGTGGGTCGGACCAAACTCAACATAAATATACAAGTTGGTTTTTACATTATCTAAAGTAATTCCGATCACGGTTTCATTTTTTTCGTTTTGATATTCTGTGTAATTATAATCATTAATTTCGTCTGTGCCGTTTTCATTACCATCTTCGGTAGAGTAAATTTTTATTTCGTCCTTAACTTCACTGATAGTGTATCCGGAGTTTGCCTGAACTGTAAATGAGATATTTGAATTATAGTTATAAGTTGCTTGTAATCTTTGATTTCCTCCGCCCAAGTCTTCGGCTTTCCAGCTACTATCTAAGAATCCGTCTGTAATGCCAAATGTTGCCATGTTGTTTGGAACATTGATATAGGCTGTATTACTAGGATACTCAATATTTAAAATGTCAAAATAATAATCATTTATATTTTTGTCGTACAAAACAGTTCCTTTAAACTGTAAATTTATAAGCTTGTATTTTTCTTCGGGGAAAGCGTCTATTTTTTCTTCATTAATTTCAGTACTTACAGGCATAACTTCTGTCATACTCGCATCAGCGTGTCGTACATTCATTCCGGATACAGCAGTTCTTATGTCTGCATCACTGGTTCCTTCAAGACCAACAAATTCATCCATAGTAGCGTCACTAAGAATGTGATACTTAATAACGACTTTTGCTTCAACTTGTCCTCCAGCCATCTCATCGCTCCAGGATATAGGGTCATCTACGGTCCAAGCGCCATTGTCTTTTTTTAATGCTTTGATAAAATTAAAAAACTCCTTGTATCTTTTATCTATTCTAAAATGCGCGGTCACTTCCTTTAATGCAGGGCCTTGTATCTGGGTATCGTTGATTACTCTATACTTTTCACCATTATCTGCATCAACAAAGTGGATCTTTGAAGAATCAAAATTTGTAATTTTTACGGAAGCGGAAGTGTCATCCGTGTCATAAAGAACCCTTCCGTCCCTAAAAAACGGATTTGTAAAAAGTGAACTTGCGGACTTACCTTTTGCCCAGTTTATAAAACTTGTGCTTCCTTTTAAATCATAAATCAGTGTATCTCCTTCTGCGTAATACCAATAGTGTTTTTTACCATTTATTTCTATATATTCTTGGTCTTCCGCAACATTTAATGTCGCGCTTACCTCCACATTATATTCCTTTAAAATGTCATCTCGGTCTATCGTTTCGGGGACGTATATTTTATTAAGCTCTATGTTTTCAATTTTTACAGTGATATTTTTTTCTGCATTTGGTAATATTTTAAAATATAGCTTTGCATCTTCTCCTTTTCCCTCTTTAGTAACCTCAAAATTTTTGTTATCAGACGTGTACGTCAAACTGTCTTTACAGTCTGCATAGTTGTTAGCCAAAGTAATATCAAAGTATACGTTTTGACTCTCCGCTGAGCTTGAAACTCTGATATAATCCTTTTTAGTTTCATAGGAATCATCAATTTCCTTATTGGTATTTTCGGTAGATTTTGAAACCGAGAATACAGGGTTGCCGTAGTCGTATTCAACTTCTTTATCATCTTTATCAATTTGAACAAATTTTATAGTATATTCTCTAAGGACTAGCGCCAGCGCGGAACTAATTGTTCCAAGTTTTGGATTTTTATCCTCACCTTCGTGCGATATTGATAAAGCAAATTCACAAGAATAATTTCCTCCTTCGTCTCTTTTTTCTTCCACGTTACTACCTAATGTTACGGAGAAGCCTTTTGGGGTAGCACCCAAATTCATAATATTATTTATATCATATTGGTTATCTCCGTTTAACGTATTAAGAGTATATCCGGAGTTGAAAGTAATTTTTACTTCAAGAGCTTCTGTGGATGTATCGCCTTTTACGTAAATGGCTTCCGTAGAAAATTTTGTTACTACTTCACTGTCTATTGTTTCGGTTGTTTTATCAGTATCTCTCCCACCGATGGTAATAGATTGTACTCCGTCACCCAAATCGCAGTTAGTGCCAGAAGTAAAATTGATATCGTATAAAGTATTTTCACCGACAACATATACCGATATAATTCCGCCATCTGTTCTTGGTTTATTTATTTTCATAAAGAATTCCTGCCCTGAACCTTTGTCAGGTTTCTTTTCTGAACGTGTTATCGGTAAATCATCTTCGAAAGGCAATCCACTCTTATCACTATGAGTCCCTAAACTATTTTTCAAAATGGTATAGCCTTCTTTGAGGAATATTTCAGCATGGGTGCCTGTCACCACTTCCCACTTACCGTCATTCCTAACCACATCAGGGCCTGTAAAAACTTTACATTTACCCTTTAAAAAAACCTCTTCCTTTACACTACTATTGCTGTTCTCAAACGTATAATCAGCACGTTCCTTGTAATCATTACCCTTTAAATTAATTCGAATTTCTTTGGGGACTGTTCCAATCCTTATTATATTATCTTTCTCGAATGATTTTACTTCTGTTCTCCCATCATCCCACACAAAAGTTACATTCGTAACACTGAACTGCTCATCCGCCATAGTAAATTCAAATTTATTCATAATATCTTTACCAGACTTATTCCCTGCTCTAATCTTTATCTTATCATTGTCTGTTAATTCACCAGTTTCCTTCCAGATGCCTCCCCAGTTAAGCGGAGTAGTCCTTATAACTATATTTGAAACAAATTGTCTAAGGGACATATCTGTGGTTTTCCCGTTTATTGTGCCTAATTTAACCGGAACTTCTTTTGATTGAAAGACACTAACATTAACCGTCACATCACCATTAATTGTACCTACTTTGAATCGATCACCTTCTTTTCCCAGGAGATTTTCCCCATCTTCTATATAACAGGCAACGTCACAATCATTATAATCACTTTTAAGTATAACCTTTATAAATAACTCTTTTCCTTTCTCGATTTGGTATGACCAGTTGCCATCAGCATCCGGAGTTATAAAAGTTCCTGTATTTTCAACGTAACATGTTATTCCTTCAACCATTTCTAAATTATCGTTGTCTGCGAAAGTAACGGTCACCTTATCCGTGACAGCCGGTTGTTGAGCGTAAATGTTATTGTTGTGCAAAAAATAGCCCACGATAGCACCGACGACCATTACCGCAAAAAACACCACCAGCAAAATTTTGCTCCATAGTCCTAATTTAGAATATTTTTTTATAATTTTAGAATCTAACATAAATTCACACATCCGTTCTTTTATTTTGTGAGATTTTTATATTTTTTGATTAAAACCAATTATACCATTTAATTTGTGAAGTTTCAACCATGTTTATCCAAAAAAATAATTATTTTAATATTTTATTTACAAATATTAACTTTAAAATTCTTGATAATGGTAAATAAAGATGATATAATTTGGCTGACAATAATTTAAACGGAGGGATGATGATGAATAAAAAACCAAGGAGCAACGAAATTATGTGGTGTATTATCGGGGTATATTTTATAGCCATGGGATTAGTTTCAATAAAAAGTTTAAATCCGCTGACAGGAACTTTTATTGTATTAGCCGGGGCAACTTTGTTCCCGCATATTTACAAAAATTTTGATTCCAAATATAAAAAGTACATAAGGATAATAGTTCCGGGAGTGTTTTACAAAATGGCGGTAATATCGGCGGTGATATCGGCATTAATTTCCGGGTATTCAAATATGAATTCAAAAACTATCCCTGAGCCCGAAACAATAGTCACTGAAGAAAATTTAGAGGAGAATGACGAACCCGAAGACGATCAAGGAACAGAAATTAAGAGTTTGCATTTAAGCGAATCGGAAGTAGAAATGGAAATAAACAGTTCCAAAGAAGTAATTTTGGAAGTTTCTCCGGAAAATTTTGAAATTCAAGATTTGGAATTATGTTCTTCAAATGATGACGTGGCATTTTTGGAAAAATCAGAAAGCCAAAATGAAAATGGGAAGTTAAAACTCCAGTTAAAGAGCGAATCAGAGGGCGAATGTGAGGTATTTGTAAAATCACCAAATGAAATAGAAAGTAATAGAGTGTTGGTAAAAGTAACCGACAGTCAAAAATACGAAGATGAAAACGACCAAGAGGACGATTCTCAAGCCGAAGAACCCTCTCAAGAAGAAACCGCACAGCAAGAGAAAACTATTGCACAGGAAAATTATCAAAAGACGCAAGAAACCAAACCTAAAACGGACAATAGTACCAACAACAAATCCCAGCAAAGCGGAAATTCCAAGCCGAACACAAATAACACACACGGAACTCACCTATATTGCACGCCCAAGGGCAAAAGATATCATTTTGATCCTAATTGCGGCGGGAAAAACTCCCGAGAAACAACTTGGGCAGAAGCTCAAGCCAAAGGCTTGACGCCTTGCAAAAAATGCGCTAAATAATAAAAAAATCTCCGAGACAGTCGATAGTCTCAGAGATTTTTTTATTTAAATTTTTAATTTATTTACCGAAACAAGAGTTGATATATACGAAGCGGCCGCATTCCCGGCAACAGCTCCGTCAGCTACTGCAGTAGCTATTTGCCTGAGCGGTTTTACTCTACAATCTCCGGCTACAAATACACCCGGAATATTTGTATTACAATCCTCACCGGCAATAAAGTACCCGGAAGCGTCCATATTAATTTTACCTTTGAAAATGTCGTTATCGGGATAATATCCCACCGCGATAAACACACCATCCACAGAAAAAATTTCTTCGTTTTCTTCACAATTTAAAACTACTTTGTTGACAACTTTTTCGCCCAAAATTTCTTTAACATTGGTGTTGAATTTTACATCGATGTTTTCTTTTTCAAAGACGGCATCACTTAAAGTTTTCTCAGCTCTAAAATGATTTTTTCTTACTATAAGTGTAACATTTTTGCAAATATTGGATAAGTAAAGAGCGTCTTCTAGGGCAGTATTTCCTCCTCCGACAACTATAACGGTTTTATCTTTAAAAAAAGCACCGTCACACGTCGCACAGTAAGATACTCCCCTACCTAAAAATTGTTTTTCTCCGCGGCATCCTAGTTCTCTGCGCTTTAAACCATTAGCTATTACAACCGATAATGCAGAAATAGTTTTTCCGTCTGACATGGTTAAATATTTTTCAACGCCACTAAAATCTACTTCTTTAACTTGACTGAATGTAAATTCAGCGCCAAGATTTTTAACTTGGTCATGTAATACTGTTGAAAATTCAAATCCGGAAATTTTTTTAAATCCAGGATAATTCTCGATGGTATCTATTATTGCGGTCTGACCGCCGTAAATATTTTTTTCTATAATATCAACGCTAAGTCCTGCTCTCCTAGCATATATTGCTGCTGTCAAACCTGCCGGCCCTGCTCCTATTATTACAACATCTTTCATAATTTACCACACTTAATAATTATTTTTTTGCTATACAAAAATCTTTTTCTATTATCTCGATTAACTTTTCTTCGGGTAAAAATCCTGTTTCCCTGCGAATTAATTCATCTCCCGAAAAAAACATTAATGTCGGAACAGACATTATTTCGTATTTAGAAGCAATGTCGGGATATTCATCTATGTCTATCTTTTTTATTTTTAACGAATCGGAATATCTGGATTCGATTTTTTCCAATACAGGAGCCAACATTTTGCACGGGCCGCACCATGAAGCGTAAAAATCGATTATTACAGGAGCATCGGAAGAAAGAACTTCCTTTTCAAAATTTTCTGAATTCAATATTTTTTCCATTATAAATATCCTCCTTAAAATTTTAAGTAACATTTAGTAGTATTGTCAAAAATATTATTAAATACTTCCCAGACAAAAATTGTCTTGTATCTCATTTATTTTAGTCGGAAGTATTTTACCGCGAATATCTGTTTTGGAAGCGGTTTTTACATATATATAATTTTCGGTATAACCCTCATACATTCCTTCGGAGTTGACTGTTTCGTACAACACATCTAATGTACTTCCTATAAATTTATTTAAAACTATTTTACTTATTTTTTCGGAAAATTCAATAGCTTCTTTCACTCGATTTGTCTTTGTTTTTTTATCGACAGGATTTTTGAATTTTTCCGCTAAAGTCCCGGGGCGAATCGAATAAGGGAATACATGCACTTTCAAAAATTCGACATTTTTCAAAACATCAAGTGATTCTTGGAAATCCAAATCCGTTTCACCGGTAAACCCTACCATAAGGTCTGTTGTAAAAGTGGCATTCGGAAACTTGTTTTTTAATTTTTCTACAACATTTATGTACTCTTTAACATTATATTTTCTTCGCATCAATTTTAATACTTTATCTGAACCGCTTTGCAGAGAAAGGTGAAATTGAGGGCATAATTTTTTTTCAAGTGATAATCTTTCTATCAAATCGTCTGATAATAAATCAGGTTCTAATGACCCAAGCCTAACTCTTTTTATACCTTCGACAGAACATGCTGTTTTTACTGCATCTGATATATCGCAATCAATGTCCTCGCCGTAAGAAAAGAGATTTATTCCTACAAGGACTACTTCTTTATAGCCACTTTTTGCTAAATTTTCAATATCTTTTTTTATTTTACTTAAAGGCAAAGAACGGACCCTTCCTCTTGCATATGGAATTATGCAATAACTGCAAAATCTATTACAACCATCTTCAATTTTTAAAAATGCCCTGCATCTTCTTGAGGGGTCCATGCTTAGAGTATCTTGAAATTCTTTTTGAATATTTATCGAGGGAACATCTATTATTTTATTTTTATTTTTGAAAAACTTTTCAAGCTCCTCAGTCACTGAATATTTTTTGGCGTTACCTACTATTATATCCACTCCATCGAGCTTTTTTGCATCTTCGGGTGATGCTTGGGGCATACATCCGGTAAGCAAAACTGTAGAGTTTGGATTTAATTTTTTTATTCTGTGGATAGTTTGCCTGAGCTTTCTGTCACTTTCACCGGTAACGGTACAAGAATTAACTATAATCACGTCGGCATCTTCGATAGATGTACTAAGTGTGTATCCTTTTTCAGTCATAAGAAAAGATATTTTATCAGACTCACACTGATTAACTTTACAGCCAAAAGTAACAATATAAAAATTCATGATATTCTCCTAAATGCAAAAATATAGCTTCCATATATATACGGAAGCTTTAAAAAATCAAAAACTTATATGGTGGACGTTAACGGGCTCGAACCGCTGACCTTTCGCACGTCAAGCGAATGCTCTACCAGCTGAGCTAAACGTCCGGATACAAGTGTTATTATAGCATAAAAAAATGCAGTTGTAAACACAAAAATTCACTAAAAGCATAATTTAGTTCAACTGCATAATTTTAAATTCACTATAAAATTTTTATAAATCAAATAAACAATTAATTCAAGGTTTTACAATAAACTCATCTGAAATAGGAGCAGGAAGTACCACCGGCTTATGGACAAGTCCCTCGCCTCTTACTGCTTTCGAAATTGCCTCCATTAAAGTATTTTCCGGAGAGACTCCCCCACTTACATTTCCTAAATCCAATTCATCTATTTTCTTATCCAAGAATTTATTATATTTTACAAAAGCTTCCGAAACATATTCGTCAAATTCTTCTCTGGTTATACCGTCGTCTATGGTCAGACAAAATTTGTACATCTCATCTAGAGTGGTTTTCTTTAAAAACTCATTCAAAAGAATTTTATCACTGGATAACTTATTAAAAACTACATCAATTTTTTTCATACTAATCCCTCTTTCAAAAATTTATTCATCTGCACTTATATTACCATGACTATCGCATTTTAAATCATATTCTATATCTTCATATGTGGTATATCCGTTTCTAAACTTATTTTTTATAGTGCTGGAACCTTTGGATAATGTCTCGTTTTTTCTTCTTGTGAAAGCTTCCACTTTTGCAGAATCTTTGCATTCATAACAACAAGTAGAACTCAAACATTCACACATCTCGCGTTCGGGATTAAATCTAAAATCAGATTCATACACAATATCTGCAAGAATTTTTTTGCCTTCAAAGTACGACAAATTTGTTACAACAGTAATATATTTATAATTTCCTCTCAAATCTTTGGGATAATCATAAGAATATTTGGAAATAGTTTCTTTTTTTATTATTCCATCATCCAATGATTTTATTTTTGAAAGCTCTGTTGCAAGTGTAACTTCGCCTAAATCGGGCTTTTGCCAATCGGATTCTTCAGAAGGAGAAAAAGCATTTGCACTAAATCCAAAAGAAAATAAAGTCAAAAACAACCCAATTTTACTTATCATATTTTTCATATAAAACTCACCACCTTAAACCTAATGCACATCACTATTGATTATAATTTCTCCATTACTTGTACACCCTATGTCACAGTGCCCATCCATCCAGTATTTATACTCACTTAGCGAGCCTTTTTCAGATACAATATATTTCGTTGAAACCAAAGCTAAATTGTCGTCACAAAATTTTTCGGAAAAAATTTTTAATACACCCAAACCTTTTGCGGTGTTTCTAATCTTTGCTTCAGATTTAACGGAAGATTTTTTATCATACGTAAAAGAAACCGTAAAATTGCCCGAAGCTATGAGCTTATTCTTGGAATTTTCTATTTTTATGTACTTACGATTCACATCAATTTTTTTTCTGTAAACCACCAGATTGTGAATCTTGATTCTTTTGATTTCGGGAGAGTAATTATATTTCTCAACACAAACAATATCATCCTCCAGAAATTTGCAATGAGATAAAATTCCTTCTTTATCCACACAAATTTCATCAGATATTTCGGTTGCTTGTACAAAACTACCGCACGACAAAAAAATCAGTAACATAAGATATATTACCGGAAATATACGCCATCTAGATTTCATAAATAAACCTCCTTTTAACAGTCACTATGTACTTGTATGAAAAATTTATATAACATTCCGGTTACTCTATCCTGAGCATTTAAAATAGCATTAGAAGCTATCTTGTAGAAAAATTTATCATCTTTGTCTTCCATCCCGTAAAAATTATTCTCAGAAAGTACTGAGCTTGATTTCCCTATAGCGTCTAAAGAATTTATTTTATAATAATCCATATTTTTTTTTAATGTTTTTGGTTTAACCGTATCGCAAATTTCGTCACACTTTTTCTCAAACATTACATGCAGAGGAAATTTTAAAATAGCATCTTTAAATGAACTATAGACTGTATGTACAGGTGTATTTAAATCTTCCATAAAATGGACGCTTCTTCCCAATTCTTGGAAAGCTCCTTTTTTGTTATCGTTTTTATATTCTTTAACAGCACTTTCAAAATGGCTTGTTAATCGGGTCAGCGCAGAATCTTTTTCATTTAAAAAGTTCTCGCCGGTCAAAAAATTATAAAAATGATACTTATATGCGCCCTCGACCTCATCTTCGTCCGGTTTAATACTATACTCTATGATAGTTTCCCAATAATGCTCGTCAGCCTTATTAAAAACATTTGATTCTTTTTCGTCCCTATAAAATTCAGATATATTCTCAAGACTCTTTCGAGTGATATATTTATGTGTATACCCATTGAAAGCATTTATATCAAAACGCATAGTAAAAAAAATCATAGAAAACATAAAAATGCGTATTATTGATTTATAAAACATAAGATTTTTCATTTTATTCATCTCCTTAAAAATATTTTTCCCAATAAGTTTATACCACCTCCATATTTCTGTTTACATTTATGATATTATACCATATTTTTTCAAATTGTAAATATTTTATGTACATATTTTTCAAAATTAATCTTACTTTTCAACCAATTATCACTAATCTTTAATATTTCTTTTATTTATGACAGATAGTATTGATAAATACTTCATAAAATATTATCATTAAGAGTAGAATATAAATTTCATACCATTCGGAGGGAAAATATGAAAATAGGAATAGTCGGTTTACCGAACGTAGGAAAAAGTACATTATTCAACGCTATCACCAATGCCGGGGCAATGTCTGCGAACTACCCTTTTTGCACTATAGAACCAAATATAGGAGTAGTTTCGGTACCGGACGAACGACTAGACACTCTGGCTAAAATGTATAACCCAGATAAAATCACGCCTGCAACTATCGAATTTGTGGATATAGCGGGACTTGTAAAGGGTGCATCCCACGGAGAAGGACTTGGAAATAAATTTTTATCCAACATTCGTGAGGTCGACGCTATAGTTCATGTTGTGCGTTGTTTTAAAAATGATAATATCATTCACGTAAGCGGAGAAATAAATCCTGCAAAGGATATAGAAGTTATAAATCTGGAACTCATACTTTCAGACCTTGAATTAATAGATAAAAGAATTCAAAAAATACAAAAGCTTTTAAAAGCAGACAAAAAATATGCTGTCGATTTGGAAATTTGCGAAAGAATTAAAAAGGCTCTTGAACAAGAAAAAATGGTTAAATCTTTATCCTTTAGTGAAGATGAAGAAAAATTTGTAAATTCGCTCGACTTACTTACAAACAAATTAGTAATATATGCCGCTAATCTTTCAGAAAAAGACTTTTCTGAAGGAGTGGAAAATAATGCTAATTTTGAAAAAGTTAAAAAAATAGCCCAGGGTGAAAATTCGGGAGTAATACCTATTTGCGCAGAACTTGAAGCTCAAATATCCGAGATGGAAGAAGAAGAGAAAACAGAATTTTTAAAAGACATAGGACTAGAAAAATCGGGTCTCGACAGACTAATTTCGGAATGCTACAAACTATTGGGATTAATTTCATATTTAACTGCGGGAAAACCGGAAGTCAGAGCGTGGACAATAAAAAAAGGTACCAAAGCTCCTCAAGCAGCCGGAAAAATCCACAGCGATTTTGAAAGAGGATTTATACGTGCCGAAGTTATCTCATTTGATAATTTGATTGAATGCGGTTCGATGGCTGTCGCAAAAGAAAAAGGCATGATAAGATCAGAAGGAAAAGATTATGTAATGAAAGACGGAGATATAGTCTTATTCCGATTCAATGTTTAAAATCAAGGAGAAAAATATGTATAATTCATGGGAAGAATTAAAAACTCACTGCATGGAGTGCACCAAGTGCGATTTATGCAAAGAAAGACATAATGTAGTGTTCGGTCAGGGAGTGACGAACGCTGAGGTAATGTTTATAGGAGAAGGACCGGGAGAGCAGGAAGATATCCAAGGCAAACCGTTTGTAGGAAGATCCGGAAAACTTTTGGACTCAATGCTCGCAGATATAGGACTCAGCCGAGAAAAAAACATTTACATAGGAAATATGGTAAAGTGCAGACCTCCAAAAAATCGTGACCCTTTGCCTGAAGAACAAGAATTATGTATAAATTGGCTTAGAAATCAAGTATTTTTACTTAAACCAAAAATTATAGTTGCCGTCGGAAGAATCGCTGCTATGAGAACTATAGACCCTTCTATAAAAATAACTAAACAACATGGGACTTTTTATCTTAAAAAGAATACTTGGATGATGCCAACTATTCATCCTGCAGCTATTCTTAGAAATCCCAATCAAAAATCTTTGGTTATACAAGATTTTGAAAATTTAAAAGAAAAAATAAAAGAAGTGTGCACACATACATATTAAGATATAAAACTGTACTCATAGAGTACAGTTTTTTACATTGATGAAGCATTTTTTCACAATAACACTCCAAAATTCATAATATATTTTCAAAAGGAGTGATTATATTTATGAAAAAAATCGATTCATCACCTAAATTTTTTTTAGCTTCGCATAGTACAACCGGATTCAAATCCGTTTTTAATTATTTATATGAGCCAGAAAACGGCTGGTTTTGCTACATTCTAAAAGGAGGTCCCGGAACAGGTAAATCAACATTAATGAAAAGCGTTGCAGAAAAATTATATGAAAAGTTGAAAATAAAGTATGAAATAATTTGCTGCTCTTCTGATCCTGATTCAGTAGACGCAGTCATTTTTCCTGAAGCTAAAAAATGTATAGTAGACGGTACAGCTCCTCATACAATGGACCCTACCTATCCCGGTGCGAGCGACACTATAATAAACCTGGGTGAGTGTTGGAGTGAAAAAAAATTAATGAAGCAAAGAGATAAAATAATAAATTTAAGTAAGCTGAATGCGCTTTATCACAAAAAAAGCGCCAAATATTTAAATGCTTTTGGTGAAATATTTTCAATAAACCAGGATATTATAGGTAGCTCCATAAATCATCAAAAATTAGATAAATTTTGCTCTAGACTAAGCAAAAAAATCCTTAAAAATAAATTTAATAATAAAATCGGAAAAATAGACCAAAAAATGCTCAGTGCAGTTACTCCGAAAGGATATTATCTATTTGCGGAAAGCTTGAATCACTTTGCTAAGAATTTATATGTAATTGAAGATTCTACAGGCGAAGTGGGAAATAAAATTATTAAAACTATTCATAAAAATGCAGTGTCTAAAGGTTATAATACGGTATTATTTCCTTCCGGCTTGCTTGGAGAAAATCATTTTGATGCCATGGCAATTCCTGAAGCAGATATTGCTTTTATAATAAATAATTATCATTCCAAATTAAATTTTTCTAAGTCATTAAGCACTACAAAAATACACTCGAAAAGATTTTTGATAAATGACCTAGTTAAAAGCCACAAAAATTTATTGAATTTCAATTTCAAAGCATCAAAAGAGTTTTTAAATGAAAGCGTAAAAAATTTAAAACGAGCACTTGAAATTCATGATGAAATTGAAGAAATTTACATAAAAAGTATGAACTATAAAAAAATAAAAAAAATAACAGATAAATTAATATCTGCTATTTCATAAATGGTGTATTATTTTTTGGTTGCGGGTTGAGCTTTCTTACCGTTGTCAAATTTATCTGCACTTTCTCCAATAAGGTTTCCACCAAGGTAATTAGTGCCTATTGCATGATTTTCAAATGCACGTGCAGAGATATATAATGCTGTTGTACTTATTATAAATGAACATGTCTTAACTACGTCGCCCCATACTTTATTTGCTACTTTATTCATTGTGATCTCCTTTAAATTATAAATATTTCTTTACTAATCCTGCCACGTCAGATGCTACTGACTTCATATCAACTAAACTTTTTACAAATTTTTCTACAGCTACAATCAAAAATGCTGTTGCTCCAAATGCTAACATAAAATTACTCTCCTTCTACAATTATTTGTTCAAGATTACATATACATTTTAACATATTTCTAAGCAAATTTCAACCGAAACTACGGTTTTCGACATCAAATTTTCAAAATTCTATAATTTGCACAAATTACAAATCAATTTCATTTGATAATTCTCTTAGACGTTCTTCTTGCCCACTCAAATACAAAAATCCAAATAACGCTTCCAACCCCGTTGCTTTATGATAAGTAATGGGGGATGATTTTTTTGGTATCTTTTTAACATGTGCATTGCGACCACGCTTGTAGATATCAAGCTCCTCTTCAGTAAGCATATCTTTAATTTTTTCAAATAGCTCCGCTTGATACTCACAACAAACGCTCTTTACTTTTAGGGAGTTAAGTGCACCTATATCGGCGTTATGGCTACAAATTATTTTTTCACGAACAATAATTTCGTAAACACTATCTCCCAAAAAGGCAAGTTTTTGAGGACTCATCATCACAATTTCATTTTTGTTAATAAATTTTTTTAACATACTTTACTCACAATTACTCAAAAAAATCAAATTCTATATCTTTTATGCGGATAGTGTCTCCGGGCATAGCGCCGGCGTCTTTAAGAGCATCTATTAATCCGGCTTTTAAAATATAATCCTGGAAATAATGCATCGAATCATAATCTTCAAAATTAACAGACTCTATCAACTTATCAAGCCACATCGCTTCGGCTTCATATGCAGAATCAATTTTTCTTATTATAAGTTTATCTTCTTTCTGCCCTAAATCGTCACAACTTTCTTCGGGTTTGAAAAGCTCTGCAGGCGGCAATGTGCTCAATTTTTGAACCACAATATTAAGCATATTTTTAAGCCCTTTGTTTTGAGCGGCAGAAATTTCAATTAACTGATATCCTTTTTCAGAAATGTAATTTCTAAAGTTTTCGATTTGCTCCTCTGTAGCTATATCACATTTGTTCGCCACAACGAGCATAGGACGTTTAGAAAGCTTTTTACTGAATTTTTCTAATTCGTTATTTATAATATCAAAATCTTGACAAGGATTTCGCCCTTCTGACCCCGAAACATCAACCACATGCAATAAAAGCCTACATCTTTCCACATGCCTTAAAAATTTATGCCCAAGGCCAATTCCTTTCCAAGCGCCTTCTATCAATCCAGGGATATCCGCCATTACAAAGGAATTTTCGGAATCATATCTCACTACACCTAAGATAGGCGACAAAGTTGTAAAATGGTAGTTGGCAATTTGTGGCTTTGCTTCGCTTAAAATTGATATGATAGTTGATTTTCCTACATTCGGATATCCAACTAAACCAACATCTGCTAAAAGTTTTAATTCTAACGTAACTTCTAATTCCAAGCCTTTTTCACCGGGCTTAGAAAACCTTGGAGACTGCTTTACGGGGCCTGCAAAATTCATATTTCCGGCTCCTCCGCGCCCTCCTTTAAGAATAACAAAGGGTTCATCGGAAGAAATATCGGCAATAATTTTTCCGTTTTCAGCATCCCTAACCAAAGTACCATGTGGGACTTTTATAATTAGGTCTTCTGCGCTTTTTCCGGATTTTTTACCGGATGCTCCGTTTTGACCGTTAGCTGCAAAAAATTTCTTTTTATATCTAAAATTTGAAAGCGTAGACAAATTACTGTCTGCCTGAAATACTATAGACCCTCCTCGGCCTCCGTTTCCACCATCAGGTCCGCCATATGCCGTATAGATATCTCTGTGAAAAGATACCGCTCCATCTCCGCCGTTGCCCGCCTTTATCCTTATTTTTGCTATATCAACAAACATTTAATTTCACCGACTTTCACTACTGAATTTCATTAAAAATTTTTAATACCGAATAAAAAAAGCAGATCATCATGACCCGCTTTTTTAAAATAAAAGCAATAAATTTAAAAACTAATCTACTGCATAGATACTTACTTGTTTGCGATCACGCCCAACACGCTCAAATTTAACTCTCCCGCTTATTAAAGCAAATAAAGTATCATCAGAGCCCTTTCCTACATTGTTTCCGGGGTGAATTTTAGTTCCGCGCTGTTTAACAAGGATATTCCCTGCTAAAACTTGTTGTCCATCGGCACGCTTCACGCCCAGACGTTTTGATTCTGAATCACGTCCGTTACTACTGGAACCTTGACCTTTTTTATGAGCAAAAAGCTGTATATTAATTCTAAGCACTCTACCTTACACCTCCACATAGCTTACTTTTAAATTCTTTGAGTAAATTTCTTCAAGCAATAATAAATGCATTTTTAAGCCATTTAGTATATCACTACACATCGAAAATTTATTTTTATCCACGATCAACTTCATGTATCCCGAACTATCGTCAACCTTCACATCTGCGCTAACTTGCATTACATCCGTCAAAGTATTTGCTACCAAATACGCCGCAGACGAAACAGCAGAGCACACTATATCTTCTCCGTGATCGGCATAGCCGGAATGACCGCAAATTTCAAACCCTAAAATAAATCCTTCTTTAGTAACAAAAAATTCGGCTTTAATCATAACTTATTCACTTAAAATTTAATAGACTCGATTTCTACTTTTGTATAGAACTGTCTATGTCCCATTTTACGCTTACAACTCTTTTTCGGTTTGTAAGTAAAAACGGTGATTTTCTTTCCTTTTCCGTTCTTAAGAACTTTTCCGGAAACTTTTGCAGAGGACAAATCAGGGTTTCCAACATAAAAACCTTTGTCATCTTGACCTGCAATAACTTTAAAATCAACAGAATTTCCTTCTGTTTCGTCAAGTTTTTCAACGTAAATTACGTCGCCTTGACTAACTTTGTATTGTTTTCCACCGGTTTCAATAATTGCGTACATCTTCTTTTACGCACCTACCTTTTTATTATCTCGCTACTGAATCAGGCAGCTAAAAAGCTTTTAAAGCCTGCAATAAGCGGCTATACTATTGTATCACAAATTTTAGTTGACGTCAAATTGATTTTCTGACTTTTCGGGAACACTTTTCAATTCAGCAATATATTCAACTATATTTCCTACTGTTGTTATGCTGCTGATAATTTCATCGCTTGCTTCTACTTTGAATTCATCTTCTATAGAAGAAATCAGATCCGCTAAATCCAATGAATCAGCATCCAAATCATTGAACAAATCGGTATCCATTGTGATTTCGGTTTTATCATCTCCGAATTGTTCCACCAAAATTTCTTTCACACTTTCAAAAATACTATCTAAATCCTCTGACATACAAAAAATCCTCCGATAAAAAATTTATTATGTAGCTTTAAACACACCCTACTCAAACATATTATTTCTTATCGAGGTCTTTGTCAATACTTATGTTAATAATCTTATTTTTGAATGAAAATAATTTTTCTTGACTTTATTTTTTTTAAATAGTATAATAATCAAAGTCGAGGTCAAACAAGTTTATAGGGGTATAGCTCAGTTGGTAGAGCATCGGTCTCCAAAACCGAGTGTCGAGGGTTCGAGTCCTTCTGCCCCTGCCAATATGCACGCTGATATAGCTCAGCAGGTAGAGCACTTCCTTGGTAAGGAAGAGGTCACCGGTTCAAGTCCGGTTATCAGCTCCAAAACAGAATATAAAAATAAAAAATACTCAATATTAGGTTATTGGGTATTTTTAAATCATAAGGTGAATTTTATGAAACAAAGTATTCTCGAACAAAGCCCCGAAATTCTCAGAAAATTTTTGGGTTACCTTCAAACCATAAAGGGTAAATCTCCTAAAACGGTCGAAGAATATTTTATAGATTTGAGGACATTTTTTAGGTATATAAAAATGAAAAACAAATTGGTACCGGAAGATTTGCCGTTTGAAAAAATCCCCATTGATGACGTTGACATAAATTTTATAAAAGAAATTTCTCTTACTGAAGTATTTGAATATATGTATTACCTTTCTGAAGTAAGAAAAAATTGTGAAGCTTCTCGCTCTCGCAAAGCGTGCAGTTTAAGAATGTTTTTCAAATACCTTACTAATAAAACAGGCGAACTCGAAACGAACCCGATAAAAGAGCTGGAAACTCCAAAAATGGGTAAGCGTTTGCCGAAATTTTTAACTCTTGAACAAAGTAAAAAGCTTCTAGACACTGTAATTGCCAACGGTGGGAAAAATCTCGAACGAGATTACTGCATAATTACACTGTTTTTAAACTGTGGTATCAGGCTTTCTGAACTCACAGGGATAAACACAGACGATATAAGAGAAGACGGCTCGCTCAAAATACTGGGTAAAGGGAACAAGGAAAGGACTGTTTACCTAAATGATGCGTGCAAATCAGCGATTGAAAATTATCGTAAAGTAAGGCCGGTTGACGGAGTTAAAGATAAGAAAGCTCTGTTTATAAGCAGAAATAGCAATAGGATAAGCGCAAAAACCGTTCAGCTTTTGGTTAACAAATATCTTGACTTGGCAGGATTCAAAGGAATGGGATATTCGGTTCACAAATTAAGGCATACGGCAGCTACTCTTATGTACCAGTACGGTAATGTGGATATCAGAATTTTAAAAGATGTCCTCGGGCATGTAAATCTTGGCACAACAGAAATATACACTCATATATCGAATAATCAGGTAAAAAACGCCATTCAAAATAACCCGTTATCGGGTGAACACACTTAAATATATAAAATATTATGTATTATTTATTTAAATATATTGACATTGCACAGAATTTGTTGTAAAATATGTTCAAATAAAAATACAGGAGTGATGACGATGGGAGAAATATCAAAATTAATTGGGAAAATTAATAATCAATTAAGCAAATATACTCAAACATTCAAAGATGAATTTTATCATCCCGAAATGATTTCACCGCAAATGCCAGAGAACGACTACAAGAAAATGTATTCGACTATGAAAAAATTCGATGAAAGATATGCAGAATTTGTTAAATTGAAAAAGTCAAACCCAAAAGACAAAAGCGAAAATCTTAGAAATATAAAAGAATCTATGTTGAAATCTGCAAACAAAATTTTGAATTATCACAACCAATTCGATGATTATTCAACTTATCGAGACGCTCTTTCAAAGGTAGGAGCTCAGCTGACAAAATTTAAAGAGGAAGTCAAGAAAAGCGATGACCCCGAACTAAGTGAATAAACGTAAAACATAAAACGAACCGCACCGAAATTTTGGTGCGGTCTTTTTATATATAATTAAGATTTTAATTATTCGGTTTTCAAGCTTTCGGTATACAAACTGTAATATTCGCCTTTTTGAGAAAGCAAATCTTCATGGGAACCTTGCTCTACTATTCTTCCTTTTTTAAGAACTATAATCTTATCAGAATTCATTATTGTTGAAAGCCTATGAGCAATTACAAACACCGTTCTTCCTTTCATGAGTGCATCCATACCCATTTGAATCAATGCTTCTGTGCGAGTATCAACCGAGGAAGTAGCTTCGTCCAATATCATAACAGGAGGGTCAGCGACGGCAGCTCGTGCAATGGAAATCAACTGACGTTGGCCTTGTGAAAGATTGCTATCGTTACCGCTTATAACAGTATTGTATTTTTCGGGAAGTAGTTCAATAAAACCGTCAGCGCTGACAAGTTTAGCCGCTGCTATACATTCTTCATCGGTAGCTTCCAAACGTCCGTAACGAATATTGTCCATTATTGTTCCTGTAAATAAATTTACATCTTGAAGAACTACACCTAAAGACTTTCTGAGAGCAGATTTTTTGATGCCTTTTATATCAATTCCATCATAGGTGATTTTACCGGAATTTATATCATAAAAACGATTGAGAAGATTGGTAATAGTGGTTTTTCCGGCACCTGTACCGCCCACAAATGCGATTTTTTGACCCGGCCGGGCATCTATGTTTATATCATGCAAAACAATTTTTTCGGGAGAATATCCGAAATTTACATTTGAAAAGACAACCTTCCCTTCTAAAATTTTATATTCCACTTTGCCCGAATCGGTCGGTATTTTCCAAGCCCATTTTTCGGTATTTTTATTGGTTTCTGCTATTTTGCCGTCTTTTTCTTCTACATAAACGAGGTCTATTTTTCCTTTATCCGATTCGCTCTGAACATCCATAAATTCAAAAATTCTTTTTGCACCGGCAAGAGCGGTTATTATTGAATTGAACTGCTCCGAAATCTGGCTTATGGGATTGATAAAATTAATAGAAAGCTGCAAAAATGAAGCTATCATTCCCAAGGTGAAGATATTTCTTCCGGTAAGGCAAAAATTAGGGAACTCACTTAAAGCCATCCAGCTGCCCAAAACAGCAATTATAAAATAAAGGACGTATCCTATATGCATCATAAAGGTTGAAAGCACGTTGGCGTGAGTAGTTGCTGCGGTAGCACTATTATAAAGTTCATTATTTTTAACTTTAAATTTTTTCAAAGATTTATTCTCGTAGCAGAATACTTTAACTACTTTTTGACCATTAATCATTTCTTCGACATAGCCGTTAACATCCCCTATCGCATCTTGCTGCTTAACAAAATATTTACTGCTTTTCTTTATATACTTGGAAGCTATTTTAAGCGTTATAAAAACAAACACCACCACAAGCCCAGTAAACCAAAAGCTGACGTAAAGCATTGAAAAAAATATTGTAACTATCGTAACCAAGGCCGAAAAAATATGCGGGAGTCCATGAGAAATCATATGCCTTAAAGTATCGGTGTCATTTGTATAATAACTCATAACATCGCCGTGGGCGTGGCTGTCAAAATATTTAACAGGTAGTGTTTGCATATGTGAAAACATGTCATCACGGATTTTTTTAAGGACGCTGTGAGAAATATTTACTACAACTCTATTGTACATAAGTGTAGAAAAAGCACCCACAAAATAAATACACGCCATGGTAATGACAGCCTTTAAAAGACCGGAAAAATCCGGATTAGATTCCAAAAGGAGAGGAGAGATATATTTATCTATAAGCACCTGCAAAAATATAGAAGATACTGCAGCTACAGCGGAGCTCAGGAGTATAAAAAATATCACAATACAAACTTTTAATTTCTCACCTTTAACGTACGAAAGAAGGCGTTTAAGCACTTTAAAATCTATTTTATACTTTGAATTATTCTCCATTTTATTTTCCTCCTTTCGTTTGGAGTTCATATGTCTGCCTGTAGAGTTCACAATTTTTGACCAGATTATCATGAGTATCAAATCCTATAACACGGCCATTTTCCATAACTATTATCTTATCGGCGTGCTTAACAGAAGATATTCTTTGAGATATTATAATTTTTGTAGTATCCGGAAGATAATTTTTAAAGGCATGCCTTATCGAAGCATCGGTTTTTGTATCGACCGCACTGGTTGAGTCATCAAGTATTAAAATTTTAGGATTTTTAAGCAAAGCTCTTGCTATACATATTCTCTGCTTTTGACCGCCGGACACATTCGAGCCCGCTCTTTTTATATAAGTATCATATTTGAGAGGCATATTGTTTATAAATTCATCTGCTTGCGCAATTTTGCAAGCACGTTTTATTTCGTCATCCGTTGCATTTTCGTTTCCCCACTTCAAGTTTTCTTTGATTGTTCCTGAAAATAACGTGTTTTTTTGAAGCACCATAGCAACGGCGTTTCTAAGGGATTTTAAATCGTAATTTTTTACGTTTACTCCGCCCACAAAAACTTCTCCGAGTGTAGAATCATAAAGTCTTGGAATCATGTGCACAAGAGTACTTTTTCCACTTCCTGTTCCTCCTGTAATTCCAATCACTTCGCCGGAGTTTATGTCTAAATTTATATCTTTAAGACATAAATTATCTTTATCTTTAACATAGCTAAATCCGACATTCTTAAAGGAAATTTCTCCATTTTTCACATCTTCGATTGCATTTTTCGGGGAGGTGATATCACTTTTTTCAGTCAATATTTCAGAGATTCTTCTTGCAGAAGAAATTGATATAACTATAAAAGTAAGAATCATAGAAAGAATCATAAGACCCATTAAAATTTGGGAAGAATACGCAATCAAACTTAAAAGCTGACCGGTTGTCAATCCGTTTGCCGGGTCATTTCTACCGGCAACTATCATTCTTGCTCCAAACCACGCCGCTAAAATTGTGCATGCATACATGCTAAATTGCATAAGTGGCATATTAAAAGCTATTATTTTTTCACCACTTAAAAAATATTTATAAATTACACTTGAAATTTTAAAAAATTTAAGCTTTTCATGTTCTTCCCTGACGAAAGATTTTACTACTCTGATTCCGTTTAGATTTTCTTCAACGCTTTCATTCAGTTTATCGTAAGTTTTAAAAACTTTGGTAAAAATTGGATGTGCACTCGAAGCCATAAAATAAAGTGCGACCGCGAGGAGCGGCACGCAAGCCAAAAACAGCAATGCCAGCTCGGCATTTATTCTAAAAGCAAATACCGTAGATAAAATGAGAAGCGCAGGAGCCACAGGAGCCACAAAAGCAAGCATTTGAAAAGCATTTTGAACATTTGTAACATCGGTGGTCAACCGAGTAATTATACTCGAAGTTGAATATTTATCTATATTGGAAAAAGAAAAGTTTTGAACATTTTCGTACATTTTTTCACGCATATTTTTTGCAAATCCGGCGGAAGCTTTGGCAGAACAGCTCCCCGCTATACAACCGAATATAATCGACAAAATTGTGCAAATAAGTATATAAATTCCGGATTTTATTATATAATTCATGTCGCCCTTGTCTATTCCATAATCGATAAGATTGGAGGTTAAAAAAGGAATTACAACCTCGGCTGCCATTTCGCCGATTACAAATATAGGTGCTATAATCGCATATTTTTTATATTCTCCGATACATTTTACAAGATTTTTTATCATACCGTCCTCCTTGTAATTAATTTTTAGTCTATATTAACACTTTTTTGTAAACAAGTCAATTTTATTTCTACTATTTATACATTTAATTCGATTGAATTTCATATTTATAAATGTTACGATAAGCTGGAGGAAATTTATAAAAAAAAATATGGAGGTATGATTTAAAATGTTTAAATTCAGAAAAAATCAATTTTTCCTTGCTCTACTCACACTTTTTATGTTTTTTGGATGTAAGCTTAGTGCGGAAAATCCCAAAGTTTCGATTATCGTTCCTGTGTACAATACAGAAAGATATCTAAACGAATGTATCGACAATTTGAAAAATCAAACTTTAAACGACATCGAAATGATATTTGTAGATGACGGTTCTTGGGACAACAGCCTTAATATTCTGAAAGATCAAGCACGAAAAGACAGTAGAATAAGAGTAATTCACCAAGAAAATCAAGGTGCTGCACTCGCCAGGCAAACCGGGATTGACGCTGCAAAAGGAGAATACATTAAATTTGTAGACAGCGACGATATCTTAGAAAGAAACGCCTGTGAACTATGTTACAAAAAAGCTAAAAATAATGATGCTGACATAGTTCTTCATAATATTTACATATTTACAAAAGACTGTAGATGGCAAAATGACCGCTACAACGGAACAGAGGAAAAAGTAATTACGGAGCAAACATTTAATCCCTTATGTGTATCTTTGTGGGCTCATTTGTACAAAACAGACTTTATAAGAAAGAATGATATAAATTTTAGGAATATATGCAGCATGGGTGAAGATGTTTATTTTAACAAAGTAAGTTATCCTACAGCCAAAAAAATAGTAACCATACCTAATTATTTGTATAGTTACAGAGTAGACAATAATGATTCCCTTATGCACACAGTACGGGGAGAAAAAGACCTTTTACAACGGATAAACAATTTCAATGAAACTAGAAAATTCTATAAAAACAAAGGATATTTCAAAAACGATTCAGTAAGAGTAAGCTTTTTAAGGGAAGCGATTTCGTTCTATAACGAAAACATGAGTTCTGATGCACTTAAAAAACTTACTGACAGTTTAGGAGAATCGGAGTTGGTCAATTTCAAAACAATTAAACTTCTTTCCGGAGAAGAAAGACAAAAATTATTACATATACGCAAGCCAAAATGCAAAATTCACGCAAAGTTTTAATCTTGTATCTTTAGCGACATAACCGCTGCATTTGTACCTCGGTTTTTCCCCATAGCACGATGAGAAAAAAGCAAATCATGATAGCATTTTGTGCAAACATCAGATTTTATGATATTACTTTCTTTTACACCACTTTTAACAAGGATTTGTCGATTGACTTCAAGTAAATCTATATTAATTTTTCCGGGGATTTTTGAAGGTATCAGATATGATTTATCAGCTAAATTTAAATTTTCAAAATAAGGAAGTATATCTTCGGAAACTTCAAAACAATCGCCTGAAATAGCCGGTCCGATAGCACAAATCAAATTTTGCGGTAAAGAATTGTAATTTTTTACAAATGAATTTACCAAATTCCCTGCTATTTCTTTGACAGTGCCTTTCCAACCTGCATGGGCAAGCCCTATAACTTTTTTGGCGGGGTCAACTATAAATATTGCCGGACAATCGGCATGATATGTAACCAGCGCCACACCGGGAACATTTGTGATAAGGCCATCTGTTTCGTAGTGAATGTTGGATTTTAGATTTCCTGAGTTGATATCACTTTCTTTAATAATTTTTATAAAATTGTCATGAACCTGATTGGTCATGGCAATTTTATTTATATTCAGCCCTAAAACAGAAAATAATATATTATAATTTCTTTCAACCGATTCTTCTTTATCTCCTTGAGAAAAGCTTAAATTCATGGATTTATAGCATCCCTCGCTCACTCCACCCATCCGAGTAGAAAATGCGTGGATTAAAAAGTCAAATTTTTCAAAATCTTTAAATGTTAAATACGACACAGCATTTTTTATATTCATATTCATGATATTACTATTAAATAACATATTTTACCTCTCGAGCCTTTCTTTTTTATAAATATTGCACATTTTTTATAATGATGATATAATAAATAAATCTAAAATTCCCAGTAAGAAAGCGGTGAAAATATTATGAACAACATTATTATTTTATGTTTATTTATTGCAAGTATATGCGCTTTTGTTCTATTCGTGTTGAGTTCGATTGCGGCTTATTATCTTTTTTTGGTGATAATACTTTCTTCGAGTGACAAATCATTTATTTTTGCCGCACCTCATAATAAAGAAAAAAATGCGTCCGAAGATTCCAAAAATAAAGATATCAAATATAAAAATTTTTTTCTTGAAAATTCAACTGAAAAATATATCCAATCCAAGGATAAGCTGAAACTTCATTCATATATTTTGAAAAACAAAGCCCCGTCTAAAAACTGGGTAATTATGTGCCACGGTTACAACGGAAATGGACTTAGACAAATAAAACTCTCAAAGCAATTTTATAAAATGGGATTTAATATTTTAATTCCGGATGCTCGTGGACACGGTAAAAGCGAAGGAAAATACATCGGAATGGGATGGCTTGAAAGGAAAGATATTCTGGAGTGGATAAAATTAATTTTAAAGTACAATCCCGATGCAAAAATAGTTCTATACGGCGTATCTATGGGTGGCGCGACGGTAATGATGACGTCGGGAGAATCACTACCTGAAAATGTAAAATGCGTAATAGAAGACTGCGGATATACAAGTGTATGGGACGAATTCAAATATCAATTTACCACTTTTTTTAAAATTTCATGCTTCCCCGTTCTTCATATAACTTCGTTCATAACAAAGCTTGTGAATAAATACTCATTTGTAGAAGCGAGCTCAATAAAACAAATTAAAAAATGCAAGATACCAATACTTTTTATCCATGGCTCCAAAGATACTTTCGTGCCGATATACATGGTAAACGAACTGTATGAAGCCGCTTCGTGTCCAAAAGAAATTCTAATAGTCAAGGGGGCTTGTCACGCAGAATCCTTTTTCGTTAATTCAAAACAATATCAAAAAACCGTGAAAAAATTCTTAACTAAATATGGTGTCATTTAGTTTTGTCTATAAAAATATTTTTTGAAAAAAATCCGTGCTCAATTAATTTTTATTTAAACACTGAAAAGTATATCATCATATGTTGGATAAGGCCATTTGGCTCTTGGAATATTAACTTCCAAAGTATCTACAATTTCCCTTACTTTTGACATAGATTCCAAAACTTCGGTTTTATACAAATCTGCCTTACTACTTAAATCGGGTTTCAATTTAATTTTTTCAAGTATTTCTTCCAGCTCACGTGCTGCATTGTGCAAATTTGAAATCAGAGAAGAAATTGTTTTGAAAAGGTCGAGTTCATAATCAGAGACAAATTTTTTGTCAATTTGAGATTTACTGACAATGGAATCGCTTAATTCCTTGGAATACGCAGTTGCTACCGGCAAAATTTCGTTATTTACCATTTTTAGCATAACTCTTGATTCTATATTCAAAATTTTACAATAATTTTCCATATGGATTTCATATCTTGAAACCAATTCCCTTTCCGAAAGGACCTTATGAGTTTTAAATAATTCTATATTTTTCTCATCCAAAGAATGCTTTAAAGCATCCACTGTGGTTTTAAAGTTGCAAAGGCCACGTTTTTCGGCTTCTTCTTCCCATTCTTTTGAATAGCTGTTACCGTCGAAAATTACCTTTTTATGGTTATTTATAACCCTGACCAACAAATCTTTAAGAGCTTTGTTCACGTCATCAGATTTTTCGAGCTCATCGGCAAATTCTTTCAAAACCTGGGCGCTTATTATATTTAAAATCATATTAGGAGCGGCGATAGACTGAGCAGAACCAACCATACGGAATTCAAATTTATTGCCCGTAAAAGCAAACGGCGACGTACGGTTTCTGTCTGAAGTATCGCAAGGAAAGCTCGGAAAAACATCCAGGCCTATCTCAAAATTCTCTCTTTTTTTGCCGGTATAAATAGTTCCTTTTTCAATGGCTTCCAAAATATTTATGATTTCTTCTCCAAGATATATAGAAACCACTGCCGGAGGCGCTTCGTTACCACCAAGCCTGCAATCGTTCCCTGCGGAAGAAACAGATATTCTTAAAAGGTCGGAGTAATCGTCTACAGCTTTAATCATGGCACATAAAAATACCAAAAATTGAACATTGTCTTGAGGTGAATTTCCGGGCTCCAAAAGATTGGCACCGGTATCCGCAGAAAGTGACCAGTTGTTGTGTTTTCCGCTCCCGTTTATACCTTCGAAAGGTTTTTCGTGGAGCAAACAAACCAAATTGTGCTTTTCGGCAATTTGTTTCAAGGTTTCCATTATTATATGGTTTTGGTCGGCGGCTAAATTTGAATATGTATGAATCTGAGCTATTTCATGCTGCGAAGGGGCCACTTCATTATGTTTAGTTTTTGAAGGAACACCGAGTTTCCAGAGTTCTTCATCCAGTTCTTGCATGAATTCTGCAACTCTGGGTTTTAAAGCGGCAAAATAATGGTCCGACAAATCCTGAGCTTTAACAGGTTTGGCTCCAAATAAAGTCCTGCCGCAGAATTGTATATCTTTTCGTTTCTCGTATACTTCTTTGTCTATTAAAAAATACTCTTGTTCTGCCCCCATTGTTGGAGTAACTTTTTTTATCTTATCATTTCCGAGCACTCTGAGAACTCTCAAAGCCTGTTTATTCACAGCATACATAGACTTAAGCAGCGGAGTTTTTTCGTCCAAAACTTCGCCACTATATGAACAGAAAAATGTAGGTATATAAAGAGAATGATTTTTGACAAACGCATGAGAAGTAGGATCCCAAGAAGTATATCCTCGTGCTTCAAACGTAGCTCTTAAGCCTCCCGAAGGTAAACTCGAAGCATCTGATTCTCCTTTTATGAGTTCTTTAACAGAAAAACTCATTTTAGCATTTCCGTCATCATCAAATTCCAAAAAGCTATTATGTTTTTCCGCAGTAATTTCAGTCATAGGTTGAAACCAATGTGTAAAATGGGTAGCTCCTTTACTTATAGCCCAAGATTTCATCGCTCTGGCCACAAACTCACCGGTTTGCTTATCGATTGGAGAATTTTCTTTAACTGCTTTCTTTAAATTATCATAAATTTCACAGGGCAACAGTTCTCTCATAACAGAGTCGTTAAACACCATGCTTCCAAACATTTCCGGTACGTTTATCATCTTATTTCCCGCTTTCCTCAGTTGTATAGAATTATAAAAATACTTATTAATTATATATTATAGCTTCTTATATTTCAATTCCTATTTAAAAACTACATATTCAGAAATCCTATACTTAAATTGAGATACGCAGCAAAACCAAGCCATATTAAATATGGTATCTGTAAGTATGCGGCAAGGGGTTTTATTTTATAAAAAAGCCCGGTCATCCAAATTACCATGCCCCAAAGCAAAAGCAAAATAAAAAATGCTACCAGAAACATTTTTCCGCTAAAAAATACAAAGGGCCACGTAAAATTAAGTATTAATTGGATGTAGTAAACATACAGGCTTTTTTCTTTTCGATTACTTTTTGACTCATAAATCAAATATGAAGATATTCCCATTAAAACATACAATATACTCCACACTATAGGGAAAACAATCGGAGGCGGTGCTAATGCCGGCCTGGCAACATTATTATAAACATCCATAGAATTTTTTGTTAAAAATCCTACAACAGCTCCTCCGGCAAGAGGAATAAATAAGTTCCAAAACAAAGATTTTAATTTTATCATTTTGTCATTCTCCTTTTAGAAAGTATTCTTCCCTACAATTTTAAATTTATTATCCACATTGGAATATATGCAAAAAATTAAATCAAAATTAATACGCACCCTGAAATATAATTTTTCAAGGTGCGTTTTATGTTATATTTTTAGTGTTTTTCGCCTTTATCTATATGTTCGATATTATCCGTTACGTATATTTTTTTGTTTTTGTCGTCTACAAAATATGCGACTCTGCATTCTTTAGTACAATTAACCTTGAATTTGTACAAAACAGGTTCGGAACAGTTTTTGAAAATTCTCTCCAATTTATTAGCGTATTTTTTGTACAAATCAACTTTAGCTTGACCACAACCGGACATATTGATTATTTTTCTTTTTCCGAAATTTTCTTTGATGTAAGTCGTCCCTCCTATGTGCAGGGAAACTATCATTTCCATGATACTTTTTTTTATATTTTTTACGGTAGAGGCATCGTTTTTTTCTTCTAAATTTGAAAATAAAGACGGTTCATAGTATAGACTATACGCAGCATCTTTCATGTTCATTTCCACTTCGCTGTTTCCTTCGGTTTTAAACATATCTTCTAAGTTATGTTTTGAAATTTCAGATGATTCAGAGGAAGAAACCGACCCTGACAAAGATGTTGATTCAGATGAAGAAACTGATTCTTTTGTGTCAACCTCTGGACAGCTTTGCTTTGATTTTGAAGATTTTTTTGATTTAACTTTGTATGTGCTATTACGGGCACATTCTGATTCACAAAAGCATCTGAATTGTTCGTTTTTAATTTCTTCGCTTTCTTTTTTTAATTCCTCATCGGATTTTTTGAGTTTGGATTCCTCCAGCGCTTTCTTTTCTGCTTCTCTTTGCTTTTTTAATTCTTCTTTTTTCAAAGTGGTTTTCAATTTAATTTCTTCGTGAATTTTTTCTCTCTTCTCGTATTCTATTTTACTACTTTCTTTTAGTTCTTCTTTTTTTTGTTCTTCTTTCAGCTTTTCCGCCAACTTAATTTCCTCGCGGCGTCTTCTTTCTATCCTTCTTGAACGAGCTATTTCTTCGTTAGAAGAAAAATGTGATACTATCGAGGTACGCATAAAACAACCTTGCACAAACATTTTTTCAATCTTTACAATAGCCACACCCAATTCACGAGTTTTACAATATGCGAGTAATTGATTTCGATCTTCCATACAGCGGGGTAACGTCAGCAAATCGCCGTTTTCTTTATCTGTGATTTTAAAAAAAGGATTGTTAATTATATGCTCAAAAGTTATATCGGTTTCTTTGAAATTAACTTTTTTCAAATTAATTTTTTGGGCATTAATACTCCTGTACATTTCTTCCATAAATTGTTTCAGCTTCGGCAAAGTCCCTCTTAATGCTGCGTATTTAGGATACTTATTTATCAGGACTTTAGCCAACAAGAAGTTATAATTCATGGCGGTTAAAGTATCAGTATTTTTGCATTTTTCGGGACAAAATAACATTCTATTAAGAATGTTCGTGTATACAGTGTTATCGAACGGATCATATCCCTCGATTCCCACTCCGGTTTTAGGATTTTTATAAAGCGGGCAACTATACATTCTTAATGTCGTCCAGTAAATAGCAAAAAGCATGTCATATAAAGAATATTCCAAGTGATCATTTGACATTATATTAAAAGCATCAGGATCTCCATTTAACTCTTCATCCGAGTATAAAAACAAATATTTAGCTAAATCAGAATTTGCGAGTAAAACATTTGCGATATAGCCGGCATCTTCTACAAATTCAGCCATGCCCCCACTTTCAAATGCAATTTTTCTCATGGTGTCAACCATGTGTTCAAAGAATTCCTTAGTTATCGGTTCCTCATATTGCGCTAAATCTTTTGACAGACAAAGTCTCGAGCCTCTTTTTTTCATTTTATTTACCCACTCTTCCAAATTCCACGACTCTGACGGAAGCATAGCAAAAAGAGGGGCTCCGCCCGAAAGTATCGATGAGGATAATATTCCGGTGCTAAGAGCCAGAGAAATTAATTTCTTTAATTTCATATTTTACACTCCTTTTAAATTAATTATGATTTGATTGTAACATAATTTATACATATCGTCAACGTAATTTAATTTTTGCAAAAATTAAACACTCCCCAAACCGAATCAGGGAGTGTACTTTTAATATATATCCATTAAAATTCTTCACACAAATCAAGCGAATGATTTTCCACCATTTTTTTACACTGTGAAATAAATGAATCCAATGAAATATCATTTATCTGTTTGCCGGTTCTAACACGCAATGAAATAGTATCATTTTCTATTTCTTTGTCACCAACTATTACGATATAAGGGAGCAATTTTTTGCGGAAAGATTTAATCTTATTGCCCATAGTTCCTTCGGAGGTGTCTACGCTTACACGCAGTCCGGACATTCTGATTTTTTCTGCTATTTTGTTTGCATAATCTATATGCTCATCTCTTACAGGAACAATTCCGATTTGATTTGCTGAAATCCAGAATGGGAATTTTCCTGCAAAATGCTCAATTAAAATTCCTATGAATCTTTCCATTGAACCATATATTACTCTATGAACCACTACAGGAATTTTTTGCTTTCCATCTTTGTCAGTATAGGTCAGATTGAAATTGCGGGAAAGCTGGAAGTCAAGTTGGATGGTGCCGGTCTGCCAAACACGATTTAGAGCATCTTTCATCATTATATCTATCTTTGGACCGTAGAAAGCTCCGTCACCTTCGTTTATTTTGTAACCGTCTTTTCCATATCTTGCGTCAAGAACAGATTTCAACTCTGCTTCGGCTTTATCCCATAAAGCAATGTCACCCATGAAATCTTTGGGCCTTGTGGAAAGGACAGGAGAGTAAGTTAGCCCAAAAATACTGTAAAATAAGTCTGCAATATCCAAAATAGAATTTATTTCACTGTGAATTTGGTCTTCGGTTATAAAGTTATGAGAATCATCTTGGCGGAACATCTGAACTCTGAGCAACCCGTGAAGAGTACCCGAACCCTCTTTACGATGCAGAACATCACAGTCTGAAAATCTCAGCGGTAGGTCACGATAACTCCTTGTTTTTCTGCCGTATACCACCATAGCGTTAGGGCAATTCATAGGTTTTACGGCAAAAGTCTGGTCTTCGGACAAAGGTATTGCAAACATATTTTCTTTATAATGAGCCCAATGGCCGGAGGTTTTCCATAATACATCTCTGTTTACAAGCGGAGACGAAATTTCATGATAACCGCGTTTCTCATGCTCTTGTCTCCAAAAATCTATAAGGACGTTGAACATTTTCCAACCATCCGGCAACCAATATGGCATTCCCGGAGCAGTTTCATCCATAAAGAACAAATCAAGCTGAGGACCTAATTTTCTATGGTCACGTTTTTTGGCTTCTTCTACAAAATCAAGATACTCTTTGAGTTCGGCTTTAGAAGGATATGCATAAACATAAACTCTTTGGAGCATTGTATTATTTTCATCTCCGTGCCAATATGCGCCGGCAACATTTGAAATTTTATAACTCCATTTTTTTAAATCTTTTGTGTTTTCTACGTGAGGTCCTCTGCACAAATCATAAAAATCGTCGCCAAGATAGTACACAGACATGTCTTCGCCCTTGTCTTTTAAGCTCTCAATCAGTTCCAATTTATATGGTTGATCTTTAAAAAGCTCCAGAGCGTCTTCGATATTAATCATTTTTTTGGGGAAATTTTCATTCCTGTTGATTATCTCACCCATACGTTCTTCTATTTTTTTAAAGTCATCCTCAGTTATAGTATGAGCCATATCAAAATCATAATAAAATCCGGTGTCTATCGCAGGACCTATAGCCAATTTAACATCGTCAAACAATTCCGTGACAGCTTTAGCCAAAACGTGAGCTAAAGAATGTCGGCCCGTATGGATATCCATTTCATTCTTACACATAAACTTTCCTCCTGTTATCTATCTAAATCATTATATTTTCAAAGTATATAAATAAAAAACTGAAATTTAAATTATACACTCCGATATCTATCTTATATTATATCACTTTATTTATAACATAACAAACCGATATAAAAATTTATTTTTCATATTTTTAATTTTAAAACTTGATATAAAAATCAAAAAGCCACCCCGCAAAGGGCGACTTTCTGAAAACTCTACCTTATTTTTATTGGTGCGGCCAGTGGGACTTGAACCCACACGTCTCTCGACACATGCCCCTCAAACATGCCTGTCTGCCTATTCCAGCATGGCCGCAACTATATCATAATAACAAATCCGAAATGATTTGTCAATATGGCGGAGAGAGGGGGATTCGAACCCCCGAAGCCGCTTTAACGACTTACACGATTTCCAATCGTGCTCCTTAAGCCAGCTCGGACACCTCTCCATCAGCTATCACATATTGTATCAAATCTTAATATAAAAATCAATTATATATTTTAAAGAAAAAATGAAAAATATCACGTACTTATTGGTGAAAACTTACATTTTGCCCTGCTTTTATTGGTGAGTTTTTTCAACCTAATTCGATTGTATCGTTGAATAATTATGAATGGCAAATTTATAGCTATTGGGATAGCTGAAAATATCACAGCATATGGCATGGGATTTATGGTAAGTGAAATCAAAAAATATAAACAGCATACAAAATGATTCCATTCTGCCCTGCAAGTTTCCAATATAAAATTATTTATATATTTGGTATTCAGCTTTGTGATTGACATCAAATTTCTTTTTGAAAATCCATTTTTGGAAATATATTGAGGGAGATAATCTTTCCATTTCTTTACTTTTAAGTATTTAATATAAAATCGCCCGTTATGCTCCCAATTTTTTATTTTATAAAGCATTCTTTCTGGGCTAAAAAATTTAGAATTTAAATTTTTGCACAGCCACAGAACCGCTAAATGATAAAATATCATCAGCAGTATATTTGTCAATATGATATTGATGTTACTATGGCTGTAAAGCATAACTCCCCTACCCTTAATTAAAATTTTTCATTTCAGTTTCTGCTTCTTTAATTTTTTGCTGAGCTTCATACATAAGTTGTGTTCTTTCTTCCGACAATGGCTTGGGAACTGCCTTTTTGTACATTTCAACGCCTTCTAAATATTTTCGATATATGGTCATCATTTTTTCAAAATGCTCCTGAGAATCTCTTGGAACTTTTGGCTTTAATTTTTTCTCTAAATTATTAACAAAAGTTTCACATTTGTTGGCTAAATCTTCAAGTTTTTGAGTATCTTCCTTAGTACCGATATAGCTTGTAGTTAAATCTAAAAACTCATCAAGCACATCATTAAAGTTTTCGTTTTGTACCACGACTTCTTTTATATATTCGGGTTTAGTAAATACTTTTCCCCAACTGCTAAAATAAAAGAAACATCCAGCCGCTATAGCTACAATTATAGCAGAAACACCCGCTATTAACCACCATTTTTTCGATTTCATTTCAAAAATCAACTCCTGTAATAATTATTTAAAAAAAATTGTAGTAAGAATATACTATCATATTATTATATTTTTTTCCATAATAAAAATTATTTTATTTAAAAAATACAATTTTATTTAAACATTTAAAACTTATATCTTTAATATTCAGTATTAACGATAAAATGTATGATTATTATTGCAAATTTTTTTCTTGACGTTTTTTGACTATTATGTTAAAGTTATATACATAGCGTTTGCGCCCGTAGCTCAGCTGGATAGAGTGTTTGGCTACGAACCAAAAGGTCGGGGGTTCGAATCCCTCCGGGCGTACCAAATTGACATTCCATAAGAGGCAGAAAAATGCTTTATGGAATGTCGATTTTATTTTAAGTTGTTCGTTAAATTTTATTTAGCGAACAACTTATTTTTTGTCTTAATTCTTTTTCTTCACGCAACTCGTTTGAGACACTTTCGGGTTGAATAAACTTATTTAAGTTTTTCTTACAATCAATATTTTCAATATCAGTAAGATAAATCTTGAGATGCGTGGCGGAAAACTTCTGAAAATTAAACGTCTTTCAGAATACTTGGGCAAGTAGTATTTTGAACATCTTGCAAGGCTCGATAATTTGATTGTTTTAATATACGAAAGTCATCATTATCGTACTGATATAATAGTCTTATTTCGGCACATAATTATTATTCATTTCAATGCGCTAACTCTTACATTCTTTCAACAATGGTATCAATAAAATTATCGCATGAAGAAGGTTTAACAATTTCAATATCTTTGTAGCTAAAACCATCTATATGCCATGTAAAACTTACTACAGATAATATAAACCCATATTTCTTATTGGTTATGATATCTTGCCCCACGGTTTTACCGTATGTAGGCTCACCGATAAGAACACAATTTTTTAGATGAGTTTTAAGTGAATACGCAAATATTTCACTGCTACTTGCAGTGAATTTATCTACCAAAACAAACACCTTTTTAAATTTAAAACTATCTTCATCAGAAAGATATGTAACTGTCCTATTTTTAAAATTTTGAGTAAAAATATCGCACTTGGGTAGTAGCATATTACAAAGTGCGGCACAGTTTTTTACGCTTCCTCCTGCCGAATGTCTTAAATCAACAATTAGGTACTCCTTATCTCGATTCTGCCTTATAATTTTGGAAAGCTTCTTACAAAATAAGCCATCCTGAAAATTCGGTTTTATAAAGATAGATTTCGCTATATCTAAATTTTGTTCTACAGGCGATTTGTCATTTTTATTGTTATGATACATTTTATAAATGATAGGATTGTACTTTCTGAAAAAAGAAAACTGTGATCCTCGAGTTTCATTTATAAACTTGGCCATATCCATATAGCTTATTTTTTTGTCAGTTAATTCTTCTTTCAGTAAAAAATATTCATCACCGGTACTTAAAAATATATCATTTTCTTCATAATAATCCAGACACTGCAGTGCAATATCACGATTCAAATATTTTTTAAAATACAAAAAAACATTCATTTTAATAACTCCGACAAAAATATTTTATTCATCTATCACGTTAAAACGTGCAGATACTATTTTTCTGATTTTTTCTAACGATAATATAAATTTTTCTGCGCTTACATTTTTATTAATAATAAGTGCTATACACATAAGGAAAGCGGAAAATACAAATATATAAAGCAAAGCAAATATGTCAGTTGGGATCATAGCGCTCATGCTATTTTCACACATAGCCACACACAATAAAACAGGTATTATCCATGCAAAAGCAAAATACTGTTTTACCCTAGCAAAATCCACCTCATATTGAGTTGAAAAGAGAACTATCCCAAAAGCAGAAAAACCATTTAATATTCCTTTTAAAAACGTAGCAAAAGTCACATATGGGGATCCGTGTATAAACTCATATAAAAATAGTCCCAAAGTCATTATAATTATCGAATAAATAAACCTAAATCCCCAACTGATAAGTGCATTATATATCCACGCTTTTTTCAACGATATAGGAGTATAAAGTGCGTATCCCTTATTAGTAATATTTTCTATATCCATTTGATCAAAAAGTATTCCGGTTACTGTAGCAATAAAAGGAAAATAACATATTAGTGCATCTTTATTATTTGTTGAGAAAAACAACCATACCGCCATTCCTATGGGTACAATAAAAAAATACGAAAAAGTTTTTATGTTCTGAGTAATCCATTTAAATTTTTTCCAAATTAATGCGTTCATTGACTTGCCCCTTTACAAAATACTACTTCGTAAGATAATTTTTTGATTAATATATTCGAAATAGTTAATGTGATTAATGATAAAATTACCAATGCGATACTACTCCAAACCAAAGTCAGTTTATATAGTACAGTACACAAACCAATAAAAAAAGACATAACTAAATAAACTGTAGGGTAACGATATTTCTGAGGCACATAACATTCGACAGCAAACAGTAACTTCAATATGGCATATGCCAATATTATATACATAAATATTTGAAGCACATATACCAAACTTATAAAATTAATTTTTTTTTCAAAAACCACTTTAATAAACAATGCCGTCAGAGAAATGATTGTAAATCTAATCATCAAAATAAATGAGTTCGCCTTAATGATATCTTTTATTTTTAACGGAGTGCAAGCCAGCGCGGAATTCGAAGGGCTTACCATGTAATAAGACGAAGCAATATATAGCGCAAAGCAGCCAATAATCAAGTACCACATAGGCAAATTTTTGATTAAAACAAAAATGCTTAGTAACGCTAATGCGGTATAAAGAAATCTTCGGTTTTTAAAAGATTTAGTGTAATACCACACAAAGAGTTGTAATTGGCTTACTTTATTCTTCCACATTAAATATCACCTTATAAATATCTTCTAAACTCAGATTATTGGTACCCATTTTTTGGCCATATTTTTCAACAAGTTCATCAAAATTGCCCTGTTCAATTATGTTTCCTTTATTTATAAATCCATAATAATCACAAATCTTTTCAAGTTCACTAAGATTATGGGAATTTATTAAAACGGTTGTACCCTGTCTCTTTAATTCTTGAATATAACGTCTTACAAGCAAGACTCCTTGTACATCAAGACCTATTGTAGGTTCATCCAATATAATTAATTTTGGTCTGTTCAAGCATGCACGTGCCAGTGCCAATCTTTGCCGTTCCCCTTTGGAGAGAAAATTTATTTTACTGTTTTGTTTATCTTGTAACCCAAATATTTCGAGAGATTTTTTTATGGAATTACTTCTTTCGATATTGGATGCTTTAGGAAAATATATCCTATGAAAGAATTCAACATTTTCTGAAACAGTTAAATCTTTATATAATCCCAAATTATCCATTACGCATGAAATATATGGTTTGATTTTTTCAAAATCATCAGATGTTGTATCTATACCGTTAACAGTTATAGTTCCTGAAGTAGGAGTATATATATTCATAATCAAACGTGAAAAAGTGGTTTTACCGGCACCGTTTGGGCCTATTAATCCATATATAGATCCGCTTTTTATACTCAAAGTTACGTCCTTAAGTATGATTTTAGAATCTATTTCTTTATAAATTTTATTTGCCACTATCTCCATGTTCCTACCTCCAAATTATAACAGCAATTTTTTTCTACGTCATCAAAAAAACACGAATTGCAAGCATATCTAAACTCACAATTTTTACAAATTTTGTGATTATCTATTTTTTCATCCCAACATTCTTCAGATAATCTCTGCACAATGTCCTCCCAAGACAATTCATTTATATTACCAACTTTTTTCCGATGTTTTATCGCTTCTAAACAAGGATAAACATCTCCACGCTCATCTATTAATATTTTATCACTAAGACAAGTGCTTTTTGTTTGTCGCATATAAAATCTATCTACCGATATGTTGATTAGGCTTTTTTTGGTAATTTTATGATTTTTGCTTGTTCTGTTTATACATCTCCAAGTTTTGGGTAATAAAGGAAATCCCGTATCACTAAAATAGTTCACCACCGTAACGTTACTGAAATCTTTATAATTATCAATAATTTTCATTAATTGTTTCTTTGAAAAAACTGATATAATTATATCACAATTCATAAAATAATCATCTAATTTATTAGTACCGTTAGTACCTATAACAACACGCAAACCGCTCTTGGAGATAATATCGCAAATATCCTTAAGATTGGGAATCAGCGTTACTTCTCCGCCCGTAAGCAACACAGTTTTGCATCTATAATTTTTAAGGTTTTTAATAATATATTTTAAGGTTGAGATATTCATAATATCTTCAGTGCCTCTTTTTAAGCAAGAAGGGCAAAAAACCTTTCCGCATTCATCACAGTTTAGATTGCACATATCTGTTAGCTTTATGGTAGCATAATTTATAATCGGGGCTTTACTGTGGATTTGTCTGGTGTCAATAATGTTCGAAGGTCTTAGTTTTTCCACAAATATTGGTGTTTTAGTAATTTTTCCCCACTTATTTTTTTCAAGTTCTTTAGCATATTCTAAAAATTCTGCCGGGATAGGATCATTATTTTCACAAGATTTTATTAGACGTGCGATATTGTTATTTATCCAAAACGCCTTTTTTGCAGATATATTTTGAAGAAAGGATTTATTCTTTCCCATTATCAAATATACCTCGGGTAAAAGTTTAAAAAACATTAGCACACATCTCCTTCGTTCAGTTTTTTATAATACTGCGATGTGTTTTCATCAAAAAGTTGTGGAGATAATTCCATAAGGGTAACATATTCCTCCAGCATACGTTTCTTATTTTCTCGCTGCATCTTACATATATCCTTGTCCTTGGAAAAGTTAAAATCGCCATCCAAATCTTTAAAACACAGACCACATAGTTTTGTAATATCACAATCTTTGCACTTATCGCAAGCCTTATCTCTATATTTCTTAAACATTTCGACTACTTTTTCAAAATCAATTCCGGTGTCAACATTTCCAAAATTGAATTTACATCCTACTTTTTCACATAAGAAAAAGTTTCCTTTAACGTCCACATAAATTTTTTCACCCATTACACAACTTCCGGAATAAGGGCTCACTTTTGACCTAACATTACCCATTTTAGGGTGAAAAACTATATCCTTATAAAAACGGCTAAGGTACTTTCCCAAAAACTTATTACCGCCATACTCCTTGTTTTTAACCATATCAAACATCATTTTTTTAAGTTTGTTCCATTTTTGTAAGAATTCTAACCGTTCTTCTTCAGAAAACTGATCATAATATGTGCTCATATTGCTCTCAACAAAATTAGTGACTATGAAATCAACATCGTTTTTATTGCTAAACTCCATTATTTTTTCCATATCAGTTTTGTAATCTATGCAAGATGCAGCGGCCAAACTCGCAACAGGATATTTTGATTTCATATTATTATAATTATTCATTACTGTATCAAAAGTTTTTTCCCCTGTTATGGTCAATCTGTTTCTATCATGGTTTTCTTTATAGCCGTCGATACTTACAACAGTGTTAAATTTATTTTCATATAAAAATTTTTGAACATCATCAGTAAGTAGCCATCCGTTAGTAGTAATATAGTACATTCCATCATGAACATATTCCGAATAGTTTTTTTTGATATACTCAACACACTCTTTTATCAACTTGTAATTAATCAGTGGCTCACCGCCATAAAAATTAATTATTGGTTTTCTAAGGGCATTTCTTTTATGTATTATTTCAAAATTTTTAAAATAATAGTCAATAGCTTTTTTTGCCACAGAAAAATTCATATTTTTCGTACCATGACACCGTGTGGATTCATAGTACTCTGAGTAAGTACAGTATTTGCATCGAAAATTGCAAGCGGACGATACTTCTAACATTAGTTGTTTGAAGCCCTCACCTAAACCGTACAAATAATCTTTAATATCGTTTACACTAAATTCATTTTTTTCTGAATTATTATTCTTAAGGTTTAATTCGGTATGTATTTTTTGAATAGCTTCCATATTTTCGTCATCATTTATGTTAAAAATATGTCCTGCTAAATTATCATAAAAATACAAATTACCGGATTTGCTCGAAAATTTAATACCTTTCAATAATTTTCCTCCTATTAGTAGCAAAAGGGCTTAAAAGCCCTCTTGCGTATCACTTTATTAAAATTAGGCCGGAGCTACGGTACCGGCAGCGGTTCCTACTCCGCCTCCTAACTCTGCGGCAACAGATGCACCCAAACCAAAAGCTAACGGAATCTCACATCCACATGCAATACAAGCTGCAACTGTACCCAAACCGCAAAGAGCGCACAAAAAGATAGCAACTTCATCTTTTTGACCCAGTTGAGTTTCTTCCTCTAAACAAAACTCTTCTCCAAACGACAAATCATTCAATGACATACCTAATTCCTCCCATATTTTACAAATTCCACCTGCAGGATAGATTAAGTGTAGCTTATTCAACTTGCTATTTCAATAACATAAATTTAATTTCTATTTTTTGAATACAAAAAAGTCTTTTATGGAAAATTTTACCAGCTGTTTGTCTAATAAATTTAACCAATAAAACACAAAATATCAACCTAAATAAAACTTCAAATACAGTATCTATATTACCATAACATAAAATTGCCGAATTAAAATCTTTAATTTAAAATATGTAAATCCATTTCTTCAAAACGCTTCAAACGCTCCGCCCTCTCATTAATACCACGGAATTATCAAAAATCAAAACAATCAATTATCAGATAAAGCATTGGTTAAAATACATATTACACATTAAAAAAATAAATCCACACCAAATATAATAATAACAATAGCAAAATATATTTTTGGAGAGTTTATTTCGCAGCTAACCCCTGTAGTCATACCGACTTAAGCCTCTCTCTAAGAATCTATCGGTAAAAATCAGTAACATCTACAACAAACTGTTTAATAATATTTGCTTAATTTTGTAAACATAACTAAATCACATAAGTCAAAACCTGCGTAATGATTAAATCTTTTAAATATGTTCTATCTTTTAGTTAATGGGCAATTTTTAGAATAATCTTTAATTTGTCCTTTCAAATTATTTTTTAGTCAAATAAGATTTTTAAAGTGCTTGACAGTTCAAAAATAAATCAATATAATTTAAAGCATGAAACTTCATATGCTTGTAGTTTTATGTTGAACTTCTAAAATGTAAATATTACCAATAGATGTAAACCACTTAAATATCGGTTTATTCAAGATTCTTATGAAATCTCGTACCAGAAAGATTTGCCGGCTACTTTATGGTCGGCTTTTTACGATTATTTTTTCAAGTAAATTATTTTGGTGTAGGTTGATATGAGAAAAAATTTATAAAATCGATGGTGAAAAATTTATGAGTAAAATTTGTGATTTTTTAAAAAAATGCGAATGCTTCTACGTGCTGACAATAAATAAAAATTTCCCCGCAGGCAGACCGTTCGGCGCTATAATGGAATGCAATAAAAAGTTATACATTTCCACAAGCGATAAAAATCAAGTACACAGTCAAATAATAAAAAACGGAAATATACAAATAATTGCAAAAGAAACCGGAACTCGAAATTGGCTAAGAATAACGGGTAAGGCTACCGAATGCACTGACCTTGAAATGAAGCAAAAAATGTTAGAAGAATGTCCTCAGTTGACCAAACATTTTTCTTCAGCGAGCTCCAAACACTACCTACTTTTTCAAATAGAAATTTTGAATGCGGAATTTAATTAATCACCTAAAATAAAAAAAGCCTCTCTTAAAATTAAGAGAGACTTTTTTATTAATTAGTCGCTTGTATATGGTAAAAGTGCAAGATAACGAGCACGCTTAATAGCGGTTGTGAGTTCACGTTGGTGTCTTGCGCAAGTTCCTGTTACTCTGCGAGGTAATATTTTTGCTCTTTCAGAAATAAAACGTCTTAATTTTCCGAATTCTTTGTAATCTATACCGTTAGCAGATTTATCAGCACAAAAAGCACAAACTTTTCTTCTCATTCTTCTGCCTCTGTTATTTTCGCGTCTTTCAGTTCTTTCTGTTTTTTCAGCCATTTCTTTTCAATCTCCTTTCGTGAGTATATTTTAACCTAAACTAGAACGGCAAATCATCATCCGATTCCACAGCTTGGAAATCATCATTATTTCCGCTGGTATAAGCTGCCTGATTAGCAGAGAAATTATCTGCGGAATGTTGAAAACTATCCGTGCTTGAATTTTTCTTCGACTCAACGAAATCAACATTACTTGCAATAACTTCAAAAACTTTTCGATTATTCCCGTCTTTATCTTGATAAGTACGAGTTTGAATCGAACCTTCGACTGCAATTAACTGGCCTTTTTGAAAATACTTACACACAAATTCAGCTGTATTTCTCCAAGCGACTACATCTATAAAATCAGTTTGTCTTTCTTCGACATTTCTTGAAAATCTTCTGTTTACAGCCATAGTAAAACTTGTAACTGCTATATCATTCGAAGTATGTCTGAGCTCAGGGTCTGCAGTTAATCTGCCTGTTAGCACAACTATATTCAGCATATTTTAACAACCGTTCCTTTTATACAGATTTTTTTACTATCATAGATCTTAACACACCGTCAGTTATCTGACAGATACGATCAAGCTCTTTAGGAAATTCAGAATTGCTTTTGAACTCAAAAAGAACGTATTCTCCTTCTGACTCCTTATTGATTAAGTAAGTAAGCTTTCTTTTTCCCCAACTGGTCATGTTTGAAAGTTCAGCATTTTTTTCGATTAATTCCTTAAACTTAGAAATTAATTCTTCTGTTTTTTCTCCTAATTTAACTGAAGCTACCAAAACAAATTCATAATCGTGTTTTAATTCTACCATCTTCATGGCACCTCCTTCTGGACATAAGATCTCATTTTATGTATGAGATAAGGATTTAACTCAAAAATGAGCCTTTATAATTTTATCATTTATCAGATGAATAGTCAATGTTTTTTTAATATTGTCATCGCAAATTAACAAAATTTTGGAAGTTAAAAATGTATATTTACAAACTTGACGTTAAAACTATGTTTTGTAAATTACAAGTATCTAAATGATAATGTAATGCTACCTAGTTCACGATAAAATTATAATAAAGGAGGCATTTTAGTAATGATTGCGGAAAAAATAAAAGAATTACGAACAAAACAAAAATTAACACAATCCGAGATCGCAAAAAAGCTGGGAATTACTCGCTCAAGCGTAAATGCTTGGGAAATGGGAATTTCTGTACCTTCAACCAAGTACATTATAGAGCTTTCATTGCTGTTTAACGTCTCATCGGATTACTTACTGAACATACCTCGAACTTCCGTGATAAATATCCAAGGACTTTCAGAAAGAGAAGTATCTGCGATTAAAGAAATTATAGAATGTTTAAAAAAGTCTAAATAAATCTAGTGGTATTAAGTTCCGACCATGCGTTATGCAAGCAATAAATTTTGGAAATTAAAACCTCTCCCGTTACGGAGAGTGTCGGTTTTGTGTAAAAAAATCATCCTCGATTGAAGGATGGTTTTTTATTATCAATTATAATTTTAATCGTCCAATTTAAAATCATCCGGCAATTCAGCACTCATATTCAAGCCGGCTGCTGCTTTTTCTAAATCTTCCTCTGAAACATTGCTAATGCTCACTTATAAAAAGTGAGCATATATTTTTTATATAAAAGTAACTATTCAATTCAGAATTCGCTTTCATAATCTAATACCGGCTTTCTGGGTTTAGATTTTTTAATATTATCAACAATAGCGTATGTGCCTACTCCTAAACCTGCACCGGCAGTTAATATTCCCAATGATATTAGACCTTTTTTAAGAGTTTTCGGGCTGATTTTTAAGCCACCTGCTGCTTTTTCTAAATCTGCTTCTGAAATTATATTTTTTTCCATCTCTGGCATATTAATCGCTCCCTTAAAACGATATTATAAAATTTTAGCTCACTTATAAAGTTTTTCTACTAGTCCTCTGATGATCCGCATTCTATATATTCATCTGAGTCATCGTCCGACTTCTTTCTTAGGAGTTTTTCTCCGAAAGGACGAATTCCTCCTGCTTCTCTCACTTTATTAGTAACGATGTATCCGCCTACTCCTAAACCTGCACCTGCAGTTAATATTCCCAATGATATTAGACCTTTTTTAAGAGTTTCCGGGCTGATTTTCAAGCCACCTGCTGCTTTTTCCAAATCTGCTTCTGAAATGATATTTTTTTCCATCTCTGGCATATTAATCACTCCTTTAAAACGATATTATAAAATTTTAGCTCACTTATAAAAAGTGAGCCTATATCTTTCTATATAAGACTGTTTTCAAACAACAATTATTCGTCAGCATCCCGTTCCATAGTTTCTCCGTTCCATGCTCTAGCTTCATCGTCGGATATACCAGCTGCATCAAGCGCTTCACCATTTGTTGGTGATACTGGTGTTGATCCTTTTGAGCCTTTCTTCTTATTATAAATAACGTATGCGCCTACTCCTACTCCTGTACCTGCAGCCAATACTCCAGCTGCGATTAAGCCTTTTTTAAGTGTGCTCTTATCAATTTTCAAGCCACCTGCTGCTTTTTCTAAATCTGCTTCCGAAATAATGTTTTTTTCCATCTCTGACATACTAAACACTCCTTTATAATTTTTTGAACTACTTCTGTTGTTCAAAACTATTATATATGCATATATATAGTTTGTCAAGAGATTTTTTTATATAAATTTTAAATAATTTATTTTAATTATTGGAAAATAGAAAAACCTCCGGGAAATCCCGAAGGTCTTCAAAATCATTTTAAGTTAAAAACACTATTTTGCTCTGCATTTGCGAATAACTGCAGCTTTTTTGCGAGCAGCTGTGTTCTTATGGAGAATGCCTTTAGAAACTGATTCGTCAATTTTCTTAATAGCACGTTTAACAGCCTCTCCGGTCTCTACTTCGCCTTCAACCATGGCATTTTTAATCAAAGTTCTAAGTTCGGATTTATAAGCTTTGTTTCTTTCGGTCTTAATCTTAGTAACTTTTACTCTTTTTTTAGCTGATTTTATATTGGGCATTTAAATTTTCCTCCTCTTTAATATTTTTATCGCTTATTCCCTAAAAATGTTGCGGCAAACATACCGGGACCCACGTGGGAACCTATAACCGCACCTAAGTTATTTATTATAATCTCTTTTGGATTAAATTTATCAAATATCATACTCGCAAGAATTTTTGCGTTGTCCTCACAATCTGCGTGACCGACCAAAATAATCTGGTTTTTCACGTCTTGTGCGCAATTCTCAATCCGTTCGAGGATATAGTCCATTGCTTTGGATTTTCCTCGTACTTTGGCGGCAACCTTTAATTTTCCTTCATTATCGACGCTTAAAATTGGCTTTATATTCATCATACTTCCAAAAAACGCCGCGCCTTGAGAAAGTCTTCCGCCTCGGCACAAATGATTAAGATCGTCAACCATAAACCAATGGCAAACTTTAAGTTTGTTTTCTTCCACCCACTGTGCAACCTCTTCGATACCGGCTCCCGTGCGTTTCTTCATAGCCGCGTGATAAACCAGCAAGCCTTCACCTATCGAAGCCGAAAGAGAATCAATTACTAAAATTTTTCTTTCGGGGTAATCTTTACGTACTTGCTCGGCCGCTAAAACTGCGGAATTATACATACCGCTAAGCCCCGAAGAAAAACATATATATAAAATGTTTTTTCCGGTTTTCACTATTTCGGTAAAGTACTCGACAAATGCAGAGGGGTTTATTTGAGAAGTTGAAGAAACAGATTTATTTCTAAGTTTGCTATAAAATTCTTTTGGAGTAAGTTCATTATCTGAAAAAGTCTTATCATCAACACAAACCGACATACGAATAACATTAAGTTCCAAACTTTCCGCTAAATCCGCATTCAAATCTATAGTTGAATCAGTCATTATAACATAATCATTCATAAATTATGCGGGCAAATTTTCAGCCCAATCCACACCACCTTTTTCAGACGAATCATCCACACAAAACAAGTATATAATATTATCTCTTTGAAAATTGTGGAGCTTTTCTTGCTTTTTTGAGACCATATTTTTTACGTTCTTTCATTCTTGGGTCACGTGTTAAGAAACCTGCTTTTTTGAGGCTCATTTTGAATTTCTCGGAATCGCATTCCAAAAGTGCACGTGAAATACCGTGTCTTATTGCGCCTGCTTGACCGGCAACACCGCCGCCTGTTACATTGCATACGATATCAAATTTTGCTTCACTTTCGGTAAGAGCCAAAGGTTGACGAACTATAACTTTTAATGTTTCAAGTCCAAAATATTCGTCTATATCTCTTCCGTTAACTGTGATTTTACCTGTACCTTTATAAAGTCTTACTCTTGCTACGGAATGTTTTCTTCTTCCGGTTCCGTAAAAGAAAGGAGTTGTGTTATACATTATTTATTTCCCCCCATATCAGTCCATAATTCCGGTTTTTGAGCTTCGTGTTTGTGAGTTGAACCTACTACTGTACGAAGTCTTACGATTTGAGCTCTTGCCAAAGCATTGTCTTGAAGCATTCCTTCAACAGCCATGTGCATAGCTTTTTCCGGGTGAGTTTTCATTAATGTGTCGTATCTCACACTCTTAAGATTTCCGACATATCCGGTGTGATGATAGTGATATTTTTGAGTAAGTTTATTACCTGTAAGCACTGCTTTTTCACAGTTAATGATAATAACGTGGTCACCACAATCAACGTGGGGCGTATAAATCGGTTTGTTTTTTCCGCGAAGTAAATTCGCTGCTTGAACTGCTACTCTTCCGAGCGGCTTTCCGGCGGCATCAAGAATGTACCACTTGCGTTCTACTGAGCCTGATTTTGGCATGTATGTAGACATCGATCTTCCTCCTAAATAATTTATTATTTTTTTAACATATTAATTTTATCATTTATGGACATAAAGTGTCAACAAAAATTTAATTTAAATTGTTATTATCTCTGTTTTTCTTTATTTATTAGTATATTTTCTCTTTTTATCTCTGTTTTGGATTTTTATATAGCCACAGTAAAGTAACTTTTCCTTTAATTTATGCACCTATTGCAGTATAATAGTATAGAGTTTAAAGAAATTGAAAGGACTAGTTTTATGAGTAAAAATAAAAAACAAGTTGAAGAAATTACGTCCATGGATGAAGATTTTGCCAAATGGTACACTGATATCGTAAAAAAAGCTGAACTCATGGATTACTCAAGCGTAAAAGGCTGCATGGTGATTGAACCTTACGGGTACGCAATATGGGAAAATATGGTGTCTATTATGGATAAAAAATTTAAAGAACTAGGACACCAGAATGTATCCATGCCGGTTTTCATACCTGAAAGCCTCCTGCAAAAAGAAAAAGACCACATCGAAGGGTTTGCTCCGGAAGTTGCTTGGGTTACTCAAGGAGGAAATGAAAAATTACAAGAAAGGCTTTGCGTAAGGCCTACTTCCGAAACTCTTTTCTGCGAACACTACGCAAAAGTAGTACATTCTTGGAGAGATTTACCAAAATTATACAATCAGTGGTGCAATGTTGTGCGTTGGGAAAAAACCACTCGCCCATTTCTTCGTTCAACTGAATTTCAGTGGCAAGAGGGTCATACTTTGCATGAGACTCCCGAAGAAGCCAAGGAAGAAACTCTGCGTATGCTTAATGTATATTTTGACTTTTTTGAAAACGCACTTGCTATCCCTGCAATAAAAGGGCAAAAAACAGAAAGTGAAAAATTTGCCGGCGCAGAAGCAACTTATACTATCGAAGCTTTAATGCATGACGGAAAAGCTCTACAATCCGGCACCAGCCACTATTTCGGAAATCATTTTGCAAAAGCTTTTGGAATAGAATTTCAAAACAGAGAAAATAAGCCGGAAAATCCATACCAAACTTCATGGGGAAGCACTACTAGAATGATAGGTGCGGTAATAATGGTTCACGGAGACAACAGAGGATTGGTTCTTCCGCCCGCTATCGCTCCTGTACAAGTAATAATTATTCCTATAGCAATGCATAAAGAAGGCGTATTGGAAAAAGCCGAAGAAATACAAAATAAACTTAAAAATATCTGCAGAGTTAAAATTGATGATTCGGATAAATCTCCGGGATGGAAATTTTCTGAGCATGAAATGCGCGGTGTTCCGCTAAGAATAGAAATCGGTCCTAAAGATATCGAGAAGAATCAATGCGTAATAGTCCTTAGACACAATTTAGAAAAAATAACAGTTTCGCTTGACGAACTTGAAAGTAAAATCCCGGATTTATTAAAGAAAGTTCACGATGAAATGTACCAAAATGCGCTCAAGAGAAGAATCGAAATGACTCACACAGCAAAAGATTTCGAGGAATTCAAAAATATTGCTAAAAATGAGCCCGGATTCATCAAAGCTATGTGGTGCGGAAGTGAAGAATGCGAGAAAAAATCTAAAGAAGAAACTGCATTTACTTCGAGATGTATTCGTGATAACGAGGAAAAGACAGGCGATAAATGCGCTATTTGCGGAAAAGACGCCAAGCATCTTGTATATTGGGCAAAAGCATATTAATTTAACAAGATAATTTTTAATAAATTGGTTAGGAAAAGAGAGGTAAAAAAATTGACTGAAAAAAGACAAATATTAACTATGGACGGCAATACGGCTGCAGCAAATGCAGCGTACGCTTTCACGGAAGTTGCCGCCATATACCCCATTACACCGTCATCCGTGATGGCTGATGTAACAGATAAGAATTCTGTATCGGGTAAAAAAAATATATTCGGAGAAGAAGTTCAAGTCGCCGAAATGCAATCTGAAGCCGGAGCTGCGGGAGCAGTTCACGGCGCTCTTTCTGCCGGTGCACTTGCAACAACATTTACGTCTTCGCAAGGACTTTTATTGATGATACCGAATATGTATAAAATGGCCGGAGAATTGCTCCCGGGAGTTATTCATGTTGCAGCGAGAACCGTAGCTGCGCATGCGTTATCTATTTTTGGGGATCATTCCGACATATACGCTTGCCGTCAAACGGGTTATGCGATGCTCGCTTCAAACAACCCTCAAGAAGCTTTTGACTTAGGGTGTGTTGCACACTTGGGTGCAATCGAGAGCAGAGTGCCGTTTTTGCACTTTTTCGATGGATTCAGAACATCTCACGAAATTCAAAAAGTAAAACTCATAGACTATGAAAATTTGGGAAAATTGGTAAATAAAAAATCGCTTCAGGAATTCAAAAATAGATCTTTGAACCCCAATTCCCCACTAATTGCAGGTACGGCTCAAAATGATGATGTTTATTTTCAAAACAGAGAGGCCTGTAATATTTTCTATGATAAAATCCCAGAGTCCGTTGAAAATTACATGAATAAAATAAACGCTCTTTCGGGTACAAATTATAAACTGTTCAACTATTACGGAGCACCTGATGCGGAAAAAATAATAATTGCAATGGGTTCGGTATGCGAAACAATCGAAGAAACAATCGACCACTTAATAAGCAAAGGAGAAAAAGTCGGGCTTGTAAAAGTACATCTTTACAGACCTTTCTCTGTGAAACATCTTTTAAATTCTTTGCCGTCATCTACAAAGATGATATCAGTACTTGACAGGACAAAAGAACCGGGTTCTATCGGAGAACCCTTATATCTTGATGTTTTAGCAGCGCTGAAAGGTTCAGAATTTGATAATGTGGAAATATTATCAGGAAGATACGGTTTAAGCTCAAAAAACACAACTCCGGAGCAAATAATCGCTGTATATGATAATATGAGTTCGAAAAGCAAAAAGAATAGATTTACGGTGGGAATAAAAGACGACGTAACTAATCTGTCCTTGGAAATAGGAGAAAAAGTAAATACTATACCCGAAGGGACATTTTCTTGCAAATTTTGGGGAATAGGTTCAGACGGCACTATAAGTGCGGCCAAAAACACAATAAAAATCATAGGAAACAATACCGAAAAATATGTTCAAGGATTCTTTCAGTATGATTCTAAAAAATCAGGCGGATTAACTATTTCTCATCTCAGATTTGGGGATGCACCAATAAAATCTACCTATTATGTTGACAAAGCCGATTTTGTAGCATGTCACACAAAAGAATATATCAATAAATATGACATGATAAAAGACTTGAAACCAGGCGGAAGTTTTCTTTTGAATTGCGATTGGAACGAAAAAGAAATTGATAAATTTTTGCCCGGAAAAATCAAAAAATATATAGCTAAAAATAATATCAGTTTTTACACTATAGACGCGGCAAATATCAGTAGAAATTTGGGCCTTGGAGGACGAGTAAATACAACTTTGCAATCTGCTTTTTTCAAAATAACAAACATATTAGAAAAAAATAAGGCCCTCGATTTGATAAAAGAAGCCATTGCAAAAACTTATTCAAAAAAAGGCGAATCTATCGTAAAAATCAATTATGCCGCTGCCGAAGCAGGAATGAAAAATTTAAATAAAATAAGCGTTCCAAAATCTTGGAATGATATATCAGAAGAAAACGATTTTTCAGATAGTAAAAATATAAAAAATTCAGAGCTCAAGAAATTTTTTGAAAATATTGCGGACCCGATAACAAAATTATCAGGAAATGATTTGCCTGTATCAAAGTTTATTGAATACGCAGATGGAAAAATACCTCCGGGAACAGCAGCTTTGGAAAAAAGAGGAACTGCGAGTTTTGTTCCGGAATGGATTCCGGAAAATTGTATTCAATGCGGAATTTGCTCATTGGTGTGCCCGCATGCAGTTATCCGTCTTAAGGCTTTAAACGATAATGAAATCGAAAATGCTCCTGAAAATTTAAAATCTAAAAAAATGATTGGATTTCCTAATTTAAATTTTTCGATAACAATTTCTGATAAAGATTGTACCGGATGTGAAAATTGCGTTGCAGCTTGTCCGGGCATGAGAGGGAAAAAAGCCTTATCGATGGTTCCTGTGAATTATGATTCTCAAAAAGCGTTTGAATACTGCGAAAACATTCCGGAAAAGTCCGAAATATTTGAGAAATTCAAACGTGAAACAATAAAAGGAAGTCAATTCAAAAAGCCTCTATTAGAGTTTTCCGGGGCGTGTGCAGGTTGTGGCGAAACACCATATGCCAAGCTAACGACTCAGCTTTTCGGGGATAGAATGGTTATAGCTAATGCGACAGGATGTTCCTCAATTTGGGGCGGATCATTCCCCTCTACACCATATACGATAAATTCAAAAGGCAAAGGTCCAGCGTGGCAAAATTCACTATTTGAGGACAATGCGGAATTTGGTTATGGAATATTTTTATCTCAAAAAATAAAAAGGAATAAGATAATTAAAATAATAGATTCTATAAAAAATTCCACCCAAAATATAGAATTAAAAAATATATGCGAAAAATATTTAGAAACAAAAAATAATTCCACAGAAAATTATATTTTTGCAAATAAATTAAAAGCATACTTAAAAAATAAAGAAAATGATATAGACATTGACCAAAAATTGATTACAGATATTCTGGAAAACGAAAATGATATCAATACAAAAAGCGTTTGGATTTTTGGTGGAGATGGCTGGGCGTATGATATAGGATTTGGAGGATTGGATCATGTGATTGCCTCAGGCGAAAATGTGAATATATTAGTATTTGACACAGAAGTTTATTCAAATACAGGCGGTCAAGCTTCGAAATCCACACCAAAGGGAGCGATTGCTCAATTTGCTTCATCAGGAAAAAAGACTCCGAAAAAAAATTTGGCTGCAATCGCAATGACATACGGATATGTTTATGTCGCTCAAGTAGCTTTAGGCGCAGACTACGCTCAATGTGTTAAAGCGTTCGAAGAAGCAGAAAATTATGAAGGACCCTCAATTATAATTGCCTATTCTCCGTGCATAAATCACGGGATAAAAGGCGGAATGAAAAATTCTCTGCTTTCAGCAAAACAAGCTGTGGAATCGGGTTACTGGAAACTATTCAGATTTAATCCAAGTAAAGAAAATCCCTATGAAGAAACTATGAGCAAAAAAGTTATCCCCCTGGAAGAATTTTTAGAAACCGAAAGAAGATTTAATAATAAAAATAAATAAACAAAGCTCCCGAATAGGGAGCTAAAAAAATAAATAAAAAAGGATAAAAAAAGATTCGCAAAAAGCGAATCAAA
>CAKVAX010000001.1 GCA_934725425.1 uncultured Eubacteriales bacterium | reverse complement strand
TTCATATCGGCTGTGTAGGTGTCGATAAAGCTCTCAAAGGTCATATCCAGATCGGCTTCCACTTTGTGGAGCTGTTCACGTTCCCAGGCAAACTCCTCTCGTTTCGTAGGAAAGCCACGCTTTGTAGATTGATGCGTTTTGCCTTGCCAACCCGTAAACCGGTAGTAGACTTTTCAAGTGTTGTTCTTGGTATCTTTGTAAACTGACATTTTTACCTCTCTTTCTGAACTGCACCGTAACAGATGCGTTCCATAAAATATTGCTTATTTACACGCCCCTAAATTGTGATATAGCCTTTGTTTTTTAACTTATCATTCAGCTTTTGCACAATTTTATAGGCATAAGAATTTGAAATGCCCAATTCTTGAGCTACTTCATTAACTTTCATAATTTAATTATTTAGTGTCGGATACTTTCTGACCGCATGTCGATTTGTCCAAGCGGATATACCATTTCCGTGATATATGACGGTTATTCAGTTTCCACAAACAACTTAACGCTATTTGTTTAACAATTATACTAAGCATATTCCGTTATATCAAGTGGTTTTCATAAAAATATTAAACTTTTTTGTTTTATTTATCTTGACACAACTTAACTTGTTATGCTATGATATTCAACAGTAAAATGAGAGGGGATACATTATGGCTATCGGCGAAAGAATAAGATTTTTCAGAAATTTAAAAGGTATGACTCAAAAATATCTCGGTATGCAGGTGGGCTTTCCGGAGAAAACTGCTGACATTCGTATGGCACAGTATGAATCCGGTAGCAGAACGCCAAAGGCCGATTTAACGAACAATCTTGCAAATGTATTCGGCGTATCGACAAGTACTTTAACTGTGCCCGATATTGATAGCTACAACGGCTTAATGCACACCTTGTTTACATTAGAGGACAGATATGGATTAACAATTGAAAAGACCGAAAACGGCGTTTCAATGTATGCAGATCCTCGCAAAGGAACAGATGCCGCTGAGTTTTCGAAAATGCTTTCAGCGTGGGCTGACCAATCCAATAAATATCGTAACGGCGACATCAACCGTGATGAATATGATAAGTGGCGTTACAATTATCCGAAGTATGACGAAACTTCCGGTTTTGTAAAAGTGCCGTCTCAGCAATTCAGCGACACAATGGTAGAAGCTTTCAAAGATAAACTTAAAAGCGACTAATTGAGCAAAAGTAAAGAGCTATCAGACTTTAAAAAAATCTGATAGCTCTTTACTTTTACAATAATTCAAATAATGTTGCCATTTTGTTGCCACAGAGGGCTTCAAAGTGGCGAAAAGCCTGTATTTACGGGCTTTTTTAAGTTGCGTGGATTATTCCCACTCAATAGTTGCAGGAGGTTTTGAAGTAATATCATAAACTATTCTATTTATTCCGGAAACTTTATTAACTATTTCAGTTGAAATTTTTTCTAATAAATCATAGGGAAGTGTTGAAAATTTTGCAGTCATAAAATCTGAGGTATTTACAGCTCTGAGTGCAAGAGTATATTCATAACTTCTTCCATCTCCCATTACTCCAACGCTTTTGGTGTTGGTTAAAACTGCAAAATATTGGTTTGGCATATTTTCAAGACCATAAGATTCAATTTCTTTTCTCATTATCGCATCGGCGTTTTTCAATATGTCAAGTTTTTGATATGTTATTTCTCCGATTATGCGAATAGCGAGTCCCGGTCCGGGAAAAGGTTGTCTGTTTACGAGTTCTTGTGGTATTCCAAGTTCATGCCCGACTTTTCTTACCTCATCTTTAAATAGATCTCTGAGTGGCTCGATTATTCCTGAAAAACTTATGTTGGTAGGTAACCCGCCTACATTGTGATGACTTTTTATCACTTCTGCATTTTCGGTTCCGCTTTCTATTACATCGGGATATATTGTTCCTTGACATAAAAAGTCTGTATATCCAAGTTTTATTGCTTCTTCTTCAAACACTCTGATAAATTCTTCACCGATTAATTTTCTCTTTGATTCGGGATCAGAAACACCTTCTAATTTTTTAAGAAATCTTTCTTGAGCATTTACTCTTACGAGATTCATATTAAATTTGTCTTTAAAAGTTCTTTCTACTTCGTCGCCTTCATTTTTTCTTAAAAATCCATGGTCTACGAATATGCAAGTAAGTTGATTACCGATGGCTTTGTGTAGCAACGTTGCGGCAACCGAGGAGTCTACTCCACCAGAAAGTGCACAAATAGCTTTTTTGTTGCCTATTTTTTGTCTTAACTGTTTTATTTTTTCTTCTATGAAAGATTCCATTTTCCAACTGCCACTGCACTTACATATTTCGTAAAGGAAAGTTTTGAGTAGAACATTTCCCTCTACGGTATGGTTGACTTCAGGGTGAAATTGAACACCAAATAATTTTTTCTCTTCATTTTCCATGCAAGCAATGGGGCAGTCATGACTGTCAGCTGTTATCGAAAATCCTTCAGGTGCTTCAGCGATGTAGTCGGTATGACTCATCCAACAGGTGCTTTTTGATGAAATATTTTTTGTCAATAAAGATTTTTTTCGGAAATTTACGGTTGTATTACCATATTCGCTTGTTAAAGTTTTGCATACTTGACCGCCCATGGTATACGCCATAAGTTGAGCACCATAACAAATTCCGAGTACGGGAATTCCAAGATTGAATATTTCCGAATTGCATCTCGGAGCATTTTCAAGATAAACACTGCTCGGACCGCCCGAAAGTATAATACCCCTGTAACCGAGAGTTTTAACTTCTTCCGGGTTTATTTTATAATTTTTTACCTCGCAGAACACATTAAGTTCACGAACTCTGCGAGCGATAAGTTGGCTGTATTGACCGCCGAAATCAAGTATTAATATTTTTTCGTTAGACAGATTTATTTTAGACACATCCTTAAAATAGTTTATTTTGCAAATACGTTTTCTTCATAGAATTAAACTACAAAGAAAACGTATATTGAAAAAGATTATTCTACAGTTACCGATTTTGCCAAATTACGAGGTTTATCTATATCGCATCCTCTTAATTTTGCTACGTGGTAAGAAAGCAACTGCAAAGGAACTACAGCAAGAGAGGGGGCTGTCATTTCGCAAGAATTTGGTACATAAAGAACATCATCTGAAATTTGTGAAATTTTTTCAGCATTATTTTCATTTGTGATTGATAAAATTTTTGCACCTCTTGATTTTACTTCTCTTATATTGCTTACGGTTTTGTCAAAAAGTCTATCCTGAGTTGCTAAAGCAATTACCAACGTATCGTCATCAATCAAAGAAATAGTACCATGTTTTAATTCTCCTGCGGCATAAGCTTCGGAATGAATGTACGAAATTTCTTTTAATTTTAAAGAGCCTTCCATGCAGACTGCATAATCAAGATTTCTGCCTATAAAAAATACTTTTTCGGTATTGTAGTATTTTTTTGCTATATTTTCTATTTTATTTTGTGATTCTAAAACCGATGAAATTTGAGATGGTAATTTTTCGATATCTTTCAAAATTTCTTTATATGAATCTTCAGAAATTTTATTTAACTTTTTGGCCATATAAAGAGCTGTCAGATAAAGCAAAGAAAGCTGAGCGCTGTAAGCTTTTGTGGTTGCGACTGCAATTTCCGGCCCTGCCCATGTGTAAAGTACGTCATCCGATTCGTTGGCGATGGAGCTGCCTACCACATTAACTATTGAAAGAACTCTCGAACCTCTGGATTTTGCTTCACGAAGCGCTGCCAGTGTATCTGCGGTTTCACCGGATTGACTGATGACTATTGTTAAAGTATTTTCATTTACGATGGGGGAGCGGTATCTGAATTCGGATGCAACATCTACTTCTACCGGTTTTTCCAAAAGATTTTCAATAAAATATTTGGCTACGCATCCGACGTGATACGCTGAACCACACGCTACAATTGAAATTTTATTTAAATTATTCAAATATTCTTCTGAAAATTCCACATCATCCAAATGAATTTGTGAATCTTTAATTCTTGGAGATATCGTTGCTTTTATTACTTCAGGTTGTTCCATGATTTCTTTCATCATAAAATGTTCGTAATTATTTTTTTCTGCCGCGGTTACGTTCCAATTTACGAGTGTAATTTCTTTTTTAACCGGATTTCCGTTAAAATCAAAAATCTCAAAATCATCAGCTCTGATTACTGCAATTTCTTTTTCTTTTAGCCTGCATATATTTTTGGTTTTGGACAAGACAGCAGGAATATCAGAGGCTATGTAATTTTCTCCATCACCGACTCCTACTATAAGAGGACTGTCTTTTTTTGCCGCAAACAGGGTGTCGGGATAATCGGAGCAAATAATTCCGAGAGAAAAAGAGCCTTCAATCGTATTTACTAATTTTTTTATGGCTTCAAACATATCGCCTTTGTAAAAATGATCTAATAGTTGAACTGCGACTTCAGTATCGGTGTCGGATAAAAACTCATTAAATCCCTCATTTATAAGTTTTTTCTTAAGTTCCATATAATTTTCTATTATACCGTTGTGAATAAGAGCAATTTTTCCCGAAAAACTTAGATGCGGATGAGCATTAATATCCGAAGGATTACCATGAGTTGCCCAACGAGTATGACCTATACCCAAATGAGATGAAATTTTGGGTTCACTCGCAAGTAGATCTTCTAAAATTTTGAGTCTGCCTTGTTTTTTTTCAACCTTAATTTTTTTATCCGTATAAACAGCTATTCCCGAGGAGTCATAACCACGATATTCAAGTTTTTCGAGCCCCTGAAGCAAAAACGGAACTGCTTCATTTCTACCTATATATCCGACTATTCCGCACATAACAAACACTCCTTAATTAAAAAATTTATCTGTAAATTATATTATCTCTTGACGGTCCGTTAGAAACTATATTTATTGGTATTCCTATATATTTTTCAGCAAACTCGATATATTTTCTGCATTCTTCCGGTAAATCTTCATAATTTTTAATTTTTGAAATATCACATTTCCATCCGGGAAGGGTGGTATAAACCGGTTTTGCATCTTTTAATTTATAAGGAGCAGGGAAATCTTGAGTTATTTCGCCGTCAATTTCATATGCTGTGCAAACTTTTATCTCGTCTAAATATCCAAGTGTATCTAAAACAGTAAAAGCTATGCTTGTTGCACCTTGAACTCTGCATCCGTAACGTGAAGCGACCAGATCAAGCCATCCCATTCTTCTGGGCCTGCCGGTAGTTGCACCGTATTCTCCGCAATCTCCGCCTCTGCGTCTGAGTTCCTCGGCTTCTTCGCCGAATATTTCACTTACAAATTCTCCTGCTCCTACTGCACTGGAATATGCCTTGACGACGGTTATTATTTCCTTGATTTCATAGGGAGGTACTCCTGCTCCTACGCTGCCGTATCCTGCAATCGTGTTGGAAGACGTTACCATAGGATATATTCCGAAATCAGTGTCCTTTAAGGCTCCCAATTGACCTTCCAATAATATTTCTTTACCATCTTTGACTGCATCAAATATGAATTTAAATGTATCTGCTACAAACGGAGCAAGAACTTTTTTGTAATGCATTAATTTTTCAAATATATCATCAGCATTTAATTCAGGCTTGTTGTAAAGATGTTTCAAAATTACATTTTTTATGGATAAAGCATTTTCTACGCGTTCTCTCAGGGCATCTTCGTCGCCAAAGAGTTGACCTACTTGAATTCCGATTTTTGCAAATTTATCGGAATAAAACGGAGCTATTCCGGATTTTGTGGAACCGAATTTTTTAGAAAACAATCTTTCTTCTTCGTAAACGTCAAACAATTTATGATAGGGCATAACTATTTGAGCTCTGTCCGAAATTAAAAGATTTGGTTTGGGAATGCCTGAATCTTCGAGCATTTTAAGTTCTTTTTCCAAATTTTCAACGCTCAGAGCCACGCCATTTCCGATTACGTTAGTTATGTTTTGGCAAAATACTCCGGAAGGAAGTTGATGTAAAGCAAACTTCCCGTAATTGTTTATTATTGTGTGACCTGCATTGCTTCCGCCTTGAAATCTGACCACTATATCCGATTTTATCGCAAGACAATCGGTAATTTTACCTTTTCCTTCATCGCCCCAGTTGGCGCCTACTATTGCTTTTATCAAAGTTTATCACTCCATATTTTTATATATTTACCAGATTATTTTCATCAATCTTGATAGTACTTTTATTTTTATTTATTAGCGGCATTACAACTTCATCAATATATTCTTGGGTTTGATTTGATGCTCTGCCTATATAATTTTTTGGGTCTTTTATTTTTTCCAGTTGGTTTCGCGAAAGATTGAAATCCTTATCAGCCAATATTTTGTCCAACAAATGATTTTCTTTTCCTTCTTTTTTTATAAGATACGATTCAGCCATAGAATATTCTCTTATTTTTTCATGAAGAATTTGCCTGTCACCACCGGATTTAACGGCTTCCATTAGGATATTTTCAGTTGCCATAAACTGTATTTCGTTCATAAGATGTTTTTCGATTACCTTTTCATTTACCACAAGCCCACCGGAAACATTTATGTAGGTGTTTAACACTCCGTCAAGAGCTAAGAAAGATTCCGAAATACAAAGTCTTCGATTTGCCGAATCATCCAAAGTCCTTTCGAACCATTGTGTAGATGCAGTTAAAGGAGCATTTAAAGATTGAGTTATTACAAATCTGCAAAGAGCTGCAATCCTTTCGCACCGCATAGGATTCCGCTTGTAAGGCATCGCAGAGGAGCCTATTTGTTTATTCTCGAACGGTTCTTCAATTTCTTTCAAATGCTGAAGAAGTCGAATATCATTTGAAAATTTAGCTGCGCTTTGAGCCACGGCACTTAAGACCGCAAGAACATTACTGTCGAACTTCCTTGTATAAGTTTGACCGGAAACATCAAAGCATTTTTCAAAACCCATTTTTTGAGCAATTTTATTATCCAGCTGCTTGACTTTTTCATTATCCCCATTGAACAGTGCCAAAAAGCTTGCCTGAGTTCCGGTGGTTCCTTTGCATCCTAAAAGCTTTACATTATCAAGCAAATGGTTTATTGATTCTATATCCATAACTAGGTCTTGAATCCACAAAGTAGCTCTTTTTCCCACGGTAGTAGGCTGAGCTGCTTGAAAATGAGTATATGCAAGAGTTGGAACGTCCTTATTTTTTATAGCAAAGTCTGACAAAAGTTCTATTATTTTTATTATTTTCTGTTTTAGTAGTTTTAATGCTTGGGTCATCACTATTATATCACTGTTATCCCCAACAAAACACGAAGTCGCTCCCAGATGAATTATAGGTTTTGCATGAGGGCATTGTTTTCCGAAAGCGTACACGTGAGACATTACGTCATGACGTATTTCCTTTTCTTTTTCTTCGGCATCGTCATAATTTATATCATGTAAATTTTCTTTCATTTCGTCAATTTGGATGTCTGAAATTTCAAGCCCCAGCTCTTTTTCCGATTCTGCTAAAGCAATCCAAAGTTTTCTCCATAAAGTGAATTTATTATCTTCGGAGAAAATTTTGTTCATTTCTTTGCTTGCATACCGGGAAGATAGGGGTGAATTATAAATATCTTTCAAAGAAACCTCCATTAATATTATCAAATAATTTTTTAACCAGAAGTACATTATACATTTTATTTAATTTGTTTTCAATAATTATATTAAAATAAAATTTTAAATATTAAGGAGGCTGTTATATATTTTAAAACATTTTTTTAAGTGTTTGCAGTGCCTTTTTTTCTATTCTGGATACATATGACCGAGAAATTCCCAGTGCCGCGGCTACCTCTCGCTGTGGCAAAGGCCCTTTTCCTCCGATACCGTATCTTAAACAGAGAATTATTTTTTCGCGAGTAGAAAGTCCTTTTAAAATATATTTCCCCAGTTTTTGTATATTTATCTTCGTATCAATTTTATCAGCAATCGAATCATCTATTGATATAGTGTCCATAAGAGTTAAAACATTTCCATTTTTGTCGGTTTCGATAGGTTCGTTAATTGAAATATCCAAAGATGATTTTTTAGAATTTCTAAAATGCATAAGAATTTCATTTTCAATGCATCTGGCAGCGTAGCTCGAAAGGCGAATACCTTTTTCGGGTTTGAATGTATTAATTGCTTTTATAAGACCGATTGTTCCTATGGATATTAAATCATCCGGATCGCTTTTATTGTGATAGTACTTTTTGGTTATATGAGCAACTAATCGCAAATTATGTTTTATAAGCTTATTTTTGGCGTATTTACTGCCTGATTTTAACAGATCTATATATTTTCTTTCTTCTTTTGCCGACAGCGGCTTCGGAAAAGAGTTTGGCGTCATTACATGGAGAATAGTGAAGGGAATAGTTGATAAGATATTTAGTATTGTATTTAACCACATTGAATATCACCCGGCTGATAAAATTTAAGTTTATATTTAATTTTTATGTGCCGCTTCCTTGTCTTTATAACTTTTAAAAATATTGTAGTTTCTTTGGTTTTGTGTTACAATTTAAATATTAAACTAATAGAAGGATTTAGAGGGTATGAATTTAAAGACAAAAATAAAAAGATTTTTAGTATTTGGTTTGGCATTTTCAGGGGTTTTGATGTGTGGAGCAACTGAAAAAATTTGTGCGATGGATTGCAATGAGTATGCGCTCAGCAGTAGTATTAATGAAGATAAAGAAAATAGCTGTTTTGCCAGAAACGGCGTATATTTTGATTCTTTGGTCGGTGATACAGATACGCCATCGATTTTTCATGATGAGGAGTTATCATCTCAAGTTTTACTTCCGGAAGGTTTATCCGAGGACGAACTTAAGCAATTTTATGTTAATGAATTTCTTGTAAAAAAGTCAAAAAACAAAAATTTAACGATTAAAAAATTTTCACATGACAACGGGCTTTCTTGGAATACTTTCAAAGGATGGATATACAAATGCAAAAAGGAGGACATTTACTTTCCTCCGAAAACAAAGAAATTAAAATCAAAAGATAAAATAAAAAAAGCTTTTGTAGAAAAATATATTTTTGAAAAAAATAGGGATAAGAGTATATCTGTACGAAAATACGCTCAAGAAAATAACCTAGCTTGGCAAACACTTTATTCGTGGTTAAATAGCTATAAAAAGGAAACTAATGTTGATATGTTTCAACGTAAAGTATGGACCAAAGAAGAAAAGCAGAGATATGTTGAAGAGTATCTCAAGGCAAATTCAGACGGAGAAACCATTTCGGTGCAAAATTATGTTGAAAAAAATAATCTGCCTATGAAAGCATTTTATAAGTGGTTGCATAAGTGCAAAAAGAAATCTAACATAGAAACACCTAAACATAAAATGTGGACAGAAGAAGAAAAAATGCTATATGTTACGGAATATCTGAAAGCAAATTCGGGCGGCAGAACTATGAGCATAAGTGCCTTTGCCAAAGCTTATAATTTGAAATATAGCACTGTTTATACGTGGGTAAAAAATTACGTAGACAACGGTTACATAATTTTTTAATTATTAGAAAATGAAATATTTTTAGCAACTTGGAATAAATTTCTAAGTTGCTTTTTGTTTTTAAAAGTATAATGTGGCTGACTTTTTTATATTTAAGGAAAAAGCAGGAAAAAACTTTTAAATTATATTGAATCTGTTTTAATATCATGTTACAATATATGTTGAGACTTAATCAATAAATATTAAATAAGGAGTAAAAAATGAATCTGATTTCAAAAATTAAAAAAATTTCAATTTGTAGTTTGCTTTCGGGCGGAATGTTAATGCCTGCGGGAAGCATTGGGTTAAGTGCGACTCTCCCTCAAGAATCTTCATCTTGTGAACTTGTATCTTCAGAAAGCTCAGTGCGTAGATATGCAATTCAAGCAATTAAAAACTTAGGCGGTGAGCCGATAATGATTTTAATCCCTAAGAATTGCACTTTATCATCAGGAGATGTTATTGCTTCTATTCCTCAGAAAATTATTTTCAATGGAACCCCTCAAGTAATTAACAATTTTCAAAGAATTGTATCAGTAGGAAAATTTGTTTCTGCTTATTCATCCGAGTCATCGAACTCACCTTACAGAGTTGTTCTCGGTTATGTCCCGGAAAATAATTCGTTGTCTAATGAGCCTGTAATTTCTTATATCCCACAAGTTATGAATACAGCAGGAAAGTCCACACTCGTTTTAGTTCCTCATGTAATTAATTTGATTGGTAAACCCGAGCTTGCCTATAACGGTAAGTCTGCAACCGTATCAGGAATTCAAGCCGGTGCCGGAATGCCGCAAACAGCTTCTCCTGCGGTTAGACTTCAATTTGCCGGTACAACCAATACTCAAACAAATCAAGCAAGACCTAATTGTCCGGCAGCCAACATGTCCGGGAACATTCCGATGAATTCTGTACGTCCAAATATTTTTCAACGTATTGTACCTGTTCAAAAAACACAAGCATCTCCTAAAATTATCAATATGCACAGTTCACCGATTTTGCCGTCTAATAGACCTAGTTCGACGCCGTTAAATCCAAGTGAAATTCAAGAACTTACACAACACTTGCAGCAAGCTAAGGCTAATCAACTTCCAAAAATAACATCTCAAAACGAAAGCAATGTCGCAAAACTTAATCAATCTATTATCAACTCTATTAACAATGCATCTTCAAAAGATACAAATAAGAATCCGCAGCCTAATAATCTACAGAATAATTTATTCAAAGGTTCTGTTATGCGCGCATCGTCACCGGCTTGTTTTGAAATGTTGTCAAAGAATAATTCTGCTCTAAGAATGGTAATTTCCGATGTCACAAATGGTATAGAAAAAAATAACATGTCTACCACTTCAATTCAAAAGCACACGAACGTACCCGCAAATCTTGTTGCTAATGGAAATGTTAGCCAAGGTGTGAATAATATTAATCGCACTGACTCGATAGCTCCGGTGCAGAAATCTTCAGAAATAAATAAAAATATTGCTTCCAAAGAAAAATCCCTTAAATTCAATGGATGGATTCAAGTAGACAAAGCACAAAAAACTACACATCAAAATTCTTCCAAAGCGCTTAATATTTCTGAACGAGCAGTTGAAAGAATAAAAAAAGAAATTTCGGATAAAAAAACTGTTAATAATTCCATTGCATGTGACGACGTTATTTTAGTGGACGAAGATTCTCAAGAATTCATAGAAACTCAAGTATCTCCTACAGATGATGCTCATTCTTCAAAGAAATAGTTTTATATTTAAAAATCTTAACGATAATCAGCTTAAAATTTTTTAAGCTGATTCCTTTTTTATTCTTTGATTTCCCATTCATTTAATTTTTGTAAAATTTCTAAATATTGCTTTTCTGAAATATTTTCTAATTTATCTACGGAATAATTTTTTAAAATATTTTCCAATAATTTATCTGAATTTTCAAAATTTTCTATTAATTTTTTCAAACTTTTTACATGTAAATTAGAAATTTTTTCTGATTCATTTTCCGGCAAGTCTTCTCCTGAATAAATATACAATCCCAATCCAAACATAGCTAAATTTTTCACCAGGCATCGCATTATAGCTTTGTTTATGTCGAACATGCTTGCCGCTTCTACACAAGCATTTTTTCTGTAATTGCTGGAGTAAGTGTATTTCACAGATTTCATTGATTTGTTAAAGTTATCCATTACCGGAAGCCACATTTCGTGAGTTAAATTGTTAATAGTTACACTTGTAAACACCATATACCCGGTATTTTCGTCGTAAATGTAGGGCAAATTGTTTTCTCCGAATAATCTTACAGAGTAGGTTGCGTCAGGAAAATGTTTTTTTACTTCTGCCCAAGCATATGGCCAAGATAAATAACTGAGACCATTTTTCTTTTCTATATGATTGCCTACATTTATGCTAAAAAGAGTTTCGAATATTGAATTTTTCTTATTCATTATTATTAATCCTCCTTATGCGGTTTGTTTTTATTATTTTTTAATTCGGAAGGATTATTCATTAATATATAATAAAAATTAGAGCCAAAAATCTATTTTATCCTATTTTCTGTCAGAATTTCATTATCCAAAATTCCTTTTAATATGTTTTTTACGTCTTTTCGCACCTTTTCAGGAGAAAGTTTTTCTATATTGCCTTGATTTATAAATTCAAATAGTCCCGAGCATAAAAATCCTGCAATTTGTTTGAAACTATATTTTGGCTTTAATGTATCGCTCCTCTTGCGGGCATGAATTTCCAAATATTTAGTCAGATATTTGGAAAATGATAAATTCAAATACGGATTTTTATATGATGATATTTGAGAAAAAAATTCCAAATTATTGTAGCAAGTGTTTAAAATTGAATCCAAAAAGTTACAATAACTGATGATGGAATCTTTGTTTTTATTATTTTCATTTTGGAGTCTGTGATATTCATCCTGCGCCTTTTTTATTATATCTTCCGACATCGCGTCTAATAGGTCGTATTTGTCATTGTAGTGGGTGTAAAAAGTCATTCTTGTGGTCTTGGCTTTTTTACAAATTTCTTTTACTGTGGTTTTTTCAAAGGGTTTTTCGGATAATATCTTAATTAATGAAGATTTTAAATTTTTTTTAGTTTTTAGTATTCTTTTGTCTTGAAGCATTAATCGGCACCTCGTGTATAAATTGCTATAAGTTTTTTAATTAGTATATCAAAATATGGCTGTATTTTAAATTAGTTATTTATACATATGTAAATTAATGTTATTGAATTTAATGTGGCAATTACATATAATGTTATTCAGTGAAATAAATTTTAAAGCAAAAAAATCAGGAGTTGATTAATTTTATGGGTTCGTATATCTTAAGTTGCTGTTCTACATTTGACCTTTCGAAAGAACAATTTCAAGAAAGAAATATAAATTATGTTTGTTTTCATTATTCAATAAACGGAAAAACATATGATGATGATTTGGGCCAAACCATTGCATTTAAAGATTTTTACAGGATAATTTCCCAAAAGGGAGTCGAGCTAAAAACATCTCAAGTAAATGTCAATGAATTTATTGATTATTTCACTCCTTTCTTGGAAAAAGGACAGGATATTCTTCACGTCAGCATGTCATCGGGATTATCAGGTGCGTATAATTCCGCTTTGATAGCTAAAAAAGAATTAGAAAGCAAATTCCCGGATAGAAAAATTTATGTTGTAGATTCATTGGGAGGGTCGTCTGGAGGCGGACTTTTAATGGATAAGCTTGCGCAGCTAAGAGATGAGGGAAAAGACATAGAAGAAGTTTACAACTGGGCTGAGAGTAACAAATTAAAACTTAATCATTGGTTTTTGTCTACGGATTTAAGCTTTTATGTTAAAGGCGGAAGAATCTCCAAAGCTGCCGGAATGATGGGCACAGTATTCAAAATTTGTCCCATTTTGAACGTAGATTCTAACGGTAAATTGGTTCCCAGAATGAAAGTCAGGACTAAAGAAAAAGCTATAACTGAAATTTATAATAAGATGGTAGAAAATGCAGATGACGGCATAAATTACAGCGGAAAATGTTTTATAAGCAATTCTGATTGTTATGATGACGCGAGGAAACTTGCTGATTTAATAGAAAGCAATTTCAAAAATTTGGACGGAAAGGTAATTATAAATAGCATAGGAACAACAATAGGAAGCCATTCGGGTCCGGGAACAATAGCTTTGTTTTTCTGGGGGAAAAAACGTACGGATTAGCAAAATAAAAATCACTTTTCTTTTTTAGAAAAGTGATTTTATAATTTATACATTTATTTCTATTCCCACCGGGCAATGGTCGCTTCCAAGCACATCATTATAAATTAGGCTATTGACCAGGTTATTTTTCAAGCTTTTGGATACAACAAAATAGTCAATTCTCCAACCGATATTTTTTTTACGGACATCTTTACGATACGACCACCACGTATAGGAATCTTTTTTGTCAGGATAAAAATATCTAAAAGTATCTATAAATCCTTCATTTAATAGGTTAGAAAAGCTTTCTCTTTCCTCAATGGTAAATCCGGAATGCCCTGAATTTGATTTTGGGTTTTTTAAATCTATTTCTTGGTGCGCAACATTTAAGTCTCCACAAAGTATCACCGGTTTGTGTTCTTCCAGATTTTTAAGAAATTCCATAAGCTTTTTATCAAAATCTAACCTATATCCTAACCGAGATAAATCCCTTCTTGCCTGAGGAATGTAGCAGTTTACAAGATAAAATTTTTCATATTCCAAAGCAATTATGCGTCCCTCGGTATCATTAAATAACGAAGTATCTACATTTTTAAAATCGAATTTTGAAAAAACAGCTGTGCCGGAATATCCCTTTTTTTGAGCGTGATTCCAAAATTTATTATATTCATTTAACTCCAAAATTTCTAAAGGTTCATGCATTTTTATTTCTTGAAGGCATATTATGTCTGCATCCACATTTTTTACAAATTCAAGAAATCCCTTTTTGACACAAGCTCTTATACCATTCACATTCCATGACACAATTTTCATAAATTTGCTCCTTTTATATTGTCTACGTAAAAGAGAATTTGAATTTTTCCCGGATTAAATTAATAAATTTCGAACTTTGGAACGTCTATTTCCAGTATTTTGCACACATAATTGAAAGCTTGTTTCTTGAGACTTTCATTTGGTTTTCCTTGTCTGAAGCAATACAACGTAAGGCCATTGAATCTTTTAAACAAAAATGGCTGTTCAGGAGAGGATAACGGTAAATTTTTTGATTGGAGGTCATTAATATTTTGTGTTACTTTTTCATTATAAAATTCCGGAAATCCTTTAAGTAGCTCATTTAAATTTATGCACCATCCTTGTGGTATGTTTCCTATCGGTTCAAGAAGATACCCTACAGGGGTGACGTTTTTTGTCCAATTTGAACTGTCTGAAATATATCTTTTTATATTTTGAACGATTCCGGAAAGACCGCAAGAGCCTCCTGTGAAATATTGTTTTCCGGTGTCTTTTGTTTTCTTTTCCGGTGTAACATAATATTTTCCGTGTCCATATGTGGCAGGAGTGTACAAACCTCTGCCCGGAGTTTTTCTTGGAGTGTACATTAAAGAAGCTCCAAAATCCTTTTTGATACGTTTTGAAGTTGGGACTAAAGGCGTTGCAAAATCATTTCTGGCGAGTTCGAAAGATGTGGTCGAAGGAGCTACAAAATTTCTTCCTTTCATCGGGGTTGAAGGAATTGCAAAATTATCCGCAGAGCAAGTATTACTTTGATTTTTCGGCAAAACATCGTCATCAACTTGATTAAGTTTGAAACTTGAGTTTTCCGAAGTTTCCAAAGAAATATTATTTAAATCAGTGTTTTTTTCATGAGTATAGTTGATAATATTTTGCGTATCAGAGTTAAAATAATTGATTTTTCCTTGTGCGTAACAATAGAATTCAAAAGCTTTAAAAATTACAGATGCTGAAGTTTCGCTGTCGTGCTTAGTGATGCGAAAAGATTCTTTGAATTTTCCACAAGACAGAGTAAAATCGTTTGAATTTATAAATGTTATAGTGAGTGCATTATCCGGAGTAGGTGTGACAGTATAACTCGTAGTTTGATTCGGTTCTTCTGAAGTTGTCCAATTTGAGCTATCGAAAAAGAATTTTAATAATTTAACTAGAGGCGCTTTCTCGGTTACGTATAGTGAACAGTATCCTTTAGCATGCGGTTTATGACTCAACATAGTATCGGGGGCTTTTTTGTTACATATATATCCACGAGTTTTTTTATTTACTATGTAAAAATAATGCGGGTATTGATGTCCACATGTCTCGCAAAAAACACCTCTGGTAGAGTAAATTTGATTAGAATCAGTGTTGAGATTTATGTATTCTGTAGCGTTTAATATTCCGCAAGAAAACAGTGCAAATAATAGAAACATCACTGAATATATTTTGATCTTTTTTAACATTTTATATTTCCTTTCTCATTTTATTACTTAATAGGGTCAACTAAAAAATTTCATTTACCTTGCAAAAATAGCAGAAAGCCGCAAATTGTTTGTCCGCTAAAGTGTAAGTTTCGTCAAAAGCTTTGCAACTATTTGCATAAGTACCGTTATACGCCATATCGTATGGATGAGGATTCTTCTTGGTGGTTTCTGAGCAGAAAAATATAGTAAAATATATATCCCACCCTTTTATAACTCCTTTTAAATCAGGGTCTTCCAAGAGAGGCGTCAAATTCAACACGTAGTTTCCGTAAATACTTTCATGCCAATTATTCTGTAAAAAATAATTTAATATTTTTCTGATAATGTTATATTTTATGATATTCTCTGTAGAATCAGCATTTTTGTGAACTTTAGCTCCAAAATTCTTTCTTAAACATTCTCGTCCTATTGCTATTACATTGTGGTTATAATCAGGCAGAAGATAAAACCTGCTGACACGTCTGTTGCACGGACTGTATCTCATGGGCAATCCGCATCTGGGGCGCACCTCATTCGGATATAATTTAAAATTGAACATACCTACCAATCCGCCGACATTATATTCTTCTGAGGAGTATTCTTCACGTTCTCTTTTTAGAGCTTGTGTAGTAGTGGGCTCATTTGGCTCTTGAGGTGCTGTTGCAAATGAAGCGAAGGGTATTGAAGATGAAAAAATTAAGGCAAGTGCTAATAATTTAGAATATTTTTTTAAAATCTTGAACATTTTGGGATTCCTTTCTTATTTTAGTTTTTAAGATCGAATGGGTTATAGATCCCATGAACTGTGCAGAAAAATTTGAAAGCTTCAAAAATTTTATCATCGGATAAAGGAATATTACTTTCAAATGGCGAAGGACTGGAGATTTCGCTAGATGATGCGTGGTCATCATAATAAAATTTAAAATAGCGGGTGCCCTTGTGATGCCATAATGTCAAAGACATGCAATCAATCTTTTTTGCAGGAGCATAGCCTTCTTTTTCTAACTCAAGCTTTAATTTATATATATCTAGAACGAAATTTCCACTTGAATTTGCCGGCGCTACATCCTTGCCGTTTACAACTTCGTGTTTGCAACGATTATTCCAATTTCTTTGGTCATAGAAATATTTAAGTATTTTTGTTGCGATAAATACTTCCCTCTGATTTTTGGATTTTTGTGCCTCTTGTGGATTAGGTATATGCAATTTTTTAGGAAGATTTTTATCTAAATCCAGTGGTCCCGAAATTTGAAAATGCTTAATGCATTCGTATCCGATTATATGCATGTTTTGTTCGTAGTCAGGTATAAGGAAAAAGTTTTTAACACGACGGTTACATGTCCCTGCTGTCGGATGTGAACTCCCGAATAATCTGTCATCACCCAGTTTGGAAATTGCCCGCATCTCACATCTTGGCCATTGATTTTTATCATCGCCTTCTGCTACAAAATCGGGAATCATTGCGTTGACGTTGTATTCATCTGATAAAACTTTCGCAATTTTTTCTTCTCTTTTTCTTTTGCGACTATTTATAGCTTGTACAATGTCAATATCCTTTGGACCTTGAGGTTCGATTGCAAATGACGAAAAGGGTAAGGATGATGAAAAAATTAATCCCAGGAGCAATAATTTAGAGTGTTTTTTTAAATTTTTGAACATTTTTTAATTCCTTTCTTATTTATTTTTTTAATCCAAATCGTTGGCTAATTAGGTTTTTTTGACAGAAAAATTCAAAAGCTCTGAAAATTTTATCGTCAGATAAATTTCTTTGATTTTTTGAAGATTTAAACTCGCCGGAATAACTATAATCATAAGCTATTTTATAAACAGAATGGTCATCTTTGTTTGGAAAAAATATTGTGATAACTTTACTGCGGCCGGAAAGAATATCTTTAAATTCAGGGTCGGTTGCGAGCCCTGTCAAATACAATACAAAATTACCGCTTTCTTCTTTTTTACACCATTTTCCACCAAGAAAATAATTTAATATTTTTGAAGTGCTGATGAGCTGTTTGTTGAGCTCATCAAAATTTTGAGGATTGTCCAAATTATTTATATATATCTTCTTATGAATAGATTTGAAAAAACTTCTTTCTGCCAATTTTTTAAGACAGATTCCTCCTGCTTTATATAAATTTCCCGAATAATCCGGCACAAGATAATAACGGTTTAGTGGTCTACCGCAAGGAGTATCGCCTTTTTCTATTTCGCAACATATGCATTCACCGTTTTTTTGAGCGCAAAATTCTATAGGAATTAGTCCTTTGACATTATATTTTTCCGATAAATTTGAGCTTTCTTCTCGTTTTCTTTTCTGGGCTGTGGCTTTTTGATGAATTTCAGAAGATTTGATTTGATTCTGAGGTTTAATTGCAGATAAAGAAAAAGGTACAGATGCAGAAAAAATTAAGGTGAGCGCTAACAATTTTGAAAATTTTTTGAAATTTTTATACACTTTGATTTTCACTCCTATGTTTATTTATGTTGCACGTTCAATAAAAGCTACCAAGTTTGAAAAAACTGTAAAAGTAGCATTTATTGAGCATGTTCACTTAACTATATATAAAAAATATGTATTATAGTGACGGTAGAAGGTACGAAAAGTAGGGAAGCCTTTCTTAAATAAACATTAGAGTACTATCACAAAAATTTATTTTAAAATAAATTTTTTGAGTAGTGTGGGGCTATAAATGTTCGTTAAAATTATTGGAGTAGTATTTTAGAGTTGTTTAAAAATATATTATAAACAATCCTACATAGTAGAAACATTTAATATACCAACAGGTAAAAACATTTTTATGTAGTGGAAAATAAGAAAGGCTTCCTTAACCCCACGATATAAGTATATTAAAAAATAAATAATTATGCAACCGAAAATTGAATAAAATTTTAATTTTAGTGAAATGTATTGTTAGTTATGCCAATAATTGCAAATATTTGTAGTGATGTTTCATAATAAAAAAACCTACCTTGCATTTACAAGGTAGGAAATATAATTTTAAAAATATATTATTTAAAAAGCTCGGATATAGTTGTGTTGCAAAGTTGAATTACAAGGTTGAACTGTTTTTCTTCATTATTTTCCGGATTTTTATAAGTGTCCGGTTCTTCGCACAAGTATACCATTGCGCTTTTTTTGTTTTCTGAAGATTCTCCCATCCAGTAATAGAGCCCATCTTCAAATTTTGCTTCAGGTTCTTTGTCATTCAAAATTCCATAATATTTAAATCCTGAATTTTTAAGTTTATTAACATAATTTTTAACGTCGTCAAGACTTGTTCCTGAATAGTAAATGCACCAAATTACATGGCTTTTTTCATTTTCTCCTTCGTTTACATATTCTGTTGCTACTATTTCTCCGCCGCCGTCATATTTCATATCAGAACTTATAAAATCTGCGGTAGGCCATTCTTTGTTTCCTACTTTTACTTCAGATTTTTCACTACTGTTATTATTTTCGTTGTTGCTGTCAGGTTGCTTATTTTCTTGGCTGTCTTTGGCTATGTTTTCGGAGCTTTGGTTATCGCCTTTACCTGAATTTGATTCTTCTTGTTGATTTTCTGAACCTTCCGAGTTGTTTTCTGCTGCTTCCGAAGTAGAAGTTTCATTTCCTTCAGTATTGTTTTCAGATGATTGTTTTTGTCCGCAAGCGGTGATAGAAAGACACATTAATAATGCCATTCCCAATAAAGATAATTTCTTCATGATAAATACCTCCTAATTTTGTTTTTCATCATTTTTTAATTGAATATAAAAATTTGCTACAGTTGCTTCCATGTAAGGACCTACATATATTACAGCTATTCCGAAAGTTACTACACACAACATTATCCACCAGAAAAATGACAAATACAGTGTGAATAATTCCCATTTATGTCCATCCATCATTCTCTTGCTTAAATTTATAGCTTCAAGAGCAGACATTTGCGGATTTTCCGCTAATATATACGGAGCCATTGAATATGAAAGCATTTTTATAAATCCCGGAATAATTAAAAGCAGTGACCATAACATCGTGAAAATACTTGTCAAAATGTACAGTAAAATTGAATCTCCGTAATTAGAAAACCCCGCCATTAAATACTTTAATCCGGTTTTTTCTCCTTGAGCATTCTGAAGATAAGTTTTCTTTTGACCTATTAGCAGAGCAGGAAAAATCAGTATACTAACCAAACATATCGGAATGAATAAGAAGCTCCAATTTGTTTGATATTTAAACGCATTGTCGTGTGTATAAAACGAATTTAAATTTAAGGTATTCAACAATGTTTGCCGACCTGCCGATACAGAAACCAAAAAATTTATAAAAAACAAAGTCAAAACATTATTACGAATACTAATTCTGGCATCATATTTTAGTTTTTTTCTGGTCATTACCGAAACATCTCCCTTCCTGACTGTATAATTCAGACAAATTCTAGCACAATTCTACAAAAACGTCAATATTTATTTTGCGAATTATAATTTTAAATATTTGCCTGTATAAGAAAGTGAATTTTTAGAAATTTCTTCCGGTGTACCTTCAGCGACTACTTCTCCGCCATTTTCTCCGCCTTCCGGCCCTAAATCAATTATATAATCGCATGTTTTTATAAGGTCAATATTATGCTCTATTAGTAATATGGTATTGCCTGATGAAACTAATTTCTGCAGCACGTCCGAAAGCTTGTGAACATCCGCAATGTGAAGCCCTGTGGTAGGTTCATCCAGTATATAAAATGTTTTTCCGGTTGAGCGTTTCGAAAGCTCTGTTGCCAGTTTAACACGTTGGGCTTCTCCGCCGGACAAAGTTGTGGCTGATTGACCTAATTTTATATACCCCAGACCAACTTCTGAGAGAGTATCTAACTTCTTTTTTATTCGGGGAATATTTTCAAAAAATTTTCTTGCTTCGTCAACAGTCATGTTAAGGACGTCACTTATATCTTTATCTTTATATTTTATAGTCAATGTTTCATTGCTGTATCTTTTTCCTTTGCATACTTCGCACGGGACATATATATCAGAAAGAAAATGCATTTCTATCTTTATTATCCCGTCTCCTTGGCACGCTTCACACCGTCCTCCTTTTACATTAAAAGAAAATCTTCCGCTTTTGTACCCTTTTGCTTTAGCTTCGGTTGTGGAAGCAAACAGCTCTCTTATATCCGTGAATAATCCGGTATAGGTTGCAGGATTGGAACGAGGGGTTCTTCCTATGGGTGCTTGACTGATATCTATAACTTTATCTAAATATTCAGTGCCTAAAATGTTTTTGTGTTTTCCCGGGATGTTTTTTGCTTTGTTCAGTACTACTGATAATTTTTTATAAATTATTTCATTAACCAGTGTCGATTTTCCCGAACCCGACACTCCTGTTACACCTGTTATTGTGCCGAGAGGAATTTTTACGTTTATATTTTTTAGATTATTTTCGGAAGCGCCTTGTATTTCCAAAAATTTTCCGTTTCCTTTTCTCCTGATTTTGGGAATTGGAATGTATTTTTTGTGACTTAAATATTGTCCGGTAATAGAATTAGGGCATTTTTTAATATCATCTATAGTCCCCGCACAGACAATTTCTCCACCGTTTACTCCTGAACCGGGTCCAACATCTACGATATAGTCGGCAGCGTACATTGTATCTTCGTCATGTTCAACCACAATAACGCTATTACCGCTGTTCCTTAAATTTTTCAGCGCAGATATTAATTTTTGATTATCTCTTTGATGAAGACCGATACTAGGCTCGTCCAAAACATATAGAACTCCCATTAAAGCTGACCCTATTTGCGTTGCAAGACGTATTCTTTGACTTTCTCCGCCTGATAAAGTCCCTGATGACCTTGCGAGTGTAAGATACTCCAGTCCCACATTTTTAAGGAATGTGAGTCTGTTTTTAATTTCTTTTAAAATCGGAGCCGCTATTACAGAAGATTTTTCGGGCAATTTTAAATTTTCAAAAAATTCTAAAGATTTAGTTACTGACATTTTGCAAAGCTCGGCTATGTTTAAACCACCGACGGTCACCGCCAGAGAAATGGGGGAGAGCCTGTCTCCGTTGCAATGGTCGCAGGGTATTTCATTCATAAACGATTCTATTTCTTGCTTTATCCAAGCGCTTTTTGTTTCTCTAAATCTTCTTTCCAGATTCGGGATTATACCTTCGAATTTATTTTTGTACATGGTTTTTCCGAAAGCGGTTTCTTTTACAAGGTCCAAAGATTCTCCGTCTGTTCCGTACAGAACTGCATGTAAAGCTTCTTTCGGCAAATCACTTATAGGAGTATCTAAAGAGAAATTATATTTTTTTGCCAGTGCTTTAAAATACATATTCGCAATGGAGTTGCCTTCCATAGACCAACCGCTGCCCTTGATTCCGCCTTGGTTTATTGATTTGGAAGAGTCAGGCACGATAAGCTTTTCGTCAATTTTTAAAAATATTCCAAGTCCTGTGCACTTTTTACATGCACCAAACGGACTGTTGAAAGAAAACATCCTTGGTTCTAATTTTTCGGTCGCAATATTATGTTCGGGGCATGCTAAATTTTTTGAAAACAGTATATCGTCTTTCATGTCCACGTTTACGACAATTATTCCACCGGACATATTTGCTGCAGTTTCGACAGCCTCGGCAATTCTGGACTTATACTCTTTTTTTGTTACGATTCTGTCAACCACTATATCTATATTGTGTTTTTGATTTTTGGAAAGTACTATGCTTTCTGATAAATCGCGTATTTCTCCGTCTACACGAACTCTTACAAATCCTTCTTTTTTAGCAATATCAAGTTTTTTGCCGTGCTCTCCTTTTTCTCCTCTTACGATAGGCGCCATAATTTGAATTCTTTTGTCATCGCCCATATTTAGGATTTTATCCACGATTTGATCGACGGTTTGACTGGTTATTTCTCTTTTGCAAATGGGGCAATGAGGAATTCCTGTTCTGGCATATAAAAGTCTTAGATAGTCGTATATTTCTGTAACTGTTCCTACTGTTGAACGGGGATTTTTAGATGTGGTTTTTTGATCGATAGAAACAGCGGGCGAAAGACCTTCTATACTTTCCACATCAGGTTTATCCATTTGACCCAAAAATTGTCTCGCATAGGAAGAAAGAGATTCCATATATCTTCGCTGACCTTCGGCGTATATGGTATCAAAGGCGAGAGAAGACTTTCCGGAACCTGATAATCCCGTAAATACTACTAATTTATCTCTTGGAACTTTTAAACTTACGTTCTTTAGATTGTGGACTTTTGCTCCTTTAATGATTATATCTTTTTGCATTTGTTTCACTCCTTAAATTAAGAATTTTTTATTTTTTGAATTTGGTCTCTTAAGAATGCAGCATGCTCAAATTCCAGCATTTGTGCTGCTAGTTTCATTTCTTTTGAAAGGTCTTTTAAAAGTACTTCTTTTTCTTTTTTACTTAAACTTGAGTAAGAATCTTTATCGTTACCACTATCTTTTTTGGATATTTCCAGTATTTCGGTCACTTTTTTGTTTATTGTTTTTGGTACGATATTGTTCTTTTTGTTGTATTCGGATTGTATTTTCCTTCTTCTTTCGGTTTCTTTAATTGCTTGTTCCATGGAAGGAGTAACTTCGTCCGCATACATTATAACATATCCGTCTGAATTCCTGGCAGCTCGCCCGATTGTTTGGATGAGGGAACGCGATGAACGTAAAAATCCTTCTTTATCGGCATCGAGTATTGCAACTAAAGACACTTCAGGAATATCAAGCCCTTCTCTTAGCAAATTTATTCCTACAAGTACATCTATTTTTCCCAATCTCAAGTTTCTTATTATTTCCATTCTTTCTATTGTATCGATGTCGCTGTGCATATAAGTTACTTTTATTCCGGCATCCTTTAGATAAGAGGTTAAGTTTTCGGCCATTTTTTTGGTGAGGGTAGTGACCAATACTCTTTCGTTTTTTGCTGTTCTTGAATTTATTTCAGAAATTAAATCTTCAATTTGACCGTCAGTCGGTCTGACTGAAATTACAGGGTCCAAGAGCCCTGTCGGACGTATTACTTGCTCTACAACATTTTTGCTTTTTTCCAGTTCAAAATCTCCCGGAGTAGCACTTACGAAAATTACTTGATTAATTTTAGAATAAAATTCGTCAAAGTTCATTGGTCTGTTATCGTATGCCGAAGGAAGTCTAAAGCCGTACTCTATCAAATTTTCTTTCCGCGCTCTGTCTCCTGCATACATTGCTCTTACTTGTGGCAAGGTTACATGTGACTCGTCTATGAACATTAAAAAATCATCAGGGAAATAGTCAAATAATGTTGTAGGAGTGCTACCGGGTTCTCTGCCGGTTAATACTCTCGAATAGTTTTCGATACCTTTACAAAAGCCGATTTCTTTTAGCATTTCTGTGTCATAATTAACTCTTTCGGTTATTCTTTGGGCTTCAATAAGTTTATTTTGACTTCTAAAGTAATTCGCTCTTTCTTCGGCTTCTTGTTTTAATTTTTTTATTGCAATTTCGAGCTTTTCCGGCGGGACTATATAATGTGACGCAGGGTAAATTGCAATGTGTTTTAAATTTGATATCACATTCCCTGTTACAGGATTTATTTCAGAAATTTTCTCGATATAGTCTCCGAAAAATTCAACTCGTATAACTTTGTCATTTGAGTTCGCAGGGAAAATTTCTACTACATCTCCTCTGACCCTAAACCGATTTCTTCTTAGGTCGATGTCATTTCTTTCATATTGAAGTTTTGTAAGTTTTCTAATTAGGGAATCCCGGCTTTTTTCGGTATCGGGCCTTAAAGAAATTACCATAGATTTATAGTCTATAGGGCTTCCCAAACTGTATATGCATGACACACTGGAAACAATTATAACATCATTTCTTTCAGATAAAGCAGAGGTAGCCGAGTGCCTTAATTTATCTATTTCGTCGTTAATTGACGAGTCTTTTTCTATATATGTGTCTGTGGAAGCAATATAAGATTCAGGTTGATAATAATCATAATAGGAAACAAAGTACTCCACAGCGTTATTAGGGAAAAAAGATTTAAATTCCGAGCAGAGCTGCGCAGCCAAGGTTTTGTTATGAGCCAGTATAAGTGTTGGCTTTTGAACCTTTTCTATTATGTTTGCCATGGTAAAAGTTTTCCCGGAACCGGTTACTCCCAAAAGAGTTTGTTCTTTATAGCCTTCTTTTATACCTTCTGAAAGGGATTCTACTGCATGTGCTTGATCTCCACAAAGTTTAAAATCAGATTCTATTTTAAAATCCATCTGTGTGCCTCCTCTTTGTTTATAAATTTAGTTCAAGTTGAAAATGAATACATAACTTAGTATAATCTATATAATACAGTCTAATACATTTTACTACATAGGTAAAGGAGTGTAAAATTTGATAGAAATTAATAATATAAGCAAAAAATTTAAAGATAAAGAAGTATTAAAAAATGTCAATTTTAAAGTCAATGATGGTGAAATTGTAGGACTTTTGGGAGAAAACGGTGCAGGAAAATCAACCTTGCTAAGGATACTGAGCACCATGCTCATTCCAACTTCGGGAAACGCGATTATAAACGGGATAGATTTGATTAATAATCCGGAAAGTATCAGAAAGCAAATCGGAATACTATTCGGAAGCGAAGTTGGATTATATGATAGATTAACAGCAAGGGAAAATTTGGAATATTTTGCAAAATTAAATAACATGAATGCTGATGAAATTAACGACAGAATTAATTATCTGATTGATAGATTTAAATTCAGAAGTTATGCCGATAAACAAGTATATAATTTTTCTAAAGGTATGAAACAAAAGGTGTCTATAGCCCGCTCGATAGTGCACGACCCCGCCGTAATGCTATTTGACGAACCTGATTCGGGACTGGATTTCAAAGCCTCGAAGATAATATTTGACTTCATGGAAGATTGCAAAAAAGAAGGTAAATCCATAATATTCTCCAGTCACTCCATGGAAAATATAAAGAATTATTCCGATAGGATAGTCGTCTTGCACAAGGGAGAAATAATTAAAGAATTTAATGTCGAAGAATACAGGAAAAAGTATACAGACAGAGAAATTAACGATATACTTTTTAATTTGGTTTGTGACGGTGATGATGATGACTAACAATGTAATTACTGTATTTTTAAAAGAACTGAAATGCATGATAAGAGATAAAAAAACTTTTTGGATGATATCTCTTTTGCCTTTTATATTAGTACCTGTGATGCTTCTTATAATTAATTTTTCCGCTAAAAATTTAGAAAATAATATGGTGAAAAATATAAACATAGGAATAAGCAGCAAAGATAATACTTTTTATGATTTTTTGTCTGTGCAAAAATCCCTCAATGTTTTGGAAGTTTCCGACCCTCAAAAATCTTTGAATTCAGGGGAAATTGTTGCTTATATAACCGTTGATGATAACTTAGATGAAAAATTTTTGAAGAAAGAAAAATTTAATATTAATATCCAATATAATGACTCTTCGATTAATTCAAAAATGGCAATGGCTATCTTACCTCAGTATGAATCCACATTTCGTTACATAAGTGAAAATTATGATTTTGAAGATATAGACAGTTTTAAGAAAAAAATAAGCTCTGAACTTGACGTTTCGGATGACTTGGGATTAGATGTTTCCTCGGATAACAGCATAATGTATTTTAATATGTTAGTTCCTATTTTACTTGTGATTTACTGTTGGATGGGTTCTTCGACAGTTGCTGCAGAACTCACTGCCGGTGAAAAAGAAAAGGGAACCTTGGAGCCTCTTTTGTCTAATGGAGTTGAAAGAACCTCTTTGATAATAGGCAAAATAGCCGCAGCCACTGCTATGGGAGTAATAAGTGGTATGTCCAATGTTTTGGGATTGGGAGTATATCTTTTGATTTCTTCATCATTCGGAAAAGTCGGTATGAATGTATTTGATTTACTGGCACTACTTTTTGTGGCAATTTTAGCTTCTGTGTTCTTTTCCTCTGTAAACATAATGCTGGGAATATATGCAAGGTCTTCAAAAGAAGCTCAAACTTATTTTATGCCGTCGCTTATTGTTTATTTGATTCCCACATTTTTTACTTATACTTTGGACATAAGTAAAATAGAATTGAGTCAACTTTGTATCCCGGTTTATAATATTATTTGCGTAATAAAAGAAATTATGGCTTCTTCTTTAAATATTATGCACCTTGGAATAGTGACGGCTTGGTTTGCTTTGTATATTTCTCTTGCGTACTGCGTAACTATAAGGCTCTTTAAAAGAGAAGATGTTATTTTTAGAATTTAATAAATATATTGATATTTACTTTAAAAAATCAGATAATTAATTTATCTGATTTTTAGTTTTACAGAAAGGATAATTTGTGTTGAAAGACAGATTTTTTCGTACAAAATTGTTAATAGGCGAGGAAGCTTTGGATAAATTAAAAGAATGCAGGGTTGCGGTTTTTGGGCTCGGTGGAGTAGGCTCGTACGTAACCGAAGCTTTGGCTCGCTCGGGTATAGGCAGTATGGATATTTTTGACGGAGATGTTGTTGATATTACTAATATTAATCGTCAAATTATTGCTCTTGAGTCCACGGTAGGAATGCCTAAAGCCGAGGTGTCTAAAAAAAGAATAAAAGATATTAATCCGAATATTGATGTTAAATCTTATAATTGCTTTTTTAATAAAGACAATCAGCATGATTTTGACTTTTCCAAATATGATTATGTCGTAGATGCGATTGATATGGTTTCTTCAAAACTTCTTCTTGTGAAAATATGCAAAGATTTAAATGTCCCTATTATAAGTTCTATGGGAACAGGAAATAAACTAAACCCCATGCTCTTAAAAGTAAAGGATATATATTCTACTTCAAATTGTCCTTTGGCAAGAGTTATGAGGAGAGAACTCAGAAAAATGTCAGTTAAAAGTCTGAAAGTGGTTTGTTCAGATGAAATGCCTTCTTATACTCCAAAGTCAGACGAAAATAATCCGGGAAAAAGAATTAATTCCAGCATTTCTTTTGTTCCGTCTGTTGCGGGTTTGATTATAGCCGGTGAAGTAATCAAAGATTTAATTAAAAAGTAACGCAGAAGGGGAGTGAGTGATATGCCGGGAATCGTTGAATGGAATTATAAAAATATAGACAGAGAAAAAGTTATAGATTTTGCAATCAAATGCAATATCCCGTTTGTTTCGGCCGCAATTATGTACGCACGTGGAATTGTTTCCAAGGAAAATGTGTTTGCTTTTTTAAAAGATACATACGAACCTAATCCTGAAAATTTATTTGAAATACCTGACATGGACAAAGCCGTTTCCAGATTAGCAAAAGCAATTAAAAATCGTGAGAAAATTTGTGTTTATGGGGATTATGACGCCGATGGAGTTACTGCTACCGCATTGATGTTTTTATATCTTAAGGAGAAAAATGCCGATGTATTTTACTACATACCGAGCCGTGAAAAAGACGGGTACGGATTAAATGTTCAGGTTATAGATTTTTTGAAATCCCAAGGAACAAAATTAATATTCACTGTCGATAATGGTATATCGGCGTTTAACGAAATATCTTATGCGAATAGTATAGGGTTGGATGTAGTAGTGACGGATCATCATAGGGTTCCTGAAAATTTACCGCCTGCCGTTGCACTTGTGGATATGTTTAGAGAAGATTGTAATGCAAAAGAGAAAAATTTTGCCGGTGTAGGTATAGCTTTTAAGGTCATAGAAGCTATGGAGCAAAATAATTTAGACAGAGACAAGTACATTGATTTTGTAACGCTTGGAACCATAGGGGATTCTATCGAGCTTTTTGGTGAAACCAGAAGTATTGTGAAAAAAGGAATAAAAGTAATAAAAAATTCAAACAAACCCGGTATAAAATCTTTAATAAATATTGCAGGTTTGAATGGCAAAAATTTTGATACTACATCTGTAGCCTTCTGTTTGGTTCCGCGCATAAATGCAAGCGGAAGAATGGGCGATGCTTCTTTGGCACTTAAATTGTTAGTTAGCGGTACGGAAAAAGAAGCTGAACAGTTGGCGTTGGAATTAAATGAGCTGAATGTAGAGAGAAAAGAAATAGAAAATAGAATTTTTGATTCTGTTGAAGAACTTTTAAGTACGGAACCGGCACGAAAATATGAAAAGATTATCATCGCAGAAGGAGACGGTTGGCATCGTGGAGTCCTTGGAATAGTAGCTTCAAGAATCACTCAAAAATATGGAAAGCCTACTATACTTATTTCACTAAATGGCGAAGAAGCCACGGCCTCCTGCCGTAGTGTTCAGGGATTTTCGATTCATAATTTAATATCAATGTGTTCCGATTTAGTCGAAAGATTTGGTGGTCATCCCATGGCTGCCGGTATAAATTTAAAATCTGAAAATGTAAAAAAGTTTAGAGATGAAATTTTAAAAACAGTTGATAAAATGGACGTTCCATATCCTAAACTGGAAATAGATTTAGCTGTAAATCCTTCTAAAGTGACAAGTAAAATTTTGAATGATATAAATATTTTAAAACCATTCGGAGTAGGTAATCCCGAACCTGTGTTCGCTCTTAATGATGTGAAATTAAAAAAGGTAGTTCCTCTCAGCAAAGGATTGCATACTAAAATTATTGTTGAGCGAGAAAACTCTCCTCTCGAAGTGCTTTGTTTTAACCAAAAAACAGATGAGTTTTTATACGATGAAGGCGAGATTGTGGACGTTGCCGTGACATTTAGTAAAAATGATTACAGAGGGACTTCAAAATTATCTTCGCTTCTATTGAATATTAAACTTTCAGGGCTTGAATTTAAAAAAGTAATAGAATGCAAAAAAATTTATGAAAAATTTAAGCGAGGTGAAAAGTTATCCAAGAAAGAAACCGAAGTTTTAATTCCTAGTCGAGATGATTTTGTAGCGGTATATAAATATTTTCTAAAGCGGAAAAATATTATTACAAGAGCAGACATTTTAAGCTATAGAATATTTAAGAATGCATCACACTTTGGAAAAATATGTATTATATCCGACGTGCTTCAGGAGCAGAATCTTATAAATTTGGTTAAAAATTCAGATGAATTGAAAATAACAGTCAACGAAAACAGGAATAAAGTTGATTTAAATAAGTCAAAAATAATGATGCTTTTGAAAGGGGAAATATAATTATGTCAATCGAACGCAATTATAATACCTATGAGGAACTTTTAAATCTTATAAAAAAGAGCGGTAAAAATTATGACCTTGAGATACTTGAAAAAGCATATAAGTACGCTTGCAAAGCTCACAAAAATCAAAAGAGAGTTTCGGGAATAGATTATATTTTTCACCCTGTTTCAGTCGCATATATTTTGGTCGAACTTGGAATGGACACTCCAACAGTTGCAGCGGCACTACTCCATGATGTTGTTGAGGATACCGAAATTACAAAAGATGATATCATAAAAAATTTCGGTCAAGAAATAGCCTCTCTTGTTGATGGTGTAACCAAATTAAGAAAAATGCCATCGTCGTCCCGAGAAGAAGAACAAGCAGAAAATGTTAGAAAGATTCTTATGGCAACTTCTCAGGATATAAGAGTAATAATGGTTAAGCTTGCTGACAGACTTCAAAATATGAGAACTATCGAGTGCATGCCCATGCAAAAGAGGCGCGACAAAGCTCTTCAAAATATGGAAGTCTTTGCTCCTATAGCCCATCGACTGGGAATTAGAACCATGAAAGATGAGCTCGAAGACCTTTCTTTAAAGTGTTTGGACCCTATTGCATATGCAGAGGTTGAAGATTCTTTGGCTTTGCGCAAGGATGATCGAGAGAAATTTATAAATTTAATAAAAAAACGAATCATGGACAGAGTTCAAAAATTTATTCCGGATGTATATATCGAAGGAAGGGTAAAAAGCGCCAACGAAATATATAAAAAGATGTTCATAAAAGGCAGGGCTATGGACCAAATATATGATATTTACGCTGTAAGAATTATAGTGAATACCATTAATGATTGCTATAATGTTTTTGGTATAGTTCACGACATGTTCCAGCCGATTCCCAGCCGATTCAAAGACTATATTTCTACCCCTAAACCTAATATGTACCAGTCTCTGCATACTACTGTACTCAGTAAAGAAGGCATCCCCTTTGAAATTCAAATAAGAACCTGGGAAATGCACCGCACCGCGGAATACGGTATAGCTGCTCACTGGAAATATAAACTTGGAATTTCAGGAAAAGATAATTCTTGGATGCGCTCTTTATCCTGGGTGAGAAAGCTTTTGGATAATCATAAAGATATGGAGGATATTACAGATGTTATCTGCAATATAAAATCCGACTTGGTGCCTAAAGAAATTTTTATTCTTACTCCCAAAGGCGATGTTATAAGCTTGCCGACGGGTTCTACAGTTATTGATTTTGCTTATGCGATTCATTCGGAACTTGGCAATCACATGGTGGGAGCAAAAGTGAATAAAAAAATCGTTCCTATAAATTACGTTTTAAAAACAGGAGAAATAGTAGACATACTAAGCACCAAAGATCCCGGCAAAGGTCCCAGCAGAGATTGGCTTAATATAGTTAAAACCAGTGAAGCAAGAAACAAAATAAGACAGTGGTTCAAACGTGAAAGACGAGAAGAAAATATTTTGGAAGGATATAATGAACTTAAACTTGAACTTTCAAAACATAAAATTGATGTTCCCGAAGAACAGCTTGAAAAATTCTTGGAACCCGTTATTAAGAAAAATTCGTGCGGCTCTTTAAAGGATTTCTTTGCTGCGGTAGGTTACGGCGGAATACAGCTTTGGCGAATAATGCCCAGACTTAAAAATGAGTACATAAAGAATTTGAAAGAAGAACAAAAAACATCTGCTTCTTGGAAAGAAGATGAAAAATTTGAATTTAATAAATCTTCTGCGACCCCTGATGGAGTAGTTGTTGAGGGTATTGATGATTGCTTTATAAAGTTTGCAAAATGTTGCAGTCCGTTGCCCGGAGATAAAATTATAGGATTTGTCACAAGAGGGCATGGCGTAACAATACATAAACGAGATTGCAAAAATATTGTTAATAATGAATGCGACTCTGAATTTTGTAATAGACTTTTGAAGTCTTCTTGGGCCAAAGACGTTTCTTCCGATTTCGAAACAACGCTTCAAATAAATTCCTGTGACAGAGAAGAACTTTTGAGCGATATAACCCGTAAAATTAATGCCATGAATTTAAAAATAACGTCTTTAAATTCTAAAATTTCTAATGACGAAGCTCTAATATTCATAACAATAAAAATAAAAAATTTGGAACACATAAAATATGTAATAAATAATTTATTGAGAGTAAACGGAATTTTATCTGTGAAAAGGGTGTGAAATTATTGAAGATTCAAAGATTCCCGGTTGGAATTCTTAGAACAAATTCTTATTTGATTTCTTATAATAACAAAGGAATAATAGTTGATCCCGGAGGAATAAATGATAAACTTGATGAAAATATAAAAAAATTAAATGGTATTGAGTATATTATTTTAACTCATGGACATTTTGATCATATACTGGAAGTGAAAAGGTATCAAAAATTAACAGGAGCAAAAGTAGTGATCGGCGAAGATGAAAAAGATTTTCCGATAGATAATTCGCTCAATTTATGCTCAGAGTTTTATAAAAAAGGTATAAATAATTTTCATGTGGATATACTGCTTAAAGACGGAGATGTCCTGAACTTTAATGGTAAAGAGATTAAAGTTATTTCTACACCCGGTCATACAATCGGGAGTGTGTGCTATTGCACGGATAATATTATGTTTTCTGGGGATACTTTGTTTAGAGGAAAGGTAGGCAGAACGGATTTAGCAACAGGAAATCGGGATGATATGTTAAATTCTTTAAGAAAACTCTATGAGTTAAAAACAGATTATTTGATTTATCCCGGCCACGGATTAACTACGTCCTTATACAAAGAAAAGTTATTAAACACCGGTTTAAAATAATAATTTTAGATTTCGAGATAATATAATAGTAATGTAAATTTTAAAATTTACTATTTGAAGTTTATATATTTTTTGGTTATAATAAATGAAAAAGAATTTTTGGGAGATGATTTGTAATGGGAGTATTTGAAGATATTTTTGTTAAAGCAAAAGGTGCCGTAGACGCATTGGGAGAAAAAGCGGGCCAATTTGTTGATGTTTCCAAGCTTAATATAAAAATGGCGGAACTTAGATCTGACTTAAAAAATGAATATGAAGCCCTTGGAAAAACTGTTTATAATTGTGAAAAAAATCATATTGACAGCGCTTCGGAAGTCACTAATGCTTCTTTGAGAATCGACAGTATTTATATGCAAATTGAAGAACTTAAAAAACAAGTTGCCAAAATGAAAAATAAGGTTCTGTGTAAAGAATGTGGCAATGCAAATAATGTCAACGATTCTTATTGCGGAAAATGCGGAAAAGAATTAAAAAATTCTTGCAGTGAACCTCTGGAAGAATCTGACGATTTTTCGGAATTTGAAAAATAATAATCACGGAAAGAAGAAAGCTGAGCATGAGCTTTCTTCTTGTTTGTGTGAGGAAGTGATTAAAATTATTAGAAAAATTATACGAATATTAGCTTTTATAGTTTTAATGATTAGCCTGTGGATGATAGTGAAAATAGTGGTTATAGATTACTATAAAGAAAGTAAATTAGCGGAAGAAGCTCAGCAAATTTATTATGATAATGATGATACCAAAGAGGAATCTCAGGAAGAAAGATTTTCGGACCTTATAAAAATAAATCCGGACATAAAAGCTTGGATAAATATAAGCAATACAAGGGTGAATTATCCGGTTGTACAATCTTCGGAAGATGATCGAAACTATTATTTAACGCATAATTATAAAAAAGAGTACTCTCAGTACGGGAGCATTTTTATAGATGCGGTTTGTACCGCCGGAACCGATTCCAAAAACGTAATTTTGCACGGACACCATATGAGAAACGGCGAGATGTTTGCTAATATTTTAAAATTTAGTGACGTAAATTTTTGTAGAGAAAATCCCATTATAAATTTTGATACATTAAATGAAACAAGAAAATATAAAGTTATCTCTATTTTTAAAACCAATACTTTGCCTGAACAGGGAGAAATTTTTAATTATCAAATTTCTTCTTTTGGAAAAGGAAAGTTTATGGAATTTGTTAAAAACGTAAAAAAGAGATCGCTTATATATTTCCCGGTAGATGTTGATGAAAATGACCAACTTATCACATTGTCTACATGTTCTTATGAGTTTAAAGACTTTAGGACGGTGGTTGTTGCAAGGAAAATTCGCAAAGAAGAAAGTGATTACGTAGATGTGAACAATATTAAAGAAGCAGAGAACCCACTGTGGCCTGATTGTTGGTATAAAAAGCACGGTGGAGTACGCCCTTCTTGATTGTGTTGACTTATTGTTAAAAAATGATATAATTAGAATATAAAAGGTCTGTTCGGGAGTTGATAATATGGCAATAAGAAATATATTGATGGAAGGCGATCCTACTCTTTATAAAAAATGTAGAGTAGTAGAAAAATTTGATGAGCGCCTTTCTTTATTAATAGACGACATGATAGAAACTATGAAACACGCAGGCGGCGTAGGTCTTGCTGCTCCGCAGGTTGGAATTTTAAAAAGAGTGGTAGTTATTGATGTGGGCGACGGAGTTATAGAGCTTGTCAATCCCGAAATAGTGAGCAAAAGCGAAGAACAACGCGAGGAAGAAGGATGTTTGTCTTGTCCCGGTCAATACGGAGTTACTTTAAGACCGATGTTTGTAACTGTTAAGGCAAAAAACAGGAAAGGTGAGGACGTACAGTACTCAGGGAAATCTTTGAAAGCAAGGGCGTTTTGTCACGAAATTGACCACTTGGATGGAATTCTTTTTAAGTCTCGATTGGTGTAATTTATTAAGATTAAATTTTTGAAATGTTTTTCAGTTTTATGGGGCTGAAAGGCATTTTTTTGTTTTGAAAAACATAAAAATATTTTAAAAAAGACGTTGACTAACCGTTAAAAAAATGATACAATAGCATTGTGCTAAAAGGGAAGGGGAAAGATGTATGAACAAAAAACTCAAAAATTTGGTAGCCTGTGGTTTGCTGATTTCTATGGTTGGCGGAATGTCCGCACAGGCTTATGAGGATTATGGCTTTTTTCATTTATATAGCGACAGTGAAGTTAGAAATATTAGCAGAGAATATAGTGAGAAATTTGAGAATTTGGAAAATGATATTTCAAAGCTCAATAATATGGTTAATAGAAATAAGTTAGACAATAATCTTCAAGAAGTTAATAAGAAGTCCAGAAACAATTTTACTTTCAACAGATTTAAATACAGTAATTTTGTTAACTGTATTGAAAATTTGAAAGATGTTGAGCACATGCTTAATAGATTGCTAAAACAAGAAGAAGAAGAAAAGAAAAAAGATAAAGAAAAATACGAACAAGAAGCAAAGAAAAAAGCAGAAGAAATCAAAAATATTCAAGATGATTGCTTAAAGGATATGAAAGCAGAGTTCGTTAAATCGGTGAATGCTTCCATGAATCAAATCGTAATGTACGCAGAAGATTTTTCAGATTTTGAAGCATTTTCCTCAAGCGTCAGTTCTCTTCAAGAATTAAAAGAAAAGATTATTAAAGAAATCGAAGGCTTAAAAGTAAAAGACAGCGACAGACACGACAATATCAAGGTGTTTCAGAAAAACTTGGAAGCTACTGCCATGCCCGTCAAGGAAAGCGTAGAAAGATTTGTGACAAAATCAAATAATTTACTGAATGAAATGATAAAAGTAAAAAAGGATTTGGAACAACAAGTAGTCGATGAAGCCAGAGGAGATATGTACATTCAGCTTTCTGATATAAAGAAACAAATAAACGATAATTTTAATATTGATAATTTTAAAGAAATTGATAAAAATCAGAAAGATATGATAAATAAATTCAAAAGCGAATTGATAGGTTTAGTAGAAAAGATTGAAAAAGAATCTGAAGCTATGAATTCTATTGATGAAAAGCTCAGCGTGGAAAAAGAATATAAACTTTTGAAAAACAGATATGATAGATATCTTGGACGCAAAAAGGCCATCATAGATGTTGTAATGAAAGAAAAAGCAAAAGAAAAATTTATTGAAGATATTCATAATCCGCGCAAAGTGATTGAACTTTTAAGAGAAAAGAAAATTAACATAAAAGACGTTGTTGGTGGTAATGATGAAATCATCGAAAAAATCAACGACTTGATAGGAAAACACGAAAGATGCATGAAAACAAATAAAGGCGTTCCGTCAAAAGGAATGATTCTTTACGGAGATCCGGGAACAGGTAAGACCAGTTTGGTTAAAGCCATGGCAGCTTATCACAATTTAGACATAGTAACACTCAAAAGAAAATGTGAAGACACTGACAAAGCCGAAGAAGAAATAAGAGCAAGATTTAACGAAGCAAGAACTTTGACACATGGTGGAAAAGATATTGTAATTTTATTGATAGATGAAATAGATGCTGTAGGTCCTAAAAGAATTTTGTCCAGTGAAAGCAAGGATACAGTGGCATTGCTTGCAGAGATTGATTCTATTAAGCCAAGAGATGGAATAGTAATACTTGCTACAACAAACTATCTTGAAAAAGTTGATCCGGCTGTAAAAAGGTCAGGCAGATTAGAAGATAAATGTGAAATTTCAGTTCCAAATGAACAAGGAATAAAAGAAATAGTTTCGATTTGCTTATTGGGATACAAATTGGAAGAAGGAATGGATGTAAAATCTTTCAGCGAAGATCTCGTAAGTGATTTCCGTGGAATGACAGGTGCTGACATTAAACGTATCGTCGAGTGTGCTACCCAAAATAAACTCGAAAAAGCTGATGCTAAGCAATTTAAAGACATAGTTATAAGCAAAGATGATATAAGGGAAGTTATCAAACAAAAGAAGGGTTAATCCAATTCTTTATCACAAAATAAAGAACAATCACCGCAGTGTTTGCGGTGGTTGTTTCTTGCTGTAAGTTGAATTTTAATTTTGATTTTGTTATAATTTAAACACAAACTTAAAAGAGGAGTTTTTAATAATGACCAAGACTATAGTAGTAGCTTCGGGCAACGAAGGAAAAATAATTCAAATAAAAGAAGCGCTTGCCGACCTTAATATAGAAGTAAAGAGCATGAAAGAATTTAATATAGAAGAACCGATTGAAAACGGTAAATCATATTCCGAGAACGCTTTAATAAAAGCTCGAAATGTTTTTCGGTGCTGTAATCTTCCTACTTTGGCCGATGATTCCGGATTTGAGCTGGAAGAATTAAACAAATTCCCCGGGCTTGTTTCGGGTAGGTTTGCCGATGCGTGTGGAGGTTATAAAAACTCTTTTGAAATACTGGAAAAATGTATTACCGAAAACAGAAATGCTAAAGCTTGTACATCAATGGCATTTGTTTTTGAAAAAGACAGTCAGGTAGTAGAAAAAATATTTGATGGAAATATAGAAGGAAAATTTATTTACCCTCCCAGAGGTACTAACGGATTTGGCTACTGCCCCTATTTTAAGCCTGACGGATACAACGAAACATTTGCCGAAATGAATAATGAACTTCGCGAAAGTATTAATCACAGAGCCGTGGCGCTAAAAAAGTTTTCGGAATTTTTTAAAAATAATTTTTAACAGGAGATCGAAATGGGACTTTTAGAGGCTATAAACATTTCTCATTCTTTTGGAGATAAAATTCTTTATAAAAATGCTTCTTTTGAACTCTTTAAGGGAGAACATATGGGAATAGTGGGGGAAAACGGCGCCGGAAAGACAACTCTGCTTGACTCTCTTTCCGGCAAAATCATTCCCGATGCAGGAGAAATACGAGTTCAAAGAGGGATAAAATTAGGATATTTGGATCAGCACGCCAAAATCAACACAGACATCACTATATTTGAATATTTAAAAACTGCATTTGATGAATTATACGAAATTGATGATAAACTAAAAAAAATCTACGAAAATATGGATGAAGATAGTAGCGAAGAGACTTTAAATAAAGCCTCGGACTATCAAAGTTTGCTTGTAAATCGAGGATTTTATGAAATAGAAAGTAACATACTAAAGGTAGCGGATGGATTGGGAATAAATTCTTTTGGGATAGATTCTAAGCTTAAAAATTTAAGCGGAGGTCAACGCGCGAAAGTTATTTTAGCAAAATTGCTTTTGGAAAATCCCGATGTTTTGTTACTCGACGAGCCGACTAATTTCTTAGATACAAATCATATAATTTGGCTTACAGATTATCTAAAAAACTTTAAAAACGCATTCGTTGTCATATCACATGATTTCGAATTTTTGGATAAAATAACTAATTGCATATGCAATATTGAGTTCAATAATATAAAAAAATATTCCGGGAATTTTTCTAAGTTCATTAAAAATAAAGAAATGAATAAAATCAGTTACGAACGTGAATTTAAAGCTCAACAAAAAGAAATAAACAAATTAGAAACATATATTCAAAAAAATAAAGCAAGAGCTTCAACTGCCAGACAGGCTAAAAGCCGACAAAAAATTCTTGATAAAATGGATAAACTTGTCGCTCCAAAGGAGTTAGAAAAACCACATTTTATTTTTAAGTCTATGCCTATAAGCTCAGGAAAGGCGATGATAATTAAAGATTTGGAAGTAGGATACAATAACAAGCCAATACTCCCAAAAATAAATTTAGAAATTTTAAATGGGGAAAAAATAGCAATCGTTGGATTTAACGGTATAGGAAAATCAACTTTGCTAAAAACTTTATTAGGGATAATCCCTCCGGTAAAAGGCTATTCGTGGACATTTGATACCACTCACTTAGGATATTTTGAACAAGAACTCATTTGGGAAGATGATAATTTAAGTCCGCTTGAAATAATCCGAGATAAGTTTCCAAAATTATCTCAAAAAGATGCAAGAAGTTATCTGGCCAAGTGCGCAATAAGCAGCAAGGAAGTTCTGGAACCCATACGATTGTTGAGTGGTGGAGAACAAGCAAAAGTTAAATTATGTATATTAATGCTTACTAATTCTAACTTTCTTATACTTGATGAACCTACCAATCACCTGGACGTTCTGGCAAAAGATGCATTAAAAGAGCAACTTAAATTATGGGAAGGAACTTTGATTTTGGTTTCGCATGATAGGCAATTTTATAATGATATTTGCAAAAAAGTTATAGATATCGAAAAAATTATATAACCACTGATATTGGAGGCGCGTAATGGAAAATACGAGCACGGATTTAGAAAAGTTTATAGAAAACAGACTATTTGCCATGAAGGATGATAAGTATCGAGATTTCACCTCCAAGCTCATTCCTACTGTGGAAAAGTCGCGGATAATAGGGGTCAAAACGCCTGAACTTAGAAAATTTGCCAAAGAAATTTTTAAAGAAAAAAATTATGAAAATTTCTTAAACAGTTTACCTCATAAATATCACGAAGAAAACAGTCTGCACGGGTTTATAATTGAAAATATTAAAGATTTTAACCGAGTAATCGGCTATTTGGAGAAATTTTTTCCGTATATAGACAACTGGGCTACTTGTGATTTAATAAGCCCAAAAATATTCAAAAAATATCTCCCGGAATTAATTTTTAAAATAAAAGAGTGGATAAATAGCGACCGAGTTTATTCCGTGAGATTTGGAGTCGAAATGCTTATGACCCACTATCTCGACGATAATTTTTTGCCGGAGTATTTAAAGTTGGTTGCAGATATAAAATCCGATGAGTACTATATCAATATGATGATTGCATGGTATTTCGCTACAGCTCTCGCCAAGCAGTACGATTTTGCTGTCAAATACATAGAAAATAAAAAACTTGATGTATGGGTTCATAACAAATCTATTCAAAAGGCTATTGAAAGCAGGAGAATTTCACAGGATAGAAAAGAATATTTGAAAACTTTAAAAATCAAATGAAATTTATTATTGTATTTGATATAATTAAATCGGGCGTTGAGATGCTCAATTTTTAAATTTTATCGGAGAGATGTTTAATGACAGAATCAGTAAATGAACTAAAAAGAATGCTTGAAGAAGACAATGAAGAAAAAAAGATGATTAGTCCGCAAAAGTGGGCTGGGTTTGTCGAAAGTACTATAGTTAATTTTTTTGACCAATACAAAATCGAAAAACTTTCTATTGAAGACGGTAATGGAAATAAAGCAAAACTTTCCAGAACCAAAGACAACGGAATCAAAATTGAATATCGTTCTACAGTAATGATGTAAATTAAAAAACTCATCCTCCTATTATGATGGAGGATGAGTTTTTTATTATGAATATTTTTCTAAATCCGATAAATCCAATTCGGATTTTTTAGCAAGAAAAGGTTTAATTGATTTTAGCATATTTTTTAAATAATTAAATGTGTAACTTTCAGCATAAAGCACAAGCACCGGATCGTGCACACTTCTGCGCAAAAGCAGCCAACCTTTGTTATTTTTATAATTGAAATTTACTCGAATGCCTTCGATATTATTTTTTTCTAAATTCATGTGCTTGCTTGAATTTACGCTGTTTTTAAAATCATTAAGAATTTTTATAGTCACTTCATCCAGACTTTTATCAGGTTCCTGTTTTATAGGAATCTTAATTGTTATTTCTTCTTTTGGGTTTATTAATCCGGCAAGTATATTTTCAAAAGTTTTGTTTTCTTTTTTTAGTTTTACCATTTCGATTACTATTTTGCAAGCCAAGTATGCTCCGTCATCGATGAATTTATTTTCTTTAAAAGCTGCATGGCCCGAAGTTTCTATTGCTAATGGGCAGTTTTCTCCCTGGCTATTTATTTCTTTTGCCATTTCTATTACATTATGATAGCCTCTTTTGTATCTAAATTGACTGCCGCCCAAGTTTTCTATAAAGCTTTTTAAATAGTCTGAGGTAACAGAATCCGTTACGATTACGGAATCAGGATTGTTTTTCAGCACCATGGAAGACGCAAGAGCAATAAGTCTGTTTTTAGAAATAGGGTGCCCGTTGCAATCAACTATGGCTGCTCGATCCACATCTGTATCAAATATAATACCTAAATCGGCTTTTTCTCTTTTTACAGCTTCTACAATCGACTTCATCGCTTCCGGCTCTTCAGGATTAGGAATATGGTTAGGGAATTTTCCGTCAGGATTTAAAAACTGACTTCCTTCAATATCAGCGCCCAATGGTTTTAATACATCATTTGCAAAAAAGCCTCCAGCGCCATTTCCTGAATCCACAATTATTTTGAACCCTTCAAGAGGCTTGTTGTGCTCGCTTGGAATGGAAGTTAATATAAGATTTCTAAGTTCTTCGGAATAGTAATCCATTAAATTAACAAATCGAACAGTTCCTTTTTTGTCAAGATTGGGGAATGAACCTTCTTGAGCTATTTCCAGTATTTCACTAAGTTCACTTTCCGATATTCCACCGTCAGAAACAAAAAATTTCAAACCATTTCTGTCGCTTGGATGGTGACTGGCTGTGATTTCTATTGATGCGGTACATGATAAAACCGACATAGACATATACATCGCCGGGGTAGAAGTTAATGAGCAGTCGTAAATTTTGATTCCTAAACTTCTTAGCGAGTTTATAATTACATTTTTTATTCTTGAGGCGGAATTTCTGGAATCGTGACCTACAGCGATAGTTATAGAAGGATAATCAAGATTATTTTTTTTAGCAAGCCATACTACAAATGCCAGCGCAACTTTTTCTACTACCTTGTTTGAAAGATCCATTTTTTCTTCGGGTCCTTCTGCGATACCTCGGATATCCGAGCCGCTTTTTATTTTTTTCCAAATGCCTTCTAACATTTTTAAACCCTTTCCTTCCGTGTTTTTATAGTTTTCCATTTTTTACATTGCAAATATTTTTGATTATAACATATTGAATAAAGAAAATAAATATAATATTTGTCATAATTTGTGTAAAAAATTACTAAATGAAATTATTCTATTATTTTTCAGGAATCAAAAGCACTTGGCCGGTGTGTAAATTATTATTTTTTAAATTGTTGAGGGACATAATTTCTCGGTACCTTTTTCCGCTTCCTAAAAAATTTTGAGATATTTTCCAAAGGGTATCACCGTTTTTTACGACATAAGTTTTTTGATTTGAATTTTCTTGAGATTGAGATGGTATTCTTAAAATTTGACCGGGATAAATCATGTCGTTCGTAAGGCCGTTTTCTTCCATAATTTCGGTGTATCTGGGTCCTATACCCAAAAATTCTTTTGATATTTTCCAAAGAGTATCGCCGCGTTTTACTCTATATAATATAAAATTGGATTCGTTTTCTTGAGGCGGCAATCTTAAAATTTGTCCCGCAAATATTATAGGACGGGTTATATTGTTAAGCTCCATGAGCTTTTTATATTTTTCTTCGTCACCAAAAACTTTTTTTGCGATGCTTCTTAAATTTTCTCCGTTTTGAACGGTGTAAAATACAGGTTCGTTAAAATCCGGCTCTTGATTTTGCGAATCTTCTTTGGTTGTTTCGATATTAGTAATTTCATTCAAGTGGTTAAGCCCTCTTTCTTTTATTAATTCCGGATAGTTCACATAAGAAATATCCAGGTTTACATTTCCGGAAATCCCCTTTATGTTGCCGCGGTTTGAGTGCTGCCAGATGGTTACATTTTTATCATACGAAGGCCCCATATCAGTGCTTGTAGTCCAGTCGGCAAGCCATATATCAATATCGTTTAATCTTTCGGTATCAATATAATTATTTAGCATTTCGAGATTTGCATAAAGTATAGGCATATATCCGGAACTCTTGATTACATTAAAAAATGCAGAGATTATATTTGTGAAAAAATCTTTTCCTGTATTCATTGCAGATTCGCTTTCTATTGAGAGTGCGAGCGGGTAGGTGAACCTGTAATTTTTTATTGTTGCTAAAAAGTGATTTGCTTCCGCAACTGCATCGCTTGTGTTTTGAGCGCTGGACTGGTGGTAAGCTCCGGCGTTTATTCCGGTTTTTGAAATGTTATTTATATTGTTTAAGAATTGACTGTCAACCCCGGAGGAATCGAACGTCGCTCGTATCATAGCAAAATTTATATCGCTTAATTCAACATTTCTCCAGTTTATGCTTCCTTGTGCGTCTGAAATATCTATTCCATTATATGACATAATTAAATCTCTCCTTAAATTTATATTTTGAGCTTAAATTTTTTAAATCATCTCCGTTCTGTTATAAATACACTATTTTATCTTGTATTTTTCAATAAAATTATAATATCCTACAATAGTTTTTTATCTTATTGACATACAAGTTAATAAATGTTATGCTATATCACGTGGTAAATATGCTTAAGCTGGCGTAGCTCAGTTGGTAGAGCAATTGATTTGTAATCAATAGGTCGGGGGTTCGAGTCCCTTTGCCAGCTCCATTTACCATGTTGGGAGATTTCCCGAGCGGTCAAAGGGGGCAGACTGTAAATCTGTTGCGTCACGCTTCGGTGGTTCGAATCCACCATCTCCCACCAAAAAGAGACACTACGAGGTAGTGTCTCTTTTTATTAGTGATTTTAAGTTATTAAAATGAAGGTGAATAAATGAGCATAAAAGTATTTGCTCCCGCTAAGATAAATTTATTTCTGGAAATATTAAATCTTAGAAATGATGGATATCATAATGTAAATATGTTGATGCAAAGCGTTAATCTCTGCGATGAATTAACGATTTCAAAGTCTTTTGATAGTGAAATAAAAGTTACTTGCGATAAAAAATTGGATTGCCCCGAAAAAGATAATATAGTTTATAAGCTGTCAAAAAAATTTTTTGAATACACAGGAGTGGAAAATCCCGGGGTACGTATAGATATAAAAAAAATCATACCCGAAAAAGCCGGACTTGCCGGTGGAAGTAGCGATGGTGCGGCGACTTTGATTGGATTAGATAAAATGTTTGAAACAAATTTGTCGACCGAAAAACTTTGTGCCATAGCGGAAAAAGTAGGTTCGGATATTCCATTTTGCATCGTCGGAGGTTCAGCATTAGCAACAGGAATCGGTACGGAAATTAGCAAAATAGATTCGAAATTAAATTTTTGGACCGTAATAATAAAACCTCCGATAGACGTTTCTACCAAAGAAGCATATGAATCAATCGATAAATGCCAAGACCACGATTTAAAAAATCCTACAAATATTTTAGATGCATTGAAACAAGGTGATTTAAAATATTTATGTGAAAATTTATTTAATAGATTTGAAGAAAACACGCAAGAAAAAGAAATAGAAAAAATAAAAAAATTATTGATTGATAATGGAAGTTTAGGAGCATGTATGAGCGGGAGCGGGCCGAGCGTCTACGGAATATTTAAATCTTTTGAATCGGCAAAATCATGCGAAAAATTGATGAAAAAGTATTACGAAAATGTATTTGTATGTAGTGCCATTCGCCGGGGAGCTTTTTTGGATAAAAATTTATAAAAAGGATACTTCCTTGTAAATTTAAAACCTACAAGGAAGTATTTTTTTAGTTTAGTAAACTAAACTATTTGCAGTTAGAATGATTTTTTTGGTTAGTAGAATTTTTGCTGTTAGTGTTGTTTTTTGCGTTTGTAGAATTCTTAGCATTAGTAGAATTCTTAGCGTTTGTGTTGTTAGTGTGGTTTGTGTTGTTAGTATTGTTTTTCATTTTTCTCACCTCCATGAAAGTATTATTAGCAGTTTGAATTTTATTTATACTAAAAATTTTTTGGAAATAATTTGCTAGAAAAATTTAAATCTGTATAGCGTGTAGATATTTATAATAATGCGTGTTATAATTATTTTCAGGCATTTCAATATAAGTAAAGGGGAATTTTTATGTGTAAAAATGAAAAATTTTATGTGACAACTCCTATATATTTTCCTTCAGGCAAACCTCATTTAGGACATGGCTATTGCACAATAGCTGCCGATGTTACCGCTAGATTCAAGCGTATGCAAGGCTATGACGTTATGTTTTTGACAGGCACTGACGAACATGGTCAAAAAATAGAAATCAATGCAGGCAAAGAAAATAAAACCCCAAAAGAGTATGTAGACGGAATAGTTGAGAATTTTAAAGATTTGTGGAAAATTTTAAATATCTCATACGATAAGTACATGAGAACCACTTATGATTTCCATGAAAAAGCAGTACAGAAAATTTTTAAAAACCTCTATGATAAAGGTCAGATATACAAAGGAAAGTATCAGGGTTGGTACTGCATTCCTTGTGAGTCCTTTTTTACGGACGCACAACTAAAAGAAGGCAAATGCCCGGATTGCGGTCGTGAAGTCAAATGGTCGGAGGAAGAGGCTTATTTCTTTAAGCTTTCGGAGTATTCCGATAAATTGCTTAAGTATTACGAAGAGCATCCGCATTTTATCCAGCCCGAAGGCAGAAAAAATGAGATGATACAGTTTATAAAAAGTGGTTTGGACGATTTATGTGTTAGCAGAACGAGCTTTAAATGGGGCATACCTGTTGATTTTGATAAAAATCATGTGGTGTATGTATGGCTTGACGCTCTTACAAACTATATAACCGCTCAGGGGTATGCTTCTGATAATGATTCTGATTTCAAAAAATATTGGCCTGCCGATGTTCATTTTGTGGGTAAAGAAATAATGCGATTTCATGTTATAATTTGGCCCGCAATACTTATGGCATTAGGTTTGCCGCTTCCAAAACAAGTTTACGGTCATGGCTGGATTGTTTACGGAGATGGCAGCAAAATGTCTAAATCCAAAGGTAATGTAGTTGACCCTAAATTGCTTTGTGAACGATACGGAGTGGACGCTCTAAGATATTTCTTGCTAAGAGAATTTTCGTTCGGAAACGACGGAGCTTTCACAAATGAATCACTCATAAAAAGAATAAATTATGATCTGGCAAATGATTTAGGGAATTTGGTTTCGCGTACAATAGCAATGGCAGAGAAATATTTTGACGGCAAACTACCCGAAGATCAAAAATCAAGTAATTTGGATAACGAAATTTCTATGTTTGCAATGGAAATGGTTAAAAAGTATGAAAACAAGATGAATTTTTATAAATTTTCTTCTGCTCTCAGTGACGTGTGGCTTATAATTTCAAGATGCAATAAATATATTGACGAGGTAATGCCGTGGAAATTAGGCAAGGAACCCGAAAAATATAACCGTTTGGCAGCAGTACTGTATACTTTGTGTGAACTGCTTAGAGTTATTTCTATTTTGATAACTCCTTTTATGCCTGAAACTGCTAGAAAAATTCAAGAAAGCATAGGCGCTACCGAGGAACAATGCACTTGGGAGTCAGCAGCCAAATGGGGAATCCTTGCTAAAAATGTTTCGGTTAAAAAATGCCCGCCGCTTTTCCCGAGAATAGACGTAAATAAAGAAATAGAGGAGTTAAATAAATTAATGGAAGTTCAAAAACAGGAAGCAGCCCTTAAGAATGCTGCTGAAGATAAAAAAACACAAGAAGAACCGGAAAATAAATTGATAGGTATCGAAGATTTTGCCAAGGTAAATTTGATAGTAGCAAAAATTAAAGAATGTGAACCGGTAAAAAAATCAAAGAAACTTTTAAGACTGGTTATAAATGACGGTACAAATGACAGAGTAGTCGTTTCGGGAATTTCTCAGTACTATTCTCCTGAAGAACTTGTAAACAGGAATATAATATTGGTTTCCAATTTAAAGCCTGCTAAATTGTGCGGCGTAGAAAGCAACGGAATGGTTTTGGCTGCAGAATCGCCCGAAGGAAAAGTAAATGTTATTTTTGTAGATGATTTAATTCCCGGAAGCAATATTAGATAGCGGAGGTTTTTTATGAGTAGTTTAATATTTGATACTCACGCTCATTACGACGATAAATCTTTTGATGAAGATAGAGCAGAAGTGCTTAATATGTTGCCTCAAAGCAATGTGTTTGCTGTTGTAAACGCAGGGGCTGACATTGAATCTTCGGTTAAATCTATTGAAATTTCCAAAGAATATGATTATGTGTATGCTTCTGTTGGAATTCACCCGGAAAATATTCCCGACGAAAAATGTGATTATATAAGTATTCTGGAAGATTTATTAAAAAACGAAAAAGTGGTAGCTATCGGGGAAATAGGTTTGGATTATCATTACACTAAAGATAATAAAGCCAAGCAAATGGAATTATTCGAAAATCAAATAAATTTAGCCGTAAATCATAATTTGCCGATAATGGTCCACGACAGAGAGGCTCATGGAGATACGATGGATTTATTAAAAAAGCACACTCCTAAGGGAATAGTTCATTGTTTTTCCGGGAGCGTCGAAATGGCAAAAGAAGTGATAAAACTTGGAATGTATATAGGAATAGGCGGTTTAATTACTTTTAAAAACGCTAAAACGGCTGTTAGTGTGGTTGAAAATATTCCTTTATCTTCAATAGTGCTGGAAACTGATGCTCCGTATATGACGCCTGTGCCGTTTAGAGGTACCAGATGTAATTCTTCTCATATTAAATATACAGCGGAAAAAATTGCTGAAATTAAAAAGATGGACGTAAATGAAGTACTAAAAATAACAAAAGAAAACGCACTTAAAGTTTTTAATTTATAAATTAGAGGTAAAAAATGAGAATAGGTCACGGATATGATGTTCATAAGTTGGTTCCTGACAGAAAACTTATTTTGGGAGGAGTGGAAATTCCACATTCTCTCGGGCTGTTGGGCCATTCAGATGCCGATGTTTTGCTTCATGCCATAATGGATTCTTTGCTTGGAGCAGCATGTTTGGGAGATATAGGAATTCATTTTCCTGACAGTGATGAAAAATACAAAGGAATCAGCAGTATAAAACTTCTGAAAAACGTTTGCAATATGCTGCGGGAAAAAAATTACGAAATACAAAATATAGATTCTACTATAATTGCTCAAAAGCCAAAATTAAGCCCTTATATTCTTGACATGAGAAAAAATATTTCTAACGCTTGCGGAATAGATATCGGAAAAATAAATGTAAAAGCTACCACTGAAGAAGGTCTGGGCTTTACAGGGAATTTAGAAGGAATATCTGTTCATGCGGTATGCATTATAAAATAGCCAAAAAATTAACCTTCATATATTTTGGCGCAAAACAATAATCCCACCTTTATCCAAGGTGGGATATATTATTTGTGTGTTACAAACTTATTCTTCGGAATCCCGATTGTTGTCTTTTAATATTTTCTCTCTACGTTCTTCGGGTGGAGGAGTGGGACATCCGTATTTAAGTTTTGGCCCTATAAATTGGGAAATAGGCTTTTTTATTAGCTTTCCAATGCCAACGCCGCCGCTTACTTCACCTAATTCGTTTTTACCTAATTCATCGGTTTTTTTATTTTTATCTTCTGCCATAATTTTTCACCTCTTTTTACTTTGATTTTTTATTTAATAATGCGCCCAATCTTATTTGTTGGAACCCTGCTCGTTGTTGTCCGACAAAGGATTTAATTCATTATTAATCTCTTCATCTTTTTTTTCAGGCTTAGGTGGGCATGCGTATTTAGCTACGTGGAATGGAAAGTTTGGAAAATGAGGTTTTTTTATTAACTTCTCAATGTCAATGCCGCCACTTACTTCACCTAATTCGTTTTTACCTAATTCGTCTACTTTTTTGCTTTTATCATCTGCCATGATTTTTCACCTCCTTTCACTTTGATTTTTTATTTAATAATGCGCACCAACTTATTTGTCGGAATTTTGAGCACTGTTGTCCGGCAAAGGATTTAATTCATTATTAATCTCTTCATTTTTTTCATCTATTTTTGGCCGCTTAGGTATGGGGCACCCATAAGCTAAAACAGGAAAAGGCTTCTTTATTAAATTTCCAATTCCAGAGCCACCGCTTACTTCACCTAATTCATCTTTCCTTAATTCGTCGGTTTTTTTGCTTTTATTATCTGCCATAATTTTTCACCTCCCTTCATTTTATTTGTTTAACTCAATAATTCTTTCCATAAGCAATTGAGCTTCTTGATAACTGCCTGATTCGACGCACTCATACGCTTTATTGAACAGCATATCTTTGTCATCAAATTGTTTTAATTTCTTTCTGAATTCTTTCATTAAATTATTGAACGAACAGTATAAATTTTCGGAATATATACTTCCTTTGGTTGTGAGGCGGCTATTTGAACATCCGCCTAGGCACTCGTCACCGTATCTGCATTTTGCGCAATCTCCGGTTAAATTGCTTTTTTTGAAATTTCTTCTCCAAGCAAACGAATTTGGATCTTCCCATATGTCTCTTAAGTTTCTCTCTTTTATATTGCCTTCAATGAAACTTTTATCTCTTACTGAGGTGCATCCAACGATGTCTCCGTTATGAAGGACACCAAAACTATGAATTCCGGCATTACATCCATCCCAGCCTCCGAACCTTGTATTGTTTACAAATGATAATTTATCACTATAATAGCCAATGCAATCAGCCGGGTAAACTTCAATTTTGCCTTCCATATATGTATTATAACAAAAATCAATTATATCTTTCATTTGGCAAGGCTCTAGCATCCAATCCGTATGCTTTGAGAAATTTCCCATCGGTAATCCAAGCTGTAGTTGCCACATATCTACGCCCATTGATACTAGCTCTTTTTTTATTTTTTCCAATAGATGTATATTCTGTTTTGATACTGTGGTTATACTGGCGGTATATATATCCTGAGCTTTCAAAATCTCAAATGACTTTTTGGCTCTTTCGAATGCGCCTTCGCGCCTAATTTTATCGTGAGTATTTTTATCTCCGTCTATACTTATCGCGACTGTTGAAACACCGGCTTGATTTAAATCTTTAGCCAGATTTTCTGTAATGTTCCATCCATTAGTAATCACGTTAGCCTTAACTCCACCTTTAGTAAGCCTATCAATAAGTAGGGGCAAATCTTTTCTGGTTAAAGGTTCTCCGCCGGACAAAGTTACCCAATCAAGTTTCAAATCGATAATCATATCAATTAACTTAAATGCTTCTTCAGTGGTGAGTTCGTCAGGTAAAGGGTTTTTGCAAGATGAACCGCAATGTCCACATCTCATATTGCATCCCATTGTTACTTCCCAAACACACGTTATTGGTTGATATTTCATCAATAACACTTCCTATATAATAAAATTTGTATATATTTTATCAAATATATAGAAAAAGTCAATTCAATTTACTGAAATTCAGATATATATCATAAAATAATCAAAAAATTGACTGAGTAATTTACGGTGGCGCTTTTTGTCATTTTACTGCGTTCTTTCATATTATGTGTTATGAAGAAAGGTGATGAGTCCAAGCCCAGCCGGATCGCCTTTTTTCTGAATTAAATAAATGTATTTATTTATGAAAGAACAGGAGGTAAATAAAGTGATATATTTTGATAATTCAGCTACAACATACCCCAAACCTCGTTCGGTAGTGTATGCTATTTCGGATGCGATGAAGTTTTGCGGAGCAAATCCCGGAAGAAGCGGTCATACTATGTCTAGAATTTCAGGTAAAGAAATTGAAAAATGCAGAAATGTCGCATGTGAATTGTTTGGGGCTAAAAATCCCGAAAATGTAGCGTTTACTTTGAATTGCACAATGGCGCTTAACATGGTAATAAAAGGACTGCTTAAGCCCGGTGACCACGTGGTCGTATCATGCTTGGAACATAACGCGGTTATGAGGCCGATAAATAAATTAAAAAAATCGGGAATTACCTGTAGTGTTGCTAAAGTTTATCCCAACGACAATAATAAAACGGTTGATTCTTTCCGAAACGAAATAAATTCTCAAACAAAATTGATAATATGTACTCATGCTTCAAACGTGTGGGGAATAAGGCTTCCTATTGAAAGAATCGCAGCGCTGGCTCATATATACGGAATTCCTATTTTGGTGGACGGTGCGCAGTCTGCCGGATTGTTACCTATAAATATCGAAAAATTCGGAATAGATTATTTGTGCCTTGCCGGTCATAAGGGCTTGTACGGTCCCATGGGTACGGGAATGCTTATTACAGATAAGCACGAAAAATTAGACACTATAATTGAAGGAGGCACAGGAACGGATTCTATGATTTTATGTCAACCTAAAAAAATGCCTCAAAAATTTGAAAGTGGCACTCCAAATTTATGGGGAATTTGTGGTCTTAGAGCGGGCATGGAGTTCGTAAAGAATAAGGGAATTGAAAATATTTTCAATCACGAAATGGGTTTGATGGAATATTTTTACGATAAATTGAAAAATATTAAGTCCGTGAAACTTTATATGCCCAGACCCGAAGCCCCTCATTTTGTTCCTCTTATAAGTTTTAATATCAAGGGTCGGGTTAGCGACGAAGTGGGCAAATTGCTTGATAAAAACGGCATAGAGGTGCGAACCGGATTGCACTGTGCTCCGGCTGCTCATGAATTTGCAGGGACTTTAGAAACAGGCGTTATACGAGTGAGCCCTTCTGTATTTAACACTAAATCAGAAATAGATAAATTAGTAGAAAACATTAAAAATATTTGAGGGTTAAATTTTAAATATTATAAAGTAAATCTGTTTTCGGGTTCTGTTTGCAAAAATCATGTGTGGTTCGCTCCCGGAACAGATGTTAAAGTGCGCTACGGTGAAATGTTTTCAGAAAATAAATAACTTGAAACTAATTCAAAATATGGTAAAATTATTAAGTGTTGGTTTATTTAAAAATTAAATAACCGACACTTAACTCACGTCTATATCATTTAATATATGGAGAAAAAATTATGGATTATATAAATGGGATATTTGTTGCTTTAAAAAGTTTGATTCGCACCTTTACAGTATGCGATTTTCTTGATATTGCCATTGTAGCCATTTTGATTTATCATCTTACAAAAATTATAAGAGAATCTCGTGCAGGTCAACTTGTTAAAGGGATAATTATAATATTAATCGGATATTTTATGGCCAGTCAGTTTAACCTTAGAATGCTTACCACTATTTTTAATAATTTCTTTCAGTTCAGTATATTCGGGCTTCTGATTGTTTTTCAGCCTGAACTCAGAAGAATACTGGAACAACTCGGAAGAAGTAATTGGTCTTTCAGAAATATAAAAAGAGATGAAGATGTTCACACCAAAACATACAAAAAATTAATTGATGTGGTTACTCAATCAGTGCTATCATTAAGCGATGAAAGAATGGGTGCACTTATTGTATTCGAAAGAAAAACCAAGCTTGGTGATATTATTGACACCGGAACAATAATTAAGTCGGTTGCATCGGTTCCGCTCGTATGTAACATATTTTATAATAAAGCACCTTTGCACGATGGAGCATTGATAATAAAAGACGAAATGATTTACGCTGGAGGATGTATTTTGCCTCTTACAAAAAGTAACAGACTTAGCAAAGATTTGGGCACTCGCCATCGTGCAGCTGTGGGAATTAGCGAAAATTCAGACGCTGTTGCGGTAGTTGTATCCGAAGAAACCGGAAAAGTTTCTATTGCTCTAAACGGAAACTTAAAATCGTACGATAGCATAGATAAATTCAAAGAAGATCTTAGCAGTATTTTATTAGGTCAGGTTAATAAAGATGTATCCAACCCAATAATAACTTCATTTAGGAAAGTGATGAAAAATGATTAAAAAAAATATGAAATCATTTACCGGGAAAATAAAAAAAATCACTTTAGGAAAATTATTTTACAACAATAAATTCGTTATGGTTTTTTCGGTTATTATGTCTTTTATCGTTTGGATAGTTGTTTCTTCAAGCAAAAGTGAAAGCGTACCTGTTTCTATTTCGGATATACCTGTGGATATAAATTTGTCAGAAAGCGCAGTTCAAGATGGCTTGAAAATTTTTAGCGGTCAAGATGTTACTGCCAGAGTGGATATCTCAGGTAACCGATTGGTTGTTGGACAAGTTACAAAAAACGATATTCAAATAAGTGCTCCTCAAGCGGCGAGCACAATTATGTCACCGGGAAATTATACATTGGAACTTTCGGCTAAAAAGGTCGGATTGCTTCAAGATTATCAAATAGTATCGGCAGTTAAACCTTCGGTAGTAACTGTTATGGTCGATAGATATCGTGAAGCGGAATTTAATATTGAACCGGAAATCAATTTTACACCAAAGTCAGATTATTTTGTAGGGAACACAATTTTGTCATCTCAAAAAGTAAAATTATCAGGTCCCGAAACCGAAATTTCCAAGATAAAAAAAGTTAAAGTAAAAGCTGATATTCCCGGAGAAATAAGCTCCACAGCTACTTTAAAATTGCCGATAATAATGTATGATGCATACGATAAGCCTATAACAAGTGAAACGATATCTTGTAGTGTTGATGAAGTGGATGCAAGTGTCCCTGTGTTAATGAAAAAGAAAATAGAAATTATTCCTCAGTTTGATAATGTTCCGGCAGGAATAAATCTAAATAAAGAATATAAAGATATAGTAAAATTAAGCCCTTCAACTTTGGAAATAGCCGGTCCCGAAGACATTGTTAAATCTTTAAATAGTGTTAAGTTGGATCCAATAAACTTTAGGGATATCAGTTTACAAAGTAATAGTTTTAATATGCCCATAAATTTGCCACAAGGATGCAGAAGTTTAAACAACGAGTATTCATCCGAAGTTTCTTTAAATTTATTTCAATTTAAAGAAAAAAGCTTTAATATAAATCAATTTTCATTCAGGAATGTCCCCACAGGGAAACAAGCCAGTGTATATAATGGCGAAATAAATATTACTGTTTTGGGCCCTTCCAATAAATTGAATTCTTTAAAGACGTCCGACATTAGTGCAGAGGTGGTTTTCAGTGAAGATAAAGAAATTTCCAATTCAATGGAAATGCCTGTTAAGATAACTATAAAAAATCACAACAGTTTGTGGGTTTATGGCACATATTATGTCAATGTGAATTTAGAAAAGTAAAATTGTATATTTTATAGAAATGGAGAATATTTGATGAACAGAAGCGAATCAAGAGAGCAAGCATTTGTATTTTTATTCGAAAGTACTTTTGGGTTTCAAACAGCCGAAGAAATAATTGAAAATTCCAAAATAGCAAGAAAAGAAAAAGTGAGTGAGTTTTCTCGCAGTCTTTTCGAAAACACTCTGGCAAATAAAGAAAAAATAGATACTTATATAGAAACTCATTCTAAAGATTGGAAAATAGACAGGCTTTCAAGGACAACCCTTTCCATTTTGCGCCTTGCTATTTATGAGATTTTAATATCCGCAGAAACTCCTGTGAGTGTGGCGATAAATGAGGCTGTGGAGCTGGCTAAAAAATACAGTACTCCTCAAGAAGCCGCCTATATAAACGGAGTACTTGCAACCGTTAGCAATAATAAGTAAGTGATTTTTAGGAGCTGAATTTTTATGCCTACTTTATCAGTAATAACTGTTTCGCAGCTCAATTCTTATGTAAAAGCAATTCTAGAAACTGACAGCAATTTATCCGCGGTATTTGTAGTCGGAGAGATATCTAACTTGAAAAGATATAATTCGGGTGGGCATTTGTATTTTTCGCTAAAAGACGATAAATCTGTGTTAAAAGCGGTTATGTTTGCGGGAAACGCTCAGAAATTGCAATTTGAGCCAATGGACGGTATGAGAGTAGTGGCGAGCGGTCGGGTTTCTTGTTATGAGGTTAGCGGTCAATATCAGTTATACGTAGATACTATACAGCCGGATGGTTTGGGCTCGGTTTACTTGGCTTTTGAGCAATTAAAATCCAAATTAATGAATGAAGGGTTATTTAACCGGGATGTTAAGAAACCTATTCCTAAATATCCTTCTAAGATAGGAGTTATAACTTCCGAAAGCGGAGCTGTTATACATGATATTCAGACCGTTGCGGAAAGAAGATTTCCGATTTGTAAAATTGTTCTTTATCCCGTAGAAGTTCAGGGTAAAAATGCATCTTTAAAAATAATAGAGGGAATAAAATATTTTAATAATACCGAAAAAGTAGATACCATAATTCTTGGAAGAGGCGGTGGCTCTGTTGAGGATTTGTGGGCTTTCAACGATGAAAATCTTGCCAGAGCAATTTTTGCTTCTAAGGTACCAACAATTTCCGCTGTGGGTCATGAAACCGATTTTACTATATGTGACTTCGTCGCTGATATGCGTGCTGCAACTCCTTCCGTGGCAGCAGAATCTGCGTTGCCCGATAAGAAAAGTATTTTAAGCGTTCTTGATGATTATTCTTTACGCATGAAAAATATCATAAGTTCTAGAATCGAATACGCTTTTGACGACGTTTGCGGACTGGAAGTTAATCTTAAAAAAAGCACTCCCGCAAATCGTATCAATGATTACGATAATATTCTGAATAATTTAGTTGAGAGGCTTTCAAAGAGTTTCAAAAATTTAATTGAAAAATTTCAAAAAGAGCATGAGTTATTGCTAACGAGGCTAAATTCCTCTGATGTAAGAGAAATTTTAAAAAAAGGATTTTCTTTAATTTTTTCAGAAAATCAAAAGGTTAAAAAAATAGAAAATCTCAAAGAAAACTCTAAAGTAACCATAGCTATGGCAGATGGAATAGTAGAATGCCAAATAAAAAATATCACTAAAATAAAATCTATATAATTGTAAAATTGAAGGTGTAACCGTTATGAAAAAATCCAATGCAAGTTTTGAATCTACTCTGGAAAAACTCGAAAAAATAGTAGAGCGTTTAGAATCCGGAGAAGAAAGTTTAGAAGATTCTATCGCGCTCTACGAAGAAGGAGCCAATATCAGCAATTACTGTAAAGATATGCTGGAAAATGCTAAGCAACGAGTGGAAAAAGTGAATTTAAAATAAAATTTAAAGAGGAGTTTTTGACTGTTGGTATTTAAAGATAAATTTAATATGTACCTTTCAAGATTTGAAAATTACATTGAAAAATATTTAGATGAACTCAAAAAAAATCAAGTGAATGATACTTTATTTGAGTCAATGAAATATAGTTTGATTTCTAAAGGAAAACGTATTCGCCCGATAATTGCGATGGCGTTTTATGAGCTTTGTGGAGGAAAAAGTTCTGAAATTTTGAAATTTGCTCTAGCTATAGAAATGGTGCATACTTACTCTTTGATTCATGATGATTTGCCGGCAATGGACAACGACACTATGCGCAGGGGCAAGCCGTGCAATCACGTAAAGTTTGGAGAAGATATGGCTCTGTTGGCCGGAGATGCTCTACTGACAAACGCTTTTGAGTTGATTTCTTCTATTGATAAATCTGAAATAGAAAGCAGTAAAATTGTAAAAGCAATCGGAATTTTATCTCAAAGAGCCGGTGCGTTCGGAATGGTTTCGGGTCAGGCTGTGGATTTGCATTCGGATATTTCAAAAATTTCCAAAGAAGATATTTTAAAAATGTATAGTTTAAAAACAGCAAATTTAATATCCGCAAGCGCAGAAATAGGGGTTGTAGCTGCCGATTCAAAAGATGTTTATTTGTCTGCTGCCAAAATCTATGGAAGCAATGTTGGATTGTGTTTTCAAATAATAGATGATATTTTAGATAAAGAATCTGAAAATATTGAAAAATTCGGCGGTATTAAAGAAGCTAAAGATTACGCTATAAAGCTTTCAAATCAGGCAAAAAATTCGTTGAATGTTTTCGAAGAAGATTCGGAATTTTTGTCCGAGCTGGCAGATTCTTTATTGTCACGATTATATTAATAAAGGTTTGATTCATAAAATTTAGGAGTAAAATTATGGAAAATAAAGATTATTCGTTGTTAAACAGTATAAATTGTCCGTCCGATTTAAATAAAATCGATAATTTAGATGAGTTGTGCGCAGAGATTCGTTCGAAGCTCATAGAAGTAGTTTCAAATAATGGTGGGCATTTGTCTTCAAATTTAGGCGTGGTTGAGCTCACCGTAGCTTTACATAAAGTTTTTGACAGCCCTGATGATAAAATTATTTGGGATGTTAGTCACCAAAGTTATGTGCATAAGATGCTCACCGGAAGATTTGAAAAAATAGACACCTTGAGGCAAAAAGATGGAATTTCCGGATTTACAAATAAAAATGAAAGCAAATACGATGTTTTTACAGAAGGCCACAGTAGCACGTCTATATCGGCGGCTCTTGGATATGCGTATTCAAAAAAAATATTGAAAGAAAAAGGTCATACAATAGCTGTGATAGGCGATGGTGCTCTTACCGGCGGGCTCGCTTACGAAGCTATTAATAATGCCGGGAGATTCAAAAAAAATTTTATTATAATACTCAATGATAATAAAATGTCAATTTCAAAAAACGTCGGAGCTGTTGCCAGATATTTATCAGCCGCAAGGATTAGACCTTCTTATATGAAATTAAAAAATACAATGGAAAAAGTCCTTAACAAGACGTCTATAGGAGTAAACTTAAAATACCTTATGAAAGGTTTTAAGGCCTTTATTAAAAAGGCGATTTACAAAAACAGTATTTTTGAAGATATGGGACTTGCCTACTATGGACCGATTGATGGACATAATCTGGATCATCTGCAAAAAGCTTTAAAAATTGCCAAAAATTTAAATAAACCTACGGTTGTTCATGTGCTCACTGTAAAAGGCAAAGGATACAAGTATGCCGAAAAGGAACCTGGTATTTATCATGCCGTATCCAGGTTCAATTCTGAGTCGGGGGAAAGAGCACAAAAAATTCAAAAAACTTTTTCAGATGAATTTGGGGACACTTTATGCGAAATTGCCGAGAATAATGATAAAATATGTGCAATAACTGCTGCTATGACAGGTGGAACGGGGCTTGTAAATTTTAAAAAGTATTATAAAAACAGATTTTTTGATGTAGGAATAGCAGAAGAACATGCGGTGACTTTTGCCGGTGGACTTGCCGCAGGAGGAATGATACCGGTATTTGCGGTTTATTCCACGTTTTTACAGCGCTCGTATGACCAGCTGATACATGATGTAGCAATGCAGGGCCAAAAGGTGATTTTGGCTGTAGATAGGGCAGGACTTACCGGTGAAGACGGAGAAACTCACCAGGGAATTTTTGATGTTCCTTTCTTAAGGACAATTCCCGGTACTACTATTTTTGCTCCCAGTTTTTTAAACGAACTGAGTTTTATGCTTAAATCTGCAATCAATGAAAAAACCGGTCTTATAGTAATCAGGTATCCGAGAGGTTCTGAATTTAAAAAGCCGGATGATTATTTATATACAGGTAAAGATTACGATTTTTACGGAAATATAAATTCAAAAAATTTGGTTATAACCTACGGAAGAATTTTTTCGAATGCATGCATTGCAAGAGAAAATTTAAACTCCGAAGGAATAGATTTTTGTATATTGAAGCTTAATGTGATTAATCCCATTGGGCAACAAATTATTGACGTGATAAAGAATTTTGAAAATATAATATTTTTTGAAGAAAGTGAAATTTTAGGCAGTGTATCTGAATTTGTAGGCAACGCCCTGTTGAATAAAGAATACAAGGGAAAATATAGTATTCAAGCCATTAATCAAGGATTTGTGTGCCACTGTAGCAGCAATCAGCAACTGGAATTATTTTCGCTGGATGTAAAAGGAATGGAAAAAATTATAAAAGAAAAAGGCTTTGGCGTTTGCTAGAGCCTTTTAAACTAAAATTTACTTTGTGATTTAATCTCTTAAATTTAGCATATAAATTTGAGAGGTGAGTTTTAGTTGAATAAAAGTAAAATACTTAAAATGCTTGAATATTGCGGAATGTCCTATAGCGATTTTCATCCGCTTGACGAAAAAACCAAGCTAGTGGTTATTGATGACAAAAAAACTGATGTACAGGGTTTTATCAAAATAAAAAATAATTCTGCTACCATAGTATTTAGAGGTTCTGATTCATGCAAAGATTGGAATACAAATTTTAAATTTTGGAAATCTGTAGTTCCATATGGAAATCATCGTTCTAAAATAAAGGTACATTCGGGGTTTTTAAGCACATATAAAGTTAAAAATGTAAGGGGAAAAATACATGATATTATAAAAAAATATGATATTCAAAATATTTCTGTGACAGGTCACTCGTATGGTGCGGCGCTCGCTATTCTTTGTGCTGTGGATTTGGAATATAATTATCCGTTCAAGGATTACGAAGTAATAGTGTTTGGCTGCCCGAGAGTGGGGAATAAAGCCTTTAAAGATTCGTATAATCTAAGAATTTTTAAAACTTTAAGAATTGAAACCCGAAATGATTTTATTACCAAGCTGCCATTTAAATTTTTAGGATATGAGCATGTTGGCTCTGTAATCAAATTGAAAAACTTCGTTCTAAATCCGTTTTCTAATAAATATCATGCACTTCAGGAGTATTATTCAAACATATGGGATGTTTAGGCGGATTTTTAAAATTTTTATTTATCATGGCGTTTTTACTTTCTGTTATAGGAATCCTTGCGATTAGTATGTTATTTTTAAAATGTTTATTTTGTTATTTTTTCCCGGTAGTTTTTGAAGGCAGCTTCATTTTTATTTTTCTGGGGATAATAATATTTTTTATTTTTAATATTATCGGGTAAATACTGCTGATTCACCCAGTGATTTGGGTATGAATGTGGATATTTGTATTGAGAATTTTCGGTAGATGAATCGGTTGAATCGCAGTGAACATTTTGTAGGTGCCTTGGGACAGGATAATCGTATCCGGATTCTAAGTCTTTAAAAGCTTCGTTGACAGCTTTGTACGCCGAATTGGATTTAGGCGACATTGCTATTAAAATCACAGCGTCAGCCAAAGGAATTCTGGCTTCGGGCATTCCAACCTGTAAAGCTATGTCGGTTAAAGATTTTATTTGCGAGAATATGTTTGGATAAGCGAGTCCTACATCTTCGCATGCACATACTAAGATTCTGCGACAAGTGCTTATTAATTCTCCCGATTTTAAAAGTTTTGCCAAATAATATATCGAAGCATGAGGATCCGATCCTCTCAAAGATTTTTGGAGTGCAGAAAGTAAATCAAAATGGTCGTCACCTGTTTTGTTATAGCTTGTGGAGTAATTATTTTCAATTTGATTCAGTAAATTTGCATCATTAAGATCAACCGAGCTATTTTTAGAGCCGGAAGAAAAATATAATAATTCCAAATTGTTAATTGCTTTTCGAACATCTCCGCCGCTGAGTTGAGAAATTTTATTTAAAAATTCCTCGGAGTAATTAATTTTTATATTTTTCTCACTTTCTAAAAAATTAATAGCCCTTATGAGCGCCTTTTGTATGTCTTTTGCATCAAGAGCTTTAAATTCAAAAATATTTGACCTACTAAGAAGAGCGTTGTATACGTAAAAATACGGATTTTCTGTAGTTGATGCTATTAGAGTTATTTTTCCGTTTTCTATGTATTCCAAAAGAGATTGTTGTTGTTTTTTATTAAAATATTGAATTTCATCTATGTAAAGGATTGCTCCGTTTGGGGCTGTGATGGGGTTTATCTCTGATATTATGTTTTTTATTTCGGAAAGCGAAGAATTTGTGGCGTTTATTTTAAAAAAAGTTTTGTTAGCTTTTTTGCATATTATTTTTGCGGTAGTGGTTTTTCCGGTACCCGGTGGACCGTAAAATATGATATTTGGTATGTGATTTGAATTTATTAAATTTGAAAATAGACTGTTTTTTCCGAATATATGTGATTGCCCGACCATATCCGAAAGCTCTGTCGGACGAATTCTGTCAGCTAAAGGTGATGACATAAAAAATCTCCTTAAATTATTAAATTTAATTTTACATTACACGTCTAAATATATTATAATATTTTATGAGATTAAAATAAAGAAAACTGTATCAGTTTTAAAATCAGAAAGGAAGTAGAAAATGTTTTTAAGTTGGTTTAATTCGGTAATTGCTTGGTGGTGCAACCCGTGGAACTTTTTATCGGGGGTAATGTCAGTAGTAGCTCTTGCAGGTACATTAATGAACGCTGAAAGAAATAAATGGGGATTTATTTTTTGGCTTTGTTCAAATTTGTACATGAGTGTAAGGTTTTTTATGATTGGAGAATACGCTCAAGGAGTTCTTTTCTTCGTATATTTTGTGTTGGCAATACGTGGAATATATTCCTGGACAAAGAAAGAAAACAATGATGCCGAACCCGAAAAGAAGTGATTAGATGAAAGTCCTGTTACATACATGTTGTGCGCCGTGTTCCGTTAAGTGCATCGATGAATTGCAAAAAGCAAATTTCACTCCGGTAATCTATTGGTATAATCCCAATATACATCCTTACATGGAGTATAAAAATAGGAGAGATACTCTTGTTAAATATTCGGAAGATGAAAATTTAGAGATTATTCTTGAAGATGAATATGGTCTCAGAGATTTCATATCTTCGGTATATCCGAATTTTTCCGACAGATGTGCGAAGTGCTATTTGCAAAGACTTGAAAAAACTGCAAGATTTGCTTCGGAAAATAATTATGATTTTTTTAGCACAACATTATTAATCAGCCCTTATCAAAATCATGATTTAATTTGCAAAATCGCCAATCAAATGGCTTATAAGTATGGCGTGGAATTTTTTTATCATGATTTTAGATCGTATTTTAGAGAAGGTCAAAAATTGGCGCGAGAAAAAGGCTTCTATATGCAAAAATATTGCGGATGTATATTTAGCGAGGAAGAGAGATATTTAAAAAATAATTTAAAATAATAAAAAGATAGCGCTTTTACTTGTCATTAAATTTTTAATTTATTGATGTAAGTAAAAGCGTTGTATTCATTCAAAATTAAATATTGTATTTTTTCTTTCTGTTCAAGAGTACTAACATCAGCATTCCTAAGGCATTCATTAGCCAGAAATTTACACTGATATTATCTCCTGTTTTAGGAATATTCGGCTCAGAAATGTCTGAATTTTCGTAAATTTTTTCAGATTCCCTGACTTCGAAATTTGTGCTGGCTTCGCCGTCCGTGTAAACGAATGTAATCTTGTGTTTTCCTACGGAAAGATTTTTAAGATACTCATTTTTTAAAGTTACGATTGTTGAACCTGCGTCAGCTACATAATTTTCTTTATCAAGCCACTCGTCATCGACTTTAACGCCAACAAATTTTGATATATCTCCATTGATACGGAACCTAAGTTCTTTATCACTATTCTGCATCCAAGTTCCATTTGCGCCTTCGATTACTTCATATTCGGTGGCTTCGTTGGTTGCTTGCGGTGTCATGGTTAGATCGGTGATGACCCACATGATGCCGTTGGAACCGTCGCTATCATCGCCTTCATAGCGCTTGTAATTCACAAATTCGCCGTTGATTTTCAGTTTGGTGTTTGGTCCGAATACATATCGATCGCCATAAATAGTCGTTACATACACACCATAGTGATAGGTCTTTCCGGCTTCAAAATTGGTGAATTTGTTTTCATAAAAATTACCGAAGTCTGTAGACATCGCGCCGGTCTTTCTATCCAATTCCCACCATTCGCACCGGTATGCATAGTCGGCGCCATCGGGCACCTTTCCGGTGAACACCGGCTTATCCCCGTCCTTAAAGCTGACAGTTACATCGTTGATTTCTACCACGTCGATAACGGTCGGCATACCCGTGGGTGTCCAATGTGCTTTCAGGGTAATGTCCTCGGTGACATTTTCGGTAAAGGTATATTTTTCTTCTTCAAGGTACCATCCGGTAAAATCATAGCCGGATTTCTTCGGGTCGGCGGGCTTAACTGCCGGAGCATTTAGCAGCTTCTGCTCGGGCACAGCGCTGCCGCCGTTAGAGTCAAAGTTCACGGTGAATTCATCAAAGGAATAAGGAGATACGCCGCAGTCTTCAAAGGTGCCTCCGGTCATGGTAACCACAGCCTTATTGTTTTTGCCGTACACCGCAATGCCGCTTCCACCTAGATCTACTTCGCAGCTTTTTATGGTGCCGCCAGTCATAGTAAAGCGACCATCTTCGTAAATATTCACCGCTCCTCCGTTTTTTCCGGCAGAGCATTTCTGAATGGTACCGCCATTTAACTCAAAAGTGCCGCGCTGCTTGATAAATATGGCTCCACCATCATCGTCGGCTCTACAATTACCGATGGTGCCGCCGTTCATGATGAAGGTGCAACCGCTGCCTATATCCACTGCACCACCGTCATCGATGGCTTTACAGTTCATAATGGCACCTCCGTTCATAACGAACTTACCATTGTTAGATATATCCACGGCACCGCCATCGAGTCCGGTAGACGTGCAGTTTACGATACTGCCGCTTTCCAAGGTCAGTGTGCCTCCCTTGACATTAAATCCGCAGTTCTTGCTCTTGCCATCGATTTTTCCGCCGGTGCGGCTATCTTTCACTGTCAGGTTTCCGTTGCTGCGTATCATAAATATATCCTCATCCGTCCGGCTGCAGCTCAGTGTATATCCGTTAAGATCTAGAGTCACAGTGCGCTCCACATCGAAACCTGTTGAAAGCTCGATATTTCCGCCCAGCTTGATTTCCGCACGGTTCGCATCTTCTAATGCTTTCTTCAATTGTGTTGCATTGTTGACTGCTGAATCTTCTGCAAAAGCCGGAATCGGCACAAACGAAAGCGCCATGCAAATCGCAAAGAACAGTGCTGTAAGTTTTCTTCTTGATTTGGTTTTCATAGTTTTCTCTCCTTTTCATTCGATTATTTTGTTAATTTTGCTCATAAATAATTATATATCAAAAATAAAAATATACAAGTAAATTCATATTAAAAATCAGAAAATTTTAAATTCGCAGAATATTTAATGATATAAATTCGATGATGTATGGTTAAATATATTCTGGTTTTATCACCGTGTAGTGATTCAATAAAAATGGAGGTCGTTTTATAAATGGAAAGTCAAAAAGAATTATTTGAGAATTTAAAGTCAAATTCTACATTAGCGAATGTACAAGATTACATAAATAAAGTTTTGGAATTGCGCGGATTTTCAAACCAAACAGTTAAAGATAAACTTTTATTGCTAACTGAGGAAGTAGGCGAGCTTACAAAGTCCGTACGCAAAAATTTGCCGGGAGCTTCTGTTGATCATAATAGAATATGTAATTATGACAGCATTGAAAGCGAAATAGCTGATGTATTAATTGTTTTAATTTCTATAGCAAATATTTTAAATATTGATGTTTTTAAGTGTTTGAAGGAAAAAGAAAAGATAAACATAAAACGTACATGGAAGATAAATGATGAAAATAAATAGTACTTTAAATGATAAGCAAGCTTGGGCAACTGTTTTAAGTACAAGAGCGCCACACTTGAAAAAACATTAGAGATATTTCAAAGATTTAATTTAGATGAAAATTTTTTGAATTCTTTTGCAAAAATATCTTATTAAAATATACTGGGTTTAGTTTCAAGAAATCCTGCTATGGGTTAGTTTTTACAAAGTTTTGTCGCTATCCTTTGACTAGATAAGTTTCTCCTTTATTGTCCATATCAATGTAAATTATACATCATACATCATGGGTATTAGCAAACGTCACTACCTCTTTCTTTATGCTCTATGTGTATTCATGATTAAATTCTATTGTTTTATTTTCAAAATTAAATTTCATAAATGTAATTTATCTTTTTCACTTTTGTTAGGTGGACTTAAAAAATAGAACCTACCATATGAAGCAGATTTTATCTTTATGATTTATAGTGTCTCAGTCATTTTTAAGAATTTGATAGAGTCGTGCTGTCCTCGTTTATATAAAAAATTTTGTTCTGCTGCAGCGATTGTGAACATAGTCATTTCATCTCTATTAATCAGCTCGCTATCTTTGCACGAATGATTATTAATAATATCTTATAGTTTTAATGTTTATTGTTCTTGTCTTTTTCACTGGAAATATTTTATAATTTTTACACAATTCACGAATTATAAATTATATAATATTAACATAAAAATATTTGACACATTTTATCAAATGTAGTATTTTATAAAGTATTGCTAAAATAAAAATTATAAGAGGTGAGTTGTTATGACAAATGAAGAGCTCCAAACATGTTGGAATGAAATTGCCAAAATAGCAGTGCTTACGTTTGAATATAATTTAGATGACAACAAAAATAAAATGGCCAGTAGATTTAAGGAGATAGAAGACGATTTTATTGCTCAACGAGATACCAATAAAAAAGAAATAGGTAAAACAAATTCTAAAATTACAGATATTACAAATGACCCTAAAAGAGCCAATAATAAAAAATTAAGTGATCAAGCTAAAAACTTAGCACAAGTAATGAGTGGTTTTAATAAAACGCTGGATAATACCGAAAAAAATTTAGCACTGATAAAAAAAGAATTAAATAATCTGACAAAATCTGACGAACCAGTCAAAAAGAAAACAACAAAATTAAAAATATTATCCGAAAAATTATCATTTCAAAAGGTCAAACTTGATTCTATACAAAAAATAACGATAGAACTATACTCCGAGCTTGATGAAATGAGTCGTAAGAATTTAAACAATGATGGTTATGCTGAAGAACTAAAAAAGCTCTTAGATATAACGAAAGAATACAATATTTCAAAACTTAAACACGCTCAGAAAAAATTTGAATTAAGTAAAGAGCTTAAAGATTTTATGTACGGAAAAAAGAATCCAAAATTAGCGCATTTGCTGAGTTTAGACAGTTCAGTTCCGGTTGACAGTGCAATACCTTCAAAATTAATGACGCCGTTGGGACCAGTGTGGATAAAGAGAAGTAGCTCAGATAAGAGTAGAATGATATATTTAATTTATTTAAATCAGCAGTGTTCAAAAGCTTTAAAGTATGATGAAATGTGTGAAGAATTAGATTGGAAATTTCGTACATCGGTTAAAAATCAATATAGGGAAGATACTATTGAAAGAATGATAAAACCAATTATTGAATATATAAATCAACCTTTGTCTAATGTGCAAAATTTTTTAGGAACTGAAGCTAATTCAAGTTCACCTGAATATTTATTTTCACTTGTAAAATATAATTACCCTATTTCCAAGTATCTAACAAAATCACAAAAAGAAGCAGCAGCATTTTTATGTGGCGTACTACTTCTTTCAGAGTCTCATGAATTCCGAAACCCAACGGTGGCAAATTTGAACGCAAAGCTATGAATAATGTTTTGCAGTTGGCTGAAGATGGTTGCACTAATCCGTTTTCCAAAGTTTTTTCTAACGCTAAAGGTAGATATTTGCCAGCCGGGACTGGTAAAATGAAAAACGCTAAACTTATTATTGAGGGTAAATTGAATCAACGCAATGCTGAAGAATTGATTAAAAATTATATAAAATCTGAATTTAAAAAATTTATAGATAAAAACAAGAATAATTTACTAAATGGTGATACAGTAAATTTAAAAGAAGAATTTGGTGGCGGGAGCTATAAACAAATAATCAACTTTTCAAGAAGAGGTGGGGTAGAAAAACTAAAGAATTTTAGAAACAAAATAAATGAAAACAATAATACAAATTTAAAAAATAGTTTTAATAACATATCCATTTCACTCGACTATATAGAAAAATGTAAAACATTAAACGATATAACATTGAATGATTTACCAGATGAAGTACAAATCATGATTAAAAAAGAGGAAAAAAAGATAAATAAATTAATGAATTCCTCATTATGAAATTATATTTTTGCATATTATCTTGTGCAGTGTAGCTGCCAAATTTTTATCTAAATTAAAATATTGCGATAAAAACTCCCTGTCATCTTCATTTTCACTCCGATCGCCACGATTAGGATCTATTTCATCACAAAGGCAACCTTTGTCTGATGCTAATTCTAAAGTTGGGCCCTTGCACTTTTTTATATCGTTATAGATGTCTATACCATTCAGAATTAGTTTTGGCTTGCATCTTCCAAAAAGAATTTCATATAAATCTTTGTACATATAATAAAATGATTCACAAGTATACTCAAATGCTATACCGTTTGATTCATCAAATCCTACTATGTTGAGTGTAGCGAAATCATCTTTTTTTACAATCACATCATAAGGTTTCGCATATGTATTTGTAGATAAAGTTAAACAAGATAAAGCAGCACAGGCTGTGCAAATTAATTTTTTAAATTTTTTCATAAAAATTACCTCCAATAATGATATTATAAAATAAATTTAAACTAATCTTATTGTACCACATAAAAATAATTTTTTCAACTAATTCAAACTATTTTTTAAAATAAGCTTAATGCCGTCCTCTGTATTAACAACAATTTTATTCACCAACGCATACCAAAGCCTCTCGTCAAATTCATCTATTAGTTTGTCATTATTTTTCAAATTTTCAATAAATATCTTTATTTTATCTCTGCGAACTTTTAAATCTTGTTTTTGTCTTTCAATTTTGATAACTCGCTTTTTATTTTTTCATATTTCTCAGTATAAGAATCGTATTTTTGTTGTATTCATCTTGGTTCATAACTTTTCTTGAATTCTCATATATCAGGTTCTTCATTAACTCTACTATAATTTCGCTTTCTTCCTGGAGTTTTGCATTTCTTTTTGCTCTTTTTTTAAACTTTTCTTGAACCAAGTCGTAAACTTCGGGAGAAATAATAGCTTCGTGGTTACTCCCTACATAGTACATTGGCAATTCACCTTTGTTTTGGCATTGCTTTTTTTGCTAATGTGATCAACAATAAATGTCTTTTGAAGCAGTAAGTTGCCTGTATATTTCTCATTTCTAAGAATTCCCATAACTGTGTTTTCATGCCATGACCCACATATTTTAACCGTGTGAAAATATGCACCCCCCTTGAGAAAATTTATAGAGAAATGAAATCTTAGACAGTAAGATTTCATTTTTTTTTTTGAATTTAACTTCTAAACAAGTTCAATAAAATGAAAATTTGAATACCTAAATTTATGTCTAAAAATAAAGAAAGCCCAGTAATACTGAGCTTTATGTTGTATCAAAAGATACATACAAATATGTCTAAGAACTTAGTATTGATACAAACACACGGGTCATTCTATTTTTTAAAGCGTGTGAGAAAGTATGCAACCTCTTAATAAGTCAGCTTATTTTCTCAATCTGAACGTGATATATTACTTTTGTTTACCTTCATATGATACGCAAGTAGTCAACTTTTAACCTGTATAGTCTTTGAGATCTTTTTTTAATTTGGCAAAGTGATTCATCAGGTGTCGAGTCCTTTTTACACTCTATCTATAAATAACGGTTTGCTTCTATAGTTTGCATAGAATTTAGCCATCTGTTAAATTCCATGTAAATTGTGTGTCAATTGCCATGCTTTTTCGGTAATGCTCTCCATTTACAGCTGTTCTTTTATACATAATACGGCACATTATTATTGATGTCCTATTTTTGATGGTTTCCATTCTATCGAAAGAAACCTTTTTATTTATTTTCATTTTCTAATTATATCTTATTTCATTTCTTCTTTATGTGAACACGCTCCAGTGGGGCAAAAATTGCTTGAAAAATTAGTTATCATGGTAAACAAATTCCTAGAAAAAAATATAGTTTATTCCTAAAACATTATTCAGAGTCACTTGCACTAAATAATTTTTTCCAACAATCATCACAATAATATATACCGTCATCCGCCTGGCTAGCATCTTTCGTTGAAACTGTTTCATGACAATGCAAACAGTTTACAAATGTATCTTCTTCATCAGAACTTTCTGATAAATCTTTTTCGAATTTTCTATTGAGATGTGCATTTACTTGAAAAGATATAGGGGTTTCATATGCAGATTTAGTTCCTTTAACGATGCTTTTTGCTTGTTCTGGCCCAGTTACAAAACCACCTGTGCGTAATGCTCTCCGCTCGCTTGCATGGGAAGAATGTGACGGTATATAAGAACCCGAATCAGCATTTCCTCCAAATACCCAATCAAATTGTTTAGTTCTCAGGACACCCCGCATAGCAGCACGTTCCCATTTACCACCGGTAGGCATTCTACTAGTATGTGATTCTGCTAACATTAAAATCCCGCATAAACAAGCTGCTGCATGTTGTTGATTAATATTGAGCCCAGGAATACTAACTGGAGTCTGTGTTATGTCACTTATACTTTGTATTCCTGGGATAGATGGCCTTTCTAAATACTCTAAGATGGTTTTTATCAGAATTATAGCCGGATTAGTATCAGGTATAGCCACATCTAATCTTGGAATATGTTGCTTTATAAAATTATCTAACTCCGGACATATATTTACATATTTCCAAGCTATGCCATTTTCATCTTTAATTTTCCTTTGGCCATTTTTTTCATCAATTTCTACGTGTACTATTCCAAATGGTGTTTGAAGGTTACCTTCTGATTTGCCTTTAAATTGTTTTAAATCAAATGCACACAATTGTGCTTGCAAAGTCCTAAATGGCGTTACACCAGAAGGTAATGTATTACTTCTACTCCTGTTTATTCTCCTCTCGTTTCTTTCATTAGCACGTTTTAGTCTTTCACTTATTTCTTTATGTATCATAAAATAATCATCCTTTTTGATTTGTACTTTTTAAAAAATTGTATTTTATAAATTATTATGTTATAATTAAGGTGAGGTGTTTAATTTATGAATAAAATTAAAGTTATTTTCGTGTTCTTACTTGTATTTTTTGCTTTGAATAACAATTTTGTATACGCAAAACCGCACATATTGATTTCTACTCAAACTTCTGTGTGTCATGAAAGCGTATATTTAACTGTGTGCGGTGATAAACATAGCAATGGTGATATATGGAGATACGACAACTATCATCACAATAAATTTAACCCGAAACTAATTGATAAAATGAATGGCAAAACTATTTTTGGCGATAATCTGTATTACTATTTTATAATTCAGCTAGCGACCCAACTATATGATCTTTATTGTAAGTGTGAGATGAGCTTAGCGTCAGATTCCGAGTATAAACTTGTGCCTAAATATGAGGAGGCGCTGTTTAATATGTTGGTTTCAGCTACTTTAAAAACATAAGTTTATATTTTGAAAAGCATTTACTGTTTGAAGTGTAGTTTTCTACGAATTTAAAACCTAGTGAATTGATTAACTTTTGTGATTGATGATTTGATATGTCCGTGCACAAATATATTTCCCTGATATTCAAATTTTGAGATGCATAATTAATGCATCTTTTTATGCTTTCAATAGCATAACCCTTGCCTCTATATTCTTTTTTCAACACATATCCAAGTTCATAAAATTTGGCGTTTTTTATATGTAACTTTACCATCCCGATTATTCCGATAAAACTAAGGTCTGATTTTTTAATGACTGCTAAATATCCCGTACGATACCGTTTATATTGCTTGATATTATCGGCTATCCAATGTTTTAATTCTTGATTAGTAAATAATTCGTTCCACGGCAACATAACTTTTGGATTCTGTAATATTTCAGATAATTCTTGAAAGTCCTCAAATGATATTTCTCTTAAAATAAGTCTCTCGGTTTCTAAAACTATCATGACGATTGTTCCAATTCACTAACTATGTCTGTTAAACTTACAATTTGAGAATTACTTTTTACTAAGGACTTTAACTTGATTTTATCATTAACCAAAACAAGAGGCCAATCGTAATTTTTTGATTTTAGCTTTTCATATTTAGGAAATTCTTGTTTAAGCATATATACATCTGCTTTTTCACAGCCAATTATACCGTCTGCGCATTTGGATTTTAGAAGTTCTCCTTCTATAAAAATTCTTTTGATTTCAATTTTATTCTTAGTGAAAAGCCTTTTAGCATTAGAGCTTTGAGGTTTTTCAAAAATTATATTGTAAACATCTTGAGTTCCCGGTGGAATTTTTTTACCGATATCTACTGTCATCAGTATGTTTTTTTCTATAACTTTTTTTTTAATGAAATAATTGATTACTTTTTTAGCACATAAATTAGTAAAATATATCCCTTGCCACAAAGTTATCACCTCCATCTTATAGATTATATCAAAAAGCACCAAAATAATCAATCATAATATTCATAATTATTAAAATAGAACGGTTTGTTTTAAGTGATTCTTTCCGTAAAAATAAAAAAAATGATTATACCACAGTTTTGTCTGCAGTATAATCCGTTCTATGTTTATAAATATCATATTACTCAAAAGCCTTAAAAACTTAGGTAAAGCTTTGCAAATTTTTATCCGCGATAGTAAGTATATTTACTCCTTTTTTGAAGGTTCTTAATAAAAGCCAAAATCTTTGTCATTGAACAATGACCATATCTACTTATATCTCTGGCAATTAATATATCTACTTTGCATCGGTTAATTGTTTTATAAATTTTTTTAATACCCGGTATATTTAAGTCTGTGCCACCGCACGACTCTTCTAATTACTGCTACTATTTCATTCTTGTGATTTTGCATATTTCTTTACCATTTGTTCTTGAATGCTTATCACATCATTATTACCCATGCACGCCGATCTGTAATACAAAATTGCTTTTTTCTTTTTTGTCATAATAGTATCCTTCAATTTAGTTTGAATTTCTAAATTGAAATTCTATATTTTACTCCTTATGAACTACAACTTTATCTATTATAGCATACCAAAGCTTCTCATCAAATACAGACATAACTTCATTATGGTTTTTAAGATTGTCAATAAATATCTTTATTTTATCTCTGCGAACTTTTAAATCTTGTTTTTGTCTTTCAATTTTGCTGTCTATTTACGAGGCTTAAAACAGTGTTTTCGCAGTCTTTTATGACTTCTTCCTTATTACTACACTTTTGAAAATTCTCCTTTTATTTGCTCCTCAGTCAAACGAGGAGTTTTGCATTTCTTTTTTAAATTTAACTTCTAAACAAGTTCAATAAAATGAAAATTTGAATACCTAAATTTATGCCTAAAAATAAATAAAGTTCAGTAATACTGAGCTTTATGCTGTATCAAAAGATACGTACAAATATGGTGAAACGCATTGCCCCAAATACGAACATTAGATTTCTGTGTAATGATTGTGTATTTTTTAGCCACTCTTGAAATTGTTTCATCATCAGATTATCTATTCGAGTATATCGCCTTCTTGCAAATTGTCTATTTCATCTCTATATTCATCAATCAAACTTGATCTATATCTTTTTTCACCTGGATTATCACGAACTTTTCTCCAAAGCAGTGCCGCTACTTTCATTTTGCTCTTCAAAAATTTAGAACGACTATCCTTATTAAAATCTCTTACAAAATTATTCCATTGGTAAGTCTGTTCTTCCGGCTGCATAAAATCAAACGGATAAGTTTTCGTAGATTTACATTGTTTGCCTATTTTATATACTTTTAGTAAATCCATTACAGTAAAATTTTTATTTTTCTCTTTTTTTACTTTTCTAACTGTTGCAGCCATTTCTTTTGTAAATTTAAAATTTTTTTCTCCGAGTACCGTTCCACAAAATATTCTCCACTCCGGACTAAACTTGAAACCATTAATAATTTTGACGTTCAATTTTGAGTAATCTTTGCTATTTACATCAATAATTAAATCAAGCTTCTCATCTTTAATACCCACTTGAAAATCTGAGGATTTATCATCACAAAATTCTCCGGTGCTTCCAAGCAAAACGCCTTCAATACGCGATTTTAATGTGGCTTTTGTCCCGTCAGATGAAATGTGATATCTTTTACATATTTCTTGTAACTCTTCTTTATACCAGTAGTATTTATTAAATTCTTGAATTGACATGTTTGTACTAAATTCAGGTCTATTTTCTTTTAAACTTCCTTCATCGCCTGCTGCAAATATTGTATTGGAATTCATAAATATCAATACTCCTATTTAGTAGATACATTCATAAACAACAAAGTTTATCTTTTTTAAGATAAACTCTGTATTTTGTGCAACGCACAACACAACCTAAAACAAAAATTCCCTTACACGAAGCTGAGTGTTCGTATAAGAGATGTTTGGTGGAGGCGAGGGGAATTGAACCCCTGTCCGAAAAACATTTCCACAAGCTTTCTACGAGTGTATCTAATGGTCAATAATTCCCAAACTCATAACGCCATTAGAAACCTTATAAGTTCGGTATTCTTTGATTCATGACCAAGGCCAAGAAATTCCATGGTTCACGTTCACCGCTAATCGTCACCTTATAACAGTCGCGGTACTCTGAAATAAAGTGTCTGCCTTTAAATTAGGCAGCTACTAATTCTTGATTAGTTGCGTTTAATTTAAAAAAGTTGTGACTTTTAAAGCAGTTCCACACTGCTACTCGCTTACCTGAGGTCCTGTTCCTCGTCGAACCCGTTACGCCCCCCTTGAAAATTACAGTTTGAGCTTTTCTTTAAAGGCTCTTTCGATGTCACGTTTAGCTGAACGTTCAGCCATAACGCTTCGTTTATCGTAAAGCTTTTTACCCTTACACAATCCTACTTGCACCTTAACTTTGGAACCCTTAAAATATATTGAAATAGGAATTAGAGATATGCCTTCTTGCTTTACTTGACCATATAATTTCGATATTTCTTTTTTGTGCATCAAAAGTTTTCTCACTCGGAGAGGATCAACATTAAAAATATTGCCTTTCTCATAAGCGCTTATATGAATCCCGTTAGCAAAAATTTCTCCCTTAACTACCGAGCACCAAGAATCTTTTAGATTAACAGCACCTTTTCTTAAAGACTTAACCTCAGTGCCTTTGAGTTCTATACCGGCCTCAAAACTTTCCAGTATAAAATAATCATGGAAGGCTTTTTTGTTTCGAGCTATTGTTTTCATTTCTTCTCTATTCATAATTATCCCTCCATGATTCCATTATACTACCGAGGTGTGTTATGGTCAATACCATATTATTGGAAGCGACTCTAACTATATGGCGCCTTGCAAAATCAAAGCATCTGCTACTTTTTTAAATCCTGCAATATTGGAACCAATAAAATAATTTTTGGAATCACCGTATTCTTCGGCTGTTTTGGAAATGGTTTCAAAAATGTTTTTCATAATAGTTTTAAGCTTATTGTCTACATCTTTAATCGTCCAAGCAATCCGAGAACTGTTTTGACTCATTTCTAAACCCGAGACCGCCACTCCTCCTGCGTTTGATGCTTTACCGGGAATATATAAAACACTGGTTTCGAGGAGGCGCTTAAGCCCATCGTAAGTAATCGGCATATTTGCGCCCTCACATATAGCGATAACTTTATGAATTATCAAGTTTTCAATACATTCTTTATCAAGTTCATTTTGAGTAGCACACGGTAGGGCAACATCGCACGAAACATCCCACATAAATTTACCCGCGGTATATTTGGAGGATGGTTTTAATTTTTGGTATTCGCTAATACGTAATCTTTTATTTTCTTTTATCTCTTTGATAATTCCTACATCTATTCCTCCTGCATCGTAAATCCATCCATCGGAATCAGACATAACGACAACTTTTGCTCCCATATCAACAGCTTTTTCGGCTGCATATATTGCAACATTTCCTGAACCGGATATACAAATTTTTTTGTCTTTAATATCATATCCATATTTATTTAGAAGTTCCTGAGTAATATATATTAGCCCGTATCCCGTGGCTTCTTTTCTTAGCAACGAGCCTCCAAATAGTATACTCTTTCCAGTTAAACTTCCTTCAAAACTATTTTTTATTCTTTTATACTGACCAAAAAGATATCCCACTTCTCTTTGACCTACTCCGATATCTCCCGCAGGCACGTCAATATCAGCGTCTATATATTTAAAAAGTTCAGTCATAAAACTTTGACAAAAATTCATTATCTCATTATCACTTTTTCCCTTAGGATTAAAATCACTGCCGCCTTTTGCGCCGCCCAAAGGCAAACCTGTCAAAGCATTTTTAAACATTTGTTCAAAAGCCAAAAATTTCATAACACTTAAATTTACTGTAGGATGAAATCTAAGTCCACCCTTATATGGACCCAAAGCATTACTGAATTGTACTCTGTACCCACGATTAACTCTTATGTTTCCGTTGTCATCTTTCCAAGTGACTCTGAATTTAATTTGCCTATCAGGTTCGCTTATCCTTTTCAAAATATTGTTTATTACGTATTTATTGGGAGTATTAAACAGAACTGATACAGAAGAAAACATTTCAGATACCGCCTGGTAAAATTCTTCTTCATGGGGGTTATCTCTTTTTATTGAATTTAAAATATTGGTAATGTAATCCACAATAGCTCCTCCTTTGTTCAATTTCGATAATTATAATTTTACCAATTTGAGATATTATATTATAAGATTACAATATTTTCAATATTTTTTTGAAAAATCCTATCCCTAAAAGCGCTTGTTTAGTTGTAATTGTATTGCTACCACAGAATATGAAATATATTTAAGGTAAATGATAAACAAAGAGCAGCGAATTTAAAATTTTCTGATTTTTAATATGAATTTACTTGTATATTTTTATTTTTGATATATAATTATTTATGAACAAAATTAACAAAATAATTAAATGAAAAGGAGAGAAAACTATGAAAACCAAATCAAGAAGAAAACTTACAGCACTGTTCTTTGCGATTTGCATGGCGCTTTCGTTTGTGCCGATTCCGGCTTTTGCAACGGAGGCACTCAGTAATATCAAAGAAGTAAACATAAAAGGCGTATCAAATAAATTACTTTCCGATGAAGATGTACCATTTGCAACAGTTGATAAAAATAGCGAGTATACCATTAAAAGCCAGCAATGGATTTCAGAAAGTGAAGTTAAAATTACACCTTCTAGCGCAAATTTAAAACCAGTAGCCGAAGAATCCTACTTATTCGTCATAGAATTGGAAGCAAAGAGCGGCTACATTTTTCCCAGAAAACTTCCGGAATCTCCAATGTTTTATAACGGGGATTTTAAAGTAGATGGAGATATATGCAATGAAGTATCTGTCACAGTAACATCAGATAAAACTATCACAGCTATCTTGTTCCCAAATACAAAAGCCCTGGAAACTCAGCTGAATATTATTGACATAAATAATCCTTGTGAAGTAACAGAAAAAATAGAGCTTAAAAAAGGTTCCGATTATGTTATTGACTTTACAAAAACAGATTCTTTATCAAGGGCTTTGAGTTCTATGGCCGATTTAGAAAAAACTAAATACTATAAATTTGCAAATAGCGACAACAACAGTCTTGTCGAAATAGAAGACCCCTCAGAAGCTTTAATAAAAATAGTTGGGAATAAATCTGAGAATAAAGCAATAATGACTCTGGTAAAAGATATTGATACAGATATTTTTTACACATTAAAATTTATGCGTTCACAATTTACCGGATCTGAAACAAAAACCGTAGGAACTTTTGTTGATGAACAAACCGGCAAAGAATTTGTTCGAAAAATAAAATATAATTACATCACAAGGTATATATTTAATTGTGAGCTGAGGCTAATCGCGAATACTCAAAAAAATAATTCAATAGAACTGGTTGAGATTAACAATGCGACCATTAATTTTAATTCTGGGGACAAACCTGTCTTTACAGGAAAAGTACCAGAGGATGCAAATTACGCTTGTCAGTGTGAATGGTGGGAAACAGATAACGGTAAAACAGGTGTCAACTCTCAGGAACTTGGGGACCAAACTTATGAAAATCATATTACATCTTTTGAAAACGGAAAAACTTACAGATATGGTCTGTATTTAAAAGCTAATGATGGGTATTGTTTTACTTCAGATACCAAACTGAAAATCAACGGCGAATTTGTGAATTACAAGCGCTATGAAGGCGATGATAGCGACGGTTCCAACGGCATCATGTGGGTCATCACCGATCTAACCATGACACCGCAAGCAACCAACGAAGCCACCGAATATGAAGTAATCGAAGGCGCAAATGGAACTTGGATGCAGAATAGTGATAAAGAACTTAGGTTCCGTATCAATGGAGATATATCAAAATTTGTTGGCGTTAAAGTCGATGACGAGTGGCTTGATAAAGAAAATTATGTAGCTGACGCAGGTTCAACAATCGTAACTTTAAAAAATGAGTATCTTAAAAATCTTTCCGTAGGAAAACACAAGATTACATTCGTTTACACGGACGGCGAAGCCAGCACAAATTTCGAAGTCAGGGAATCTGAAAAAATTTACGAAAATTCAGACATTTCTGAGCCGAATATTCCTAAAACAGGAGATAATATCAGTGTAAATTTCTGGATAATGAATGCCTTAGGAATGCTGATGTTAGTACTCTTGAACAGAAAGAAAAAATATACTATTTAACCTTAAATATACTATTTTCCGCCGACATAGTATCGGCGGATTTTATTATGAAATTTCAAATAACTGTAGTTCACCAATTCGTTAAAATTGTAAGTGCTAAAAAATTGATTACTGACGTGTGTTTTGGATTAGACAGAAAATACACTGACAAACAAAACAGAGCGATTTGTCTTTACATAAAATCGCTCTGAATATGTTGTTTTTATTGAAATTTTTGCCACTAAAACTAGCGGCTTTTTGTTTTTAATTTTGTGTATTTGCTAAACACTTTTTCAAAAAAGAGTATTTGATTTTTTGAAATTTTTTATTTACCTGCTTATCTTCGCGATATTTTTTTACTAAATAGAGCAAAAATTCTCTTGGCGTAGGAGCACCATTTTCTTCAGAGACAGGCCCATGATAGTTTTGCTTTATTTTATTAAGAATTTTTGAATCGCATGAACTCCAATGGTTTTTGAGTAAATTACTTATATTTGTTTCTATACTTTTAGGCTGTAATCCCAGGATTTCTCCGGTATAAGAATAAATTCGGGATATCATATTTGCCTTTTCCGGGTTTTCTTCTTGATTGATAAGAACATTACAGTGTACCAGTTGTTTCGCTTTTTTATCCTCTGTGTCGATTCCGATTAGATATAATTCATTTTGGAAATACTTCATTTGTGAATTTAATTCTTCTGATTCAAAAATCAATCCGGTGTAGCCTGCGTCTTTTTGCAGTTTTGCTTCTTCTATTGCTGGATTACTCTTCTTTTTACAGAAAGTTTCGATTATTTCTAAAAATGTCTTTGATGAGAAAATAAAAATAAGGGTTAATATTATGAAAGCTACAAATACAATAGATAAAATAGAGTGGAATTCATTTGAGACGGTGTATTTAATGTGATACTTTAAGTAAACAATTACTCCTAGGGCGATGATAAAGAATACTGGAAAAATTTTATAGTTTGATAGCTTACATACTGACTTTATATCTATTCGATTAAATTTATAAATTAACAAAATTGTTACTGCATACAGTATAAAAATTATCATTCTACTGATTAGCATTCTTTCAGGTTGAGCAAAAGTAGCGTCAGCTATTCCTAATTTACGCCAAGTATTGGAAACTGTTTCAAATATCAGAAAATGCGTATATTCCAGAAAACATCCTATAAATAGGGAATATGTAAACATATTTTTCCATATTTTTATTTTGCTTTTCAAAAACAAACACCCGAAAATGATTATAGCGGAAATAAGTGTAATTATCGGATTATCCATTACAAAAACTTTAAATATGCTAAGAGAAATAGAATATAGAATTGATTGTATAGCGGTGATTCTAAAAGAATGTTTTTTTGAATTATTAAACATAGAAAAAACAAAAAATCCACTCACTAAATACCGAATTATGCTAATTGATGTAATAAGTATCATAATTATCACAAAATTCCACCTCATCTTATATATTTTAATTATATTATAAACTAAAAAATAAAAAAAGATACATAATCCGAAAAATTCGGACTTATGTATCTTTTTTCGTAGTATCCAACAATTTTTTGGTACTAGTTATCCCACATGTCTCCATTGTGAGCGCAGCATACGGAAGAGCAAGCATTTGCTACATTAGGAAGAACGCTAATTTTTGAAAATGCTCCAAATACAAATGCAGCGGCTGCAAGTGTGCTAAGTACTTTTTTAAACATATTTTCTACCTCCTTTTTTCTTTTATAACGGTATACTAACATTTATTTCCATTAAGCCTCAAGCGAAAATTGTCGAAAAAATCTGTTTTCACAATTTGTACATTTTTTGTTCGGATTTTTTCGATAACAGGGCAGGGTGACGAAACCAAAGAATTGGGGGAGTGTACCTAAAGAATTTGGGGCTCAAATCTAAAGAAATTTTTACGTCATTTTATAAAAATAAAAGATGTATTACAAAATTTTTAATGTTAGGGTGGTTAAATTGGATTAGTAGCCTCTTTTTTGTTTTACTCGAGCCTCATCGATATTTTAAATTTCAACAAATAAAAATTGGGGGAAGAAAAATATGACAATGGAATACGAATTTGTAACTGGCGAAAAAACATGTTTTGATGTAGACGAAAAATTTGAAAACATATTGCGAGAACTTGACAATGAACTTAAAAATAATAATCGCAAAGAAACTGAAAGGCACGAAAGTTTAAATCTATTTTACAGTAATACTGAAATTGTTGATATGACTTCAGATGTTTTAGATAAAGTTTTAGAAAATTTTTATAAGGAAAATATATACCAAGTGATTTCGCAGTTAAATCCCGATGAGCAAGAGCTAATACATAAACTTTATTTAAATACTCAAACCATGACCCCGGAGCAATATGCAAATTGTGTAGATTTGAAAATTGAGGAAGTAGAGGAAAGGTTAAGTCTAATTCGAAAAAAACTTAAAATTTTAATGGAAGAAAAATGGTCGGAAAAGTAATTTAATTAAAAAACTCCTAATACAGTAATTAGGAGTTTTATTTTTGTATATTACCGGTAAAAGGGGATTATATAAGGTTCGAAAAGCCTTTATCAATTTCCTCGAATCTTTTTTTAATTCCATTATTCCATATTTGAGTGCAAATTTCTTCTTTGCTTCTGTTATCTCTGAATTTAGCACAAGTGCAAAGTTCGTACATTGTACCGAGTTTGTGAAATATTTTAATTTTTTCTTTGTCTACTTTTAAATCCGAAATATCATTATAACGGTCGATGATTTTAGAACATAAATCATAAGGAATGCCAAACGCACCAATCGTTCCTGAAGTAAAATCATAATAAATTGGCGCCTCAGTGTTTAAGGTTTCGAAATCAATCAACCCGAATGTTTTAGTTTCAAAATTATAAACAATATTTTGAATTCTTATATCTGTGTGAGTAAGGGCAGAGACTTCGTCGCTTGTGTCACGTTTTTCAAAGTGAGTGATTAAATCAGTTAATAATTTTTGTTGCTCTGAATTAAGGGCTCCGGCGTTATTCAAATAATCATAAGCATCTTTTAATGTAAAAAATCCCTCGTGCCCTAATCTGCAGGGTGAAATTTTTCCTTTTTCTTTTTTATGAGTATACGATAAAAATTCAGCAAGTCCATTTATGAATTTTTCACGTTCTTGCTCATCAAAATTTTCCAGAGTTTCTGAATCAATACTTTTGCCAAGATTTTCTTCTATAACAAAATCATCACTTATTTTTATATAATTAGGAATTTTTAAACTGCCCTTATAATCTGAGTAATATTTATGAATATTTTCTTGAGTTTTTCTTTGGTTTTGTATCCAGTGTGCGGCATTTTGTGGATTGTTGGGAATTTTGAGGATAAATCTCTTTCCGTGAGTATCTTCCAGGTTATATGCAGTTGCATGAGCGCCGCTTATTCCTTGGGGACTGGTAATTTTATAATCCGACCCAATTTTACTTTGATAATATTCCAGTTCATCTTTGCTTAAAACATTATTCCACATATTTTTTATGGTTTTTATAACTTTTTCAGGTGTGGACTCTTTAATCGAAATACTGTTTGAAGAGTTCGCGGGATTTATTGCAAAGGCCGTGTTATTTGCAATTCCTGTGATTCCCATTAAGGCCAGCAATCCTAAACCGACAAATTTATTATCCAGTTTACCGCCGGAAATTTTTTCTAGAAATTCATCGTCGAGCGACTCCTGTTCATGATGTAAAATCTCATTTAAATAATTCAAAATATCGTCTGAATTTACATTAAAACCATTTTCCTTTGCGAGTGAAACAATTTTGTTTTCTATGAATTCTAAATTAAGTTTCTCGGAATTTAAATTTTGTAAAACATCATTATGATTTTTTAAAAATTCTATAAATAATATTACCTCACAGTTATACATCCCATTTCATCCTTTCCACCAATATTTTCACTAATTTTTATTATAGCATAACATCATATAAAGTAAATTAAGGAGCATCGGCTAATGTCCACGTTATAGTGGTTGCGTATGATTCATCCAAAATATCTTGTGGATTAATATCAAGTAGCATACCCTGATTTTCAGCCCATTTTACAATGGAATCCGTGGGAGACGAAACTGATTTTCCTGAATAAATTTTAACCGGTTCGCTATTAATAGTAAAATGTTTATTTCCCTCATCAACAAAAACAAGTGCATCTTTTAAAGTATGATTATTTTTAGAAGTAAACGGATTTTTAATAGATGCGTAAAGACTCCAGTCTGAACTTTCTAATCTTGAATCAGAAATTACTATGGACCAATCCGAATCCTGTCTTGCAACAGTAGTTTTAACTGTTGGAATGACGATATTTTTGAAAGCAAGAACGCTTGGAACTGTTTTGAATTCGAGTGCTCCTGCATAAACAACATATAAAGTTTCCGTTCTGTTCTTAAAATTATCGTTTGCAGTTACAGTAACTACAGTATCTCTTGGAAGAAGTTCAGGCAAAGCGAGTGAGAAAGAACCGGAAGTATCTGAAGTACCTTCCACACTTCTCATCACAGAATTCAGCAAAAATTCAGCTTTTAGATTTGAAGAAGGATTGGTAGTGCCGGTGATATTAATAGAAACATCAGAAATGGGGTTGGTTTTAAGAGAAAACTGTCCCATCGATAACACTCTGACGTTCTGTAAATTGAAGGTTTGCAAACTCGGTGGGGTTTGAGAATCTGAGGAAGTTATGTTAGTTGAAACCGCTGTTGTAGATGAAGTTGAAGTAGACGCATCTATTTCCACATTGCTTTCATCCGATTTGGTCCAAATATACAGAGGTGTATCGGATAAAGTACCTGCATCGGGAAAATCTTTTGCAGAAAGCCAATAATTTACAACTTCGGAATTTATATTTATCTTTCCGGTTCCTGAAGTCCATCTGATTAAATTTCCGTTTTTATTGTAAAGCACTACGTTTTTTGGATTTTCAAATTTAACCGTTGCTGTTGCAGTCATTTGGATAAGCGGAGCAGATGAAGATAAAGTGTTGGCTATGTATAAACTTGCACCTTCCGAAACTGTAAAATTCCCACTGCATCTAATGGTACCTACACCTGATTTAACCGCTGTTTGAGTTACTTTAAGATTTGCATTTTTATCAATAAAAAAAGATTTCGCAAGCTGAGAAGATCCTGTATCATAAAACATTCCTTTGGGAGTATTTATTGTAACATTAGCGCCTTTTTCTATCGTTATATCCGGGCTGTAATCACAATAAAAAGTTTCTCTTGATTCGGAGGTTATACTGACATCTGCATTTTCTAAAATTTTAAAAGATGGATTTGCATATGTAAGCCAAAACATCGCATTACCTGTGCTTGTGTGATGTATTGTTGTTTTTCCGCCGATCTCAACTCTATTTACTTCGGCAAGTTCGTTTGAAGGAGGAGCGTATCCTGAAGAGGTTTTAATTGTAATATTTGAATCGATATATCTTACCATACCTTGGCGGTTATAACTTATTTGTGGACCTGTATAATTGACGTTTTGATAGGTTAAGGTAACAGCCTTGGTGGAGTTGACCGCTTCAACGGCTACAATTCCGTAGTAATTCTTACCTACTATATCCACATTGCACAAGGTAACATTTATTTCGGAAGTTGCAGAGGCAATGTATATGGAGTTTGTAATTGATGCGGAATTCATGTCCGTAAGAGTATGACGTGTGGTTACACCTTGTTCATTTGTGTATGTTCCGTTTATAGTAAGATTGGTCTTAGCAGGTGGAAAATTGATTCTTGCAGTTATTTCTATATCTGCATTTAAATAAATTGTATTATAATCATTATCACCGGTAATTGCTGCCGCAAGTTCATTATAATTATTTACAACTATACTCGTTTCGTTAGGCGTTGTATCTAACGCTGATACATTTTGAGAATCAGGGGCTGAACTTTTATCAATAAAAAAATACAAAGGCAAAAAAAGTACTAACAATATACTTAAAATCTTATACTTCAAGAGAAAACCTCCTGTGCTGAACTTAAAAAAATTAAAATCAAGAATCTTCACTTAACTTGAATTCCTGATTTTAAATCTTTAAATTTTAATCTTTTTTACTTTTACAAAAACATTTACATTTACATCTGCAACCAATAATAAAGGATGAAAATGCTACCAAAATCAATACCAGTACTGCCAAAACAATGTAAATCCAAGTTGGAATGGAACTAATGAGGTCAACAGCATCTTTGTTGGTATCATTTGCTTGTTCCGGAGTTATTGTAAAATTTTCATCCCATTCCCAAAAGTATTCTTCATTTTGAGCTATCACGTGAACTCTGTAATCTCCCGCTTCAAATTTATGATTTTGCCAGTCAATCATAAAGTCAAAATTGGAATTGGGAGCCATTTTTATGTTTTCTTTTTCTGTGAATTTATAAATCTCTGAGCTGCCTTTCTTATAAACAGTCCCTGAAATTTTAAGGTCCGGAATTATAACAGGAGTATCGTTTTGAAGATTTACAGCAAGATTGGTATGATAATTTGCAAGCGTGGGTTTTATATATTTTAAATTAATATTAGCTTTGACTTTATTATCATTTTCAGAAAGCATAACACCTACAACATACTGATATTCATTCTCAATTTGAGCGGACATTTGATCTTCATTTGCATACTCAGAACTGTCATTTGATTTCGTAAAAACAAGCCCTCCCAAAATAATCCCATTATAAGGTTCCGCCGGCATATTAAGAAGTGCAGTTGCTGTTACAAAGCTTCCGGCCGGAACTGTGTATTCACTTTTGTCTAATTTAAGAATATCCGAAAGCGGATACTTTAAGCTTTCATCATAGTTTGTAAGATTAGTATAGCTTATGAATCCGTTTCGGCATGTTGTTGCAGGAGTTACCATGGCCTTTACTTTAATTTCGTGATCTTTATTATTGAAAATTTTTACATTTAATTCTTGAGAGCTTGAAGGTACAACTTTCAAATCAAAATAGCTAAGATTTTTATTAATTTGGTTTTCCGGAATTACAGAATAAACCGAAAAATAAATTCCTTCATTCGCAAACACAGAAATCGTTGATAAAATACCTAAAAAAATAAACACACAAAAATATAAAAGCCTTTTTTTAATCATTTAGTATCCTCCGATATGTAGTTTTAAATAGGTGCATCAGCCAAAGTCCAAGTGATAGTAGAAGTATGTGTTTTGGGTGTTGCGGTTCCTGACGGAACGGTTAATGTAACATTATCATTGGATGTTGCAGTAGTTTCAGTTGGATACCACCTATCTATCCACGTTCCAAGTCCTGAATTTTCAGCAGCTACTAAAACAGTTGCTTCTGTATTATCAGTCGTCAAAACAACGGGATTTGAAGGTATGGGTTTGGTTGCCGATGTATTTGCAGAAAGAGCATAACCACCTTTAAGAGAAATCGTAGATCCTTTAAGACTATCAGCAGTTCCATCGTTAAAGGGTGTTGCTTTTGCAATTACATTCCAGCCTGCTCCTGTTCCTCTTACGTCCGTGACTTGAACAAATGGTTTTAGTTCACTGGCGTTATATATCTGCTGGGAACCTGATATAGGTTGACTTCCCAATGTGATACTTGGTACATAGTCAATACTTAGCGGTCCGGCTTCCCCTGTTCCTTGACCGGGTGGGTCGAGTGGCTTGCTGGGGTCATCAGGGTCTACAGGGCTACTCGGCTCTGTTCCCGGAGTGAAAGTCACCGTTGCTTCAGAAGTAACAGTGGAAACCGTAGCTGCCAGTATCGGAAATGAAAAACAAGACAATGAAAAACCACAAGCGCATAAAAACGCTATTACAGATCTTTTTTTCATAATAAATTCTTACCTCCATATTTTTATCATAATTTACTTAATAATGGTCCCAAATTTATAGTATGAGAGGTCAAGATTCTTTGTGATGCTAGTAATGAATTCTACATTGAACTATGTTCGTATTAGCGTTGATTAATTCCATAGAACGCACTCTTTTTGTGCTTCATAGAAAATTCTGGAGGAATCTGTCTGATTTTTAGTTTTTAAAAAATATAAACATTTAACATAATACGCTTGACAAACGTATATTATATATTTATAATTAACAGAAAGAACGAATTTATCATTTGTAATGTGATTTAAATTCACAAAAAATAATCATGATATCAAATTGCCGATTGGCGATGTAGATATAAATATTAAAAATAAGGGAGAGATTGAAAATGAAAACACCCCCAAAACCAAACAATGAACAAAACAAAGAACCAAACAATGGAGTAGATAAAGCAACAAAAAATGGAGTAAATCAACTAAGACTTAATATGCGTTTAAGGACTGGCAGTGAGGGTTCTACATCGCAAGTTAGTCAACCTGCGCGTGACAACTCAAATGTAACGCCACAATATGGTCAAGGAAGGAAATTACCTCCTGTTCCGCAGGGAAGCCTTTATACGGAAAGGCGTAACAAGATTAATGGATTAATTAAAAGAGCAGAAGAATTCGGATTTATAAAGTACGATAAAGAATGCAAAAACGACAAAGAATACGTTATACAATATGGTTTTTCTCTTTATGATTATTTATTTATCCAATACGATAATATTAGAGGTATGGATACAACAAGAGACGGAAAAGTTAGTGAGTTTTATTATGATAAATATTCAAAGTATAGAGAAGATGTGTTTAAAAATAGAGAATTAAATGATCAGCAGACGTGGGACATATTGAATGGTTGTAAAGAAGTACTGGAGGCTCTGGAATCGGCGTTCACCACACTTGCGGATAAACTGAGAGACTTGTATTCGAATTTTAAGAAAACAGATTCCGAGTTGGCCTTGGGAGAGTGCGGAACATTTAATAATTTGGGCGATATTAAAACCAATGCGAAAAAATTGTTAGAAAGTATTAGAACTTACTATACACAAAAGTCCATAAGCGCAAGGGGCTCTGGAAATGAAGAGCTTAGTATAATGGCGGTTGATGTAGTTGCTTCATTAGCGGGACCAAGTATGGATCTTGAACAAACTAATAATTTATCGAGGATTGCGGAAGTGCTTGAAAGGATTAATAAAAATGTAGGTGAAAAAATCCAAGCTTATGTGAACTTCAAAAATAGCCTCCAACCAAGTGCCCCTGCATCGGATGTGGCTACAAACGCGGGTGGCTCGCTCTCACTCACAGAGCTTGCTGGTAAACTGAGAAATTTGTATTTTAGAATTAATAATGTGATGACTTGGGAAGGAAAAACGCTAGAATACGGAACACTTAATAATTTTGATGAGATTGAAAAAGACGCTTTAGGGTTGTTAGATAATGTTAGTAAGTGTTTTGAAAAAGAACAAGAAGGAGTACGTGACAGTGACAACACTGAACTCGCTGGAATAATCGATTTATTAGTTTCGCTAAGAGCTGAACTTACGGTGGCGGGGCGTGATCTATCGAAGATTTCGAAAGTGTTTGACAAAATTGAAAGTCAATTAGTTAATAAAATCGCAAATTATGCAAAAGTCAGAGGTGAAGTTCAATCAAGTGCCTCTGTGGGAAGCGCTCCTGCAAAAGCTGTTAGCAGCCCCTCAGGTGCTAGTCAAAATCCTGTCGCAGTCAGCAGGGAAGCCTCCCAACCATCAATCAATCAGAATGTAAACGCGGGTGGCTCGTCCTCACTCCAAGATCTTACGAAAAAATTAGCAGGTTTGTATTCGAAAATTAAGGAGATAGATGAAGATAAAAATTTGCATGAAAAAATAGGAACATGCCCAGAAAAATTTGATAGTTTGAAGAGTTTACAAGACAATGCAGATGAATTTATAAAAAATATTGGTGAGTGGTATGAAAAAATAGGGGCAGATGCATTTTGGGAAAAAAACTATGATCTTAGTGGGGTGGCAGAGCCCGTACATGAAGCAGTAGAAAATTTAAAGGAGAAAAATGGACTGCTAGTTGGGCATAATGAGATAGACACTATGAATGCATTAAATGAATTTGAAAGTACTGTAATAGATAAGGAAATCCAAGCTTATGTGAACTCCAGAAATAACCCCCAACCAAGTGCCTCTATGTGGAACGTTCCTGCAGAAGACGTCGACGGTGAAGACTCCACACCACTAACCAGTCCGTCGGATATAATTGTAGATGTGGCTACAAACGCGAGTGAATCGCTCTCATTCAACGGACTTAAAAATAGACTGGGAGGATTATATGAAGATTATAAAACAGTTTCTTTGTCAAATATAGAAATGGGTGAATGTGAAAGCTACAGAGCTTTGGTGGAAAAAATAGAAGTATTATATAGGGATATAGGTAGTAATTATAAGGAAAACCAAAAGGTCATGTACTCTCTAAAAGAATGTTTTGAACTGTCAGATTCGTATAAAAATTCACCGGGAGACTACAACGATGCGCAGCTTTCTGATAAAAATCTTCAAAGAATTTCTAATGCTCTGGCTGGTATTGGAAAAGCGATAGAAAATATAGGTGGTAAAAGCACCGTGGGTGATGAGCTCTCATTGGAGAATCTTACAAGTAGACTGAAAAAATTGTATGAAGATTATAGAAAGGTTTCTTCGTCAGATGTACAAATGGGTAAATGTGAAAACGACCAACAGTTGTGTAACCAAATTAGAGAATTGCAGAAAGTTATGTTTGAGAATGCTTCGGAGGGAAGCAGGGAACGTTTTTATCTAGACGAATGTGATTCATATTTACGTACCTGTGAAGGAACTCTTGTCCAAAAACGGGATTATTTTGGTCAAGAAAACCCCGAACTTTCTGATCGAGAACATGACTACCTTTCTGAAGCTCTGAATTCTATAGAAGAAGCGATAGTAAGTATAAGTGGTAAAAGCAATGTGGGTGATGAGCTCTCATTGGAGAATCTTACAAGTAGACTGAAAAAATTGTATGATCAATTTAATAAAAAAGTTTCTTGGGCAAAAGCAGAAATGGGTGAATGCGGAAACTACGAACAGTTGTTTGAGCAAATTGAAAAATTGTGGAGAGCTATGGATGACAATTGTCTGCAAGGAGAGAAGGACGTGGCTCGGTATCTAAGGGTATGTCATGGATCTTTACAAATTTATGAAAGTTCAGGAGAAAGAAAAGAAACGGACGAAGAACTTCGCAACCTTTTTGATGCTCTGGGTTATATCCGACAAGCGATAAAAAGTATATATCGTGGCCCTGAGTATAGTACAGCAATCTCATTCGAGAAGCTTGACGAGAAACTGAAAGTATTGTATAAAAATTATAAAAAATCTTTAAATATAAAAATGGGTAAATGCAAAAATTGCGAAGATTTGGTTAAACAAATTGAAAAATTGTCGGAAGTTACACATGAGAAGGGTTTGAAGAGCAGCTTTGTATCTGATCTTATAAAAAAATGTAACAATCGCTTAGCTAATTATAAAAAAATTCGAGCTTCAGAGAGCGGGGATCCTTCTGTTCAAGCACGTACCGAACTTTGTATGGCTCTGGATAATATCGAAGAAGCGATCAAGTGGGTAGGCTGGACTGAAGATGATAAGTCCAATAAAGGAAATAGTAAATCTAACGAACCCGTGGACAGTGTAGTGTCAAACATAGGGAAAACTCTAGGAAAAATTCCCGGAAAGTTTACGAAATTTATAGATAAGCACAGAAATAAGAAACAATTATCTCTTGAAGAAATTGAAAAAGAGTTAGGTGAAAAGGGTAATGGTTATTTGTCAAAAAGGGTAGAGGAATTTAAACAACAAATTAGTGTTATCTGTGGAAATTTTGAGAAACAAAACGTTAACTTAGAAAGCGCGGTAGATAATACAGGAGCTATAGATGGAGTATGCAATAGCATAACCAAAATTATAGATTATTTGTCAGAAAACAAAATGCAGAATTTGGCAAACGCAAATAATGTTATAGACAAGCTGAGTAAGTATGTAAATAATGTAGATAATGTAGATAATAAGAATTTAACAAATGATGAGGTTATACCAACGATTGCTGGAGCATTAGATGAACTTGAGGAATTATCAAAAGGCAAAGATGAACGTATTAAAGAGATCAGAGAAATTTCGGTAAAAAGAATAGCAGCCTTAGTAAACCTTTATAATTCTGTTTTGCCAACAGCAATGACTCCGTTTGAGGCTGGTGATTATACTGAAAATGATATGAATACTCTGTTAGATCTGTGCAAATATGTAAATAACACATTATATGAATCTGTTTTCGTTCAGATTTCTACGTATGCAAGTGAAAAGGTGAAAAACAATGCGAAGAAAAGTTACAATGAAATTAAAAAAGGTCTTTTTGATGAAGAAAAACCTCCGAAAGTTAAGGAGGGTAAGAATTATTTAGATTGTGAGAATTATTTGGATAAAAGTCTTAACCTTATAGGAAGAATGATTTTAAGTCTTAGAAGAAAATTAGAGAAAATTTCGAGAAAAAGTGATGGAGTTGTAGGCAAAGCAGTTAGTGCAGTGAAAAAAGCAGGTGGAAAAGCATTAGATAAAGTAGGAGATAGTTCAGTAGGTAGAGCCGGATTCCGAGTAGGGCACAAAGCAGGAAAACTGTTGGATAAGGGCTTAACAAAATTGGGAGTCCAGTCAGAAAGTGCTGTTAATGATAAAGACGATAGAAAGTTGGAAAAATGTTTTGAAAATGCCGGTAAATATTTTGTAAAAGCTGAAAAATCTTCCAGAAACTTTGGACCAGATGAAAAAGAGAAAAAAGATGCATGTTTCACAGCAACAGATCTTATCAGACGTTTTAAACCACTGGAGAAATATAAAGCATATCAAGAGTGGTATACAAATTTCAAGACAGCATTAAAGTCTACAAAACGAACGATTAAACCTGCTAACTGTAGGCTAACAAAAGAACACATGCTGTTGGGTAAATTAATTGCAAGTTTACATGATATGAAAAATGCCAATAACATCACCATAGCTTGTAACGGATTTATGTTAGGTGCTCCTAACGATAAAAACAATACACCGTATTTAACCGAAGTCAGAAAAAATTGTTTTAAAGTAATAGCAAGTAGATGCGCGAGTGGAATAAATTCGAAGGCATTTGATACTTTGGTGGAAAAATTGCTTACGACAAATCAAGGAACTATGCTTAAAATATTTACTATTCAACAGTATGGGGTAGTTAGTTCATATTTTAATGCCAAATGGGATGATAACTCTGCAAATAAAGAATCGCCGGCACAGCAAGCGCAGCAAGGGCAACAGGAAGAAGCGACCACAATCCCTGCTAATGAGAAACCTCCAATTTCAACAACAGCTTTGCCACCAGTACCACAAGAACCCGAAAGTTCCCCCCCCAGTTCACAATATAAGCCTGTATCAAAAGCTTTCGCGACATATTATAATCCTGTATCACAATCTGTTTCAGAATCTGCACCTTCGGCAGGTAAAGATTCAGCGGTTTCAGGTGGATATATACCTTTGGGAGGTACAAACAATAAACCGTAAAATGATGATGGTGACTTAGTTACCAATCTACAATAGTTATAAATTCTCCGACCTCATATTTTGGGGTCGGATTAAAATTTTAAATAAATATAAAAAATTCACAAAATATACTTGACATATAAAAATTATATATGCATAATATATATATATATATATTAACATATCCAACTCACCGGAAATTTCCGGGTTTGAATATATTTGAAAGGAGATGAGGTAACGATAAGGAGGTTGCGTGCATATTCGTATGAGATGGAAATATAAGCTTTAAGGAAAAACTTAAATTTTCTGTAATAAATTCAAAAAAGATATGGAGGTAAAAAATATGGATGAGAAAATTAAAGAAGGATTTAGAGAGGTAGCAGGGATTTACAATAAGTTGTGTGAAAAATTTTTAAAGAGTTTAGGTGCTATGGAAAAAGAGGTGCCAAGTGGCTTTGCGCCAGGTTCAAGAATTACAGATAATGACAAAATTGTTATTTATTATAACCCCTCTGACATTGACACTCAAAATGAATATGAAATTGCTTCAAATTTATTTTCAGCGATTAATAAATTGAATACTGTTAATATTAAAAATGTCGAGCAACATTTATATGGTGAAAATCCGGCTGTGCTTGAAGAATATAATCTTAAAGAGCTAAACAGTTTAATATCAAAGACTAAAGAAAACCCTTCTGATGATAAATTATTCAATGAAATTATAAAAAGTATGAAAAATATATTGGAAAGAACCGATTCAGGCTACACTGAAGGAATTATAAATAGATTTAAAGCTGCAGAAATGTCCAGCAAAGGCATATTAAAACAATTAGGTGCTTACAGCGATACTGTAAAAGAATTGGTAGACAAAATGAAAGACCGCGGAATGAAAGTACCTGATGGTTTGAGATTTGGTAGTGACAGCATTTATGACGGTAATCTAAAGAGGGAAGATGGATTTTTAATTGAAAATGCTTTCAATAACTTATTTGACGACTTTAATAAATTATATAAAGGACTTAAAGGAAAAGAGCCAGAAGATGCTGGGGATTTAAGAGAGACTCTTAAGTATTGTAGTGGTACAGAAATAACTGATTTAGGAAAATTAGACGCCAATCGCTTCAACGCTAGTCTGCTATTGAAGTATATTGACGATCATAGTGATGAATTTGAAATTACATCAGAATTAGGTTTAGATGAATTTGTTAATTTTGTTACCCAAGAACTTAAAAACACTTCTGAAATTTTAGGAGATATGAGTAAGTCTCTCGAGATAAAGTTCTCAGATGACTCTATTAAAAAAGCGCCATTAGATAGATTAAAGGAAATAAAAAAAGGATTAGACGAAAATATAACAAAATATTCTGGCGATTATGCTAAACTCAAAAAAGAAAGAAATATAGAGAAATTTAAGAATTTTGTGAAACCGTTTATTCAATGGGTGCGTGGTACTCTATATTCAATTAATAGTGTTGTTTTAGAATTGGGAATGTTGGAGACGGGCTTTGTAGAGCATTTTTTGAAATTAATGTATTCTCAGCTTGAAGGTGCTTTAAAATTTATTGAAGATGAAAGTAAAAGTTTCGATGAGATTATTAAATATTTGTCGAAAAAAGTACAATTCGAAAATATCGCGGAATCAAATAACGCACTGAGAGAACTATTTCCAAAAGCAGAACCGACTAAGACAGAAGTAAAGGAAGAATCAAAAGCAGAAACAAAGCCACAACAAACCAAACCAAAATCCAAAAAAGGTAAGAAAATGGCCGGTGGTGTACAAGTTTTACCTGTCGCCGGACACGGATTTAAAGCGAAAGATGAGCTGAATTGGCCTGACTGGGAAGAATTCAAAAAATGTATTGGTAAGTCTGGAGTGAAAGACGTCGATGGCTTTATACAGAGATATAAATCATTGGAAATCGGATTGAAAGATGTTGTTAAAGATAATGAAAAATTGGCCGAGATTATGTCGTCAACCATTACAAAAACAGATGTCAACGACATACATTCGCTTGAAGATAGACTTTGTAGTGTCGCGAGTGTTGTTGTTAAAATGATATACAGTGGAGAGGATAGTTTAAGAGAAAAATACTTGAATGATTTCGGTCAGAAGTGTTCTGGCATAAAAGAAAAGATGAACAGTATCTTTGAGAAAAAAGACAACCATACTGCATCCGGCGTAGAAGACAAAGAGCAGGCCTGGAAAAAAATAAAAGAAATGATCAAAGGTCAATTAGATAAATTAGAAAGAACATTGGTACAAAAGACAGCGCAGGATGACACTGAGACTGTAGGTAATGAAGAAGAATCATTCGAGAAAAAAGGAGCCATAAGAAGAGCTGGTAGTAGAGTGGCAAAATTTGTGGAAGACGGCTGGGATGCTCTGACCAAAAAGCCAGTTAAATTGACATTAGATAACACTATGGTAACTAATTTTGAAAATTTGGCAGAAGGTATAGGAGATAAATTACGTGACTCAAATGGTAATGAAGTCAAAGACTTAAAAACATTGTTCAAAAACCAATTTTCAAATAGAAAAAATACGTATAGATCATGGTATAAATATGTATACGGCATAGTTTGCGATATAGACAAATGTATAAAAGATTATGAAGAAGGCCTAAAATCTGCAGTTCAAATTTCGTTAATGTACGTGTTTTTAAGAAGTATGCTTCATTGCGATTTGAAAAATGTAAACACCATTAGGGAAGGAATTAAGAAATTCGTATTAACAATAGATAATAATATTAAATCAAAAGGAAATATAAAAGACGTTGCCGGAGATGTCAACAAAGCTGGCACAAAAACAAGACAACTTTGTAAAGACGTTAAGAGCAATATGACAGACATTTTAAATCGTAAAAAGAGCTTGAGAGAAGAAGTACTGCAGAAAGAAAAATGTAAAGAAATTCTGGAATATCTCCCGAATGAGTATAAAAATAAACTGAAAAATAAAATAATTAAGTAATTAAATAATTAAAAGCCCGACCTTGAATGGTTGGGCTTAAAAAATGTAAAAAATGCACAAAATACGCTTGACAACGATTCTTTATATATTTACAATAAATAATAAGTAATAAGTGAAAATATGAACTAAAGGAGAGATAATTATGGAATTTGATAAACAACATAGACCGGTTATTAAACCCGGAGATATTAAAAATATGAAGAAGGGATTAAAGAAAGTTGAAAATGAAGCTGAATCAAAATTTGGTTTTTATGTAATTAGAGATAATGAGAAGGACGTTTGGAAAGTTTATGAAAAGGGTGATATCTTTAAAGGGTATCTTGCGCTTCTGGACGAGGAGGGCAAAGGGGGAAAACTTAAGACATATTTGGCTCATAAAGGAAAAAATGTGCCCAATGGAGCAATGTATTATGTCTGTCCGGAAAATACAAATGGCAATTTCAAACTTAATACATCAGTGGGTTATGTAATTATAGGTAGAGAAAAATTAATTGAGAAAATTAATGTAGAATATCATGAAGGCAATCCTCCGCGTGCAATTTACACTGTTCCGCCGGTCGATGGATGTTATGTGATAAGGAGGGGAAAAATAACGGACCCTTGGAAAGTAGTTTCAGTAAAAAATCATAGCGAGGAAGAAATAGAAGGATTCTTAAAAACGTCTGAGAACGATGGCTATTGGAAAGGCAATATATTTCAAGGGGAGTACTATATGGTAGTCGATAAAGAAGAATCGGGGACTCCCAAAAAGTTTTCTGTTTCCTTAGGAGCGTCTAGAAATAATAAATATATTTATGCAACAAAGTGGCAAAATTATAACGGCCATTATGGTAGGATTGAGAAAAAATTTGTACCGAAATCAGATAACACAGAAGTAAGGCCGTGGAGCGTGGAAAAAGAAAATGGATCGAATAAAGGGATAGAAAGGACTGTCAAAAAAAATCCTTTTAACATTTGGTACTTGTACGATGGAAATACTGAAATAGGGCAGTTATCTTCAATGGCTATGGTAGAAGACCGCAAATGGAAGTATATGCCATGCAGACAAAAAGAAATTCCTGCCATGAAATATGGTGTTACGGATAAGAGCGGTGATGGCAAATATCTAGGATATATTGATTATGCCGGCAATAATAGCACTACGGCTACGTATTACGAAGGAAAGAATTTAGAAAAAAAATATGTTGGCATAGGTGACAATGGTAATAGAAGTTTCATATTAAATGAGGCAAATGCAGCACAAAAAGAATCTGATGAGAAAAGAAAATATGAAGAAAAAAGAAAAATTGAAGAAGAAAGAATAAAAAAAGAGCAAGAGGAAAAAAGAAAAGCTGAAGAAGAAAGAATAAAAAAAGAGCAAGATGAAAAAGAAAAACAAGATAAAGAAGTCGCTCAAAAAGAAAAAGCTAAAATTATTACTGTCAAAATAGACGAGGGCGAAGTGGATATAGACAAAGATGGTAAAATTACAGAAGAATATGGGAAAACAGTCCCTACTACAGTAAACGGCGAGGATTTTTACCTTATAAAAGGCCAAAACGGATATAAGGTATATGCATTAAACGGTAACGAAGAATGGGAAATAAACGCTTCGTGTAGTGTAGAAACAACAGACAAAGAATTAAAGGTTATTGTCACTGATACGGAGTATGAGTGGACAAAAACAGTAAATATTAAACCATTGAATGAAGAAGCCCATATGTATGTTGTGGATAATAATATTAAAGAAGAAAAAGCCAAAGATGAAAAACCTGTAGAAGAAACTAAAGAAAAAGTCGAAGAAGAAAAAGCTGAAGAGGATAAACCTGAAGAAGAAACCGAGGTAGAAAATCCTCTAGAAGAAGAGATCGAGGTAGAAAATCCTCTAGAAAAAGAAACTGAGGAGGAAAAAAATGAAGATGAAGAAAAAGCCGAAGAAGAAAAAGCTGAAGATGAAAAACCTGTAGAAGAAACTAAAGAAAAAGTCGAAGAAGAAAAACTTGAAGAGGATAAACCTGAAGAAGAAAAAGCCGAAGATGAAAAACCAGCCGAGGGAGCATTTGAATCCAATCTTGATAAAAAAAGTAAACATATAAGAAAAGAATTTTATAAGTTGAAAGAAAAAGCTATAAAAACCGGTTTAAAAGCTATAGGAGAGCCGAAATCATTTGATGTTACGACAGATAATATCAAGAATGTGTATGATGCTTTTGAAGACATGAGAAAAGGCTTGTTAGCGAAAGATTTATGGGAAAAAGAAACATTAGAAAAGCTACAAGATAAGAAAAAGAATACTTCTAAAAATAAACTAAAGTCTAAGGATACAATAAAATCGAAAAAAGATCCCAAAAAGTATCTTGTTAAGAAAAATACATTTAAAGATAATAAGCCCACAAACATCACTCCTGAACTTTTAGAGGAAGAAATCAAAGAAATAACCAAAATTTTGAAAAATTATAAATATAAGGCCCCGAAAAAATCAGAACCAAAAAAAGGCGGTGTGCTACCGAATGCAATCTATATTGCTTGGGGCAAGAAATATGCAGAATCATTCCAATATATTGAAAAAGCATACTTTAATATGAGATATAGAACAGGATCTTATAGGGAGAAAAAAGCTTCATATGATTATAAACAATTCGATCAAGAACTGGAAACCATATACAAAGAAAAAGAGGAGGGTAAGATAATAACCGAGAAGGAATCTGCTCAGCGTTTAGCCAAAGCAGAGTTGTTGGATCTTCAGTCTAGTATAGTAAAATTGTGGAGATCAGTTAATGATGAAATAAATAAAAACGACGTAGATGAAAGAGCAAGAATTGAAAACAAAATAAATGAAAAGGATACAAGCTTTCAAAATGGTGTGGAAGAGCGCAAAGATAATTATATTGAGGCAGCTTTATTGGATTTAAAAAATGAACTTAATGGTGTAGCAGAATTAATAAAAAAACATGAGAAAAAGCCAAAAAACAAAAAATTGAGAATATTAAAGGAAAAAATACCGTTCATTATTAAAAAGCAATACGAGGTTCAGAAAAAAATAGCAGAAAATTACGGCGCAGAGGAGATATATGAGCTGAATAGTTTTAACATTATTAACAGAGAATGCGCGTGGAATGTAGTTGTAGCATTCAAAGGTTTGAGAAAAGCTGTGGCGAATGCAAGAATTAAAAAATTAAAAAACGAAGCAGCCGGATTGGACGAGATGTGTAAAAAATTACCGTATCAAGGGAGTGAATGGAATGCATTGCAGTCTCGGAAAAAGAACATAAAAGAAGATATCTCGAAAGTAAACAAAAAAATTGATAAAATTAATGGGCAAATAGATCTTGAGAAGGAGCTTGGAATTACTTATAAAGATTGGGATGAAGAAGGGCGTGGAGAATTATATTATAGTGGAGCATTAAAATTAGTAGACTATACGCAAAAATCAAAAGCCGAGTTGATGCGCTTAATAGCTGAGGACACTACAGAGTTGAAAGAAACTCAAGAGAAAAAAATCCAAAGTGGAGGAAAAAGTTTAAGCAAAAAGGTTAAAGAATCCGTGGGAGAATTCGTTGGAGATTTGTTGGGTCGAAAGGTTGAATTATCCCTGGATAGTGGATTGGTAACTGATTTCCAAAATATAACAAAAAAAATTCCCGAAAAATCCATTGTGTTTAAAGATATACTTACAGATGTTTTTTCCAATAGAAAGAATGTTTACGAATCTTGGTATAAATATATTTGCGGCATAGCAGCTAAAGCCGACAAATTTTTCCAGGGCGATAAAAACGAGCTACTGAGTATGGATAATGCATATAATGCAAGAATATTATTGATGTTTATATTTTTACGAAGCCTTACACATACCAAGCTTAAAGATCTAAACAGCGTACGAAAGGGTTTGAAGACATTCGTTAAAGAAACCGTGAAAGAGTACGAGGGCAGATTGAATTGGGAAAAAACCACCAAAGATGACCGTTATCTTGTGCGTAAATTACAAGAAGCAGGAAATTCTACAAAAAGGGTATGTGATGATATAAAAAGTAATATATTTAAACTCTTGAATCGAACAAAAAATATAAAAGATATAGTGGATAAAAAAGACTGTTGGGGAACGCTGGGTTATTTGGTACGTCATGAAGATTGTCATTCCCTTTATGTCTACGACGGTTTGAAATACAGATTAAAGTAATTTTTTATCCCCGCTAGAGAATGCGGGGATTTTTGTTCAAAAAATACAAAAAATCAATAAAATACTCTTGACAAATATTTATTAACTATATATAATGTATATACGATTAAAAATATGTAAGATGTAAACAATTAAATTTAGATAAATTTTCTTAAATTTATACATTTGACATATTATATAATCGAAATGTGATTTAAAACCACAAACTATCTAGTCTGGTTATCGCATGCCAATTAAATTATTTAAAAAAGGAGAGATGGTTATGGAATATTTAGTAAAATGTACACAGGTAGGAAAAGAGAAGGCCTGGAGATTTTTTAAACCCGGTGAAACATATGTAAAAGTCAAAGTATCTAAAGATGGTAAAAAAGAAATAGAAACTCTAGATAGTAAGGACCCATCCTATGAGCATTGGCAAGAGGATTGTGGATATGACGGAAGTGGACAAGTTGTAGTAGGTGACTGTGAAAAAGCAACAGAAGAAGAGATGAAAAAAGTATCTTTTAAAATAATTAAAAAAACCAAAGCAATATATCAAGCCGCAGGCAAAATCAAAATGGTACAGAAAAGTGGAGATAAGTACAAAATAACAGCCATACCGAAAGATACTAAAGAGTTAGACCAAACAGCATTATACACTTTTGTAAATTTAAATAATAAGCCTCAAGGATCGGTTACTCTAGGAAATGTAAAAAAAGATGAGAAGGGCGAAGATGGTACTCCGGTTTATTATGCTAAGTATAAATCGATAAACGCACTTGCAACAGTGGGTAAGAACAAATTCCTTAAGGATACAGATTTTGAAGGTAAGGATATCACAGACGAAGAAGGCAATGTAAAAGGCAAAAAACTAGGCGTGCCTCACTATGTATTAGCCTCCAAGAGATACAACCATTGGACAATCAGTAATGAAGATGGAAAAATTGGATATTTGTATAAATTACAAAATAGTAGTAAAGGTGTATCACAAGAAAATTTACAAATAATTCCATCAGATCAAAAGCTGGATGTTAAAGATGATTATTATTTTAAGAGTAAGACTGGATATATTTATTCCTTTAAATTAAAAGAAATATCTACTAGCGGTCGTCTAAAAATAAAAGATGCAGATGACGTAGCCAAAAAAGACAAATCAATATACCTCGTTGACGGTGATGAAGTTAAAGTTTTGGTAAAAGGTACGGAAATGAAAATAGAAAGTAATGTGAAGATGTCAGATTTTGATGATTTACCAGAATTTAACGACAAAGGAATAGCCAAGAGAGCCAAAATTGGTGTTGTTTGTAGTGGTGACCTTAGGGCGAAAGATAACTTAAAAGATATAATATTGCCAGACACTTGGATTGTAGTTGAACTCAGCAAAAATAATAATATTTCAGTTAGTGGTATGCTGGGATATCTTCAAAATAAAGACCAAAGTGTAGTAAAAAAAGATAAAGATTTAAAAGTGGGAGAAGAATATTACTATAGTGGTTTTGACGAGTTGTATAAAATAAAAATAGTTGACAACGGAGAGCGGTTTAACAAGGAGAGTACCAATAAGCTTTTTTCAATGACAGCGATGATGTATAAGGCAGAGTATGAACTTTTAGGAAAGAAACCAGAAGTTAAGCAACCTGAACAGCCTGAAAAAACCGTACAAGCTAAGCAACCTGAGCAGGCGGTACAAGTAGATGGAACTGTACCACCTCCACCACCGGTGGCACCAGGCATACCGGCGGCACCGGTAGCTCCAGGAGTACCGGCAGCACCGGCAAAAGGGGCAGCAGTGAAAAAACAAGAGACGGTAAGACCTGATGTACAAGCTATTCTAAACGCAGCTGACGTAAAAGCTAAGTTTAAAAACACAAATGCTGCCAAATCTTTCTCAACAAGCAATAATGGGTCAGTTAAAGATAAACCGCTGGACATGAACGAGATGATGAAAAAGCAGAAAGAAATTAAAAAGCCCAATCCAAATAAGAAAGTAGTGCCTGAAGAAAAACCAGCAGTAAACACAGGAATGTCATCAGACCTAGCAAATATATTTAAAAAGAAAGGATTAGGTCCAAAGCAAGCAGAACAACAACCCGCACCGGCTACCGAGGCACAACCGGCAAAGCCTGCAAAACCGGTAAAACCTGCAAAACCAAATGGGGAACTCCAAGCAGCACCGGCCGGTGGACCGCCAAATAGGCCACTACCGGAACCATCGAAAAATGACGTAGCACCGGCTGTAGAACCACAGCCCGCACCGGTTGCTCAAGCAGCAGCAGTAGTGGAAAATGGAGCAGCGCCACAACCACAGGAAGCACCGGCTCCTGAAGTAAAGGCAGAAGACAACAACGCAGTACAACCAGAGGAAGTAAAACCAGCTGATCAACCAGCTGTAGCATCACAGCCACAGGAAAAACCGGCTTCTGAATCTGAAAACGGTAATCAACTGGTTAAGAAAGAAAAAACAGAGGCAAATGCTAATAAAAAATTCGTAGAAGTTATTGTATCTAAAACGGATAGACGCAATGATTTTAAATCCATAGCTGTTAAATATAATAAATTAGTTGACTCTGTTAAAAAAAATAAATCTAATATTAAAAGTGAAAAAGTTTCGGATAACAATATTAAACGTCTGGATGAAGGTGAATTTGCCGATGGAGATGTTGGTTTATTCGGACTTCAAGAAAAAATTCAAGATCTGTGGGAAGAAGCACACACAAAACCAACAGTAGATGAAAATGCAAAAGACCAAGAAAAACAAAAAATAAAAGATAAAGAAGATGAACTTAAAGCAAAACAAGAGAGAATGAATGACAGAGCGATTTCCAGAATTGAAAGATTTGCAGCTTTGAGAAATAGAGTCGACGTACCGGATAGTGTGAAAGACAAGGAATGGAGATATCTTGTGAGCATTTATAAGAGCGAGCTCAGTGCTATTGAAAGAGAAATAAGCCTTGTAGAGAGGATTTTCCATAAAGGCGTGAAAGCTTTCAAATCTATCTTCAAAAGGTCAACTCCCAAAAAGATAGTCAGACAATGCTTTAAAGGCGCTGGTCAGTATCTTCAAGATAATTCTACTCCCGAAAATGTTGAAAGCTCCGAATTTAATTGTAAAATGCTTGCTAATAAATTTAATGATATGGGCAAATATGAATCAGAGTGGATTGAAAATCTTAGAAAAGTTCTGTGCGATAATGGTATAAAGCAATGTATGTTAAAAGAAAAGGGTTTCTATAATCAAGTAAAGGTATCACTTGCTGCGGTATTCGTGAGCATGATGGGTCTTAAAAGTTCTAGTTTGATAATTGAAGCTGCAGACGGACTTGTTTCTGGAGTAAAGAAAGTTATTAAAATAGGTGATGGAGAGGTAGATAATATAGATTCTTTCGACCTTAGAAAATGGTGCAAAGAAATCAAAAATGCAAACTTGAAGGGTCTTAAATCTGGTGACAAGCCAGCCGGCGAAAATGCATTAGGAAAGATTGTGAAAAAGATATGTACTGATGCTAATGGTCAATACAAATTAAAATTAGACACAAATGAATACAAAAATGTTAGACACACTATGGGATTAGGTCGTAAGACGAACGATATCAAAAACAAGTTAAAAGCAGACGAAGATAAAGAAAGGAAGCAAGAGGAAGAAAAATAAAAAAATACCGACCCTTTTGGGTCGGTTCTTTTATTTTATACTCTGCTTTAAATATTCTTGAATAAATCCGTCGAGTTCGCCGTTCATAACAGCTTCGACATTGCCCATTTCATAGGATGTTCGGTGGTCTTTTACCAAAGTATACGGCATAAATACATAAGACCTTATTTGTGATCCCCAAGCTATTTCTTTTTGAACTCCTTTTATATCTTCGATTTTTTCAAGGTGTTCGCGCTCTTTTATTTCGATTAATTTGGATTTTAAAATTTTCATTGCGGTGTCTCGGTTCTGAAATTGGCTTCTTTCGTTTTGACATGCAACTACAATTCCTGTAGGAATATGCGTCAGACGCACTGCCGAAGAAGTCTTGTTTACATGCTGTCCGCCCGCTCCGCTGGCTCTGAATACATCCATTTTTATATCTTCGGGCGATATGTCTATTTTGATTTCATCATTTATTTCCGGGATAACTTCCAACGATGCAAAGGAAGTGTGCCTTCTTCCTGACGAATCAAAAGGTGAAATTCTTACGAGTCTGTGAACTCCGTTCTCGCCCTTTAAGAAGCCATATGCATTTTTGCCTTCTATGAGTAGTGATGCGCTTTTTAATCCGGCTTCTTCTCCGTCTAGAAAGTCCAACATTTTGACCTTGTAATGATGTTTTTCTGCCCACCTGGAATACATTCTGCATAGCATTTCCACCCAGTCTTGGGCTTCGGTACCTCCGGCTCCCGAATGGAACGTAAGAATAGCGTTCTGGCTGTCGTATTCTCCGGTCAAAAGAGTGGTTAAAGTTTGGTTTTCGAGTTCTTTTTTTAATTTATTCAAATCTGATTGGATATCTTCTATAGACGACTCATCATTTTCCTGGCAGGACATTTCTATAAGTACGGACAAATCTTCAAATTCATTCTTTAATTTGGTAAATTCTTTGACTTTACTTTTTAAACTACTTATCTCAGCAAGGACTTTGCGGGAGGATTCAGAGTTATCCCAAAAATCAGGTTTACCGGTTTCAAGTTCCAGAGTTTCTAATCTTTTTTTTGAATCACTGATTTTTAACGCTTCTTCCAAAGATTTTATCTTTGGTTGTAATTTATTTATTTCGATATGCAATTCATCCAGTTGTATCATGTAATCCTCCCAAAAATAAATTTGCTTATTTTCCGAATTTCTTATTATATGCTTCAATAGTTTGTGAAATTATTTTTATTGCTTCTTCACGGCCTTTAACGTCGTTGACTACCGTTTTTTTATTTTCCAGAGTTTTATATACGCTAAAGAAATGTTTCATTTCTTCAAATATGTGGGCAGGAAGCTCAGAGATATCTTTATATTGATTATATGTCGGGTCATCCTTAGGTATAGCTATTATTTTTTCGTCGTTGCTTCCGTTATCTACCATGGAGATGAGTCCTATAGGATAACATTCCACCAAGGTCATTGGATATATGTGTTGCGAGCAAAGTACCAAAACATCAAGCGGATCTCCGTCATCTGCATAAGTTTTAGGAATTAAGCCATAATTTGCCGGATAATGGGTAGAGGTATATAATATTCTGTCCATTTTTAATAATCCGGTTTCTTTGTCTAGTTCGTATTTTACTTTGCTTCCTTTGGAAATTTCAATTACTGCTGTAAATTTTTCAGGTGTGATTCTTTCTGAATTGATATCATGCCAAATGTTCATTGTTTTTTCTCCTTTAAACTTCTTTATTTTGAATTTTTGTAGCCGTGATGGTGTTTTTCATTAGCATTGCAATAGTCATCGGGCCAACTCCACCCGGTACGGGAGTAATTGCTGACGCTATATTCTTTACATCATCAAAATCAACATCACCGCAAATTTTTCCGTTTTCATCACGATTTATTCCTACATCTATTATCACTGCTCCCTTTTTAATCATATTCCTGTTTAAGAATTTTGCTTTTCCGACCGCACAAATTATTATATCTGCACTTTTGCAAATTTCACTTAAATTTTTTGTTTTGCTATGGCAAATAGTAACTGTAGCATCTTCGTTTATCAGCATAAAAGCCAGAGGCTTTCCTACGATATTGCTTCTGCCTATAACTACGCAATGTTTTCCGGTAAGAGAAATATTTTCCCTGTGAAAAATCTCTATTATTCCTGCCGGAGTGCAAGGCAAAAGTTTTGTGTGATTGGTCAAAAGGTTTCCTATTGTAGAAGAATGGAACGCATCTACATCTTTTTCGGGCAAAATACTTTCAGTTATGACTTTTTGATTGATATGAGAAGGAAGGGGTAACTGCACGAGAATTCCATTTATTTTTTCATCGTGATTTAATTTTTCTATCAAATCAAGGATTTCTTTTTCAGAAGTGTTTTCCGGAAAACAGAATTCTTTAGAAAAAATTCCAAGCTCGTCGCAGCATTTCTTTTTATTTCTTACGTATACTTTGGAAGCGCTGTCTTCTCCCACTAATATAACGGCAAGACCCGGATTTATCCCTTTTAGCTTTAAGTTTTCTATTTCTTTTTTTAAATCACTTTTTATATTCTGAGCAATTAATCTTCCATCAATTATCATTTTTTAATTTTACCTTTCTTGACTTTATAAGCTGCCAAATATTAAAATATTAATAAGCCAAAATTTATTATACTATATATTGGAGGAATTTAAAAGTGAAAATTACAAAAGCTGTAATTCCGGCAGCGGGATTTGGGACAAGAATTTTGCCGGCAACAAAAGCAATGCCCAAAGAAATGTTCCCGGTTGTAGATAAGCCGTCTATCCAGTACATTGTGGAAGAAGCTGTTAAATCCGGAATAACAGATATATTGATTATAATAAGCAGAGGAAAAAGCATAATAGAAGACCATTTTGATAAGAATCCGGAGCTGGAGTCCATTCTTGAGGAAAAGGGAAAATATGAAATTTTAAAAGATTTGAGCCCTATAAGTGAAATGGCAAATATATATTTTTTGCGTCAAAAATCAATAAAAGGACTTGGACACGCGGTAGGGTGCGCTAAATCTTTTGTGGGTAATGAACCGTTTGCGGTTTTATCCGGTGATGATGTTATAGACAGTGAAGTACCGGTCTGTAAACAGCTTATGGATGCATATGAAAAATATAACCTCCCTGTTGTCGGCGCGAAAGAAATGCCAAGAGAAGAAATAGGAAAATACGGTTCCTTGAAAGTTAAAAACATAGAAAAAAATATTTTTATGTGTACAGATATGGTTGAAAAACCTACTCCTGACAAGATTTTATCTTTATATTCTATTTTGGGAAGATATATTTTGACTCCGGAAATATTTGAGATTTTGGACGGAACACTACCCGGTTCAGGAGGCGAAATACAACTGACTGATGCTCTTAAAATATTATCACACAACGACGGGGTTGTGATGGTGGATTTTGAAGGGAAGAGGTATGATATAGGAAATAAATTAGGAGCAATGAAAGCTTCCGTGGAGTTTGCTCTTAAGCACCCCGAAATTTCAAAACAATTTGCAGAGTATTTGAAATCTATATGTAAAGATATATAAAAATAAGCAGTGACTGAGATTTTTAAAGTCACTGCTTTTTATTTTTAATTTTTGTGATTAAAAATTGTCTTTTTCGTTCATATAAGATATGAGTTCCAGAACTTTACAGCTGTATGCCCACTCATTATCATACCATGCAACGAGTTTTACAAAATTTTCATTTAGCATTATACCTGCTTTCTCGTCAAACACGCATGTGTGAGAGTTGCCGCAGAAATCACTCGAAACATTTAGGTCGTCTGTATATCCGATGATACCTTTCATTTCGTTTTGAGAGGCATTTCTTATAGTTCTGCAGATTTCATCATAGGACACCGATTTTTCCAACCTACAAGTCAAATCTACAACAGATACGTTTACAACAGGAACACGGAAAGACATACCCGTGAGTTTTCCTTTGAGCTCCGGTATAACCAAAGCGCAAGCCTTGGCAGCACCTGTTGAAGAAGGTATTATATTGCTTCCGGCTGCTCTGCCTCCACGCCAATCTTTAGAAGAAAGACCGTCAACAGTATTTTGAGTGCTTGTTATTGCGTGAACTGTCGTCATAAGACCTTCTATGATTCCGTAATTATCGTTAATTACTTTCGCAAGAGGTGCCAAACAGTTTGTGGTACAGGAGGCGTTTGATACAATACTCATGCTTGTATCGTAGCTATCTAAATTAACTCCGCATACAAACGTTGGTGTTTCGGTATCTTTTGCAGGGGCGGAAATAACAACTTTCTTGGCTCCTGCTTTTAGGTGAGCAGATGCTTTTTCGCTGGTGCAAAATACCCCGGTTGATTCTACCACATAATCAGCGTTGACAGTTTTCCACGGTATATTTTCAGGATTTTTTTCGGAAAAAACACTTATAGGATTTTCATCAATATACAAAACTCCGTTTTCTCCTCGTATTTTGTTGTCAATCGTACCGTGTGTTGTGTCATATTTAAGCATATACGCCATGTAATCTGATGAAATAAAAGGGTCATTAATTCCGGTTACTTTAAATTTTTCCGGATTGTTAAGCGCGGCTCTAAGAACCATTCTTCCTATTCTGCCAAATCCGTTTATACCGATATTTATTGCCATTTGAACCAGCTCCTTTTAATTTTTATAATTAAAATTTATTAGATTGTAATTGATTTTATAACAGGTTCATTTCTTTGTTGGTATTGTCTGTAGGCGTCTATTAACACAAAGATAATGAATAGCGACAAAAAGATTTGAGTGTAAAATGTGCTCTGCGTCACTGCCGAGATATTTTCATTTGTTCTCATTTTATGAATAACGGAAATTGAATTTAAAACAGAAAATAAAACTGACGGCATACCGAAAATGAACATTAGTTTTATTATATTCAAGTTCGAAGAAGTTGAAAATACCTGAGTATAATAAACTAAGAACAAAGATGTCAGAGCTGCCGCAATTACTTCATAACCGTTTACATCATTGGTGTATATAGACATGAATATTATCATGTATAGCGCAAACCATAACACCGGGCAATATAAGAAAAATGAAAGTTTATTTATTATATTTTTTCCGGTAAAAAATGTAATTGCCAGGATAACAAAAGTGATAAATGAAAGAACAGAAAGCAAAGACATAACAAGAGGTTGCCATGCAAAATCGTAATTTGAAGTGTCATTAAAGTACGCAGGTATGCACATAAAAAATCCTACAGCAACCAAAATACTCAAAAAGCTTAGGATATAGTTCTTTTTTACGTCTATGTTTTTGTACCTTGTGGTAGAAAATGAAACACATCCGATAATTCCTACCAATACTGCCATTGAAATGATATCAAACATCAATGAGCTCATAAAGAACCAACTGCCGAATACAAAGAGTATTTTTAAGGGAATTAATATAAACATGCTAATAATAAAAACCGACCAAACATTTCTAAAATCCATACTCATCCTCCTAATTTATATTTTTAGATACACAATAATAATATTTAGAAACATAATTTTATAAACTAGTCCATATTATTTTATATATCTTTCTAACTTGATAGTTTATATAAATAAAAACCTAAAGTCAATAACCCCACAAAAAAGTAAAAATTTTAATTGGTTTTTTTGAAAGGAATGAAATAATTTATGTTGATTTTAAAAAAAAGGATGACTGTGTTGGGTGCGCTTTTTTTATTTATGATTTTAGTCCCTCTTTTGGCTGTCGCAAAGGGTGAAAAAAATCTGATTTCGATTTCGGAATCAAAATCAGATAATATGACATTACGGGAAAAGAAGTCAACAAAAACTAACTCTTGCTTTTGTATTTTGGATGAATCCAAAAACGAAATTATTAATATTCCCGATGAAGAATTTTTGTGCGGAGCTGTAGCCGCTGAAATGCCCGCGGCGTTTGAAAAAGAAGCAATAAAAGCCCAGGCGGTAGCTTCTTACACATATTTTTGCAGAGCTAGAAATAATCATCTTAACTCAAATAAAGACGAAAAAAATTACGAATTTACCGTAGATTCTCAAAATGGGAAAAATTATATTTCAGAGAATCAACGCAGACAAAAATGGGGAGAAAATTTTGAAAAATATAATGAAAAAATAAAAAGTGCAGTTAAAGAAGTTTTTGGAGAAGTTATAGAGAAAAAAGGAGATTTGATTTTGGCCGCGTACCATGCCATTTCTTCAGGTGTTACCGAAAAGTCCGAAGACGTATTCGGTGGAAGTTTGGATTATCTCAAAAATGTTGAAAGCCCCGGAGATAAATTGGCTTCAGGATATGAATCCGAAGTAAAAATTTCTTGTGAAGATTTTAAATCTAAAATAAAAAATAATTCTCCCGATTCCTTGTTAGACGGCGACCCATCAAAATGGATCGGAGAATTTGAGAAAACCAATGGAGGAATGATAAAAAGGATAATAATCGGAAGCGTGGAGTTTAAGGGTCAGGAGATCAGAAAAATTTTTGGATTACGTTCTTCTGATTTTAGTATTAATTATGACAGCGAAGAAAAAATATTTATTTTCAAGGTTTACGGATATGGTCACGGTGTAGGAATGAGCCAATGCGGAGCGCAGTACATGGCCAAACAAGGCTCTGATTATAAACAAATTTTATCATGGTATTATCCCGATACAACTATAGAAAAATTATTTTAAATATTTTTGAATTGTTTTACTTACTTATTCATGATATAATGTCAGACGGGTGAGAATGTATGTGGTTTTTAGGCAAAGGTATAACTTTTGAATACCTAATCATAAGAATTTTAGTAGTAATGATAATTATTTTTGGAGTTTTCCCATTAAAACAATACCTATATTCTAAAGTAGCGGATAGTTTGGGAGATGATACTCCCAGAATCACAGGGAAGCTTAATCTAAATCCGTTTGCGGGGTTTGATTTCTTTGGCGCTCTTTGTTTGCTCCTTTTTAATTGGGGTTGGGCAAAAGATGTTTTAATAAATCCCCTAAATTTTAAAAATCCACGAAGAGATACTTTTCTGACCGGGATTACGGCGCCGCTTACTCATATTTTGGCGGCTGTGGTAGGTGGATTATTGCTTAATGTTACGGGTGTTATTAATGCTTTGCCGGTTAAGAGTTTTTTAATCTCTTTGATAACGCTTTATATTTATATGAATGTGATGCTTGCTTCGATGGAATTTTTGCCACTTAGACCTTTTAAAGGATTTCAAATATGGCAAATATTATTGCCACCCGGAGCTGTAAAATGGTATTACAAAAATTATAATATCATATCGATTTCCGTATGTTTATTATTGATATTTGGGTTATTTACCGGTCCTTTGGTTTACATTCAAAATATAATTTACAATTTTATAATTCGGCTTACTTGTATTGCATAATCAATGTAGTAATGGCAAAAAATAATAATTATGAAACAAATATAATTGAGGATAATAAGTGATGTGGTACAAGTATTTAATTTTTATAATTTTTGCTTTGATTGCGCTGATACTGTTTATGCCTATTGATTTTTGCATGAACTATGATAAAAAGTGGGATATTAAAATTAAAATTTTAGGATTAAAATTTAAGATTCCTTCTTTTAAATCTAAAAATAAAAAGAGCAAAAACAGCAGTTCAGCATCAAAAAATATTTTTCAAAGTTTAAAATCCAGAGGTTGGATTTGCTCAATTAAATACGTCAGTTCAGTGATTTCATTAATGGGGAAAACTGTAAAAATTTTTCTCCGAAAAATAAGAATAAAATATTTAAGTCTGAAAACATGTATATCCGGAGAAGATGCATTTGAGACTGCAATAAAATACGGACAAGCTTCGGCAGTTATATATCCGGCAGTGAGCTGTATAAAAGAATTTATGAATATCAAGGAACTCAATTTACTTGTAGAACCTGATTTTAAATCTTTTCAGTCTAAAGTTTTTTTTAAAACATGTTTCAGAGCCAATATCTTTAATTTGCTGGTAGTGACAATTGGATTTATAAAAAGTTACACCTCTTTGGAATTAAAATATAGAAAGGAAGAATAAACAATGAGTGATAAAATTGAAGGAATGATGAGTTGCGCAGTTGGAAAAATGAGAGAAATAATAGACGCCGACACTATAATAGGAAAGACTATAACTACAGCTGACGGAACTGTGATTATACCTGTTTCAAAAGTAAGTTATGGTCTTGCTGCCGGGGGTTCTGATTTTGCACTTCCGAAATGTAGTGACAAAGAGCTTTTTGGAGGAGGAAACGGAGTAGGGGTAACCATTGTTCCGGTTGCTTTTTTGGTGGTATCCGGTTCAGATGTAAAACTTTTGCAGGTGGAATCATTCCATGGTTCTCTTGATAGAATTATTTCTATGACTCCTGAAATTGTTGACAAAATTGTTAAGGCTATAAAAAACAAAAATAAATAATTTAAACGAGAAAGCTCCTTTTTACAAAAAGAGAGTTTTCTTATTTACATAAGTTAAAATGAGGATAAGTTACTATGTGTAAAAAATATATTTACCACATGATAATAGCTGTAATTATTGCCCTTTTGATATTTTTTGGATTCCCGTGCCCATTTAAGTTTATTTTTAAAATTCCGTGTCCGGCATGTGGTGTGCTGCACGCTTTAAAATCGTTAATATATTTGGATTTTAAATCTTATATAGCTTATAACTTTATGGCTGTGCCTTTGGTTATGGCTGTGTTTGCAGGGATACATAAAGAGTCGATTTTTAAATCGTGTAAATATGTTGATGCGTTCATATTAATAGTTTGCTTTATGACGCTGGTAAGATACATATTTGTGATACAAAGTTTTTTTAAATAAGTAAATCTCGAAGGGGTTACATATTTATGCAAAAAAATAAAATAGAAAGTTTTATAATTTCTCATAAAAAATATTTTCCGGCTGAAAAAATTAGGATAATATATGATATGCTTATGAAATTGAATGACGAAAACGAAATGATACTTTACAGTATGGAATATAAAGACCCGACTAATGTGTTATTGGTTTCTGTACTTGCAGGTCGATGGGGAATAGATCGATTTTTGATAGGCGATATACCCCTAGGAATTTTAAAGTTATTTACTTTTGGAGGCTGCGGAGTATGGTCTGTTATTGATATGTGTATAATACGAGATAAAGTTAAGGAACTTAATTTTGAAAAATTTCAAGAATCCGTTGCTGTTTTAGTAAGGTAAATAGATAATAACATGATATTTTTAATGAATAATCAGTTTTGTATTATTTGCAAAGCTGATTATTTGTTTGTTTTAAATAAAAGTATTGTCAAAATTATTTTTTTATCATATACTTTATATAAAGAAAAGGAGGAGTGGATAAAATGGTCAAAAAAATAGGAATATGTAGTTTTTTAATTTTTGCTTTGGTTTTTTCTTTATTAAACACCGGAGTTTATTCAACTGAAATTTGCGCAGAAGATGGGGCACAAAAAGTAAATGAGTATGCAAATTACATACTTGATAGATCAACTCAAAATATTAGTTGCGAAGAACGAGAAAAAATTAGAAATTGCGCATATAGAATTTGTATTGCATATTCTAAATTAAGGGACGAAAAAAATTGTAAATTATGGTACGCCCACTATGTTAGGTTAAACGCTGCCGTACATATTGCAAAAGCTACTGAAATGGGAAGTTTGGAAGAATGGCGCCTTGCAATTTCAGCATTAAAGGAATGCGTAAAGTATTATTCGGAAATTTATAATTATGAAGAGGCAAAACCTTTTATCCCGTATTCATATGGCGCTATTGCTAGGGTTAGATATCAGATGGCAAAGATTTTAAATTCACCGGATGCATGGTCAAATGCTGAACAAAGTTTTGAAACAGCTGCAAATTTTTATAGAGGTTTCGGATATACTGCGGAAAAGGACAGATCTAAATTTTTAAGTTTACTTTCGGAGTGCCGTAATTCACTGGAATGCAGTGTCGTATCAAAAAGAATTTCTGCTGTATCAGAATTGAAAATAATTCTTTTTGAGTTAGTCGAAAAGAGCAAAGAGATAAAATTAGATACAGTGACGATAAAAAATTTTCAATCAGCTTACGAAATAGTTACTAAAATTTGTTGCGGTTTTCAAAAGTCAAATATCAATTTAATTTACGAAGCTCGTTCTTCGATTAGAACACTAGAAGTATGCGTAAAACTTTTACCGGGCTCAAATATTGAAAGTCAAGAATTTTTCGAACGCTTTATTGATTTAATGAATCCGTTTATAAACAAGTTATCCGTATGCTATGGATTATAAAAGTAATTGTACGAAACTCTAAATGAAAGAAGTGAATGGGGTTGTGTTTTTATGATAAATATTAAAAAAATTATTTGTATTGTTTTTGCGTGTGCAATATGTTTTAGTTTGAATATAGATTGTGTTGAAATTTCTTCAAAATTTCCAGAAGATAAAACACCCCAGATTTGTTCGGAATCCAAAGATGAGGTCAGTAAGGCAGCTCTGACTGCTCTTAAAGAAGCATATAATTTTTCGTGTACTGAAAACTGGCAAAAGGCTTTGGACATGGATATAGAAGCTCTTAAATATTACAAAGAAAAAGGCGAAAGAGAAAAAGTAAATTATTATGAAATAAATAAATATATTTGTGAAGTAAATTTAAATTTAGCAAAATCCAAGGAGTTCCCTTCTCCGGAAAATTTTGAAAGCTTGGAAAAACATTTGCTTGAAGCATCGTATGCATTATCATCTGTAGGAAGAATAGAAGAAGCGAGAATGTATTTGGTGATGTCTACTCAAGCCAGAATTAAAAAAAATTATTTGCAAGTACGCGAATCTCCGTCAGCTGACGGATGGAGAAGAATAGAAAATTTATGTTCTTATGCCTATAAAACATATAAAAACACAGAACGTAAATCATCTCAGTACTTCCATATTTATTCCATTACCGCCAAAGCACATGCCGATTATTTGCAAGCGCAAAATGAAAACTCTTTGAAAAGCTGGAAAAATTGTAAAGAATCCAGCGAAAGAGCTTTTAGAAAATTTTTGATAATAGGTGATTATAGTAATTGTAATATTATGAAATCGAGAATTGAAATTTGTAATTGTAATATAATTAAATTGAGTACATAATTACTGTAAAGTTAATGTTGTTAATTTTATCCGGGATTATTATTTTTTATAAAATGGTAAATAATATTATATGGTATTATAGTATAAGAAAATAATTTAAAGAGGTTTTTTATGGGTGAAAATCTGAGTTTAAAAGAACAAGCGAAAAAATTACCGCATAATCCCGGTGTTTATATAATGAAAAATCATAACGATGAAATTATTTATATAGGAAAAGCTAAAAATTTAAAAAACAGAGTTTCTTCGTATTTTCTTTCCGATTCCAATCACACGGAAAAAGTTAAAAAAATGGTAGAAAATATTAATCATTTTCAATATATAATTACCGATAGTGAGTTTGAAGCTTTGGTTTTGGAATGCAGCTTGATTAAAAAGCATCAGCCTAAATACAACATATTACTTAAGGACGGCAAAGGTTACAGTTATATAAAGATAACCAAAGAAAAATGGCCTAGGATTTTATATACAAAACAAAAGGATACAGAAAATGACATTTATTTCGGTCCATATATGAATTCTTTGTCGGTGAAAAAAACCGTTGAAGAGATTAATAAAATTTTTAAGCTACCGACGTGCAACCGAAATCTGTCTAAAAAATATAAACGCCCTTGTTTGGACTATTATATAAATAAGTGCAGCGCTCCTTGCACCGGATTCATAGATAATAAAAATTACAATTTGAATATTGCCGATGCTATAAAATTTATAAAAAGCGGAAGCTCCGAAACAATCAAATATCTCAGTAATAAAATGAAAAAATATTCCGATGAAATGAATTTTGAAAAAGCAGCCGAGATTCGGGATACGATTAAGTCGATTAAAAATACGAAATTAAATCAAAAGGTCGTTTCATATAAGGTTAAAGAGCAAGACATAATCGCTTGTGCTTCTGATGATAAAGAGGTTTCTTTTGAAGTGTTTAAATTTCATGACGGAGATTTATTTGAAACTGAAAATTTTATAATTGATTTACAGGATGATTTAAAAACTACCAGAACCGAATTCATAAAAAATTATTACGAAATGAAAAATGTAGTCCCTAAGGTGGTTGCTCTTGATGGAGAAATAAATAATTTAGATCTAATAAAAAAGTTTTTGTCTGAAAAAAGTAAAACAAATGTTGAGCTTGTTTTCCCTGAGAGGGGAGAACAGTATCATCTTGTTCAAATGTGCCAAAATAATGCTTATGAAAATCTTATCCGAAGTAAGAAAAACAGTACTGCAAATGAAGATATTTTGGAGGACTTAAAAAATATTTTATCTTTGAAAGAGAAACCTTCATATATAGAAGCTTACGATATTTCCAATTTAAAAAACTCCGACAATGTCGGAGCAATGGTAGTTTTTAAGGATGCAAAGCCTTTTAAGTCGGCATATAAAAAATTTAAAATAAAAAATATCTTATTTCAAAATGATTATGGTTCAATGCAAGAGGTTTTAGAACGAAGATTTCAAAATTATATTGATAATTCAAAAGATGAAGGTTTTAAAATTTTGCCGGATTTAATATTGATAGACGGAGGTAAAGGCCACACAGCTGCTGCGAAAGAAGTTTTGAAAAAATTTAAAATTGATATACCTGTATATGGAATGGTAAAAAATAACAGCCATAGGACCAGGGCGCTTACTTCGGATTCGTTTGAGATAGAGATAAAAAATAATTCTAGAGTTTTTAATTTTATCACAAGAATTCAGGATGAAGTCCATAGATTTGCTATAGGTTATCATAGAAATTTGCGAAATAAAAATGTTAAATATTCCAAACTTACGGAAATAGCCGGAGTGGGAGAAAATAGAGCAAAAAATCTTTTAAAGTATTTTGGTACAATTAATGCCGTTTCGAAGGCTCCCGAAAGCGAACTTCTGAAGGTGAAAAATATTACTTCAGATGTAGCAAAAAATATTTATAATTATTTTAATAAAAATGTATAGTTTTATTTTGATATATATGATATATTATATAATATAAGACTAAGTTTGTGGCATTCCATTTTAAAAATTTAACGTAAAAAGTAAAAATATTTTGGTATATTTTGAAATGAATTATTATATTAATTTATGTTTAGACTTTTAAAAAATATAACTAAGAAAAGGGATGTACAATGAAAAACATTTTTAGAAATGGTGTTATTTTTACGTTTGCTGCGTTTACTTTAATTTTTACACCCGGCTGTTCAAAAAATAATTCTTCTACAAATGTTGAAGAAACCATGTGTACTTCAGAGGAAGAAGAAGTCACAAAATCTCCGGATTGCCACTCGGTAGAAGCTATCAAGGAACGAGGAGTTTTAAAAGTAGGCATGAAAAAATTTTCTTGGTCATGGTTCAAATTGCCTGAGAACGCGACGGATGCGACCCCGGAAAAAGAATGGTACGGATGGGAAGCGGAATTTATAGAGAACATCAGTAAAGACTTGGGTGTAAAAAAAGAAATAATAGAGTTCAATAACACTGACGAAATGCTTACGAGCCTTGATAATGGCGAGGTGGATTTGGTGATGTCCGGAATTTTGATAGAAAGCTATTTGGATACCAACAAGTATACGGTAAGTGACCGATATGATTCGTGGGCAAAAGATAATTTCATAATAGTTACGAGAAAAAATGAAAGATTACCTAAAAATCCAAAATTTGGAACTCGATCACAAAAAGCATACATAGAATCTATAAAAGCAGCGTATAAAGATTGTGAAATCAAAAGCTATTCGTCTGAGCAAGATTATTTTGCAGCGCTGCAAAAAAAAGAAATAGATGCCGTAGTGGAATCTATTTCAAATAAAAATTACTATCTAAAAAAATATTCGGATATTTCCGTGAATCCTTCATCCATTGCAAATAAATATCCCGGAAAAGGAATATATTTTATGAAGGATAACGAGAGTTTAAAAAACTTTTGTAACGATGAAATCCTAAAATATGCATCCGGGAAAAATTCCGAAGCTTTTAAATGGAACAAGAACGCTTACGCTTTAGCAAAAAAATATAAAGTTATATAGTCGAAAGAACTTTTTTGAAATAATCCGGAAGTTCACTTTCAAATTCCATATATTTTCCTGTGGAAGGATGTATAAATCCGATGGTTTTTGCGTGTAGACATTGCCCTACTAAAAAATCAAAATTTTTATTTTTACTTCCATACACTTCATCCCCGAGTACATAATGCCCCATATGGGACATGTGTACTCTTATTTGATGCGTTCTTCCGGTTTCTAATTTTAGCTTTATGTGAGTGTATTTTTTGAATCTTTTTATGACTTCATAATGAGTAATGGCTAATTTCCCTTTTCCAATACAAACTGCCATTTTTTTTCGATTGGTCTTATGTCTGGCAATATTTGTAATTATTGTTCCGCTGTCTTGCGGTAAAATTCCGTTTACAACTGCTTCGTACACTCTTGTAAAGCTGTGATTTTTTATTTGCTCGGCCAAATGCTTGTGAGCATTATCGTTTTTCGCAACTATCAGTAATCCACTTGTGTCTTTGTCTATTCTGTGTATTATTCCGGGCCTTAAAACTCCGTTTATCCCCGATAAAGAACTTTTGCAATGGTACATGAGAGCATTTACCAAGGTGTGGTTATAATTACCCGGAGCGGGGTGGACAACCATACCCTTAGGTTTGTTTACGATCAGTAAATCATCATCTTCGTATATAATGTCAAGTGTTATATTTTCCGGTTTGACATCCAAATTTTCAGGTTCGGGGATTTTTACTGTGATTGTTTGATTTGGAGATATTTTGGAACTCTTATTAATTAAACTTCCGTCTAACTCTACTTGACCGTCCTCAATTAATTTCTGTATGTATGCTCGGGAGAGATTTTCTGTTTTTTCAATCAAGAATTTATCTATACGTAGTCCCGAATCACATTCTTCGGTTAAAATATTTAGAATTTCCATAAATCATCCTACTCCCAAGTCAGTAATATTGAGAGAAATTTCGATTTGAGGGTCATCTTTAATCTGGGGATAAATTTCTTTAATGAATCTCTTTATGAGCTCGGGATTTGATTTCGTGGGAGTGGAATTTGGCACGAAAACATTAATCATAAAATGTTCGAAAAGATTTTTTGCAATATTTATATCTGCTACTACAGTTTCAAAGGTTTGTCTTTCTGTCCCTATCAAAAGGCAAACACTTTTAAAATATTTTGCAACGTCTTCGGGTAAAACATGAGAAGGAACACCTTTATTCCAAAAATTTCTGAGCATAGGGTCGAATGTTTCGATACCTGTTCGAAATTTAACATCGATGCCCGGAAATCTATCCCTAAATTTTTTCAAAGTATTTCTGTACGCCCAATGAACTTCGAACCATAACTCTTTTATTTTACATTCTTTTACTTTTTCCTCTAAAAATTTCAAAGATTTTTCGTCAATTTCCATTGCCGAGCCCGAATTGATTACGTCCAGAACTCCAAATTTACCGGTGACTTTATTAATAACTTCTTTATTTATTTCAAATGGGTCAGAGCTCACATCGTGGAAGTAATCGCAAAAAGCGCACTTTTTCCAAAAACATCCTTGGCCTTGCAACAATATAAATTCCCTTGGAAATTTATCTTTGATTTCCGAATATCTAATTTGAACTTCATTCATATAAAAAATACCTTCTTGTAATTAATCATAATTAATATTTTACATTAAAAGTGTTAAAAAATAAAGTTATTTTATAAACAAAAATATAATTAATTTATTATTCAATAAGTTATTGACAAAAATTTCAAAAAGTGTATAATAAAATATGTATTTTTTAATATATTTTATTATTATTTTACAATAAGGAGTGAATAGTATGACCAAAGTAAGGAAATTATTAATTTTTAGCTGTTGCATTATGATAGCAGCATTTGCGGCTTTGTGGGTAGGCTGCAAAAATCAAATCTGGCTGGATGCCGAAGAAGCCCCTGCCCCAACTACCCCCCCAACAATCACAATTTCGAGTGTAAAAGATTTAGGAGATAAATTAAGGGTGGGCATAACCACTGAAGGCATACCAGACAGCACAGAAGAAGGTGATACGAAAGAAAAACCACCTATCTATAACACCGAAGAAAAGATAGAAGCGGAAAATGCCCCGGAAAAATGGATTAGCGTGTCTATTTATAATGATAAAGAGATTTTTAGATTTGTACAAGGGTACGATACTATGCCACAACAGGCGAGCTATGATCTAGATGTAGATTTGAGTCCGGCAGCAGGAGTTGATAGGTTCTATGTATATGCTCGGGCTAGCTATGGTGACATTGACAAAATGATTAAATCTAACATAGTCGATAGCGGTGGTACACCTATTGTTAATAATGTTAAGAGTGAATATAACGGCGAAGAACAAAGTATAACAAGGGTGGAAAAGGAGCCTTATGCAGACTTTGTAGATTATTACTATGTGAGTGAGGATAACCCGAAAATTACATATAAGAAGTTAGACGAAAAAAGTAATGTTGAATTACCTGCTGACGCAGCATCAAAAGTTAAGGATATTGGAAAATATAGAGTTTATAGTGAACTTGATCTTGGCACCTTTTATGGCGACGGCTTTCCTGAAGGCGAACCTGAACCAACAAAACGTCCGCTCGGATATTTTGAAATCACCCCAATAGATTTGTCAAAAAAAGCAACAGTAAAACCTGATAAATACGAAACAGTGTATTCCGGCGAAAAATTTGAACCTAAGGTTGAAGTAAGTTACAATGGAACAATATATAAAGACGAGGCAGAAGTTACAGGAGACATAGTACTTACAGAAGGAACAGATTACGAAGTTATTTACCCCGATGATATGGTTAACGCCGGACCAAAGAAAATAACAATTAATTTTAAAGGAAATTATACCGGAAGTGTAACTCAAACGGTTAATATTAAGCAAAAAAATGTGTTAGAGGATGGCTCGTTTTCTGTGAAACTTACTAAAGATAGTGTAGTTTGTACCGGTGAAGCATGGGAACCTGAAGTTGAAGCATGGTTAGGTGAAACTGAACTCGAAAATGGAAAAGATTATGAAATTATTTTACCTACCGACATGGTTACAGAGGGAGAAAAGCAAATAACAGTCAAATTCAAAGGAAATTATTCCGGAGAGCAAACATTAACCGGTCAGATTTTATCGAATGGCTGGGGTAAATTGGTAATTGACGGCGACTATAAATATTGGGTAGACGACGACGGTACTACAAGTGCAAGAGTAACCAAAGGCAAAAATATTTGGTTAAAAGAAACTTCAGACGGCAGCAGCGCATGGTACGGAATTGATAATACAAACAGTGTATTTACAGAAGGTTCTAGGTTCTGGGTAAAATGGTTAGGGCGCGAGGACGACAAAGAAGAATGGGATAAATACTATGAACAACTCGACGACGAATATAAGAAAAAAGTAGAAGATGATAAGTTATGGATATTCTTATGTGGAGTGACAGACACTACGGGAAATGAGTATGAAACCCTTAAAACACCTATAAATTTATATATTCAGTTGGGTTCTGATTGGGATAAAGAAGATATACAATCGGTATTTATTTCTGAAGCCATAGATGAACCGGTTGAATCCATAGATTATGTGAAAGATTTAAAAGATTTCCCCACAAAAACAGGAGAATACGCTAAATTGAAATTAAAACATTTTTCTCCATATGCTGTATATGATGAGTTGACAGATGAAGAAAGAGAAATGATGGAAAAATTATTAAACGGAGATGTATCTGAAGATGAGTTAAACAACATGATTTCTGAAGCAGATTTAAATGGGGCAACAACTCCTGATAATGATGATTCGTTAAGTAATTATGAATCTGCAGAACCATCTATAAGTTATATCACCGGAGATCAAAGAGGATACGTGATAATAATAGCTGTTTCTGCTTTGATAATAGCCGGAGTAACACTTCTGTTTAGTTTAAAAAATAAAAAGAATAAATAATAAATAATAAAAATACACCGTTCTAAATATAGAACGGTGTATTTTTTTAAGAATTCATAGCTTCAGGAGCTTCTACTTTCATGAGTTCCAGAACTGATTTTAAAATAATTCTTACGCTTTCGCAGATATATAAACGCGCTATAGTTAATTTAGAATCATCGGATACTATTTTGCACGAAGAATAAAATTTATGAAATAAAGTTGCTAAATTTATTACATATCTTGTTATTTTCGTCGGGTCATAATTTTCGGCGGATTTTATAAGTTCTTGAGGATATGTTGCCATGTAGAATATAAGTTTTTTCTCAATTTCTTGTGTCAAACACGATAAATCAGGATTTTGAGAATTTGAATACAGGTCTTTTATATTCTTATCTAATTTTTTAAATATACTGCAAATTCTCGCGTGAGCATATTGAACATAGTAAACCGGGTTTTGAGAGTCTTGTTTAACGGCCAAATCAAGATCAAAATCCATTCCGGAGCCGGATTCGTGAGTATTGAATATAAATCTTGCGGAATCTGCGCTGACTTCATCCAGTAAATCCGACAGTTGGATCGCTTTTCCTGTCCTTTTGCTCATTCTTACAATCTCGCCATTTTTTAATAACCTGACCATTTGCACTAAAATAACGTGAAGTCTGTTCCTGTCAATTCCAAGAGCTTCCATCGCGCCTTTCATTCTTTCGACATGACCGTGGTGATCAGCGCCCCATATGTCAATGCATGTATCAAATTTTCTGGTAATAAATTTATTATAATGATAGGCAATATCAGCTGCAAAATATGTGGGTATCCCGTTGGTTCTTACTAATACATCATCTTTTTCCGAACCGAATTCAGTGGATTTATACCACAAGCACCCGTCTTTTTCATAGGTATAGCCGTTGTTTTTCAAGATATTTATTATCTCGGTTACTTCGTTGTCATTATGGAGCTTGCTTTCATAAAACCAATTATCATAAATAATTTTATATTTCTCCATGTCTTTTTTCATGCGATCTATATTCTTAGGAAGCGCAAAATCTATGAGCATTTTTTTTCTTACGTCAAAGCTCTCATCAATATATTTTTTGCCGTGAATGTCAAAAAATTCTTGTGCAAGGTCAGTAATATCTTGGCCCTGATAACATTCCTCGGGCATTTCTACGCTATCTTTTCCGTTACAAATTTGTCTGTATCTCACATCCAAAGATAACCCAAATTTTTCTATTTGATTGCCGGCATCGTTTACATAAAATTCTTTATAGGCATAATATCCAACCTTGTCCAATATGGCTGCCAAACAATCTCCCAAAGCTCCGAGCCTTGCATTTCCCATGTGCATCGGCCCTGTGGGGTTAGCAGAAACGAATTCCACCATTATTCTTTTTCCTTTTCCGAAATCGGAAGACCCATAATTTTTTCCGTATTTTATTATTTCTTTAATTGTGTTTTCGAAAAATTTTTCATTAAGAAAGAAATTTAAAAACCCGGGTCCTGCTATTTCGGATTTTAATATTAAATTATTATCCAGCTCCAAGTTATTCAGTATAATCTCAGCTATTTTTCTGGGTGGCATTTTAAACGTTTTGGTTGACATTAATGCTACATTTGCGGATAAATCCCCATGGCTGCGTTCTGCAGGAATTTCGATATCAAATTCCGGAATATTTTCTTCGGGTAAATCTTTATTTTTTAAAGCAAGTGAAATTGCATTTTTTATTGAATTTTTTAAGTAAAGCATTGTGCTTTGCAAATTATATAGTTGCATTTTTGACATCTCCTTTTGACTTTTCAGTAGCCGCTATTTTAATTTTATTAATTACTGTACGGCTCTAATTGTTCCTTTTTATTATACGGATTTTAGTGGATTTTTCAAGCAAAGTGTTATGTTTTATACACTTGCATTTGTATTTTCTTCTGGCTTTTTGGTAGCTACTATTTTAATTTCGTTAATGCTCATAAGGCTGGAATTAAATTCCAGAGAGTATTTTAAGCTTAAAATAACTTTATCTTCGTAATTTTTGAAATCCACGTAATTTGTAAACACACCAAGCGTCATGCTTCCCACATCAGTATAATACGGGCTGTAATGACGCTTACCTTTTTCCAAAATAAGTCTCGTTTGAGCTATATCGTTTTTTATTAGTGTTACCATGTTTTCGTTGTCTATTTTTATTATACATATTTTGAATTTATCGGGGAAGTTTTCGTCATATTCCTTGTAAACTATGTATTTTTTGTTTCCCTTTTCTTTGAAGGTTCCGAAAGTTATTAAATTTAATTCATCTTCATCATCTTCCACAATATGCTTGGAAGTGATATTTACAATATAATCTTCTTTTATTTTAAACATCTCCTTTAGCTTTGAATTTTTTGATAGTAGCTTTAAAATGAGTCAATTTTATGAACATTATCTTTTATATCGCAGTTCAAAAAAAGCTTTGCGGTTTCAGAAAATTTATTGGCATCTCCGCTCACATAAAAACTGCATTTTCCTAAATCTTTTTTATTTGATTTTAAGTTTTGAGCACTTAATATATTTTTTAAATTCTTAGCTGTTTCGGCTCCTGAATTTATTATAGTTATATTTTTACCTATGACTTCAGAAATAATATTTTCTATTATAGGATAATGCGTACATCCGAGTATCAAAGTGTCGATATCATTATAAATGAGATTTTCTGTGTAATTCTTTAAAATTTCAAGAAGTTGAGTTTTTGAGGCGTTTATTTTTCCGCTTTCTATTATAGGAACAAGCAATGGACATGCAACTTGAAAAACTTTGGCCGCGGGACTTAAACTATGTATTTTTTTAAGATATGAATTACTTTTAACTGTAGCAGAGGTGCCCATAACTCCGATTTTCATATTGTGCGAAGAATTTACTGCTGCTTCGCACGTTGGATTTATAACTCCGTATAAATCTTTAAGCTCCGAAGATTCATCAATATAGGAGCTGACAGTGCCGCAGGCTGCAACTATTGCTTTTACTTTGAATGATTTTAAAAATTTTATGCTCTGAGACGCATATTCTATTATTTTTTCTTTACTTTTTGGGCCGTAAGGAGCTCTTGCCGTGTCGCCGAAATATATTATGTCTTCATGAGGCATTAATTTTTTCAGAACTTTTACAGCTGTAAGGCCGCCGAGGCCGGAATCAAAAATCCCTATGGGAGAATTTTTAATATCACTACTCAAATTTACACTACCTTTATAATTATTGATTATTTTCCAAAGCCAACTTTATGAGTCTATCTATAAGTTCAGGAATTTTTATTCCTTTTTCTTCCATTAATTTCGGATACATGCTAATTTCAGTAAATCCGGGGAAAGTGTTTATTTCATTTAAAAATATTTCTTGAGTTCCTTCTTGAACAAAGAAATCTATTCTGGAAAGTCCTTTGCACCCCATTACCTTATAAGCTTTTAGCGCTTCTTTTCGTATTTTTTCAATAGTATTTTCCGAAATATTTGCAGGAATACACAGTCTTGAAGTACCCGAAATATACTTTGATTCATAGTCATAAAAGTCTCCCGAAGGGATAATTTCTCCAACCGTTGAGGCTATTAATTTGTCATTACCTAGTACAGCGCACTCTACTTCTTTGCCGATTATTGATTCTTCAATCAGAATTTTTTCATCTTCTTTTGCCGCAATTTTAAGTCCTTCTAAAAGTTCTTCTCTGTTTTTAACTTTGGTTATACCTACCGAAGAACCAGCTTTTGCGGGTTTTACGAACATCGGATATGATTTTAATTTTTCCTCTATCTTTTTAACACATTCTTCCGGATTTTCTTCAAGTTCATAATCGTAAATCCAGTCAAAATTTGCTTTTTTAATTCCTGAATACATAAGCACGGAATTTGTTATTACTTTATCCATACACGCCGATGCCGAAGTTACATCGCATCCTACTGTTGGAATGCCTGCAAGCTGTAAAAGTCCTTGTAAGCTTCCGTCTTCGCCGTTTTTACCGTGAAGAACAGGAATTACAGCATCTAATTTGATAAATTCCGTATTTTTTTCTTTCATAACCAGAATACCTTTTGATAGGGAATCCGGAGAAATTATAGCAGGGATTTTTTGAGTGCTTTTTTCCGGGTTTATATCATTAAGGAGATACCATTGACCCTCTTTTGTTATGTATAAATAATGTACATCATGTTTATCTGAGATATTACTTGCAATAGTTGCCGCTGAAGAGATTGAAACATCATGTTCCGAAGATTTTCCGCCGAATATTATAGCTATACTGAGTTTTGCCATTTTAAAAACCACCTCATAAGTTGTTTTTTGTAATATTTAATTATATGCTGAATATTTTTTATTAGTAATATATTACAGTATATTATAACATTAACCGAAGTGAAGTTTCAGATAAATTTAATTATTTTTTAGATATTTGGAACATTTCAGGAAAATTATCAAAAAAGATTTTTTTCGACAAAATAATTGTTGCATTTTAACATATTGATTTAATTTTTTGATTAGGGTAGTATAGAGCCATAGTATCAAAATTATGATACCTAAAAACCGTACATAGGTACAACACATAAATTTTATTAGGGGATAGGTTGGCGTATGAAAGAGACAAAAAACATGAAAAAAATACTTGTTATAGGGACTGGAGGAACGATTGCAGGAACAGGTGATGAAGGAAAAACCACAGGATACAGTTCCGCTCAGATAAAAGTTGATAAACTTGTAGACGAAATCCCCTGTATAGGAGACTTGGCAGACGTTAAGTCCGTGGAGTTGTTTAGTGTAGACAGTTGCGATATGGATATACCGAAATTGAAAAAGCTTGCTTGTTACATAGAAGAAATGTCCAAAAAAGATGATGTGGACGGATTTGTAATTACTCACGGAACTGATACATTGGAAGAAACTGCATATTTTTTAAATCTAACTGTTCACACAGATAAACCAATCGTAATAACCGGCTCCATGCGTCCCAGCACCGCCATAAGTGCGGACGGACCGTTTAACCTTTATCAAGCAGTAGCTCTTGCACGAAGCGACGAAGCAGTAGGCAAGGGAGTGCTCGTGGTTTTTGCTGACGCTATTTATGGCGCAAGAGACATAATAAAAGTAAACACCTTCAAAACTGAAGCGTTTAACCATAAAGATTTGGGTTCACTCGGATATATGCGCGATGACGCTGCATTTTTTTACAACAGCACTGTCAAAAATCATACAAAAAACAGTGAATTTAAAATTGATGAAGAAAGCGAAATTCCGTCCGTAGAGGTTGTGAATTTTTATCTCGGTGACAATGTTAAAATTTTGGATTGTATTTCAAAAAATTCAGACGGCATAGTATTGGGCGGTGCAGGCAGTGGCGGTTGTAGCACTGAATGGAACGAAAAAATAAAAGAGATATTAGACAGCGGTATTCCTGTTGTAAGAAGTTCTCGTATATGTAACGGGCTTGTTACTTACTCTGACGAAGAAGTAAAAGACCAGGGAATTTACGCAAATAATTTGTCGCCTCAGAAAGCCAGAATCCTTTTGATGTTGGCTTTGATGAAAACAAAAGATTTATCCGAACTTCAAAGCATATTCAATAGATACTAATCTATAATTTATAAATAAAAACTGTAGAATAATTCAATAGACCTTCAAGCATTTTAGCCGAGAGGGTCTATTATTTTTTTATATTTTTATGTCACAAATAATTAAAATGACTAACTTATTTTTACGAAATTGATATTGAATTTTTATTTAATATCATTATATAATCTTTAGAGATGTTAAAATTAATATATCAAAGTGATACAAATAAATTTAATAAGGGGGTTACGTTTTTATAAAATATCAAAACTAGTATTGATGGGTATGCGTTTTTTGATTATCTAACTTTGATATGTTTAACTTCAGACATCTTTTATAATTTTTTGATAAAGGGGAAATTTTAAGTGAGAAACGTGTTCCAGAAACTTATGGGTACTATTTTTCTTCTAGTAATGACTTTACTGACAATTATTACGACTAGCTTTAGAGCGGAAGCCAAAGATACCGAAGTTAACAAAATCCCAATTGCGATGGCAACAGACAATAACTATGTTTATCCGACCATTGTGGCTATGGTATCTATGCTTGAAAACAAAAAGGAAAGTACACACCTTGATTTTCATATTATGATTTCTGGACAAGTCAGTAGAGAAAATCGCAATAGACTAACCAAACTTAAACGTATTTATAAGGGGTGTTCTGTAGAACTGATCGATATGAAAAACTCATTTGACAGTACGTATATCGTTTCGAGTCATATTACTAAAGCTACATATTATAGGTTGCTTTTACCGAGCATTTTAAGTGATTATGATAAAATACTCTACCTTGACGGAGATATTATTGTAAGAAAAGACTTATGGGACATGTACAATACGGATCTTAAAGGTAAGTATATAGGTGCAGTCAAAGACGTTTATCATCAGATGTACGGAGGAAGTGACTATGCCTACAAACTTGGCGTTAAGAGTACAAAACAATACATAAATGCAGGAATTCTTGTTATGAATCTTAAAAAGATAAGAGAAGATAACATGGAAAAGAAATTTAATGATTTTATTCCGAAACTTGAACCAAGAAAATTAAATTATAACGATCAAGACGTATTGAACGCAACGTGCTACGATAAAATTAAATTTATAAGCCCGGAATATAACGCAATAGAATTCATGATGTTTATTAATGATTCCCGAGGTATTTATAATAATCAAGAGTGGAAAAGAGCTCGTACTGATCCGGCTATAATTCATTATGCAGGCAGTAGTAAGCCTTGGAATGGATGTAATTGCAGATTTTATGATGAATGGGATAAATACCGCAAAATTACTGAGAAAAAAATTTACGGAACTCCTGTAATTTCGAATGGAACATATAAAATTTCGAGTGCACTGGATGAAAATAAGGCATTGGATATAGCAGGCGCAAGTTGTGAGGATGAGGCAAATCTTCAACTTTGGACTAAAAACAATACAGATGCACAAAAATTCAAAATCAACTATGTAGGCGAAGGATACTATGAACTTGAAGCATGCTGCTCGGGAAAAGTATTGGATGTTGCAGGAGCAGAAAACAGATGTGGAGCAAATGTTTGGCAATATCAAAAGAATAACACTAATGCTCAAAAATGGTTAATTAAGAGAGCTGGTAACGGCTACTACTACATAGTTTCAAAGTGTAATGGACTGTATTTAGATGTCAGTTGTGCTGACACACGCGAAGGAACTAATATTCACGTTTGGAACTTTAATGGCACTAAGGCTCAAAAATTTAAGATTTCAAAGTAGTAAAGAGTTAAAAATCGTAGAATAAATATGTGCTGAAATGTAATCTGCATTAATATTATAAATAAGTGGAGGAATGTTTTATGTTAAAAACATTAAGAAAAGCAGCTACGTGCATACTTGCAGTTATGCTTCCCATGACTACAAGCGTTTTTGCGGTACCTAATGATGAAAAAATAGCACAAGGGGGGGTAAAAGGTACAGATAAATTATACGGTGTTTTGTGCTACGATTACAAGACAGATGAAAAGTGCTGGTATCAGCCGTGGGATGTAAATTTGGGTGATTATATTCAATCGATTGCTGCTAAACAATTTTTGCCGAAACAATGTAAAGAAAAACTCGTAGACAGGGATACACTTAAGCATTATTGCGGCCCTGAAGTTAAAATGATTATGAATTCATGGTATTTTCTTCATAGATACAATAATGTTGTTTCAGATAATATAGATCCTATATTTGTTTCTATTCACATAAATAATGATGAAAAAACAATAAGCGGGGATACAATAAATTACCTGAAGAAACATCAACCCATAGGATGCCGCGATTTTTATACACAAAGGAATTTGCGTAGAAAAGGAGTTAATTCCTATTTTTCCGGATGTTTAACTACCACTTTGGATGAAACATATAAGGTTGATGACAGTGAACGAACTGATGATATAATATTTTGCGATTATAAATTAGGCCAATATAAAGAAGCTGACGATTATTTAAAAAATCTTAAAAATTATAATTTTAGTAATGTAGTTTATACACATCATAGTTTTTCACAAAAATCCACTCACGAGGAAAGATTTAAAGCTGCTGATGAGCTCTTGAAAAAATATGCAAAAGCAAAGCTCGTTGTAACTACCAGAATTCACTGTGCACTTCCGTGTCTGGCTTTAGGAACTCCTGTAATATTGGTGAATTCATACTATGACGGTAAACGCTTCGATGGTCTGTACAATCTACTTAATACTGTTGGTAAAAATAAAAAAGGTGATTTTCAAGTTCGAGTTAACTTAGATAAAAATGGCAATGTATTTAATTCAAGAGATTACTTAAAATATGCAAATAGACTAAAGTCTACAGTAAGAGAACAACTTTCAAAATAGAACAAAAAACAACCACTCCTAAATTTAAGGGGGTGGTTATTTTTTAATTTATTTTTACCGGAATTGTATTCTCGTATGCAACTTTCACTACTTTTAAAACTATATTTGAACAGCTAATTTGTTCATAAATTTTGAAAGTGGAGGAAATGCACAATGGTAACTAAGGAAATAAGCCTTAAAGTATGGGAAGAAAATCAGGTATTGATTTATGCCGTTCAAGGAGAAGTTGATTCCCGGAAACTTGAGGTTCTTTTTACGGAACAAGATGGCAACAATTTAAACTTGTCAGGTAAAAGAGTGACTTTCTATGCAGTTAAGCCGGATGGAACGAAAATTTATAACGAGTGCAGCATCGAAGGAAGTGCAGCTACGATTACTCTGACTTCACAAATGGTGAGTGCTTTGGGAATTTTGGAATGTGAGTTTCAAATTTTTGATTCTAACAATTTGTTATTAAAAGTAAATGGATTAAAAATTATAGTAACTTCTAAAGGAGATTTTTCGGAAGCAGTTGAAAGTACATCTGAGTACAACGCCTTGACTAATGCTTTAACCAAAGTCGAGGAATACTCTCAAACAGCTGTGCGAGGGATAAAAGTTGACGGAAATTCTATTGCGTGTGATTCGAATAATATAGTGAACATAATAACTTCGGATCATGCAATACCTACCGTTGAAATAGGCACTTGGACACCAACACTTCTTTGTCCGAGCGGTACAAATCCCACATACACTTTGGAGAGTACAAATTCGTGGTATTATAGAATAGGTGATTTAGTTTATATAACTTTCTTCTTGCATGCAAATATTACAGATGCAGGTTCTGGAGCTGCATACATTGGTGGGTTGCCTTTTGCAGCACATTTAAATATAGATGGACAAACTATTTCAACAAGTGTTAAAGGGCCTTTTTCTATCAGCACTGTCTTTACTGTAAATAAAGGGCAAACAGTAATGAAAATGGGCATAAACACCGGCAATACTCAAAGTTGGCAGGCAAAAGAATTTGATTTAGGCGCAAGTGGATGTTACCTAAAATCATAAGATTTTCATCTGCAGGCTGATGGGATTATTTCTGTTTGTACTGTATGTTTTTATACGTAACAAAAAAGTTAGATTATCCGTTTCGATAGTCTAACTTTTTTTACTTCTGGCGGAGAAGGAGGGATTTGAACCCTCGCGCCGATCGCTCGACCTACACCCTTAGCAGGGGCGCCTCTTCAGCCACTTGAGTACTTCTCCAAATGTGAAATCATAAACAAATATTTAATTTTGATGGCGGAGGGAGTGGGATTCGAACCCACGGTCCCTTGCGGGATCACCAGTTTTCAAGACTGGCTCCTTAAACCACTCGGACACCCCTCCAAATACTTTACATTCACGATTCTACCATAACGTAAAATTTAAGTCAACTATTATTTTGAAGTTTTTTTGAAAAATTTTGTAAATACATATTTATGAACCGAAAACAAATTTTTGAATATTATGTTAATGAGAATACTTTTATGATCAAGTTTTTCTCAAAAGAAACATAATATTTAAGGAGGTCACAAAATGTCTTGTCCATACGAAAAGCCATACAAACCTGAACATGAGGTATGCCCATCACTTGGATTCCAAGATGTGGTAGTAGGTGTTCCTGTAGAAATTAAACCTTTTGCTCAAATCGGTAAAGTAAAAACCGAATGTGTCGGCAAACCTATAATCAAAAGAGGAAGCACAATGTGTGAAGGAAAATCAAAAGAAACTTGTAAATTTACTATAAGTCAAAAAGTAAGAGTTGAAGTTCCGGTAATGTTTGGCGCCAAAACAGAAATAGGGGAAGCCCGTATCGATTGTAAACATCACGGATTCCCATGCGGCGCTGAAAAAGAAGAAAAAACTCTAGAAGCACCCCACGAAAGAGAATTTTTTTCAGGAATGATAGGATAAAATCTTTTATGATTTACATATAAAATTCGACTCTCTATAAAAAATTTATATATATCCCCTGTGCATAATGTTTTAAATTGCGCAGGGGTTATTTTTTATAAATACGTATATTTAAAAATTTTAAGTAAAAATTATTATAGAGGTGATAAATATTAACAAGATAGATTATTTCAAAGAAACTTATATTTACGGTAAGAATAGAGTAAACGAAGAAAAAATAAAGTTTTTTTCAAAATCGCTGGTTGAAAATATAGAATATTTTAAAAGAAAATTCCATGACAGTGCCGACCTTTGTATTAAGTACTTAAATATAGGAAATACCGAAAGTGCAATTATAACTATTTCCGGAATGGTAAGTAAAGACACTCTCACGCAAAGCGTAGTTTATCCGATTATTACAAATGAAATTAAAGGCGCATGTCCGATGGAAAAATTTGAATATATACGAGATAAAATAATAATAGCTTCCGACCAGGTTCAAGTTTCTAATTATAAAGATGCTTTTGACAGGATAATGTCCGGACATGCTCTTTTTGCCATGGAAGGCTGCGATTCTATGATTGCTGTAGGAGTTCAGGGCTTTTCCTTTAGAGCAGTATCAGAACCGTCATCGGAACTAATGCAACGTGGTTCCAGAGAGGGCTTTGTGGAAGCGATTGCAATAAATATGACACTTATACGAAGAAGATTAAAAAGTCCTGATTTAAAGTTTGAAATGTCAAAATTAGGAACGGTAAGCAAAACATCGATTTGTCTTTGCTATATGGAAAATAAAGTTTCTCCTGAGATATTAAAAAAAATAAAAAATAAACTAAAAAATATAGATTTAGAAATGGTAATAGAATCCGGGTACGTGATTCCGTATTTGGAAGATCAGGGGGATTTTTCGTTATTCAGCGGAATTGGAATGACCGAGAGACCTGATACGGTTTGCGGAAAAATTTCGGAAGGTAGAGTAGCAATATTAATAGATGGAACTCCCAACGCTTTGCTTGTGCCGTATCTTTTTGTAGAATATTTCCAACATTTGGATGATTATTCCATGCATACTTATTTTGCAACTTTTACAAGGTGGCTAAAGTATTTGGCTTTTTTCATGTCGACTCTTCTCCCGGGATTGTATGTTGGAATAAGCACATTTAACCCGGAGATATTGCCCGGGCCTATACTAAATAAAATAGCCTTGGCGGTGGGAACAACCCCTTTTTCACTCATGACGGAAACAATATTTATACATCTTATATACGAAATAATGCGTGAAGCAGGATTAAGAATTCCAAGGCCTCTTGGTCATGCAGTAAGTATAGTGGGAGCTCTTGTTATAGGTGAGACAGCGGTAAGTTCCGGTCTGATAGGCGCTCCAACATTAATGGTGGTTGCTTTAACGGCTATTTCGTCGTACGTAATACCTAATTTATATGAACCTATCTCTATTCTGAAGTTTATATTTATAATTACAGGAGGATTACTGGGAATATGGGGCATAATGATTGTGTTTACGGCGATTTTAATAAATATATGTTCGAAAAATTCCTACGGGGTGCCGTTTACCTCTCCGATAGCTCCGTTTAATATTTTTGCAATGAGAGATGTTTTGGTGCGAAGCGGGTGGAGCTTTTTAAGTAAAAAAAATATTAAAGTACAAAATTTACCCGGCTCCGAAGTAAAAGATAAATAATTATATGGGAGAAAATATTTATGGAAAAACGACCTTCTATATCCGTGGGACAGATATTTTCCATGCTGTTTATAAGCAGAATGGTAGTAAGCATGACATATGGCACACTTCTTATAGGGGATTCTGATATTTGGGATCATTTAATTTCTGCTCCCATTTCCTTTTTATTAACATTTTTGCTGGTTTATCCTGTATATAGATTGTTTCTGATGGATAAAAAAATGAATGTTATGGATAACGCATATTCACTGATGGGAAGATGGGGAATGTGTATAATTTTGATATATGTAATATACTATCTGGTGATAAGCGTCCACACCTTGTCGGTTTTTAATAATTTTATTTCCAATGCTGTAAATCCCCCTATTTCTCTTTCGCTTCTTTCAATAGTTTTGCTAATGTCATGTTGTTATGCAGCTTACAAGGGATTAGAATCGCTGGCTCGCACTTCCAGTTTTATACTTTGCGCCACGATAATATCTATAATTTTTCTAACAATATCTTTGGTTTCAAGCATAGAAAAAATAAATTTTACACCTTTTATGTACAATGGGAGAGAATCTGTTGCCGAGGGAATATTTTATATGATTTCACAAAGTGCGTGCATTCCGGCCATGGCCATGCTTCTTCCGATGGGTAAAGGTAAAAAGTGGAAAGGAATTTTAATATGGAATTCCTGCATATATGTGGTGTTTGCATTAATAATAACACTAATTATAGGAAGCATGGGTGATTTTACCTACACGCAACTGTTCCCGGTGTATACTGCTGCGGGTACGGGCAAGTTTGGTTCTTTTAGGCATTTGGATGCAATGTATTTGGGTGTGTGGATTTTAGGGATATTTTTAAAACTGTCATTATTTATAGTGTTAGCTTCGGAGGGAATTAAAAAAATTTTCGGAGAAAAAGCTAGCAAATACTCGGTTATAATATTTGGAGTACTTTTAATGCTCCCAACATTTTTTCCGAATCTTTTTAATGCCTTAAAAAGTAGCGCTGCGACAACATTTCTTTTTTACTTTGTAATTTTAACTTCTGTTGTATTTCCGGTAATTTTAATAATTTTAAAAAAATTAAGAATTCGAAAGGAACACGTAATTTGAAAAAGAAAAATATATTTATGATACTAATCGCATGTATTAGTTTTTTATTGTTGACCGGGTGCTCCGAAGGCCGGCAATTACACCAAAAATTAATTATCCAAGGTATAGGTATAGATAATTCGGAAAGTGGATATTTGTTGACTGTTCAAGCGCTGGATTTTAAAAATCCCGCGAATGAAGATGAACCCAATATAAAAACTATAGAAGTCGAAGGGACTTCTCTTGTGAGTGCGCTGGAAAATATATCTAAAAAAACCAGCTTAACTCCCGTTTATTCTCAAAACATGATAATAATTATAGGAGAAAGCATTGCAAAAAATGGAGTAAATAAATTTATGGATTTTTTTGTTAGGCACTGTGAAGCGAGGCCCAAGGTTAAATTATGCGTCGTCGAAGACAAAGCTGCGGAATATTTTAAAATCAAGCATAATAACAAACTAATAAAAGCCAAGGATATACATGATTTGATTCCGGACGCTCTTAACTCAGATATATTGCATTTTGTATCAAGTTTAAAAAATAAAATAAGTGACCCATATCTTGCGTGCTTAAGTACTGAAAAATCTGAGTCGGAAAAAAATATAATTTTAAAAGGGGTAGCAGTTTTTTCAAATGAAGTTTTTAAAAATTATCTTTACGATAATGATTTTTTAGGGTTCATGATTCTTAAAGGAGTCCCTGAATGCGGTACATGTAAAATTCATGATGAAAACTTAGGCCAAATAACATGTTCGGTAAATAAAGTTGAGGCTCGAACCAATGTTATAAACGAGGATTATGAATTGCCTTCATTTGATATAAATTTAAAAATAAAAGCATCCGCATTCTCGATAGATAATAAGTTTGATACATGTTTTGATGAAAATTTAAAGAATTCTATAGCTGAAAAATTGTCAAAAAAAATAACCGACATATGCTATGCGGTTATTCATAAAACTACCAATATGCAAACTGATATTTTAAATTTTGGAAGAACTTTGAAAAATTCCAATCCCGAAGAATTCAAGAAAATAGAAAACGATTGGTCTCAAAATATCTCCAAGTTCCGGTATAATTTATCCGCTGATACAGATGTAATTATAACAGGAAAAGAGCCTGTTTAAATGAGAGAATCTTCTTCAAAAATTTTGCTGTGAATCATGTTAAGCGCTTGATGCCCGGCGCAAGACGGGATTATTACAGATACTCTTTTTTCTGTACATGCAACCATTTCATAATTAATATTTGCTTCAGATAAAACTTCAAACATAATGGAAGCGATATTTATATTAAAACTTTCTGAAATGTTTACAACTGAAATTTGGGACTTATCTTTTTCGTAAAATATTTTAGAGTCTTCTACTCCTAAATTATTTTTCAATATTTTTAGAGTATCAGATAAATTTTCTTCTTTTACTATGAATATCATCTTGTTTTTATCTGTTTTACCTATGGGCATCAAATTCATGTCTATTGATATATTATGAGATTTAAGCTCTGAATTAATTAAATTAAATGATAAATTTGTGTCGGTAATATCTGTGAGTATAATTTTTACCATATCGTTTAAAATAGCAACTCCGCTCGCCAAATGAGTGCTTTTTCCGGGTATGTTTTTAACTATAGTTCCATGGGAAGCTTCCGAAAGGCTGGAAAGAACCTCTACTTGAACATTATTCTTTTTCGCAATTTCTATTGATCGGTCATTCAAAACTTGCGCTCCGCAATATGATAAAGCATACATTTCATCGTAAGAAATAACATTTATTTTTTTGGCAGATTGCACTATTCGTGGGTCGGAAGTGTACACTCCATCCACGTCCGTGTATATTTTACATAAATCTGCTTTCATAGCAGCCGAAATCGCGACAGCAGTTGTATCGGACCCGCCGCGTCCTAGTGTGGTAATGTCGTTTTTATCATCTATTCCTTGGAATCCCGCCAAAACAACTATATTATTTTTGTCCAGTTCGGATTTTATTCTGGAAGTATCAATATTAAATATTTTAGCATCTCCATGGCAGGAATCCGTCAAAAATCCAGCTTGATATCCCGTAAGAGAAACAGCAGGATATCCAAGTTTTTGTATAGCCATGCTAAGGAGCGCTACGGATATCTGTTCACCGCTGGAAAGTAGTACATCCATTTCTCTTTTCGAAACAGTATCGTCGATTTCTTTAGCTTTTTTTACAAGCATGTCTGTAGTATGCCCTTGAGCCGAAACCACTACAACGATTTTATTGTTTTTTAAATATAAATCTATAACTTTTTTTGCAACATTGAATATATGATGTGTATCCGAGACCGAAGTCCCGCCAAACTTTTGAACTATAAGGCTCATCGTCTTCAGCTCCTCTAATTAAAAGAAAAAATCAATAGTATTTTTACAATTACATTTTATGCTGTCAATGAAAATATTGATATTAATTATCTGAATATTTTAATTTTAGCAGATGTACTTCTTGCTCCGTAATTTGCATTAGACGAAGAAGTGGGAGATGTGATTTCATCAGTACTTTCTGGCTCTGGATTTGACTCAGTAACATTATTATTTTCATCAGTTACGTTATTGTTTTCAGAGGTATTATCGTTTTGAGTAACCGGAATACTCGCTCCGCCATGAGACGTACATGCTCCGGGCATGTTACTTTCGGAATAATATCCGGTAGCAATTTCACCGCAAGAAGTAGTGGCTAAATTTCCGCTCCGTTTGCAATAAGTAGCCGAAGTTACCGAAGGGTCATATTCAAAATCTATGCTGGGTTTTCCGTCCAGGTAACTTGTCATTATGTGTTTCCATATTCTAATTGCTGCGGCTGTTTCTTTTATTCTTCTTGGATTATCATAGCCTGTCCAAATTCCTGCGACAGCATATGGAGTAACACCTATGAACCAGCTATCGTAATCATCTGTTGTGGTTCCTGTTTTGCCTACAACATTCCAGCCTGCGATATTTGCTGCTTTACCTGTTCCTTCAGGTCCTACGATTACATTTCTCAAAAGTCTGTTCATTATAGTTGCAGTAGAAGAAGATATTGCTTGTTGAGTATTCTTTCCGCGGTTGTCGAGTATGATTTTATCATTTCTGTCGGTCACATAAAAATAGCTAAAAGGTTTAGTGTATTTTCCTCCATTACCGAAAATTTGAAATGCTGCCGTCATTTCTCTCGGAGTTACTCCGTAGTGTGTTCCTCCTGTAGCCAATGCTGCCAAAGATGTGGCGTCGTGGCTATCCAGACTTGTAAGATGTAATTTTTGAGTTAAAAAGCTGTAGCTTTTTGCAGGAGTAAGCATTTTTACAACCTGAGCCGGGGGAGCGTTTGCGGATTTTTCCAATGCCCATTGAACCGTGACATTTCCTTTGTAACTCTTATACCAGTTTTCCGGCCAGTTTCTTATAACATTATTTCCTTGGCTATCGATTTGGAGCGGTTCATCAGGAATCAAAGAAGAATAATTTAAAAATCCCCATTCAATCGCAGGAGTGTATGCAGCAAGCGGCTTAATTGTAGAACCGGGTTGCCTTCTGGCAACACTTGCTCTGTCATAAAGTAAATTTCCTGTTTTTTCTTTTCTTGAACCTAAAACCGCTAAAATTCTCCCGTCAAGGCCCATCATCATATATCCTAGTTCTAAGTTAGAATCCGAAGGCATAACTTTGGAATTTTTCAAAGTTTCTTCTGCTATTTTTTGAGCTTTTATGTCCATAGCTGAGTAAATTTTCAATCCTTGGGTATAAACCATATCTTCAGCAGTGGATTTACCTATGTTATATTTCTCGCATAAATCATTGATAACATCTCTTAAAAGAGTTTCCATATACCAACTTCTAATATTTTTATTTGCAGAAGTTTCAGCTTTATTATTCATTTCTGAAACAAATTCCATGTTGTTTGATTCTTCAACTGCTTCGTTATATTCTTGGTTACTAATCATATTTTGAGAAAGCATCTCTGACAAAACAACATCTCGTCTTAATTTATTATTTTGAGGATGATAAATAGGGTTATTTGCAGTAGGATTTTGGGTAATTGCTGCTATCGCGGCACATTGAGCCAATGAGCATTCCTGAATATTTTTGTTAAAATAAACGTTCGCTGCTGCTTGTACTCCTCGGCTTCCGTTTCCGAAATTCACCACATTCAGATAAGATTCCAAGATTTCATCTTTTGAATATCTTTTTTCAAGCTCACTAGCTCTAAAAATTTCTCTTAATTTTCTTGTGAGACTTGCTTGGTTGTCCTCTGTGATATTTTTTATAAGCTGCTGAGTAAGGGTAGACCCACCATAGCTGGCACTTCCTTTAAGAAGATTAAAGAACGCTCCTACTGTTCTGAACCAATCGACACCCCTGTGCTCGTAGAATCGTTTATCTTCTATCGCTATTATGGCATTTTTCATATTTTTTGGTATGTCCTTAAAATCCACCCATACTCTATTTTCCAAATTATATACTTTGTCATATTCTTCAGCTTCGCCATTATCATTAGTAACATACACAAAACTTGTTAAAGCCATTTTTGATGCTGTTATATTTAAAGCTATGTCGTTTTCCAAAATAGTAGATTTGTAGGTGTTCAAAGATAGCGCAACTAAAATTCCTGTCAAAATTCCTACTGTAATCAAACTAAGCATGCCACGCCAAAAAAATTTAAGTACTACACTTAAAATTCTTGCGCCTTTATTATTGCATCGGCCTTTTCGGGATGCACTGCCTTTGAATTCACTTCTGGATTTTCCGTATTTACTTATATCTGTTTTTCGCATTATATGCCTCTTTTCTAAAAACAATGTTTATAACATTTACACAAGAAATGATACCACAAAATGAGGTTTCCAGTCAACACAAGCACTCTTAAGCAAAAAATAAGACCCGGAAATTGGTAAACCGGGTCATAAAATGTAATATAATGATTTGAGAACCAGTAAAAATGGTCCGCTCGGAGGGATTCGAACCCCCGATCTTCAGAACCGGAATCTGCTGCGATATCCAGCTTCGCCACGAGCGGTCGCCATCGTTAACGCTAATTATGTTATCATACTGGAAATAGTTTGTCAATAAATTTATATCAATTTATATTTATTTCTGTTACCGGAGTATTTGATACACGAAAAAATTCCTAATTTTGTAAATTTTATAACAAAACTTCTAATAGTGGCGTAAGCTGCGTTGCCAAAATCTTTTTCTAGTTTTTTAGTAGAAAATTCTTGGTTTCCGTAGTGAGATATAACATATGCAAATAATTCTTTTTCTTTAAAAGTTATTTGTTCAGTGTTAATCAATGAATTGATTTTATCGGGTAAACTTGTGCTTTTTTCAGAATGAGGAATGCTGAGCTTGCTGAAAATATTTTTGTTAAAGTAACGCACAAATGGGGTGACGTCCACAAGGCCTAAAGTTTGAATATTTTCTTCTATTATTTCAAATGATTTATAATATTCATTTTTGGTATCAGAAATAAGATTGGAGAATGAAACCAACAACGCGGCATTAAATCCGTTTTGAATAAGATACCATAATTGCACAAGCCTTGCCATTCTGCCATTTCCATCAAAATAAGGATGTATATAAGCAAAATAAAAGTGAATTATCGCTGATTTTTTCAGAGTGTTTATTTCGTCTTTTGTATTAATAAAGTCAATGAATTTGCTCATGTAATTTTTAAGAAGATGGTGGGGGAGTCCACAATGGGAAACTTTGTTTCCTACGACATAGACGCTGTCGTGACGATAATAATTTCCTTCAAGTAGTTTGTTTTCTTCTTCTAAATAAAATCCTATAGATTCCATATACAACTTATAGAGATTTTCTTCAGATATAATATTACTTTTTGCTGAAATAAAATCCAAGCCTTTTTTTATACCATAAATTTTATTTTCGTCATTATTCTTTGGAGTGGCTCCTTTAAGTATGTTCCGAATGCTGTTTCTGTCCGAATTTATATTTTCGATTTTCAAAGTACTGTGAATTTCATTTTCCATTTTTTCAATACTGTAGTTTTTGCTATCGTTTCCGGAAATTAGAATCTTGTACACATTATCATTAATATTAATTAGCGACGGGGCATAGGCAATATCGTTATTTTTAAAATCGCAAATAGGAATATATTTATAAAAAGTGGATTTTAAAATATTTATCACTTCTTCAATATTTATATCGCCATATTTATTTTTCATCTTTTTTAAATTATAAAAATTAGGGTCGTTGATAATATTCATAAAATCATTTGCGGTAATCATATTTTACGCCTCCTTTGTAATTGATACTAATTGATATCAATTTATATCAATTATAATAAATAAAAATTATCCTGTCAAGAATAACAGGATAAAAAATGATTTGGCGTCCACGAGAGGATTCGAACCTCCGACCCCACGCTTAGGAGGCGTGTGCTCTATCCAGCTGAGCTACGTAGACATCCACATCATTATACTAAATAATAAATTGATTGTCAAAAAAATTTTATTTAATAATTAGCAACGGTATTTATTAGTTTATTTGTAGGTTTTTCCAATAAAATGGAAATTGAAGAAGTTAAAAAAATCTTTAAAAAATTGTATGGGATTATTATCGTAAACATCAAGCTGTTTAAAAATTCTGGAGACAAATTAAAAAACTCAATCCATAAATACCAATTAGCAAGGAGCTTGGTTACTAAACAAACAAATCCTAAAATCGAAATAAACAGAATCTTGTAACGTAACTTAAATTTATATTTATTACATATTCCAAATCCTATAACGATTATTAAAGAAGTAGCTCTTATAACAAATCCAATCCATCCGGAAGAACTGAACATAACAGCTCTGAGTAGCGAAGTTACAAACCAAACCGTAACGCCGGAAGAAATTCCTGAAACGGCAGCTGACAGAAAAATAGGTATGTCAGAAAAATCTAATTGAAGGAAAGGAAAAACCGGAAAAATAGAAATTCTTCCTATAAATCCAAGTACTATTGAAAGTACTATAAAAACTGAATTGTATGTAATATTAAGAGCTTTTCGGTTATTCATTTAAAATCCTTCCCTGAACTATACAAAATATTAATTTTGTATAGTTGATATTTTTGATTTTTACACTTCTATTTATTTGTTATATAGAAATTTTTAATGCGTTTTCGTATAAATCTTCGTCAAAAAATTTTTTAAATTTTAGTGAGTCATCAATACTATAATCTACGATTTTATTACACGCAAGCGCAACGGTTCTGTTTTTTTGGTTTCTTAAAATTAAATCCACAGCGTGACAACCCATGTTACTTGCAATGACTCGGTCTCTAAGCGTCGGCGAACCGCCCCTTTGAACGTGTCCGAGAACTGTCCATCTGGCATCTATTTTGGTTTTTTCTTTTATTTGTTCGGCTATTTCATGAGCTTTTCCTGTTCCTTCAGCCACGATTACTATAAAATGTCTTTTTCCTATTTTTTGAGTATATTCTATTCTATTTATAATATCATCCTCTAAATCCCATGGCTTTTCAGGAATGAGTATAGCTGTAGCGCCCACGGCTATGCCGGTTCTTAGAGCTATGTCACCGCAATGCCTTCCCATAACTTCTACAACGCTGCATTTTTCATGGGACTGAGCAGTATCTCTTATTTTATCGACCATTTCCATAGCGGTATTCATAGCAGTATCATATCCAATAGAATAATCACTACACGCAACATCATTATCTATGGTAGCAGGAATAAAAATGCAATTTATATCCTTATCTGCCAAAGTTTTTGCTCCGGCCAGAGTTCCATTTCCTCCTATAACCACAAGCGCATCCAGTGAAGATTCCTTGCAAAATTCTACAGCGCTTTCCAAACCTTCCGGAGTTTGAAATTGAGGGTCACGTGAACTATAAAGAATCGTTCCGCCTCTGTGAATAATATCCGAAACAGTTCTTAAATTCATATCAAAAGCGTCACCGGTTCTAAGCCCCATGTATCCACGACGTATTCCTACCACATTAATACCCTTACTTATAGCATATCTTGTAACTGATCTGGTAACAGCATTCATTCCCGGAGCATCGCCTCCGCTTGTGAAAATACCTATTTTTTTTATATTCATTAAAATCAGCCTTTCATTTTATTTTCTTATCATTATTATCTTACATACTATGATTTATTAATGACAAAGTTTCTCTTGCTATGGCCAATTCTTCGTTGGTCGGGATTACAAAAATTTCAATTTTTGAACTGTTTTTAGAAATTTTATTAAATTTCCCCTCAATGGTCTGTCTGTTCAGTTCTTTGTCTATTTCCACTCCCATGAATCGGAGTTCCTCACAAATTTTTTCTCTGTGCATCCATTGATTTTCTCCTATTCCGCCGGTGAATATTATACAATCGCAACCTTTTAAAATAACATTGTAGGCCCCTATATATTGAACTAACTGATACACCATCATTTCATGGGATAATTTCGCACGGTGGTTGCCTTTTTTCTCTGCTTCGCAAATTTCCCTGTCGTCGCTGCTTACTCCCGATATTCCAAGCATACCTGATTTTTTATTTAAAATTTCGTTTAACTCACTTGATGTTAGCGATTCTCTATCAAACAAATGCAAAATTACAGATGGATCTATTGAGCCCGAACGAGTGCCCATTATTATTCCTCCCAGAGGAGTAAGTCCCATACTTGTTTCTATTGCTTTTCCTTTGTCTATTGCAGTGATGGACGAACCATTCCCCATATGGCAACTTATTATTTTTAAATTTTTAATATCTTTTTTAAACATGTCGCACATTTTATTACTCACGTATTTATGCGAGGTTCCATGAAATCCATACTTCCTGAGATGGTATTTTTCGTAATACTCATAAGGTATAGGAAACATATAAGCTTTTTCGGGAAGAGAATAATAAAAAGATGTATCAAAAACCGCAACTTGAGGGATATGATTACCCAGCATTTCTCTGCAAGCTAATATTCCCGATAAATGTGCCTCGTTATGGAGCGGAGCCAGAGGTATAAGCTCTCTTATTTTTTCTATTACATTATTATCTATAAAAGCAGGCTCTTTAAAATACTCCCCTCCGTGAACAACCCTGTGCCCCACGGCAGAGATTTCGTCTATATCATCTATAGGACCGTATTCTTCGCTCATGAGCATTTTTTCTATCCATTCAAAAGCTTTAACATGATTGTTTATGCCGGTTACTGTCTTTTCCAATCTTTTGCCATTAAAATTCACTTGCTTTACAATATTTTCATCTGAACCTATTTTTTCACAAATTCCTTTTGCCAAAACATTTTCCGTAGTCATATCTATTAATTGGTACTTTAATGACGAACTGCCCGAATTTAAAACTAAGATATTCACAATATCATCACTCTCCTATTCAATTAAACGGATAGAATAAATATTTTACTTTTTTACACTGGAAGTTCCTTTTTCTCGAAGATAAGTTGCTTCTAAATCCGCCATATGTAACTTGACCGCCAGAGGAAACCTATCAAACGCCAAACTCATAGCGAATCCGCCAGATTTGGCAGAATCATCGAACCCTCCCATGTGCCACCTAATTGCCATTGCTTCACCGGTTTTAAGTCTCATGAATCTTTCTATCAAAAAAACCGATTTTTCCCCGTGACCATATGGGAAAGCGTCTTCTACAGTGTAAAATGGTACTTGTTCCCAGATACCGGTAACTTCATTTTTTACGTTTCTGGTAGAAATTTTATAAAAATGAGATTTACAAATATCATGTAGAAGCGAACAGATAGTCGCACTTTCTATACTATCAGTTGAGGAGTCAAAATGTTTCTCCATAAGTACCTTATACACATTTATACTATGTTTCAAAAGGCCTTCCTTGCATGCGCAATGGAACTTTGTACTGGCCGGAGCGGTAAAAAAATCTGTTCCTTCTAGCCATTTTAAAAGCTCTTGCGCTCCCTCTCTTTGTATATTTTCATTATATATGGAAATGAATTCTTCCTTTAGATCCAATTTATTCTACCTCATTTCATTATTTTAATAGGGATATTATAGCATTTTTTGATGTAATTTGTCACTTTTATTTAAATTTTTACATGTTACAAAAATATATAAATATTTTGAATATAAATATTTTTAAGTGACAATAATAACAGCGGAGGTGTATTGGTATATGAACGTATCAAATTTAAACAACGACGAAAAGAACAACTTGAATTTTCCCACAAAAATATCGAAGCCAAGAAAGAGAAAGAGTTTTTACATTGCAATCGCTATCCTCCTAGCCACGATTTCGGTAGCAGGATGGTCTACTTACAGCAGCGTGAAAAATCTTAATAATTCCACCGAGACTGCTGAAAGTGCTCAATCGAAAGATAATATCAAAGTAAAATCAAAAAATCCATCTAAAATTTCTTCTTCTGAATTACCGGGGAAAGAACCGATCAGTAATTCGGAAAGCAAATCCGAGACCGGGTCGTACATCAAAAAACCTATTCCTAAAATCAATGCTGATTCTGATGAAGATGACTTAAAAACAGTTTCTGCTGAAAAATCTGACCCGGAAATTGTTTATCCTACAGAAAATATAATTCTTAAAGAGTTTAGCGACGGTAAGCCGGTTTATTCAAAGACTTTATCTGATTGGAGAGCTCACGAAGGAGTTGATTTTAAATCGGATTCCGGAAATATAGTAAAATCCATAACAAGCGGAACAGTAAAAAATATTCATTCCGACCCTTCTTACGGAACCACCATAGAAATAGAACACGACCCTAAATTCACGGCATATTATTGCGGTCTTTCCGACAAAATTTTGGTTGAAAAAGGAAGCAGAGTGAAATCCGGACAGGATATCGGAGCAATAGGCTCTGTTCCGTGTGAGATTTCTGATGGCCCTCACCTACATTTTATGATATCAAAAAATGAAAAATTTATAGATCCTCTTCTCGTATTGGACAAAGAAAATCAATAGTATAACAAAAGCTCTGAAATTCTAAAATTTGAATTTCAGAGCTTTTTGGGTTTGGAGATATTATATTTTTTAATTTTTAAAATCTTTGTGAAAGCAACACTTCTTTCAAGGTAAATAAAAATTTGGAATTGCTCACAGATTTAACGTTTTCGCCAAAAACTTCTACAAAACTCGGCAAAGAATCTTTAACCATTTTCTTAATGGCATTTCTTATTGAGACTTCAACAGATTCCGTAGACACTACGTGTATTTCAGAAATGACCAAGTATATTTCTTTCAAAAACATAGTTTTCGGGTTTTCAATCAAATATTCCAGTGCTTCGCAAATGTATGTAAATCCAACTACGTGAATTGGAGCCGACATACTTCTTAGCAGATTTTTTATGTGATACATCTCTATTTTGTGATGTTCGTGGACTTTATCGGAACAAATTGAAATAATTGCGTTTTTAAGCAAAGATAAAATCACAGGCTTTTTAACATAATAATTTACTCCATATCCAAAAGATTCGTCCAAAGCACTTACATTTTCAGAAGATGAAAGAACGATAACTTTGGGTTTATGCACTGTTATTTTGTTCAAAATCTCTAAAATACTTTTTCCTCTTTTGTCGTTAGCAGAAAATTCGGTAACCACCACATCGGGTTCGTACATTTCTACTTCTTTCTCAATATCTATACCACCTTCTAAACATGCACATACTTGTATATTTTTACTTTCTGATAAAAATTTACATAAATTTCTTCTAAGTTCGTAATCATCGTCGATTATTAAAACTTTTATAAACTCAGAATTCTGATGAATAGGAATATCAGAAAATATGTTAAGGTTCATCACAGGCATTTTCCTCCTTTAGGGACATTAATAATATCGAATATTTTCCGGAATTTATATTTGATATTTATTTTTAAAAATGATAGAATAACATTATTCGTAAGTTTTTTGAAACGCAATACCACGTTTTGTGATTTTTAATCACGTAATTAATTATATTGCATAATAATTTGAAAATCAACACCTAAATTCGAATTAAATACTTATTTTTTCAAGTTATTATATACTTCCTAAAATCATTCAACAAATATCGATAAAATTAGACAATATTTTACAGTGCTAAATTATATATTCATAAAATTAAATTTAATAAGAGGCGGTGTGCATAAATGGGTTCAGGATTTCACGTTAAGTTAACCGATCTCATTAGAGAGTTGTCTTTTAAAGTAGCATTAATGCCGGTTAATCCCAAGGAAGTTAAAATTGCGTCTAGAGATATAAATAGATTAGGGCTCGAATTAATAGGACCTATCAGTCATTTTGACAATCGAAGAATAATAGTCATGGGCGAAAGCGAAAGCTACTTTCTTTCTACTTTATCGTCAGATGAAATATATAAATCTGTGGAAGCAATTTTATCTCGTAAGCCACCGTTATTGGTAATATCCTACGGAATTAAACCGTTGCCTGAAATAATAGCAGTAGCAAATAAATATAAAGTTCCTATTTTGACCTCAGAAGATACCGCTGCAGAGGTTATGGCTGAACTTACACCATTTCTTAATGTTCATTTGGCTCCAAGGATTACACGTTCTGGAGGACTTTTAAATGTTCACGGTGAAGGTATACTTTTAATTGGAGAAAGTGGAGTAGGAAAAAGCGAAACAGCTATAGAGCTTTTAAAACGTGGTCATAAACTTATAGCAGATGATTTAGTTGAAATCAGAAAAATTCCGAAAAATACTTTGGTAGGTGCAGCGCCGGAAAATATACGTCATTTTATAGAAGTGCGGGGAGTAGGTATAATAAATGCTCGTAGAATTTTTGGTATAGGTTCCGTAAAACTAACCGAAACTATAGATATGGTAGTTAATTTGGAAAACTGGAACGATAAAAAATCTTATGATCGCATGGGCGCAGAGTGTAAGTACACCGAAATACTTGGCGTGAAAGTTCCTTTTATAAATATTCCGGTAAGACCGGGAAGAAATTTAGCAGTAATAATAGAAGTTGCAGCTATGAATAACAGACAAAGAAAAATGGGATATAATGCAGCCAGAGAACTTTTTATAAATTTGGGTATGGAATATCCCACCTCAGAAGAAAAAGAACTCGAAACGTGCATATGGGATATATAATAATGAATAGTAATTACAAATAAATAATTTAAAGGCGTGATAAAAATTATATCTACGATATATCAGAGCATAATGAATTTAGCTGAAAGCCTCGGGTGTTTAGTTTTAGTTAACGAGGAAATGAAATACCACACTTCGTTTAGAATAGGTGGCCCTGCGGACTTATTTATATATATTAACAATACTCAATCTTTGAAAAAAATACTTCAAAAAATATCCGAGACCAGCGTCCCCTTTTTCATGATAGGAAACGGAAGCAACTTATTGGTATCGGACGAAGGATTTCGAGGAATTGTTTTAAGTTTACTAAAGAGTGAAAGAGTATTAAACCTTGAAAATGAGACTACCCTACTTTGCAGTTCGGGAATTCCACTCGCCAAAGCGTGTATTTTCGCTATGAAAAATAATCTTTCCGGTCTTGAATTTGCTTGGGGAATTCCGGGCTCATGCGGAGGCGCGTTGTTTATGAATGCAGGAGCTTACGGCGATGATATTTCGAAAGTAATATTGCAAGGAACACATATAACGCTTGACGGAAATGAAGAAATATTAAATAAAGATCAGTTGGCGCTTTCTTATAGAAAAAGTTTTTATACGGATAATCCATTTATTATAACTTCACTGAAATTATCGCTTAATCCTTTGTCAAGCCAAGAAATCCGTAATAAAATGTATGAGAATATTCACAAGAGAAAGTCAAAGCAACCTTTGAGTCAACCGAATGCCGGCAGTATTTTTAAACGTCCGGGGAACGGTTATTATGCCGGAACTCTCATAGAAAGTTGCGGACTTAAAGGATATTCTGTTGGAGGAGCGATGGTTAGCCCGAAACATGCCGGATTTATAGTAAATACCGGAAATGCTTCCGCTGAGGATGTATCCAAATTGATAGCCCATATTAAAAAAACAGTTTATGATAATTCCGGAATAAATCTCGAGTGTGAAATCAAAACTTTAGGAAATATAAGAGTATAAGGAATAAAAAATATGTCATTTTCTTATAAAGTAAAAAAGGAGCTTGTCAGTTCCAATATAAAGAATCCGTTAATGGAAATTTGTGGAATATATATTTTTTTAAACCCCGATATTTCATCACAAAATTCAGTAAAGATAGAGAATGATTTAACTTTAAAAAGATTAAAATGTTTGATGACAGCAAAAAATTCTAAAGATTATTTTTCTTTGGAAGAAACTTGTGACGGTAAATTTACTTTAAAAATTGTCAAACCGGAAATATTAAATAAATGTCTAAAATTTAAAGATGCACTTTCTGAAAATTTAGAAAATGCATCTGTTTCTGATTTTGTAAAAGGAGCTTTTTTAGCTTGCGGAAGTGTTGCTAACCCTGAGATAGAATATCATCTTGAATTTAATATATTTGATGAAAATTCCTGTAATTTACTACTTAACATTTTAAATAAAATATCCTTTTTACATCTGGATTTAAAAATAATTAGAAGAAGAGATAATTTTGTAATATACATAAAAAGCAGTGAAAAAATTACTGATTTTTTAACTTATATAGACTCTAAAAATTGTTCCATGGAAATTATTCAGATAAAGATGTTAAAAGAAGTTAGAAATAATATCAATCGCACAACCAATTTTGAAACAGCTAACCTAAGTAAAATAACCAATTCTTCGACTGTTCAAATAAATGCTATTAAAAAAATTAAAAATACCGTAGGGCTGAGCAGTTTGCCGGAGCATTTAAAAGAAACTGCAGAAATACGCCTTTCGAATCCGTATATTTCACTCCAAGAAATGACAAAACTGTACAAGTCACCCATCAGCAAATCGGGAATAAATCATCGACTAAAAAAATTAATGGATTTGGCAAAGAGTCTCTAAAAATATTAAGCCAATTTTTCTCTTATCATTTTTAAAAGTACTTTTTCTCTTCGCGAGACTTGAACCTGTGTCATGCCGAGCTGTTTTGCAGTATTTGACTGAGTGTTTCCCTTAAAAAATCTGAGAAATATTAAATTTTTATCCTTTTTTTCAAAAGTTTTCAAAATTTCGATTAACGAAACTCTGGTAGATATTTTTTCGTCGTCAAATTCGACGGGTATTTCCAGAGAATTTTTATTGTCATCATTTTCATTAACCGGGGAATCAAGAGAAATAAGAGCTTTCGAAGATTCTAAAGCTTCAATTATTTGGTCGCAGTCTACTTCCAATATACTGGCGAGTTCATTTATCGAAGGCTCTCTTTCGTGATTTTTCAAGAATTTTTCTCTTTCGTAATTAATTTTAGTTTCCAGTTCTTTTATTTTTCTGCTTATTTTTAAAGCTCTGTTTTCCCGAAAAAGAGACTTTATTTCTCCTAATATAACTGGAACTGCGTAAGTTGAAAATACTACGCCTTTTTTACAATCAAAATTTTTCGCCGCTTTTGTAAGGCCTATGCATCCGGACTGAAATATATCTTCATAATCTATTCCCCGTTTGCGAAATCGTTGACAACACAGATGTACTAATCCCAAGTGATTTTCTATAACAATTTTATCATTATTCATTGTCAACAGTTCTGCGAATTATAAATTTTTGAAGCGTAACAGTAGTGCCTTTCCCAATTTTTGAAGTTACCTTTATTTTATCCATAAAACTTTGCATAACCGCAAAACCAAGTCCTGAGCGTTCACTTCCACCGGTTGTAAATAAAGGTTCCATGGCTTGTTTTACATTTTCTATGCCGCAACCTTTATCTTTAATTTTTATCATTACACAGCCGTTATTATATATTTTTGAAGATATGTAAATTTTTCCGATTCCCGTTTTGTATCCATGAACTATCGAATTTGTTACCGCTTCAGAAACTGCTGTTTTAATATCCGCGAGCTCATCAATCGTAGGGTCCAGCTGAGATACAAAAGATGATACTACGGTTCTTGCAAAGCCTTCATTGCATGACCTGCTAAAAAAGTTTATGTTCATTTCGTTTATTACTTCTTGCATTTTTTATTTTCCTTCCTTTAAAAAATCCCCAGAGTCGTTAGCCCTGATAATTTAATCATTCTTTCTAAATTTTTCGGAACATTAACAACTTTTAATTTGCCCCTGAGGGAGGTCATTAACTTATATCGACCCATAATTAATCCTATTCCTGAACTATCCATAAATCTAACCTCACCGAAATCTAATTTGAGAAATAAAGGAGAATATTTTTCTATATATTCATCAATGGTCTCTCTTATGTCTTTTGCGGTATGGTGGTCAATGTCTCCTTCTATTACAGCAACCACACAACCTTTTTTTTCAGGCAAAATTTTAACTGCCATTAATTTTTACCTCCTCGTTTTAGGTTTTACTTAATAAATATAAAAGCATGTCCGTTTTTTGCGTATAAAATGAACATCCTCTATCACTATGATAAAGGATGTTTGTTGCATATTTTGTAGAAATAAGTCATTAATAAAATTTTTTCAGTTTATTTCAATTTTGATATTTCTTCGAGAATTCTTTTGGATTTATCAGCGAGCTTATCCGCCAATTCGCGAGCTCCATCCACTATTTCTTTTGGAGCTTTTGAAAGGAATTTTTCATTTTTTAATCTCGCTTCAGCTTGCATCAGTTGTTTATTTACACTCTCCAGCTCTTTACTCAATCTCGCTATTTCTTCTTCCCTGTTGACCAACTCATCCACGGGAATGTAAATTTTTACGTAATCATTGACAGCAGATACTAATTTTTCATTTCCCCTGTCGGAATTCATCTCAACAGATTTAGCATATGCCATTTTACAAATGATATTTTCGTATTTTTTCAATATTTTACATATTTCCGAATTTTCACTGTCAATATAAATTACAGTTTTTTTGCCGTGTGAAACATTCATTTCACTTCGTATATTTCTTATAGATTTTATAACGGACATTAATACAGCCACATTATATTCGGAGTCTTTATTTACATACTTTTTATTGAATTCAGGATATTTTTCTATCATTATGGAGCTGTCAGTTTTTTGGAACGATTTCCAAATTTCTTCGGTAACAAAAGGCATGAAGGGATGAAGCAGTTTCAAAATACTGTCTACTACAAAAAGTAGCACTTCTTTTTTACCTTCTATTTTCGAGAATTCAATATACCAGTCGCAAAATTCGTCCCACACAAAATCGTATATGTTTTGAGCTGCTATACCCAGTTCAAATTTATCCAAATTATTTGTAACTTCCGAAATAACAGAATTTAATCTGCTTAGTATCCACTTGTCGATGTCACCTATTTCTTCGGGAATTCCTGTTTCCAGAATTTGATTATCGGTATTCAAATGTATAAATCTTGCGGCATTCCATATTTTGTTAGCAAAATTCCTGCTGGCTTCGACTTTTTCATTAAAAAATCTCATATCATTTCCGGGACTGTTCCCCAGCATCAATGAAAATCTAAGAGCATCGGCACCATATTTTTCAATTATTTCTAGCGGGTCCACGCCATTGCCCAAAGATTTTGACATCTTTCTTCCTTGCGAATCCCTTACCAGCCCATGAATTAAAATGTTTTCAAAAGGCTCTTTTCCGGTCATTTCAAGTGATGAAAAAATCATCTTAGCAACCCAGAAAAATATTATATCATACCCGGTAACCAAAACATTTGTAGGGTAAAAATAATCAAGCTCGGGTGTTTTTTCCGGCCATCCCAGTACAGAAAACGGCCAAAGACCTGATGAAAACCAAGTATCTAAAGTATCATTGTCTTGATATATGTCATTTGACCCGCAATGTTTGCACGCATTGGGTGTATCTTTAGATACGGTCATTTCGCCGCATTTTTTACAATACCACACAGGTATTCTGTGACCCCACCAAAGTTGCCTGGATATACACCAATCTTTTATGTTTTCCATCCAATGAAAATAAATTTTGCTGAATCTGTCGGGAACAAATTTTGTTTTTTTATTTTTTACACAGTCAATAGCGGGTTTGGCTAATGAATCCATCTTAACGAACCATTGAGTAGAAACTCTGGGCTCCACTGTCGTTGAACACCTGTAACATGTTCCTACATTGTGATGAATTGATTCTGTTTTTTCTAAGTATCCGCCTTTGCGTAAAAGCGCCACTAATTGTTTTCTTGCTTCGTATCTGTCGAGTCCTTTAAACAAAATGGCGTTGTCATTCATTTTTCCATTTTCATCCATAACATTTATGATAGGTAAATTATGTCTTTGACCTACTTCAAAATCATTGGGGTCATGCGCAGGAGTAATCTTTAAAACTCCGGTTCCAACCTCTATATCCACGTAGTCATCGGCGATTATGGATATTTCTCTTTCTACTACCGGCACAATTACCTTTTTACCTATTAAATGAGAATATCTGGAATCGTTTGGATTTACTGCAAGCGCTACGTCTCCAAACATTGTTTCCGGTCGAGTTGTAGCAACTGTAACATGGTCGAGTGAATCCACCAATTTATAATTTATATGCCAAAAGTTGCCGTCCATTTCTTTGAAATTAACTTCTGAATCGGAGATAGATGTTTTACAATTAGGGCACCAGTTGATAATTTTTTCTCCGCGGTAAATAAGCCCTTTTTCGTATAGTTTAACAAAAAATTCTCTTACGGCTCTACTGCACCCCTCGTCCATCGTGAAGCGCTCTCTGGACCAGTCACATGATGCGCCTAATTTTCGTAATTGGTTTACGATGTTACTGCCGTATTCTTTTTTCCATTGCCATGTTCTTTCCAAAAATTTTTCTCTGCCTATTTCCTCCTTAGACAGTCCCTCTTTTTTTAGCTGCTCAACGACTTTAGCCTCCGTAGCAATAGAAGCATGGTCAGTTCCCGGAACCCATAAAGCTTCGAAACCTTGCATTCTTTTAAATCTTATGAGGATGTCTTGCATGGTTTCATCTAAAGCATGACCCATGTGGAGTTTTCCGGTAATATTCGGAGGAGGCATAACTATAGTAAAAGGCTTTTTATGGCTATTGACTTTAGCTTTAAAATATCCTTTTTCTTCCCATTCTTTATAAATATTTTCTTCTACGTCCTTGGGATTATATACTTTATCCATTTCTCTTTTCATGGCTATTCTCCTTAATTAATTTTCACAATAATCAGATATTGTACTCTTTATTTTTTCTATACCCTCACCCGTTTGAGACGAAAAAATAATTTTAGGAACATCCTGGTACAAACTTAGCTCGTTTTCCATCATTTTTTCTCTCATTTCACGATTGGTTTTATTTAATTTATCGCATTTGGAAGCGACTATTATAAATGGAAAATTTTGAGAATATAAAAATTTTATCATTTGCATATCGAGCGTTGATGCCGGATGTCGTACATCTATTATTTGTATTATCAGCTTGATATTACGTTCTTTTTTAAAATATCCTTCTACCAATTCTGACCAGCGCTTTTTTTCTTTAAAAGATACCTGAGCGTATCCATATCCGGGCAGATCCACAAATCTAATATTTTTTAATTTGTAAAAATTTATGTTAATAGTTTTTCCGGGCTTAGAGCTAGTTCTTGCCAAAGATTTTCTGTTTAATATCTTGTTTATCAGCGAAGATTTTCCTACATTAGATTTTCCCGAAAATACAATTTCGGGAATATTTTCTTTTACTAATTGTCCTAAATTACCTATCGATTTTTCAAAATTTGCTTCATTGAAATTTACCATTTTAACCTCATGTACATTAATTTAATCATTTAACGACAGCAATGTCCAAAACTTCACTTACATTGGATACCTTGACAAATTTAATAGATTTTTTAACCACATCTTCGACTTCTTCAAGGTCACTTTCGTTTTCTTTTGGAATTATTACTGTTTTTAAACCGTTTTTGTAAGCAGCCATCGTTTTTTCTTTTAATCCGCCTATAGGCAATACAGCGCCTTTTAGCGTGATTTCTCCGGTCATAGCGATGTCGTCCCTGACTTTATGGCCTGTTAAAGCAGATACCAAAGCTGTGGCAATAGTAATTCCGGCAGAAGGTCCGTCTTTTGGAATTGCACCTTCGGGAGCGTGTATATGTATATCAAATTGCTTATAGAAATCTTCATCTATTCCCAATTTTTTGGCATTCCCTCTAATATAACTAATTGCTATATTTACAGACTCTTTCATAACATCGCCAAGCATGCCAGTTATCTGAATTTTTCCTTTTCCTTTCATCAAAATGGCTTCTACAGGTAATACTGTTCCTCCGACTGCGGTCCAAGCTAAGCCGTTTACAATACCTACTTCTCCATTTGCCATGTATTCTTTTTTATATTTTTCACATCCTAAAATTTTCTTCACGTCTTTTACATTTATTTTTATAGAATCAATTTTAGAATCTGACACTACTTTTTTAGCTGTTTTACGCATGATTTCAGATATTTTTCGCTCTAATTCTCTTACCCCGGCTTCTCTTGTGTAAAATTTTATTATAAAATCTATCGCTTTGTCGCTCATAACAAAATTTACATCATTAAGCCCGTGGCGCCTTAGTTGCTTGGGAATCAAGTGATTTTTTGCTATATGGAATTTTTCTTCCTGTGTATAGCTGCATAATTCTATCACTTCCATGCGATCATATAAAGGAGCAGGAATTTTGGTTTTGTCGTTTGCAGTTGCGACAAACAGTACTTTACTTAAATCAAAAGGTACTTCTAAGTATCTATCATAAAATTCACTGTTTTGCTCAGGATCAAGAACTTCAAGCAGTGCAGACGAAGGGTCGCCATGATAATCCTTGGATAACTTGTCTATCTCATCCAAGAGCATAAGCGGATTGTTGGTTCCGCACTGTTTTATTGAAGAAATTATTCTTCCGGGAATAGCTCCGACGTATGTTTTTCTATGACCTCTTATTTCGGATTCATCTCCTAAACCGCCCAAAGACATTCTAACATATTTTTTGCCAATAGCCTTTGCCAATGAACGTGCTATCGAAGTTTTTCCTACACCCGGAGGACCTACTAAGCATATAATCTGCCCTTTTATATTCGGAACTAATTTTCTTACCGATAAAAATTCGAGTATTCTTTCTTTTACAGTTTTAAGTCCAAAATGTTCTTCATTAAGAATTTTTGCAGCTCTGTCTATATCAAGAATATCCTCAGAAGATTTATTCCACGGCAAAGAAACACACAAATCCAGGTAATTTCTAATAATATTGGCTTCGGGAGAACCACTTGGAGTTTTGTATAAATTATCGCATTCTTGTTTAAGCTTTTCATATGTATCTTTAGGTAGCTTAAGCTTTTTTATTTTTTTTAAGTATTTTTCGGATTCTGTTACAGGGTCACCAAAATCTCCTAATTCATCAGAAAGAATTTTAATTTGTTCCCTGAGTAAATAATCCCTCTGAGATTTTTCGAGTTTATTTTTTACTTTTAAGGCAAGTTCTTTCTGATAAAATAGAATGTTATTTTCCTGGGACAATAATTTTATAAAATTAACGATTCTTTTTTCAAAATCAAGCTCAGATAATAAAGTCTGTTTATCGTTTGGACAAATTGAGCTGTTAAAAATCATGCCGTCTACAATTTCAATTAAATCGCTGTTGTTATCGGCATCTATAAGTAACTCTATAGGAACTTGTGGAGATAAATCTATATTTTCGGCAAAAAGAACTTTAGCTTCTCTAACCAAAGCTTTTATTTCATCGGTATCATTTAGAAAAAGGCTTTCTTTTTTTTCAATTTTTGCAGAAATGAATTCTTTCGAATTATCAAAGCTTTCTGCTTGAGCTCTGCAAATTCCCTCTACAAGAACTCGCATAGTTTCATCGGTACGTTTTAAAATCTGCTTGATTTTAGCTAAAACACCAAAATCATGAATTTTGTCCGCTTCCGGAGCATCATCTTTAATATTTTTTTGGTTAGCTAAGAATATTAGCTGATTAGAATTCATGGCTTCTTCCACAGCTAATATCGATTTTTTTCTTCCAATATCCAAATTTACAGTTATTCCCGGGAACATAACAAATCCCCGCAGTGGTAGAACAGGGATTTCTCGTCCAACTAAATTTATCGTATCTATTTTAATTCAACTCCGTTTCTTTTATGAAGCATCTGAATTTTTCGATTTTTTCTTAAATAACTTATCTGAATTTATAGATATAAATACCGGCTCTCTATTTTCGTTGTATAAAAATTCAGGCTCACGTTTTCCGTTGATAACATCCTCATCTATAATTACTTTTTCTATTGTGTGATCCGACGGGACATCAAACATAACCTGTTGCAAAGTTTCTTCAATTATAGATCTTAGACCACGAGCGCCAATTTTTCTTTCGATAGCTTTTTTTGCAACAGCTCTCAGAGCAGAATCTTTGAATTCGAGTTCTACCTTATCCAGTTCAAACAATTTTTTGTATTGTTTAATAAGAGAATTTTTAGGTTTCGTCAAAATTTCAACAAGAGCGTCTTCATCCAAGCCTTTCAAAGTCGCTATAACAGGCAATCTTCCGACGAGTTCCGGTATAAGACCGTATTTTACAAAATCTTGAGGAATTACATTTTCCATCCAATTTTTTGCATCTATTTCTTTTCTGGTTAATACAGTAGAACCAAATCCCAAAGAAGATGTGCTGATTCTTTTTTCAATTATTTTTTCAATACCTTCGAACGCACCTCCGCAAATAAACAGTATATTGGAAGTATCGATTTGTATAAATTCCTGCTGAGGATGTTTTCTTCCGCCTTTGGGAGGAACATTTGAAACTGTACCTTCAATGATTTTTAGGAGCGCTTGTTGAACACCTTCTCCGCTTACATCACGAGTTATAGAAGCGTTTTCGGATTTTCTTGCAATTTTATCTATTTCGTCTACGTAAATTATTCCACGTTCTGCTTTTTCTACATCAAAATCCGCTGCTTGAATTAACCTTAAAAGTATATTTTCTACATCTTCACCAACATAACCGGCTTCAGTTAAAGTGGTAGCGTCAGCAATCGCAAACGGCACATCCAAAATTTTTGCCAAAGTCTGTGCAAGCAATGTTTTGCCAACTCCTGTAGGACCTAAAAGTAAAATGTTGCTTTTTTTTAGTTCTACATCACTGCCACTTTCTCCAAAAAATATTCTCTTATAATGATTGTAAACAGCCACGGATAAGGCAAGCTTTGCCTTATCTTGACCGATTACATATTCATCTAAGTATTTTTTTATTTCATGAGGCTTAGGAAGCACTCTATCATCAGATTTCTTAGATTTATTATCAAGAGAATTATTATCCAAAGAAATTTTTCCGATTTCTTCATCTAAGATAGAAACGCAAAGCTCGACACACTCGTCGCAAATACATACGCCGGGGCCGGCTACTAATTTTTTAGCCTCATCCTGCGGTTTACCACAAAACGAACAGCATAACTCTCTATCTCTGCTTCCTCTATTTATACTCATGATATATCACCGTTTCTCCTTAACTGTCAATTTTAATTATCTATGCGTCATGACTTTATCAATTATTCCATAGCTTTGAGCTTCTTGAGCACTCATAAAGTTGTCTCTTTCGGTGTCAGAAGCAATAACTTCAAAAGGTTGCCCTGTTTTTTCGGATAATATCCTGTTAAGTTTTTCTTTTGTTTTTAAAATATGTTGAGCGTGAATATTAATGTCAGTTGCTTGACCTTTTGCGCCACCACTTGGTTGATGAATCATAATATCACTATTCGGGAGAGCAAATCTTTTTCCCTTTGTACCGGATGCGAGCAAAAATGCTCCCATGCTTGCTGCAAGCCCTATACATATTGTAGAAACATCACATTTTATATATTGCATGGTGTCATAAATAGCCATTCCGTCAGTAACCGATCCACCGGGGCTATTTATATAAAGACTTATGTCTTTGGAAGCGTCCTGACCCTCCAAGTATAAAAGTTGAGCTACTACCAAACCTGCACTCGCTGAATTAACTTCTTCATTAAGCATAACAATTCTGTCATTTAAAAGTCTAGAAAAAATATCATATGAGCGTTCGCCGCGACCGGTTTGCTCAACTACATAAGGTACTAAACTCATTTGCAATATCTCCTCGTAATATAGAATTTTCCGTAATTAGTAATTTGCAATAAATATGTTTTTATTCAACAAACTTATTCTTCCACTCTGTTTTCTTTTATTATTTTCAGTGCTTTAGAATTAGAAATATCTTTCTTAATGTCGTCTTCGGCGATAAATTTCTTAACTTGCTCAGGTTTCATTTTGTAGCCTTCTGCTATCTTTTTGTATTCATCTTCAATGTCTTCTGAGGACACTTCGATATTCTCAAGTTCAGCTACTTTTTTAAGTCCTAAACTAAGTTTTACGTGATTTATAGCTTGTGGGCGGAAAGTATTTTCTAAGTATTCTTGATTAGTTCCGGTATATTTTAAATAATTTTTCAAATCAAGTCCTTGAGCTTTTAATTTGTATTCGAAATCTCTTACGAGTTCTCTGATTTTTCCTTTTATTAAAGCGTCCGGAATATCTGCTTTTACAAGTTCAATGAACTTATCTATGGTTTCGTTTTCAATTTTATTTTCTGCTTCAACTTTTTTAGATTCAGAAATTTCTTTTTTCAAATTGCTTCTGTAATCTTTTACATTTTCAAATTCGCTTACATCTTTCACGAATTCATCATCAAATTCAGGAAGCTCTTTGCGTTGAATTTTGTTAACTTTAACTTTGAAAACAGCGTCCTTATCTGCAAGAGAAGCTGCATGGTAATCTTTTGGGAATTTTACATTTACATCAAATTCGTCGTTTACTGTATGACCTACGATTTGTTCTTCAAAACCCGGAATGAATTGATTGGAACCAAGTTCTAAATCTATTCCTTCGGCTTCCCCGCCTTCAAAAGCTTTGCCGTCTGCAAATCCCTTAAAGTCTATATTAACTATATCTTTTAATTTTGCTTTTCCGTCTTCGCAAGATACTAAACGTGAATTTTTTTCACAGATAGCTTTTACTTTTTCATCTATGTCTTTTTCTGTTACGCAAATTCTGGGTTTTTTCGAAACTTTGATTCCTTTATAATTTTCTACCGAAACTTCAGGCATAACTGTTACTTTCACTTTAAATGTCAAACCATCTTCCTTGCTAATTTTTACCAGTTCAAAGTCTATGTGGTCATCAACGAGTTCTAATCCTGCTTTTTTGGCAGCATTATCGATAGCATCGGGATATAAAGCGTTTATTGCGTCTTCGTAGAATATTCCTTCTCCATAAAATTTTTCAATGAACTTTCTTGGAGCCTTACCTTTTCTGAATCCGGGTACAGAAATATTTTTCTTTTTGCGGTCAAAAATTTTATCTACTTCCTTGTTAAATTCTTCGGGAGAAATAAAAATTTCTAATTCCCAACGGTTGACATCCACTTTATTTGACGACTTTAATTCCATTTAAAAATCAATCCTTTCAATTATAAAACAAATTAATATGTATCCCATATTCATAAGTTCGGCTCATACCACAAATTTGGGGCAAAATTTTAAGTAATCACAAGAAATCAGATTAAAATCTATTCCCTTATAATTTCCTGATTTTACCTTTTTGTTAGCTCCGCTACCATGAATATGTCCATAATAACATTTTTTTACTTTTCTTTCAATCAAAATATTAATAATTTCTTTAGATTCTTCAAAATTGTACACGGGAGGGTAATGAAGAAATACTATTGGTTCGCCGCCAAGCTTTTTTGCAGCATCCAAAGAAGCCTTTAATCTTCCTATTTCTCTAAGATAAATTTTCTTATTATTTCTGTCGTACGAATTGCACATCCACCCTCTTGTGCCGCATATACAATGTTCCCCTACACGTACAGTAGAATTATATATAAGCGACAGAGAAGTGAAATTATTGCTCTTAAAAAAATTTTCAATTTTATTTTTTGTTGACCACCAATAGTCATGATTTCCTTTGATGAGTAATTTATTTCCCGGCAAACTGTCTATAAATTTAAAATCTTCATAGCTTTCTTCAAAATTCATTCCCCATGATAAATCACCTGCAATAACCACGGTATCATTTGCAGAAATTTTTTCAGTCCAATTATTTTTTAGTCTTTCTACATAATTATCCCATCCTTCAAAAATATCCATCGGTTTATCTACCCCTAAAGATAAATGAAGATCGGAAATAGCATAAATTGACACTTAATCCCTACTTTCATTATTTTTTATCAAAAAATTATAAGCGTTCTCAAAAAATAATTTTTTCAAAATATTTTCTTTGTAATTTTTAATACACATGTATTCATACAAATTATTAATTTTTCCGATAGAATCAATACATTCAGGCACTACAGCACCGTCAAAATCACTGCCGAATGCTATTGTATCTTCTCCGCCTAAGTCTAAAAAATGATCCACATGCTTTCTGATATCATCAAAAGTTACATAATCCGAATTTTCTTTTAAAAAATCTTTGCAGAAAGTTATTCCTACAATTCCTCTCGCTTGTTTTATGACATTAAACTGGTCATCATCTAAATTTCTGCGGTGGGGACAAATTTTGTAGGAATTGGAATGAGTAGCGATAAAGGGCTTTTGCGAAATTTCAGCCACGTCATAAAAAAGGCTCTTGCTTGCATGAGAAACATCAATAACTATATTTTGATTTTCTAACTCTTTGACAGCTTTTTTGCCAAAATCGCTTAGGCCCGTTGCATTTTTCACGCCTGAGCCATCACCTATTTCGCATGTGCCGTTCCAAGTAAGTGTCAAAATTTTAACGCCGGTTTCTTTAAGGTATCTTATATTATCAAGGTTTCCTCCAAGTACAGCGCCTCCCTCTACCGTAAGTATGGGAGTGAAATTTTTCTGGAAATGATTATCAAGTATATCCAAAAATTTTTTTCTGCACAAATCAAAAAAAGTTAAAGCTTCTTTCCCTCTTAAATTATCCGGAATCCATACCGCAAAGCATTGGAAGTACTTCTCTAGATTGCTGCATTTTTCCAAAGATATATGTAAATCATTTTTATTAATGTTTTTATTTTTGGTTACCAGTTCATAAATTGTATCACAGTGTAAATCAAAATACTTCATCGCATTCTCCTATATCAAAAGCATTTTCAAAATGAATTATTTGTGATTCTTTATTTTTAAAAGTAGTGATTTCCACAACATCAAATCTAGGCTGAAGGGCAATGTTATTTTCTGATAAAAATATCATCGCTGTTTTTATCATCTTAATTCTTTTGGCTTTATCAACAGCTTCTGCACCTCGGTAAAGAGCTCCCTTTTTTCTGGTTTTTACTTCCACAAAAACAATATATTTATCTGTGCATGAAATTATATCTATTTCACCGTATCTACTGTGATAATTATTTGTCAAAATTTTCATGTTTTTTACGGTTGTAAGGTAGTTTCTTGCGGTAAATTCGCCTATATTTCCCTTGTTTTTACTGCAGTTCATTTTAATATTTTCCTCAGAAAGCTTTTTCTGTGGATAGGACACGGACCATATTTTTTTATCATTTCTGTATGGAAAGCAGTACCATAACCTTTATGTTTTTCAAAACCATACTCTGGATAAATTTCTGCCTCTTTCTTCATAACTCGATCTCGAGTTACTTTGGCCAAAATAGAAGCACAGGCTATAGATTCTGATAGGCTGTCTCCTTTTATTATACAGTGAGATTCTATTCCAAGTTCCGGCAGTCTGTTGCCGTCAACCAATGCCACATCGGGTTTTATTTTTAAACCCTCGACAGCACGTCTCATCGCCAAAAATGTAGCATTTAATATGTTGTATTCTTCTATTTCTTCGGGCGTAGAAAAAGAGATGTTATACGATAAGGCTTTCTCTTTTATCACCTCAAAAAGATATTCTCTTTTTTTCTCGGTAAGTTTTTTGGAATCATTTGCCCCGTCTATTATAGTGTTTTCGGGCAGAATAACCGCAGCGGCGTACACACTTCCCGCCAGTGGACCCCTACCCGCTTCATCAATACCACAAACTATTTTATTTCCGTTATCATTATATAATTTTTCGTACTTAAACCAATCCATATTTTTTCCCTTACTTTTTTATTCCGGAATTTCGAGAGTTATTTTTCCTAATTTTCCGCTTCTAAATTCATCAATCACCATATTTGCGGCTCTTAAAGTATCTATTTCCCCTGCTGAAATTACCATACCTCTCCTTTTTCCGATATATTTTAGCAATTCATACCCAGACATCTCATCAGAAATATTTTTATCAAGCTTATACCTTTCCAAAAGGTTAGATTCGTAATTTTTAACGAGTACATCCAATAAATTTGAAGCCATATCCTCTATGTCTAATATTTCGTCTTTAATCGCTCCGGTAAAAGCCAGATTATAAGCGACTTCTTTACTTTGAAATTTGGGCCACAAAACTCCCGGAGTGTCCAATATTTCTATTCCTTCTCCGGCTGAAAACCATTGATTTCGCCTTGTGACGCCGGGTCTGTTTTCTACTTTTGCTTTTGAATTTTTTGATAATTTATTTATAAATGTTGATTTTCCTACATTGGGTATGCCTACTACCATTACTTTTATATTCTGGTTTAAAATTCCTCTTTTTTTCCATGAATTAATCTTGTCTTTTAAAACTTCTTTTACTTTACTTTTGAATATTGCCGGGCTTTTATTATCTTTGTAGCTGAAAAAGCAATTATTTATTCCTGCATTTTTAAAATAGTTTGACCAATTCTTGTTTTGAGTATTATCAGAAAGATCCGATTTATTTATTACCAAAAGTCTGGGCTTATCTCCTATTATGGAGTTTAAATCCGGGTTGCGACTGCTTAGAGGAATCCTTGCGTCTACTATTTCTGCTACTATATCAACTTTTTTTAAATCTTCTTTTAGCTTTCTCTCCGTTTTAGCCATATGACCCGGAAACCAGTTGATTGATGTTCCGGAATTTTTTTTCTCTTCACTCATTTTTATCCCTTACTTTTCTTATTCAGTTAGTTTTTTGCTCTGTAAATTTTTGAACATCTTTTTCGATTTTATTCAAAGTTTCAATCGTTTCAGATTTTTTGTCACCGGAAACCATGATATAAAATTTTATTTTCGGTTCGGTGCCGGAAGGCCTAACAATAATGTAATTATCGGGCTCGATTTGAATTTTTACAACATTAGATTTCGGTAAATTTTTGGTGACTATTTTATTTGAACGTGCATCGACAAGTTTCGAATGTAAATAGTCTTCCATAGAAGTGATTTTCAAGTTTTCAAAAGAATTTGAAAAATTATTTCTAAGTTTTTTCATAATAGCATTTATTTTTTCAATTCCTTTGGAACCTTTAAATTCATAGCTTAGCGTTTTTTCACAGAAGAAACCGTATTTATTTTTTAAATCATCTAGGATATCAACCAAAGTTTTACTTTCAAAATTTTTATAGTAGGATGCAGCTTCGCACAGCAGCATGGAGGCTAAAACGGCATCTTTATCCCTAACTTCGGTACCGCGTAAGTACCCATTGCTTTCTTCAAATCCAAAAATAAATCTTTCTTGTTGATTTGACTTTTCAAGCTTTAGTATTTCAGAAGCTATGTTTTTAAAACCTGTCAAGACTTCTTTAACTTCCACTCCGTAGTCTTTAGCTATTGCATCAACCATGCGAGTGGTTACGATTGATTTGATTAAAATGGCATTTTCTGCTTTATCCTCTTTTTTCAAATTTGAAACTATATAATAAAATAAAATAATTCCTATTTCATTTCCGGTAAGCATGGTGTATTCTGCCCCGTTTTTAACGCAGACTCCTAATCTGTCTGCGTCAGGGTCTGTGGCAATAACCAAATCTGCTGATGTTTTTGTCGCCAAATCTATTCCAAGCGAAAAAGCAGACTTATTTTCGGGATTCGGTGACGGACAAGTAGAAAAATTTCCGTCAGGGTAAAACTGTTTTTCAACAGGTATTAAATCATCTATTCCGCACTTATTTAAAACTTTAGGAACAAATTCAAATCCCGTTCCGTTAAGGGGCGTATAAACTACTTTTAGATTAGATATTTTTCTAGTGTTTATTCTCTGCTCCATGACCATGTCAATGTAATTTTCATAAAAAATATCATCAACGTACTCAATTAAGTTTTTTCGCTGGGCATCTTCAAATGGAATAATATTAATATTGCTGAAAATATCAATACTTTCGATTAAATCGTAAACATCTTTTGCAGTGATTTCGTCCATTTGAGCTCCATCACTGCCGTAGCATTTCAAACCATTATACTCGGATGGATTATGACTTGCCGTAATCATTATTCCTGCGTCAGTACCGAGCTTGCGAATTAAAAATGATAAAACAGGAGTAGGTTTCAAGCTTTTTGTTATGTAAACTTTTACGCCGTTTGCCGCCAAAACCCGAGCTGCGTCTTCTGCAAATGTTTTTGAATTATTTCTGGAATCAAATGAAATAACTACACCGGATTTTTTCGAAAATTTTAAAAGATAATTTGCCAAACCTTGAGCTGCTTTTCTAACTGTATAAATATTCATACGGTTACTACCCGCGCCCATTATTCCCCGCATTCCGGCGGTTCCAAATTCTAAATCTTTATAGAATCGTTCGTATTTTTCGGATTCATTTTTTTGTATTTCAAGCAATTCATTTTTTAATTCTTTATCTTTGACATTTTTAACCCATAATTCATATTTTTTTTCTACTGCCATAATTTTAATTCTCCCGTTAAAAAATACATGTACAGAAGATTCTACCACATCTTTACATTATAATCAACAAATTAACATTGTTAGGTAAGAGCCGATATATATAACATTTTTTCTATTTTTTTATAAATTGAATCAAACTCGGATATAGGAAGTGGGTTTTTCCCTTTTCCGACTTCGACTGTAAATGCCGGTTTATTGAATTCTGTTATGAACCAATCTTTAAATCCCCCTCCTACCGCCAGCCCTTCGGGTTCTGATAAGTTATATTCTGAAGAAAGAGCTAATTTATTGGCTATATGTCTGGAGTTTTTTGGAATCTTTTCTCCAAAATTCCAGTATATTTCTTCGCCTTGGCTGTGAAAAGCAACAGCGTATTCAAAATTAAATCTTTTACACAAATTAACTATCGCTTTGGTTTCGGGTTCACTTTCCGGGCATTCTCCTCCGAAACGAGTACTCGCCGGTGCTGTGATTCCTTCTGAAATTTCCATTTTTTTTAATACGTCCCATCCGGCGTTATAATTGTGATTCAAATCGACTCCTCTGGCGTTTGCTTGCCAGAATTTATCAGAAGTTTTTTCAAATTTTTCTGCCAAATATTTGTAACTTTCTGCTGCTTCACTCCCCAACAGAGATATTTCTATTCCGTCAGGATTAACAAAAGGAACAACCGTCAAACCTCTTTCTTGTAGGCTTTTTTTAATATCGATTCCAAAAATTTTTTCATCATTTTTTATGTGATAACACAGCTTTTTAAAAAATTTGAGAATAATAACCCCAGTTATCCATTCCATACCATGAAAAGCCCCTAGCCACAGTACTTGATTTTTTTCACAACCTAAGGACAAAGAGATTAAATCTTTATTTAGAATACTTTTCCCTATTTTTTTACATTTTACGAAATCAAAATTACTTTTTACGAAAGATATTTCTTTTTGTCGAATTTTTTCTGTAGGAATTTCTACCATAATCGCTCTCCTTTTCAGTATTTTATTTTCAATAATATTAAAAAAATATTACATTTATTAAAAATTGAAAATAAATTTGATAAAAATGATATAATATATTGAAAAAATGTAAAAAATTAGTATAATAATAATAAATTGATTTATTATGGCCACAACAGGGAGGACTATCATATGAAAGATTTACTAAAAAAAGTTGTCAAGGCACCTATGTTTTTAATACTTTCAGTTATAGTAATACTGAGCACTATGTCGGCGTGCATACTTTCAATTAATGCCGCAAAGCCCAGCTCAGAAACCAATCAATATACTGTAACTTTTCCTACTTACACCGATGCAATAGAAAAATTAGAATATTCCATCGGCACCATCGGAGAGGATTCTTCTTCTAAAAAACCCAAATGGGAATGGGAAGATTGGAAAAGTGTAGACGGCGAACTGTCCGCAAAAGTTACAAACCAAAATAAAATAAAATTTTTAGTAAAATTCAAGGAAGGTTATAATGATTATCCCGTAAACAACGTAAAAATAAAATCGAATGCACAGGGTGAAGATAATACCACGGGCCTTGTTGTTTATGAATTAAAAGAGAATAATCAAATAGTAACCCGAAAACCCTATGACAATGAAAAAATAAATTCAAAAACATCCTATTCTTCTGAGGAAATATCAATAAATCAAGATCAAACACTATATTTCAGTGACATTATTCCTAATAAATATTCGCTAACTTTAAATATACCTGTAAGCGAAGAAATTTTTGATGTTTACTATGATACGGATAACGACACCACATCTCAAAAGCAAACAAAAAAAATTGCTTCCGAACACAAAGAAAACAACTATGTATATACCTTAAAAGACGTACCATATGGAACTGTTACCAATTTTGAAATGCGTTTGAAAGACAACTACTCTCAGTTGGCTGATAAAAATTTTGATATTTTCCCGAAAGAATCCGGTGACTACTTTTTAAAGGTAGATAATTCTTCTCGTAAATTTGCTTGGGAGGCAAAAGAAAATACTGAAGTTAATTTTGATGTTACCGAAAAAATCGAAATAGCATCTAACACATATGATATAAAAAATACAACCGGAAAAACCTTGTATTACAAGGAAAATAATTCCGAAGAAGGTACCAAAGTTTTACAACAAGGCGAATCAATAAATATTGAGCACGGGACTACATGTAGTTTTTACACCCAGGACGGAGATACACTCGTATATGACGACAATAAAGGAATGAACACAAGTGAAGAAAACGAAAAAACCGAGTATTATGTTTCTGACATAACAGATAATCATAATATCAATATTAAAAAAGAATCATCTAACAGTAAATTCGCTGTGACTTTTCCACAAAATGACGGTCTGCGTTTTGTCGATACAGACGGAAACGATTTATCCAAAACAGCAACGACTACAGATTCTAACACGTCCATATTTGTGGATGAAGGAAAACCGTTTGAATTTAAGCTCAAAGAAGTACCCGGATATACAAATTACATTAAGAATGTAGAACTTACCGAAAATTTTAGACCATTAGTCGCAGATGAAAACGGAATATATACTTTGAAAAATGTAAACGAAAATATAACTGTTTTGGCTGATGACCCTCCTCAGCTGGACGAACGCAAAATAAAGATCGCTAGAAACGCAACACGAAATCTAACAATGACAATTACAAGTGGTGAAAAAACAATAGATCCAGAGCAAGATGAAGAAGATGAACTTTATGATATATATAAAGTATCTAATGGTGCAACCGTCAAAATAGATTTTAAATCCAACGATGATTTGGATTTAATCAAGATGAAATTATTTAATAAAGGCAACGAAGTACCAGGTGGAACGAATTCTGCGAAAAACGCTTACTGGGAATTTGAATGCACGGAAGACATGTTGCTAACTATATCCGGTGTAAGCCGTGTTCTGTTGAATTTCACATTTGATAATAACGGCGGAGACACTGAAATAGTGTACGCGGGAATAAACGAAAATATAGAAAGCGAAGACTTCAATTCTTCATATTACATTACCAACAGTGGAAAAAAGATCGTTCTTAAACCAAAGCAGGATGAGTACAATAAGGACATTCCTAATATGTTCCAAGTTCCCTACGAAAGCAATGTTTATTTAAAATTCACATCCAAAGTTTTGGATAACTTTACAATCAAAGGCCCCAATGGAACAATAACCTCCGAAGATGGATATTATGTAATAAAAAATGTCACAGAAGATACAAATCTCAGTGAAGAAGCAATTAAGGATAAAAAATTTAAGGTAACAATATTCTCATATCTGGGGAATCGTCTTAAACTTTCTGTTAACGATGGTAAAGAATTTACAGACTATAATTCCGAACGTGAATGTGAATATGAAGTAACCTACGGTGAGGATTTTTGGGTTAGCTATCGGCTGTATGATAATAAAAAGAAAAAAACAGTACCGTGTACCTTAAGGGAAACTATTTCAGATGAAATTATACAGTCCTGGCCAGATATGAACTTCGATGGTTATGGATATGCAGCTGAATTTGCTAACGTCACTTCTGATAAATTCTTGTTTTTCTACGACACAAACGAATCCGCTGAGTGTTTTAAAAGAACTAGTGATTATGTTTTCATCCCTGGCCTTTCACAGTTAGTAAGCGTCAGGAATATGACATCTAAATATAAACTCGTTAAAGGCACCGACGATAATGAGGATTACGACATAAATTTTAGAGATTACGCTACAGATATGGAAGAGAAACTCAAAATAAGAACTAAAGCCGGTAAAGAATATAATATGAAGTACCAAGCACTGGCCTCAATAGATGACCGTGATGAAAATGTCAATAGCAGAGTAGGTGAAAACATCAGCGGATGTGATATGGCGTTTAGGTATAATGCTCCGGAAAAGCTTAACATAAAACTAGATTACGGCAAAAAATGTAATGCAGAAAACTTTATAGGATTCCAATTTGACGCTGTTAAGTGGAAAAATAAAGAGGACGGCTCGGAAGATGTAATTGAGGATGTATTTGGATTGCGTAAAAAGTTCCTTCCGGGAAATTATAACGAACCGTATATAACTACAAAAGGTGACAAGGGTAACCTCCCTACCGATTCTTTAAGAGGGTTTTTCCAAATTCACTGGATTTCTACTACTCTTTTAATGGGACGTAAGTATGGTAATGGTTCATACTACTCTGTTTTTAATACAAAAAAATTTGATTATGATGATATGATCTTCTATTCATTGCTTTTAAGAACAGACAATTTAAACTACGTTGCTAAGGACAGAGACGTTACACCTGCTGACGACACAGGTTCCGTACTGCTTTATAGTAACCAAAAAACGAAGGGTGGTTGTGCGGCAGGCGTTCCTTACAAACTCGCCGAGCGCAAAACATGGGGTGAGATAAAAAATTGTGATGTGAATTGGTTTAACAGAACTTATGCACCTTACAAAATGAATGATAATAAAACCAAATTATATATAGAAGGGAAAGGAACAAGCGCTTCGAAAGGAATTAACACCGGTAATATGGAACTTAACATAAGAACAAATACTCTTTTGGTATATGATAATAGAGATAATCGATACGAAGACGATATTTGTCTTAAGCAAGATTTTGATAATTGGGGGGAAAGAGATCGACAAAATGTAAGATCCTACGAAAAAGAATATGGATACCCACAGTTTTTAACCCATAAGAATAATTGGAGAGAGTCATCCGTACAAGACCTCGCCTATTCCGAAAATAAAACAGCACTTTTTGGTGTACAGTCTCTTGATACTTTCAAAGAAATAAGAATTAAACCTATCTTCGATGTAGAATATTTAGCAAAAAATCCCTCGGTAACTTTGCCGATAGATACCACAGGAATAAAATTTCATAAATGCAACGGCGTATACCCCGGAGAGCAAATAACAACCAGCAAAATAGAGCTTGATGAAAAAGATCCAAATTCTTGGTTCCACGAAAAGGACAAGGACGGTAACGAGAGAGACCCTTGGTGCTATAAATTTATTATCAAACCCGATAAAGACTATAATTTCATTCCGGGTTCCGTAAAAACTTTCCCTGAAGGGTATTCAGTGATTAGCTACGAAGAAAAAAATAGCGAAGAATTCGGAAAATACTATATTTATTACGTAAAAAATTTTAAAGCATCTGAAGCCATAGTATCCGTACCTGAGGTCGAAAAATATAAATATACTGTAACATTTAATGAAGGATATACGACTTTCCGTGATAACGAAACCAAGGAACAATTATTGAAAAAAGAACTTACTATCGGTTCGGAATTCGTTTTCAAAACCGAACCACAAGTAGGATATCAGTCTAGTGAAACTTTGACCATAAACGCAGGAAACGATACATTTAAAATAACTCCCGATACCCCGGATGGAAAAGAGGGTAACAGAATCGTTAATCTGCCTAAAGGCACCACGATTGAACGCTTGAGTGATGATTCGTCCGGTAATAACTTATATAAAATAACGGGAATTGTAGAAGATTTTTCAGTATACTCCACAAGAGATAGAACTCCTGTTCCGATTATATTAACTTATGACAGCAGTGTATATTATAAAGACGTAAAAGGAAAATACATGATAATGGTAAAGGACGAAAACAACAATAAAAAACTTTCCTATGTCGATGATCCAAAAGATATCTTAGATCCAAAGAATATCTTAAGTGAAAATATAGAGCTGACGGTTGACTACGGTTCGAATTTTTATTTCACCATTGAAGAAAGAGAAGGGTTCGACCCCCTATCCACAATAGTAACTGCAAATAATATCAAACTGGATTATGAAAACGGAAAATATTCAATAAAGAATGTAACTTCCGAAACAACAGTAAAAATAGATAATTCTGCGAAAATAAGTTACAAGGCGTATTTCACTGATCACGAAGGATTAACATTTAAATCCGTTGACGGAAAAGACCTTACAGGAGATAATACAGTTTCCTATGGTTCTGATTTAATTTTCAAAATTAGCATCTCGGAAGCGTATTCAAATTCTGAAAACTATAAAATAATGGTAGAATATTCGACAGAAGGCAAAAAGCCCACCGAAGTTCCAAAAGAACAAAATGCTGATAAAAAGGATACCGATAGGTATATTCTCACGAATATCCAAGAAAATGTTCGTATCTATGTAGAAGGTCTGGAGCACAACACTTATAAAATGAAGCTTTATGATTCAACCGGAATATTATACTATGATAAATATGGGCAGGAAAAATATACGTCCAACGGTGAATTCGTAGAGAAGACGGTATATCATGGTGACGACTTTAGCTTTAAAATATTTGCTGAAGAGGGTTATGATATTTCACAAATTAAGGTCTACAGCAAGCAAGAAAAATCCGGCTTCAGAAAACAGTTATTGCCTTCTAACGGAGTGTATACCATAGAAAAATCGTCAGATAACTGCATTATAACTGTAGAAAATACGAAAAAATCGGTATACAACTTAGAAATAAGAACGACATCTGGAGCGAAATGCTTGGACGATAACGGAAATGTATTAAATTCAAACATAACTGTAAATCACGGAGATAGTTTTGAATTTACAATTACACTGGATAAAGCCTATAACCATTCAACTCCTATAGTAACTTTAAAAGGCAGCATAAATACCATAAATCCTGTTGACGGAAAATATATAATTTCAAATATAACCGAAAACAAAATAATTGAAATTACGGGAGTAAAAAAGAACACTTATAAAGCGACGTTTAAGGAAACAGAGGGCGTAATTTATAAAAATGGTAAAAACAAGCCTTTCACCGGTTCACTTGACGCAGAAGACGGCGAAACATTGAACTTTAAAATCACACTGATGGATGCTTATGACAAATCTTCCCCTATCGTACTTTTGAATAATTCCAAACCTATTGCTGAAAGCGCAGGAGTTTATAGCATAGACAATGTCAGCAGTGATTTGGAGATATCGGTAGAAAATGTATATAAAAATCCTGAAGAAGTCACCATGGAGGATGTAAATAATGTTCCGGATAAAGTATCCACGGAACTAGATATAAGTAGAGTAGTTGAGGCTACAAAAACTTATCTGAACCTTTCCGACGAAGAAAAAGCGGAAGTTACAAATCTTGCAGAGTTAAAAAGAGCTCAGCAAGAAGCCGGAGTTATTAATCATAAATCCGGAGATATATCCGTAACAGGGCTTGACTGGAACATAAAAGTAATAGTTGAGAAACTAACGGGTGACCAAGAAAAGGTAGATTACATGAATGGAAAAATCGACAGAAGAGAAGTTATTTACCTTTATGATATTTATCTAATTGATTTATTAACCGATAAAGTATATGAAATCCCCTACGGAAATAAAGTTACAGTTACAATGCCGGCCCCGGATTTATCCGGTTACAAAAATGAAGTTGTTGTCCATGAAAAATCAAATGGAAATATAGAATATATCGACATGAATATAACAGACGGAACAGCAAGATTTGATGCAACTTCATTTAGTCTGTTTGGTATAGCAGCTAAAAAAATACCTAATTATTCCGACCCCTCCGGTACAAAAATTCATGTTTCGGATTTGGTAGACAATGAAGGAGAATTGCAAGCACTTCTCGGCGAAGGCGTAAGTTCTCAACTAGGCGACCTTACCGAAAATAAAAATGATTTTGATATCCTTGGCGGAGAAGAAGGTATCTTATCAAAAGGAAAATCAGGATTGGCAGCGTTATATGAATGGATTTTAAATCATGAACTTTTGAGCGTAATAATCATTTTGATAATAGGTTCGCTACTCATATTCTTGATAATTTTGAGAGCACAAAAAGAAAATACAACTAAAAACTAAAAATTAAAGCTTTTCTACTAATATTGTAGAAAAGCTTTTCAGTTTGTAAATCATAATGTATCGTAAAGTTTCATTTAATTATATAAATGAATTTATAGGAGTGATAAATTTAAATGAGTATAGGAAAATTACAAATTAATGTATTTAATGAAACTGTGGGCATGCCAATTCCGGGAGTAAAAATAGAGGTTGCAAACAGTGTTGATTCAAAAACTCTGGAAGAACTTATTACAAATTCATCAGGAAATACCGATATTATAAATCTAACTGCTCCCCCTCCTGAATATTCCTTAGAGCCTGAAGCTCCTCAGCCTTATAATCAGTACAGTATTCGTGTAAGCGCACCGGGATTTGAATCCGTTACGATTCAAGATTTGCAGGTACTGCCTGATGTATTAGCCTTACAAAATGTATACATGAAAAAATCAAACGAAGAAGATGAAAATTCTACATTTTTAATACCTGAGCATACACTCTACGGAAGTTTTCCGCCAAAGATTCCGGAAGATTCGGTAAAAGAACTACCTCGTTCCGAAGGATACGTAATACTTGATGAAATAGTCGTTCCTGAGTTTATAATTGTTCATGACGGCGCTCCTAACGATACTTCCGCACCTAATTATTGGATTCCGTATAAAGAATATATAAAAAATGTTGCCAGTTCGGAAATATATGCTACATGGCCGGAAGAAGCCATAAAAGCGAATGTGTTAGCTATCAATTCATTTACTCTAAACAGAGTGTACACAGAATGGTACAGGAGCCGAGGAAAAAATTTTACCGTTACTTCCTCCACTGCGTATGACCAAAAATTTGTATACCAAAGAAATATATTCCAAGAAATTTCCAATATAGTAGACGAACTATTCTCTACCTTTATAACAAAACCTCAAATAGAACAACCTCTTTTCTCACAATATTGCGACGGAAAGAATGTAACTTGCCCGGAATGGCTTTCTCAGTGGGGGTCAAAATCACTTGCTGAAAACGGAGCAAATTACATTGATATTTTGAGAACTTACTACGGTTCGGAAATATACACAGAATACGCAAGACAGGTTGCAGGTGTCCCCTCCTCCTTCCCCGGCGAAGTGCTTCAATCAGGTTCTTCAGGAGAAAGCGTCAAAACTATTCAAAGGCAGCTTAACGCAATCAGTAATAACTACCCTTTGATTTCTAAATTAGCAGTAGATGGAATTTACGGACAAAACACTATAAATTCGGTTAAAAAATTTCAAGAAATTTTTAGTATGCCTCAAACGGGTTCTGTTGATTATTCCACTTGGTACCAAATTTCAAAAGTTTATACAGCTGTAAAAAGATTAGCTTAAAAAAATTTAAAATTAAATATAAAATAAAACTTGACAAACAAAACACTATCAGATATAATCGGTAGTGTTAAAGCCGATGTGGCGGAATGGCAGACGCGACGGACTCAAAATCCGTTGTTGGCAACAACATGTGGGTTCAAGTCCCACCATCGGTACCATGCTGAGTAGTTATAAGGGATATAAATATTTCTTATAACTACTCAAAACTATAAAGGGCAGAGTTCTACACCGGAAGTGCAAAGCTCAGCCCACTTGCCTAAATTTTAGATCAGGTAATATCGTACTTTGTTGTAGCTTTTAAAAGTATTTAGTAAAAATGAGCATAAAAAGAGACCGATTGATCGGTCTCTTGACTTTCAAGGCATAAAACTACTTATCAAAAAGGCTGAGTTTTTACTCAGCCTTAACTGTTGTTATTTCTGCAAACCAAAATCTATTATTTTACCTGTAGATTTTTCGATTTTGATATAGGGTCCTCCACCGCCCAGAGGATAATAAAAATCTTCCCTAGGCTGTCCTTCAGGCAAAGATATGCAATCTGGTATAATTCTCTTTTCAGCATGCGGTCTGTACCACACAGAATATACCTCATCACTCTCACTAACTTGAGGTGTTTCTTCATATCTACTAAAATCCACCCAACTAGTTCCATCATACAGCTTATGAGCCATATACTCCCCTACCTCAATTGCTTCTTCTTTGGTTTCTATGGGCTTGGCAGAAAACAAATTATAAGTTTGTACCCAAAGTGTCATAGTTGGATGTGTCACCATTTGATAAAACATCATGTTTTCTCATCCTTTCTTTTTCCTATAAAACAGTACATGCTGATTTTACAAGGTGTCTCCGATCATATGGCATATGAATACTTACTAATCGACCTTTTGTTTTATAATAATTATCTTGAACCCCGTTATTAAGATCGTAAACTCTTAGTTCCCCCAATAGATTTACCATATAAAGAGGAAGATTCTCTATTTATGTAAAAAGCTTAGCTGTGATCTTTATTTTTGCAATATACAAGATGTTACTTTACCTGTAGACTTATTAATGCGTATTTCAGGGCCACCACTAAGAATAGCTGTGCAACGGAAAAATCCGTTGCCCAGATCGACTGGTGCAACAGGAGGAGCGCCAAAATAAACGCACCACTCTTCACCCATATCTTTAACTTTCGCAACAGAATAATAATCAAAATCCACCACACTTGAGTACAGCGAATGTGCTACCTTAGTGCCTAATTCCACAGCTGCTTCTCGTGTATTAATTGGGGTGGCATTCCAATTTATCCAAACAACATTTACTATACCTGCGAGAAAAGAAATAACTTTTATTAACATATATAAATTTCTCCTTTACCTTGAATATTAAATAAAAATTCTTTTGAATCCCCACCAAATTTCACCATAATTGGGGTCGCGGGGCATTGTCGTCGATATGGTTGTAATCGTGTGCGTTAAGTTATCATACCTTTGCAAATGACCACTAGGTGAAACCAAATATAGCGGGCGCATAAATCCTGTATTTGCCGTTTCTATATCATCATCAGAAAAATTATCGCTGTAAGCGCCTAAAAAATATGCACCGTGAGAATGAATAGCCGCAACCATAGTATAATAATGTCCGTTAACAAGACAATACGGCGCATTCAAAGTAACATGCATCTTTGATTGAGATCAGTTTATCCCAAGAATCATAGGTGTATTTAGCCACTATATTTCCTGAAATATCTGTAATGCTTAATACCTGACGTTATGAAATCCGTTTGAACTCCGTTTACAGTCTTTTGAGTCCTAACCCCCTTTTCATTATATCTAAACGCTACATTAACATTATATACTGAACTTTCCATTTTGTCAAGTCTACGGCCTTTCTTGTAAATATTGTAGTTAGCCTAAAGCCTCATTATCACTGAGTTTCTTCATGTCCCTTATAACTACTCGTACCATAATTTAACCTCTTTATATAACAATATCTGTCTTTAAAAAAATTAGATTACCAAAATTGGTAATCTAATTTTTATTTATCCCGTCTTTGCATTCCCATGAATTAAATATTTATGTGAATAAATTTTCAGTTGGTGTTCTTTTTCTTTAGATTCCGCATCAATAATATCGTAATGTCATCACAAATAGAAAAAATACTACACTATTTTTGCCCCAAAAGGCACAAATGAAAGTTTTGCGAACTTAATGATTTGAATTCCGATTGGAATACCAATAATTGTAACACACCAAAGAATTCCTATAATCAAAGACCCAAACGCAAGATGAATTCCACAGAAAACAATCCACAGTATATTAAGCAAAAGAGAACCCGCACCGCCCTCGTATACAACTTTTCTGCCAAATGGAAAAAGCATCAAATTTGCAAATTTAAAGCATTGAATCCCGAAAGGAATACCTATGACTGTTAAACACAAGAAAAGTCCTGTCAGCGCCCATAAAATCGACAGAACTAATCCGCCGAACATTATCCACAATATATTTGCTAACGTTTTCATAATATTTCTCCTCGGTATATTAAATTATATTTTAATTATATCACAACACTTTACAAAATCAAATTTATTTTAATTTCTGCAGAGTTACATTTGATAATTTATATTTTAGTTAGTTTGTTGATTAAATCGTATAAATAATTCGAACCACGAGAAATTAAAATTCCTGTTAAAACACTACCAACGTATGGAATAGTGGATTTCAAGCCAAGATGTTTGGGTAAATCGAGCTCGTAAGATACAGACGTGATAATTCCTAATATCAGACTAAAAATCATCTGCCAGGGAATATTGCCCGAAACAAAAAATTCATTAAAATACGTGACAATTCCTTCGATTAGTATCGCAACCATAATCATTTTTGATATATATTTATTCATGTTATTCCTCTTTTATAAAAGCGTCGGTAAATCCGGCGTTTTTTGCTTTTTGTAAGCAGTTTTCTGCATTTGATTTTTCTTTAAATGCTCCAATTTGAACCCTGTAAAGTTTGTCAGAATTTTCTTTGTATGTAACACCATAATAATTGCACACGCCTTTACAAATAGCCTCACCGAGGGATTTTACATTATTTATTATCCAATCTGCACCCTCTTTTGTATCATGAAATTCACACTCAACGTAAACCGCAATAGCTTTAGTTGAATTTAATTCTGCAAGGCTCGAATTTACTCTCAAACTATAATCCGGACCGGGAGAGATGGGTGCAACAGCATTCAAAATCGCACTTCCTGCCTTTTTGTTTTCAGTAGCGTTACTGTAAATCATAACGAGCGTTCCGCCCAAAGTCTGCCCATTAAACGCATTCGTATGAATCGGAATATGTAAATCTGCACTCCAGTCGTTGCTTTCGTTGATACTCTTTGTCATGGCCTGTCCTTTCGGGGCTTTTTTAACCTCAAAACCACACCTTTCAAGAGCTGTTTTCGCAAATTCCGCAATCCTGTTGCACTGTTCTTGTTCATTTGTGTTGCCACTTGCATAAACATTATTTATTTGGCAACTCGGACTTAGATATATTTTTTTACTCATTTTAAATTTCCCCTTTCAATAAGAATACAAAATTACTTATTTTTTGATATTTTTTAGACAAATACCGACATTCATAAAGTTATATTTCAACCATATTTATGTCAAAATATCCATTATATTTCTCATTTGCTTTATTAATGTGTAAAAAATCAGTAAATTATTTTTAATTTGTAAATTTATAAAATTTTTTATATACTATATATAAAATATATTAAAATGAAGGTGTTTAAATATGAAATTCGGTGTATTAAAAGACATAAAAATCGGTGAATGCAGAGTAGTAGCTACTCCATCCGAAGTTAAAACTCTGACAAGCCAAGGCGCAAAAGTTTTTGTAGAGCATGACGCAGGAAAATTGGCAGGATTTGAAGATAAAGAATATGTTGATGCCGGAGGAACAATATTAAATACCAAAGAAGAAATATACAAAACTTGCGACATGGTTGCAAAAATAAAAGAAATAGAACCTACAGAATATGATTTATTAAGAGAAGGACAAATTGTTTTTTCATGTATACACCCCGCAGCACATCCCGAAGAAGTAGAGGCGCTTTTAAATAAAAAAGTTATTTCGTTTACTGCCGAAGATACTTACAGATACGGTTCGCCAAACTGTGAAGCGGCAGGAAAAGCCGGAGCATTTATGGGGCTTTATTCTATGCTAAGCATCAATGGAGGTTGCGGAAAATTTGTGTCAGGACTTGCTGGAGCTCCTAATATAAAAGCAATGGTACTCGGATATGGTCTTGTAGGTTCTGCTGCGGTAGACTTTTTACATCAACTGGGCGCATGGGTTACTGTAGGAGATGTTAATTACAATCAACTTCTAAATATAGAAAGTAAATATCACGGAAAGGTTAATACATTTTTCTCAAACAGATGCAACATAGAAAAACTGTTGCCCGAAATAGATTTGATTGTTAACTGTGTACGTTGGCCAAAAGATAACAAAGAATTTTTAATAACTCGTGAAATGGTAAAATCCATGCACAAAGGCTCTGTTATAGTGGATATAAGTAACGATTATGGAGTTATAGAAACTTTCCACGAAACCAACCACAACGACCCTATGTACATAGAAGAAGGCGTTGTACATTATTGTGTTCCTAATATTCCTTCTGTCATAGCGGGCTCGACATCTGTTGCAAATTCTGCTTGTTTAGTTTCTCATTTTGAAAATATTTTAAAAAACGGTGTAATTGAGGCTTGTAAAAAAGATGAATATTTAAGACGAGGATTAGTTTCGTATAATGGATATTTGACTCACGAAGAAACCAGCAAAATTCAAGATAAGCCTTGGGTAAAGCCCGAAGCTATACTTAACATCTACAATGAAGATATTAAAGTTGCTCCAAGATGTACAAGCAGTCGCTCCGATAATTATTACAAAGAATTCGAAGAGATATGTAAGAAAATTTAAATTAATCAAAAATTTTCCCCTACAGCCAAATAAGCTGTAGGGAAATTTTATTTAAATATTTTAATTCAAAGATTCACAATTTATACTTAATTCATTTGCGTAGTTTTCCCAAATATTATCTTTATAACAATGCAAATATACATTGACGTTATGTCCGGCTAAATTTTCTTTAAGAGCTTTAAGAGCGACACGTATGGTATCTTTTGGATTGCTAAAAACACCATTGCCGATCATGGTAACATGCAGTCCAACGCGTTTTCCGGAGATATCCGCGCGCATGGCAGCAACTTGAGCCAGCGCTTTATATTGAACTTCAATTAATTTCATACAACATTCTTTTAGCAATTCATCTCTATAAGATAATTGACTGCCCCAGTATTTAATGCCGAAATTTGGTGCCGCAGAAAAGACTTGCAGCTGCATTTTTTCGCTACCTTCACATTTTACCCACTGGGATAATAATTTCATTTTTTCGATATTCTTTTCATTACATATAAAATCTCTAAATTGCTCCAAATCTTTATTATCTGTTATCCTTTGCGGCTCTAAATACCCATTTTTATATAGTGAAGGATATTTTTCGGTCATTTTCTCTCCATTTTCCGTCACACATTCGTTCAAAAGGTCCTTAAGAGCATCCGTAAGTTTTCCTTGTAGTTGAGCGGCTTCCCTATGCTTACAAGCTTCAATGGACTGCAAAGCACAGCGCGGACCTTGAGTGTAATCATGAGGCCAACTCTTAACAGGGGCAACATAATTGTTCGATGGAGATTCCATAGCATTAAACTGACTGGCAAGATTCACTACGTCTCCGTCCGAAAAAATATTTTCTTCATTATGAATCTCTAGTGCATCCAAATATTTGTAAAAATAAAATTTTTCTTCTCCGTTTACTCCTTTATTAAATGATTGAGCGATATTATTCAAATTTTTAAGAGTGTAATCTCCTATTGGTAAATCACCGTTTGAGCAGGCATCATCGAAAATTTTTTCTATTTCAGTTTTTGAGTCTCCACTCGACTTTGTGTTGTAGGAACTAAGCTCATCAACAGCTTTCATGTGGTCATTTCCTTTGAATTTCTTTACAGTCTTATTGGATATTTCGAATGCTTTTTCGGCTGCTCCGGAAATTTTAGGATTTTTTATAAATTCTAAAAGCTTTTCTTCATTTTCCGCTACGATTTCATTTGCTTTTTTATTTTTAAAAATTTTATTATATATGTCGCTTAACGCAGGTTTTACCCATTTTTCGATAAAGCCGGTGTCTCTTGTTGTACCCAAATTCGGAGAACCGGCTGATACTCCCGGTGTACCTCCCAACATCATCAGAGAACCTATCAAAGCTGCCGAGCCCTTTTTCAGCTCACCCTTTCCCCCTGCTATTTCTTCTAATTCGTTTTCTTTTACCTCTTTTTTTGAATCCTCATTGTAATCTTTCGCCATTTTATATCCTCCCCTTGTATTATTTACTGATTTCAGCTGATTGTATCACATTTTGTAAATAAAATCAATGTTTTTAAAGCATAATATATAAAAAGCAATAATTTTTATTATATATTTATGTTATTTTTTACAACTTCGACAAAATATGATATAATATTAAAAACGCAAGGAGGAATAATGAAATTGTTTAAAAAATTAAACATGATACTTTTTTCTTTATTTGTGATGTCAACATGCTTTTCAAAAAATATTCAATGCACAGGTCGAAAAGTTAGTATTAGCAAAGCTCCCTTAATACAATACCAAGCCGAAAAATTATACAAAACAATGAATAATTTTCTTGCTGAAAATAAAGATGTTTCCCCCAAAAAATTCGATGTGATTTGTAGAAATTTAATTTCAAAAAATGTTCCAAGTAAAAATTTATTAAATAAATTCGATTTTGAAAAAAAATCTAATCCCGGTTTGGTTTTATACAGGGGACTTAACAAAAAAGAATTTGCAAAAAATTTAAAAGCCGGAAATGTATATATAGGCTCCAATGCAAAAAATCTATTTGGAATGGGGATTTATACAACAGACTCTCTTTCTGTTGCTAAAATATACTCCGATAAAAAAAGTTCATCTACTGTTGTAAAAATGTTAATGCCTACTTCTGATATAAAAGTTCTGGAAAATAAACATCTGGAAAAATTAAAAAATATAATTTGCACCAAACATAGCGATGAATTCGGAGAATTTTTTAAAAAAAGTAAGCAAACATTTATAAATAAAAATTCAGAAAATAATCTTTTTAAAAACAATAAAGCAGCCTTGTTTTACAATTCGGGTTTGCTCACAAAGCTGCTGGGATTTGACTGCTTGCATGTTTCTACTTCAAGGTTGGAACATAATACCAGTGAATACCTGATAGTAAAAACTGACAATCTATATATTTTAAAGTAATAAAAATTGTACCTGATTATTTTAGTAATTAATATCGTCAAATAATTTTTGTAACTTTTCGGGACTCATAATTTTTCTATACTCCCCATTCAAATCTATCGCCACTTTACCTAAATTCAGCATAATTGTTCGCGTGCCTATTTTGAGTGAATCTTTTATATTATGTGTTATCATTAGCGTTGTAATTTCGGAATCAGATGCTACTTTTTCGGTTATTTCAAGTATTTTTTTTGAAGATTTAGGGTCTAAAGCTGCTGTATGTTCATCCAGAAGAAGAATTTTGGGCTTTTTTAAGGTGGCCATAAGAAGTGTTATCGCTTGCCTTTGGCCTCCGGAAAGAAGCCCCATTTTTGTGTCCAAACGATTTTCAAGACCTAGATTAAGTGATTTTAACCTTTCTTTTAAAGTCTCTCTCTCATTCTTATTTATGCTGAATTTCAGTCCCTTTCTTTCACCCTTTAAAAATGCCAATGACAAATTTTCTTCAACAGTAAGATTTGGCGCAGTACCTTTTAACGGGTCTTGAAATACTCTTCCTATCAGTTTTGCTCTCTTATGCTCCGGGGCATAGGTGACATCTTTTCCGTCTATAAATATTTGACCTTTTTTTGGAAAAACAGATCCGGAAATCAAATTCATCAGAGTAGATTTACCACATCCGTTGCCGCCGATTATAGTCACAAATTCTCCCTTTTTTACATCCAAATTAAATTTTTCAAAAATAATTTTTTTATTTGAAGAATCTTCTCCAAAACTTTTATTTACTTCTTTAAGCTTCAGCATTTCTGTTTTTCACTCCTTTAAAATATTTTCGAATGCTTGGAAGTCCCAACAAAGTAGTCGCGATAAGTGCAGTGAAAAATTTTAAATCACCGGGATTCATACCTAGCATTAACACAAAATAAATCATAAATTTATAACAAATCGTACCTAAAATTACGCCCAACAATCTAAATATTATCGAATCTTTTTTTATAATTGCTTCACCTATGACTATCGAAGAAAGTGCAATTACAATTACCCCCACGCCCATATTAACATCGGAATATCCTTGATTTTGCACTACCAAAGCGCCTGACAGCGCACATAGAAATCCACTTATCATAAGTGCAAAAATTTTACTAAAATCAGTGTTTATTTCCAAAGACTTAGCCATTTGTTCATTGTCTCCGGTAGCTTTTATCGCAAGTCCCAATCTAGTTTTAAAAAACAACAATAAAACTGCTATTAAAAATCCGCATATACCTATTCCGAATATAAAATTTGTAATATTTGAACTTCCAAAAAATTTAAAAATAGTTTCTTTCCCCAAAATAGATAAATTAGCTTTTTTCATAATTCTCAAATTAACGGAATAAAGTGAAATCATTACCAAAATCCCTGAAAGGATACCTTGAATTTTAAGTTTAGTATTTAAAAATCCGGTAAAAAATCCTGCCAAGGTTCCGAAAAGTCCTGAAACAATCAGACTTATTACAGGATTTATTCCATGCAAAATCATAACCGCACACACACTACCTCCAAGTGTAAAACTTCCCTCAGCGGTCATATCTGCAAAATTTAAAATCCTAAAGGCAATAAACACTCCCATTCCCAGAACGGAATAAATTAATCCCTGAAATATTGTTGAAATTATAATATCCATTAATTTTCCCCTTTCAAGTTATTTGTAACATCTATACCGAGTTTTTCGGCAATATCATAATTTAAATTAAGTTTTGCATTTCGTATATGTTCAATCGGGATATTTTCTATTTTTTCTTCCCCTTTCAAAATTTTTGATGCCTGAGAAGCCACAATTTTTCCTAATTCATAGTAATCAATCCCGTATGTTGCAATCGCACCCTTTGAAAGCATATCATCCTCTGCACAAACAACAAATTTTTTATTTTTTAAAAATATCTGTGAAATTTTTGGCATTGTAGAAAAAGTGATTTTATCTACCGGAGCATAAAGAGCGTCAACCTCTTTCACAAGATTTTCAGCCACTTGTTCGACTTCGTTAATTTGCGAAACGCTTGCCGATTTGCACTGCATACCAAGTTTTTTTATTTCTTCTTGTGCAATTTTTGCCTGATACTGAGGGCTAGAATCCGTTACCGAATACAAAACCCCAACTTTTTTAGAGTCCGGCTTTAATTTTTTAATAAGAGAAATTATTTTATCCGTTGGTGCAAGATCCGATACTCCTGTTACATTTTTCCCGGGCTTTTCTTCTGAATTTATAATTCCGAGCCCCTCAAAATCTGTTACAGCTGCTACCAAAATAGGAATATCTTTTGTGGTATTTGCCATTGTTTGTGCGCAAGGAGTTGAAATAGCCAAGACAATATCTTTTTTGTCATTTACAAATTTTTCCGCTATAGTAACGCAATTAGAAATATCTCCAGATGCGATTTGAATATCAAATTCTACATTCTTGCCTTTTTTGTATCCCAAATTTTCAAGTTCATCTATAAATCCCTGCCTGGCACTGTCAAGAGATTCATGCTCTACGATTTGCATCACTCCTATTTTAATTTTGGAATCATCTTTTTTACAGTTTACTAAAAATATCAAAGCCAAAATCGGTAACAAAAATATAAATTTAAAAAACTTCTCCATTTTAATTTACACCTCTTAATTTGTAACTTTCATTTGTTAAATTTTTCTCATATCTGCAAACAAAAATAAAAAGCCAAAACGAGTATACGTTTCGGCTTTCTTAAAATATAAAAGCCGCTACAGATATTCTTAAGATATCTGTCAGCGGCGCAGTAAAAAGGTCCACTACAAATATCTTATTTGTAGCAGCTTTGCCAGCTATTAAATTTTACATTACAAATTAATGTCTGCATGGCAAATTTCCTTTCTCAGTTATCTAGGGATATATTACCATATTAAGATACATTTTTCAATATAAATTTAAAATTTAATATTTATTTCTTGCTTTGTGAATAAAATTCATCAATATCTTCTTTGGTAATTTGTGAAATTTTTCTTTGATGCTCCCCTACAATTTTAACAAGCCTATCTATAAGCAATTTTTTAGTATCTCCGCATGTTATTTTGCCGGCGGTAAAATCTGAATAAATTTGATTTAATGTTTCGTCATCTGTCTCAAAAAAGTTCAAATATTGACACGCAACATCAAGAGTTATGTCACCGCCAACTCGCCTGTGGTCTTCCAAAGTGCCGTCACCTCTAGAACCGGAAAAAGCATATTTATTAACTTTTTTTCTTATTTGTGCGGGAGTGTCAGTTAAAAATATCGTGGATTCAGCAGAAACACTGGAGCTCATTTTTCCTGTATTTCTTTCTTTGGAATCGCAATTTTTGTTAAAAGTAAGCGGAGGAATAAATTTTCCGATTATTGAGCACGGGCTGAATGTATGTTTAACCGGAGCAGACACAGATTTACTTCTTATCCTCTTATTAAAAGTACCGGAAAGTTGCGAAGAAAGCCTGAAATATGGGTCTTGATCTATCGCATAAGCAACAAGGCATAGTGCGGGTTTCTTAAAAAGATGCGGATATGATTGATAAAAAGCTGCAACACATTGATATACCGGCCAATCTATCATTCCGGGGTTTGCTTGGTCGTCAAAGCCAAAAACTTTTTGCAATGTATGGAATGTAACGCACTTTCTCATCTCGGTAGCAAGTTCTTCGTACTGCCTGCATGAAAGCCTATAGTCATGATTGGAAAATATAAAAGTTTTCTTCGGGTCAAATCCAACGGCTATTATATCCTTTGAATTTTTTCGACCTAAATCGTAAACTGTTTGGAACGGCATATCTTTAAAATAAAATTTTTCGTCATCGGACATTTGTATTACGACATTACAATCAAAAGCATCTTGTAAGTACTTAGCAAACATAAATGGAACTAAATGCCCCAAATGCATGGCATCCGAGCTAGGTCCACGGCCTGTGTACACAAATATAGGGCACTGGGCGTTCGGATCTTTTTCTTTTTCCTTTAGATACCTTTCGTAAGCGTCCAAAATATCATTGAAATGCCTATGTGAAAAAAATATTCCACGTGTTACCCATGGGTGCAATTTTACATTTTTTCCGGATTTTTTCATTAAATTTTCCCAGCGAATAATTATATCTTTTGTAAGAGGTTCCACTCCAAATTGGTCAAGCACAGTGTCATAATCTACTTTTCCTTCAACTTTCCATGGGGTTATTTTAAATGAGCTTTCTGACACATCTTTAGAACCATTTTCGCCGGGTGCCATAGCACAAATTTTTCCTGACAATAATAACGAAAAACATAAACAAGTAGCAACTTTTTTAAACATTTAATATTCTCCTTCAGATAATTTTTTAACTTAATTCTTCAGCCAATTCTTTTATTATATTTTGATTTTGATACGGGAAAATTATTATATGGGCTTTCTGATGTCCCGCTTTATCTGTAAAACAAGACAGCTGATATTTTTTACAAATTTCGTCACAAGGCGCATTAACGACAAAAATATTAGATTTTCCATTTCTTACAAAGTTAACATTTTTATCTTTAAGGCATTTTTCAAAAAATTCTATGTTTTTCTTATATTCACAGGGGCTGGAATGATTTAGAATATCAATTACTTGTTGACGTGTGGAAAATGGCATTATATCCCGTGAACCGGATGTTGTATTATCAGTTTGACCTATGTAATCAATATGTTCTCCGGTTGCTTTTTTGGTACTTAAAAGTATACTCTTAACCGTAGGAACACCAATATATTTATGCAAACTGGTAGATATGGAATCTATGTTAAGATTTTTGATTTCAGAAATAACAGGAGCGTCTGTTTGATTATTAGGAATGCCTCCGAATAGTGCTGCATCTACGTGCACATAATATGGAATATGCTTCTCTATAAGAAAATCCGTTATCCTTTTAACATCGTCGCATGAACCGTATTTGGTAGTGCCCCAAGTGAGAATTATATTTGCAGGAGATTTTGTTTGGTTATAATCTTTTTCTATTTGCTTAAAAAGCGCTTCACAATCTATGGATTCATCTTCTTCGGAAGTTTGCGGAATAATTCTTCTTTTATGTGATTCGGAATTTTTATATATGCTGTAATGCGCAGATTCGCAAAAATAAAGTATTCCGTCAGGATTTTTCTTAAAAGAAGCATTAATTCCCCACTCGTTGCTCTCGGAACCTCCGGAGGTTATATATCCCCAGTAATTATCCTCTATTCCAAATTTCTCGGCAAAGAGTTTCAAAATATTTCTTTCAATTTCTTTTGAATCCATACGATAATTTCCCGATTCGTTTACATCTCCGCAGTTGTTGGCTAAAAATCCGTCTTTTTCAATGGAACTGAAAATATTAACCAGTGCAGTTCTTTTGCACATATTCGCAGGATATCCGAAATGTCTTTCTCTAAGAGAAAAATTTTTCATATAAAAATCAATACACTCAATCAAAGAATTCTTATTTTCCTGTATATCTTTGCTATTCCTCCCAAGGAAATTAATGTATTCATCTATCTTTGAATCAAAAAAGTTTTTTAGAATAGGTTTTAAATTATTTTCCAAATCTTCCGGATTTTGATTTATTTCCAATACATTTTTCACTGATTCATAGTAAACCATGTCAGAATCAATTCCCTCCGCGCCTAAACCCATATTCGAGAAAGCAGGAATGGCTAAAGCGACCGAAAGTAACCCAATTACTTTTTTGCTAATCATTAAAAATCGCTCCTTTTTAATTCTTAATATTACAATCATATGAATGGAAAAATAAATTTATAAGTAATTTTTAAATTAAATTTTTTAAAATACATTAATTGACAGTCGTCTAAAATTCATACTTAATTATTAATATTATCCTAATTTCTTTTAAAAAAATATAAAATATTACAAAAAACATTTTGATATATGATAAAATTCAATTTGAAAAATGAAAGGAAGGGGAAACATCTATGAAAAACAAATTTATTTTAGCAGCATGTGCCGGACTCGGAATAGCACTACCGTTTATGTTTGCAAATAGTGATGCACACGCCTTTACAATTTCGGATACCGGAGAATATACTTTAGCGATGAATATAAAAGCTTCCGACTACGACGCAGACATTGACGGCTCGTACAGTAAGCTTTTGAAATTCGATTTTGATGACGATGATGCTAAGAATACAGATGGATATCCAACAGTAAAACTTTATGACCTCACAAAAGGAATTGTACCTTTCAACGGAAAAAATGAATTTTCCGGATGGGCTCTTTCTTCGGACAGTACCAAAGCTGCCGCCGCAGACACAACATTATGTTCGAACGATTTTAACTACAAAGGATCCTGTGAAGGTGTCAGTTACGATAAAGGAAAATCTGTCTACGCTTTATTCAGTGATAAACTTCTTAAAAACACAGATAAGTACTACTTAACATTAGATGCATACGGCGGCAAAATGCCTGGCAAAAAAGAAGTTTTAAGATTAATAATCAACAAGGACGAATTTACAAAAGAAATTGATCTGAAACAGTACACCCCGGAAAGAGAAAATTGCAAATTTTGCGGATGGGGTATTGACGGCAAAATCGTAGATTCGATTGACGAAAGTTATTTTAGTGAAAATAGTGTTGTAAAAGTTACTGCGCTATATAAAAGCACACTGCCATTTTACGGTGTAGATGATGAAGGACGGTTAAATAACCCAAATTTAAAAGAATCGGACAGACCCAATTCATATACTTTGGTTCTAGATGCCAACGGTGGAACAATAGACGGGGTAAGTTCTAAAGAATATGACTATTTAGGCGGTGGAAATTCAGGAACCGAAATGTATGTTTTCCATTATATTCCTGAAAGAGAAGGCTACAAATTCATAGGATGGAATTCTCAATCAAACGGCTCAGGAAAAATCTGTAATTCCGTTTATTGGAACGATTGGTTAGTAGATTCAACTTCAGAATATGTTAGAAAAGTTTTAACCAACGACGAAAAACGCTATAAAAATTTGTTCTTATATGCAACTTGGGAAAAAACTTCGGAAGATGAAGATCAAAGCAAAGAAATTTTCACCAGAGAAGAAAGTGAATTAAAAGGTAGCCTTAAGACGGACTGGGAAATAGATGAAAATTACATGCTGGATATTAAAAAAACAGAAATTCCCGAAGGACTTGAAAATAACGATATAAAACTTGTTTTAGACATTAATGTTCTAAATAGTGATTTCGAAATAGTTGAAATGAACGGAATGAAAATGAAAATCAAAATCGAGCTTCCGGAAGAGTTAAAAGGTTACAATCACTATGAGGTCGTTTATATTAACCAGAGAACCAACAAAATAAAGGAAACTCTCCCCGCAACAATAGAAAATGGATGCTTGGTATTTGAAACCACTCATTTAAGCCTATACGGAATCGTAGCGAAAAATATTGAAGAAAATGACCCAAATGGCGAAGACAAATCTTCAGAAGAAATCGATAATAAAGATAAAAACGAAAATAATGAAAATATGGATTTGGACAAAAACGATGAAGTTGATTCAAATAACGACTTAGATACAGATGAAGAAAACTTCATGAATTTTATCACAGGCGATGCCACAACATCGATGATAGTGCTTTTCTCGGTTATTTCACTTGGCGTAGCTGCATTCCCTATCTTAAATAAGAAAAAATAAAATCAAGATAAAAAGCCGACCCTTTTGGGTCGGTTTTATTTTATGAGATTATTATTAGTTTTAGTTTTTACCGGATCCGAATATTTCAGCAAGTTTCGATTTTACATTAATAAATTTACGGTTCAGCTTAGCTCGTTTGCCGAATTTGTTTGCTATAACTTCAATTTTGTTTTTTTAGATCGCCCTTTAATTTTAGTTTGTCATCGTTCAAGATACTTTCTACGCTAATTTCATTTGAAGATTCGCCGCCTAACCCTTCTATACATAGTTCATACCCGCCTTCCTGCCATTTTACAGCAGTTTTATCGTCGTAATTTTCATATTTTCCGCAAAAAGTTATTTTCATGGTATCATTCCTCCTATTTTTTAAATTTGTACTTTTTGTTGAACTCATTATCCATTATATATATATATATATTGTCAACTGATTTTTTGTAAATTTTATATAAAACAAAAAATTTGCCCCCTGAATTAACAGTTGGCAAATTTCATTACATTTTAAAAATAATTTTTACACCTCATATTAACTTATACAGCGCACTGACTATATGAGGTTTTTCATTAGTTCATTATAATTATATTCTTTAGTTCTGTTGGTAATTATACACCAGTCCACGATGCTCCAAATTCCGCACCCGCCGGCTGTCAATAATTTTGCAACTCCGAGTCCGACCTCTCCAAGCATAAATCTGTCTACGCCCAAAGTACCAACCAAAATTGAAATTATAAGAAGCATGGTTGGGTCTTTAAAATCTATGCACTGTATAACAGCGGCTTTGCCTTCATCAGCATCGAGTAATCTTTGTTTTATAATGGGAACTTTCTCTGCCGGAAAAAACTTTCCGTTGGCAGCTAAGAACTGTTCTACTTTTTGATTGTCCATAATTATACCTCCGTCATATAAATAATAATTTTACAATTATAATTTTATCAATTATGCACAAAAAAGTCAAGTTCATTCTTAAATATAACAATTATTTCATAAATTTTTTATAAGCTTGTTATACTTCCTATATAAACTAGTCCTCAAGTTCTTCATCAAACGCCATGAGTGATTCACGAATAGAAATATAATCTTTATCGGCAATAATCAGATGGTCAAGCAAATTAACATGCATATTGCGAAGAAGATTCTTTATATGTTCCGTTGAAATAAGATCTTCTTTAGAAGGTACAGCCACACCACTCGGGTGATTATGTGCCAGAACTACCGAGGAGGCATTATACATAGCGACAAGCTCTATTATTTTTCTTACATAAAGGTCAACAGAATTAACGCTTCCTTTATTTATAACATCGCTAAAAAGTACTTTACTTTTTGCGTCTAGGAGCGTTAAAACCACCACTTCTTCAGTTCTGCCTATAAATTTTAATGCGATACTGTTGTAAAGATTTTCCAAAGATGTAGAATCATTGCAAGAATTACGGCTCTCGGCATAAGTCCTGGCAACCGCTGCAATTAACTTCAAAAATATAGCAGTAGACTCCCCTATTCCGTCCACATCTTTTAAAACGGCAAGTGGCGCTTCAAATACTCCGTTAAAACTTCCGAATTTTTCAATTAATCGATGAGCTATGTCATTTGTATTTCTCCGTGCAATCGCATAAAATAGCAATAATTCAAGCACTTCATGATGCGGCCAACCATCAATTCCACCCAAAACAAATTTTTTCCTTAATCTATCTCTGTGTCCATCGTGCAATTTTACTCCTCCTTAATTAGTTATATAAGCTATATTTTAACATAATTTTATCCAAAAATCAACAGTAACTTCCAATTACCATATTGATATTGTTATTTATCACACAATTAAAATATTGGCATTTAGAGTACTCGGTGGTAAAATAATCTGGATAAAACATATTTGTAGGGCGGGTTATTCATGGAAAAAATAAGCGGAATTATAGAAAGCGTAATTTACACCAGCACAAGCAATGATTTCAAAGTAGCTAAGATATATTCCAATGAAAACAAAAAATTTATAACCATTTCCGGCTATCTTCCGGAGATAAATATCGGAAGCACCGTGAACCTCACCGGAAATTGGAAATTAAACAAAGAATTTGGAAGAGAATTCAGCGTTACCGGCTGCGAAATCGGTCTGCCCTCTACCGAGCACGAAATGGAACTATATTTGGGGAGCGGAGCACTTGAAGGTGTGGGCCCTGTTCTTGCAAAATCTATGATAGAATTTTTTGGTGAAAAAATTTTTGACATAATAGAAAACGAACCTAAAAAACTTTTATCAGTTCCAAAAATAGGCCCAAAAAAGCTGAACCTCATAATAAAAAGTTGGAACGAACAAAAAGAAACCAAAGATTTATTGCTTTTTTTGCAAAAGGCAGGATTAGGCACGACTATTGCCCAAAAAATCTTTAAAGTTTATGGTAAAGAAAGCGTCTCTAAAATAAAAAATAATCCCTATGACCTCATTTATGACATAAAGGGGATTAATTTTAAAATGGCGGACAGCATTGCCAAAAGTTTAAATTTTGATAATGATTTCTACAAACGATGCGAAGCGGGTATTATCTATATTTTAGAATCACTATCCGCTACAGAAGGTCATTGTTACATTCCTTCGGAAGAACTAGCAGAAAAATGTTCAAAAATATTAGAGGTAGATTCCGAAAAAATTAAAGACGTTTGCAAAAGTCTTATAAAGGAAGAAATTATAATCTGCGAAGAAGACAAAATCTATTTGCCCACTTTTTATAACTCTGAAATTTTTTTAGCCAAAAAAATCAAATCGATAGTGGATTTTCCTGTTTTTGTTAAATACAGCAAAGAAGAAAACGAATCTGAGATTAATAAAGTTGAAGAAGATATAGGGATAAATTACGATGATTCTCAAAAAGAAGCTATAAATACTGTACTGTCTTACAATTTTTCTGTAATTACAGGTGGAGCGGGTGTCGGAAAAACAACCATCACCGAAGCTATTATAAATATATTTAAAAACAGAGGTAAAAACATTATATTAACCGCTCCCACAGGAAGAGCCGCTAAAAGACTATCAGAAATTTCAAAGTCAGAAGCTAAAACTATTCACAGACTTTTAGAAGCCCAAGAAGGCGGAAGGCTTGGAAAAAATAGTTTAAATAAATTGACCGGAAACGCCTTAATCGTCGACGAGGCATCCATGGTAGACATAAAATTAATGTGCAATCTTTTCAAGGCTGTTCCGGACAGTATGACAGTTATACTAATAGGAGATGCCGACCAATTACCGTCGGTAGGACCCGGAAATATTTTGCGTGATATAATAGATTCTCAAACTGTACCTATTATAAAATTAAATAATATATACAGGCAGTCCAAAATCAGCGATATAATAATAAATTCTCACAAAATAAACCAAGGACAAATTCCCAATTTAAAAATAAAATCAGATTCTGATTTCTTTTTTATCGAAAATAATAATAATCAAAAATGCGCTGATACAATCGTAGAATTATACACAAAAAGACTTCCTAATTACTATAAGGTAAATCCGATTACCGATATTCAAGTTCTAAGCCCTATGAAAAGAGGAATTTTAGGTACTGATAATTTAAACCGAATTTTACAATCATCTATCAATAAAAATAATCTTAGCTTCACTTACAACGCGGTAGAATACAAGCTCAAAGATAAAGTAATGCAAATAAAAAATAATTACGATAAAGATATTTTCAATGGAGACATAGGAATAATATCCTCCATAAATAAATTCCAAAATTTTTTGGAAGTAAATTTTGATTCAAAAATTGTGAAATATAATGTTTCCGAACTTAATGAACTTGTGCTTGCATATGCTTGTACAATTCATAAATCCCAAGGAGGAGAATACCCTATAGTAATTATTCCGATGGACAAGAGCCATCACATAATGCTGGAAAGGAATTTACTCTATACAGCCATAACCAGAGCGAAAAAAATCTGCATTTTAATAGGATGTAAAGAATGCGTAATTAATGCGGTGAAAAGCAGCAAGTCAAAACTAAGATACACTACATTTTCAAAGCGCCTAAAACAGCAATTTTCAACCTTTTAAAATTATTATTTATTTATTTTTTTAAGCATGATATAATCTATTGGTTAGAGGTGGATTAAATGGTAATTTTGGGAATAGACCCGGGGTATGCTACTCTTGGGTACGGTATTATAGAATTTAAAAATGCAAAATACACTCCCGTGCACTACGGAGCAATAATAACAAGTCCGAAAAACAAATTTTCTGAAAGACTTGAAATAATTTTTGATGAACTGGAAAAAATAATAGAATTATACAAACCCGATGTAGCTTCGATTGAAAAATTATATTTTCAAAATAATCACAAAACCGCAATCGATGTAGCTCAAGCCCGCGGGATAATTTTGTTGTCACTGCAAAAATATAAAATTCCCATGTATGAATATACCCCCCTGCAAGTAAAAACCGCAGTGACAGGATACGGTAAGGCCCAAAAACCTCAAATAATGCTAATGACTCAAAGATTACTAAGGTTAAAAGAAATTCCCAAGCCCGATGACACTGCCGATGCATTAGCTATCGCAATATGTCATGCAAATTCTTTGGGTTATCAATACATAGTAAAAAAGACAGGAAATTTTTAATTTATAGGAGCAAATATGATATATAGCTTAAAAGGTACATTATTATGCATAGAAGATAATTATATAGTTATAGAGTGCAGCGGGGTCGGATACAAATGTTTGACTTCGGCATACACTCAAGAAGCTTTTAAGAGCAATTTGAATAGCACTATATTTGTATACACATACATGAACGTACGGCAAGACGCCGTAGATTTATTCGGATTTTCTGAAAAAGATGAGCTTTCTTGTTTTAAACTACTTACTTCGGTTTCGGGAGTAGGTCCCAAGGCGGCTCTTGCTATTTTATCTCAATTTTCTCCGGAAAAAGTAGCTGCTATAGTCACGGCTGACGATAGCAAAAGTCTTACGACTGTGAGTGGTATAGGAGCAAAAACCGCTAAGAGAATTGTTCTGGAACTTAAAGATAAATTATTTTCAAAAAATTCTTCCGCTACCAATTCTAAATTTAAAAACGCATTGCCTTCGAGTTCCAATGCTCAAAATGCGGCAAATGCACTAATGTCACTCGGCTATTCATACCAAGATGTAATGCCTTTTATTTCAACTTTGGACAGTAGTTTGTCTACTGAAGAGATGATAAAAATGACGCTCAAAAGTATGGCTAAAGGAGTATAAAAATGGACGATAGAATTATAAATCCTTCGGAAATACCCGAAGATTTCGACAACGACAACCCTTTAAGACCACAAAATTTAAACGAATATATAGGTCAAGAAAAGGTAAAAGAAAATTTAAAAATATTCATAGAAGCAGCAAAAATTCGCAAAGAACCTCTAGACCACGTGCTCCTATATGGCCCTCCGGGGCTCGGAAAAACCACTTTGTCGATGATTATAGCAAAAGAAATGGGAGTAAATATACGAATAACTTCGGGCCCTGCGATTGAAAAGCCCGGAGATTTGGCTGCGCTGCTTACAAATTTGTCCCCGGGAGATGTTCTGTTTATAGACGAGATTCACAGACTTTCCAGAAGTGTTGAGGAAATACTTTATCCTGCTATGGAGGATTTTGCGATAGATATAGTAACCGGAAAAGGACAAATGGCAACTTCCTATCACCTCCCGCTTTCTAAATTCACTTTAATCGGAGCGACAACTCGAGCCGGGCAACTCACTGCTCCTCTTAGAGACAGATTTGGAGTTGTATTACGGCTTGAAATGTACACGCCGGAAGAACTTTCGAAAATAATAAAAAGAAGTGCAAACATACTGGGAATAGAAATCAGTAATGACGGAAGTTTAGAGATAGCTTCTCGCTCCAGAGGAACGCCTCGTATTGCAAATAGATTATTAAAACGCGTTCGCGATTTTGCACAAGTACTAAATTCAGGAGAAATAACATACAAAATAGCAAAAGAGGCTTTGGATCGCTTGGGAGTAGACGAATTAGGTCTTGATACAAACGACCGAAGAATAATAGATACCATAATCTCATACTATGGAGGAGGGCCTGTCGGTCTTGAAACTTTGGCTTCGGCGATTGGAGAAGAAGCCATTACCATAGAAGATGTTTACGAACCGTTTTTGATGCAAATCGGATTTATCAGCAGAACACCTCGCGGAAGATGTGTAACTGCGGCAGCTTATAATCACATGGGTTACAAAAATCCACACGAACAAGAGATTAAAAACGAGCAGTGCAAATTTTAAAAATTTAGGAGGATTTTTATGGGAAAATTTTTTGGAACAGATGGAGTCAGAGGAATTGCAAACAGAGAACTCACCTGTGAACTTGCTATAAAATTAGGCCGTGCAGCAGCAAAGGTACTAACCGGGAATTGTGGTCACAATGCAAAAATACTGATTGGAAAAGACACGAGAATATCTTCGGATATGCTGGAAAATGCTCTTTTGGCGGGCATCGCTTCTGTAGGAGCTGAAGGAATTTCGATCGGGGTAGTCCCTACTCCCGCTGTATCTTATCTTGTAAAGAAATATAACGCAGACGCAGGAATAATGATATCCGCCTCCCACAATTCATTTGAATTCAATGGGATAAAATTTTTTAACAAAGACGGCTACAAGCTAACCGATGAAATAGAAGATTCTATTGAAAAATTAGTAGAAAGCAACGACGAGTCAAGCTTACCAACAGGTGAAAAATTAGGAAAAATTTTAAAATGTGAATCAGCAGTAGATGATTACGTAAAATACTTGTGTGAAACTTTTGAAGGAAACATAGAAAATTTGAAATTGGCGGTAGACTGTGCAAATGGCTCTGCCAGTGCGACTGCAAGCAAAATTTTTTCTAAAATAAATTCCAATGCGACTATTCTTTTCGATAATCCTGACGGAATAAACATCAACGAGAATTGCGGATCGACTCATTTGGAGAAATTATCCGAATATGTTGTTAAAAACAAATGTGATATAGGAATTGCATTTGACGGAGATGCTGACCGATGCCTGCTGATAGATGATAAAGGTAAAGTAGTAGACGGAGATATTATTCTGGCTCTCTGCGCTAAATATTTAAAAGAAAACGGAAAATTAACCAACAATACTCTTGTTGCCACTATTATGTCAAACATGGGGCTTAAAGAATTTTGCAAAAAGAATGATATCAATTTATCAGAAACAAAAGTCGGCGACAGATATGTTTTAGAAAGAATGCTTGAAAAAAATTACAGTATCGGAGGAGAACAATCCGGACATGTGATATTCGGTGACTTATCTTCTACAGGAGACGGACAATTAACCGCTCTGCAAATTTTAAATATACTTTCAAAGTCCGGAAAGTCTATATCCGAACTCTCATCTCAGTTTATAAAATACCCTCAAAAGCAATCTGAAGTGAAAATAGAATTGTCGCAGAAAGGTCTGCTAAAAAATAACGAAAAAATTCAAGAATATATAAAAAGCATTTCCGAAAAACTGGGGTCATCAGGAAGAATTTTAATCCGTGAATCCGGAACAGAACCAAAAATCCGCATTATGGCCGAGTGCCTCGATGAAAAAAAATTAGATTCTTTGATGGAAGAAGCATATGTCGTGGTCTCGGAAAATTTAAAATAAAAAATGTTGTTACACAATAAGGAATGAAGATAAAAAATGAGATACACAAAATGGAAAGATTATGAGCTTTTGGATACATCAGACGGAAATAGATTAGAGCGTTGGGGCGATATAATCTTGGTTAGACCCGACCCCCAGGTAATTTGGAAAACGCCAAAATCTCTGCCCGAGTGGAATAATTACAGCGCTATTTACCATAGATCCACTAAAGGCGGCGGAGCCTGGGAAACAAAAAAACACGTTCCGGAAGCTTGGAAAATATCATATAAAAATTTAAATTTTAATGTAAAAATGATGAACTTTAAGCACACAGGCATATTCCCGGAACAGGCAGTAAATTGGGACATGTTCGAGACAATCATAAAAAATAGAAAAGCGCCTACAAACGTATTGAATTTATTTGCGTACACAGGAGGCGCTACCTTGGCATGCGCAAACGCCGGAGCTAAAGTTTGTCATGTTGACGCTTCAAAAGGCATGGTAACATGGGCAAAGGAAAACGCCGAGCTTTCTAATTTAAAATCCTCCCCTATCAGATGGATTGTCGATGATTGCGAAAAATTCGTCTTGAGAGAAATAAAAAGGAACAATAAGTATGACGGTCTAATAATGGATCCTCCTTCCTACGGCCGAGGACCTCGAGGCGAAATTTGGAGAATCGAAGACAATATATATGAATTTATAAAACTGTGTAAAAATGTTTTATCGGAAAACGCTGAGTTTTTTGTTATAAATTCATATTCTACAGGACTTTCTCCGTCAGTTATGGGATATATGTTGTCGGACGTGCTTCAAAAAAAATTAGGAGGATATGTATATTCCGATGAAATAGGTATACCTGTTTCGTCATCCGAACTTGTAATGCCTGCCGGGGCAACAGCGATATGGAGCAAAAACAAAATATTTTAGGAAGTGATTTTATGAAAAAATTTATAAGTTTAGAAAATGTTACTTATACGAGCACTGACATCTACAGTAATATTTCGACTAATCTACTTGAAAATATAAATTTTTTTGTAAATCAAGGTGAATTCATATCAATAATGGGGCCAAACGGATGCGGCAAATCTACTCTGGCAAGACTCTTAAACGGGACTTTGCTCCCCACCTCCGGAGAAGTACATATAGATGGTTTGAATACCAAAACTAATGTTTCAGAAGTAAAAAGAAAAGTAGGAATGGTATTTCAAAACCCCGATAATCAAATTATTTCTTCGACTGTTGAAGAAGAAATAGCGTTCGGGTTGGAAAATTTATGTATCCCCGCCAAAGAAATAGGCCCTATAATAAAAAATACGCTTAATGAAGTCGGGCTTGACGGATTTGAGAAAAAAAGCATAAACTCCCTATCAGGCGGTCAAAAGCAAAAACTCATAATTGCAGGAGTTTTGGCAATGAAACCTGATATAATAGTATTTGACGAACCCACTTCCATGCTTGACCCTGATTCTAAAAAAAATATTCTAAACACCATATTAAAATTAAAAAATATCCACAAAATCACTGTTATATTAATAACTCATTACATAAATGAAGCCCTCCATTCCGACAGAGTTGTGCTTATGGACAAGTCAAAAATAATAGCTGTAAAATCTCCTAAAGAAATGTTTTCGAATGTTGAACTTACTAAAAAAAATGGTATTTTACCTCTCGCTTCTACAGACATACTTTATTTTTTGAAAACTAATGGATACAATGTAGCTGTAAACAAATTTTGTAATTCAGAGTGTGCCGATGAAATAATAAAAATACTGGAGAAAACAAAATGATTTCATTTAAAAATGTTTGTTACACATATAGCAAGTCTGATGATTTTTCTCTTTCAAAAATAAATTTTGATGTAAAAAAGGGAGAAATTTTGGGAATACTCGGAAAAACAGGTTCCGGAAAGTCCACTATAATCAATTTACTCAGCGGACTTTTAGAGCCCTCTGAAGGTGATATATTATTAGACAATAAAAATATATCCGATTTGAAAAATGAACTGTATTCTAAAATAGGAATACTTTTCCAGTATCCCGAAAAACAACTGTTCAGCAAAACTGTTTATGACGACATAGCGTTTGGACTAAGAAACCGAGATACAGATGAAAATACCATAAAAAAAAGAATATCGGAAATCATCGGATTTTTAAATATAAATGAAAATTTATTAAGTAAATCCCACATGAATTTATCGGGCGGAGAAAAACGAAAATGCGCTCTTGCAGGGATACTTGTGACTCACCCGCAAGTATTGATTTTGGATGAATTCACAGCCGGCCTTGATGCAGCATCGGCAATCAAATTGATAGAATATATAAAAAGTTACAAATCTCAAAAGGGCGCAACTATAATTTTTGTTTCTCATGTTATGGAGGAAGCAGCTTATCTTTCTGACAAAATTTTAATTATGCATTCGGGAAAACAAGTCGCTTTTGGAGATGCAAAAGAAATTTTCAAGCAAAGCGAAAAGCTTTTGGAGCTAGGGCTTGATATTCCTGATGTATCCAAAATTATAAACAAAGTAAACGAGGTCGGTGATTATCGCATACCCTTTGAAATTCAGTTGGAAAAAGCTAAAATTCAAATACTTGAATACTTACAAAATGCTGAGGTGCAAAAAATTGATTAAAAAAGTATATTTTGGTAAATTTATTGCCGGAAATTCATTTTTACATAAAGTTGATCCGAGAATAAAAATATTATCTTTGTTCTCTATTTTTTACGTTGTTTTTACGATTAATCATATTGCATCACTTTTAATTATTTTTTTAGGTGCGCTGATTATTACGCTTTTTTCTTCTGTATCACCTAAAAATTATTTAAAAAGTTTAAAGCCCGTTATTCTAATGTCTGTCATCACATGCGCAATAAATTTCATTTGTGAATATAACTTTCATTTTATGAAAGAAAATTCTTTCTATGTAAATCCCAAGATTGCTAAAAATAGTGTTGTGGTATTTATCAGATTGATTTCTGTAATTTTATTAAGTTCTGTAAACATGTATACCACTTCTCCTAATCAAATATCAAAAGCTCTGGAAAGTATACTCAGTCCTCTTAAAATATTTAAAATTAATGTTCAGGAAGTAGCGGTAACTATAACAATTTCATTAAGATTTTTGCCTATACTATTCGAAGAAGACGAAAATATATATAATGCTCAATTAGTAAGAGGTGCAAAGTTCCATGATAAAAATCTTATTGTAAAACTCAAAGCCTATTTGGCCGTAATTGCCCCTCTTTTCATATCTGCACTAAAAAAAGCCAATGACCTGGCAATATCAATGGAATCAAGAAGCTACGACAGTTCCAAAAAACGGTCAAGCTTTAAAACATTGAAATTCAGTTACAGAGATTTAATAGCATCAATTTATATTTTAATTTTAGTTTTGGGAGCCTACGCATGCAACAAATACATAATAATATAAAAAAAGACAGAAATATTTTTTTAACTCTTTCCTATGACGGCACAAATTACCATGGTTTTCAAATCCAAAAAAATGCTGTTACTATCCAAGAAATATTTCAAAACGCACTAAAAAATGTTATAAAATCCACTCCTGAAATAAAAGGATGTAGTCGCACCGATTCCGGAGTGCATGCCAATATGTATGGAATTTCTTTTAAAACAGACAGTAAGATTAAGTGCGAAAATTTGATTTTTGCTCTGAATAGATATCTTCCCGGAGATATAGCGGTTAATTCGTGCAAAGATGTAGATGAAAATTTTCATGCAAGATATTCATGCGTAGCGAAAGAGTACATTTATAAGATATTAAACTCGAAAATAAGAAATCCGTTCCTAGATAAATATGCGTTTCATTATTGGTATCCGATAGATATAGATAAATTAAACGAAGCCGCCTCTATGATTATAGGCACACATGATTTTACTTCATTCGCAACCATAGACAAATCTCGTGAAGCTTCAAACATGGTAAGAACAATTCAACATCTGAGCATTAAAAAAGATGGAGATTTAATAATCATTAAAATAAAAGCGGATGGATTCTTGTATAACATGGTGAGAATAATTGTGGGAACTTTATTAAGAGTAGCACAAGGAAAAATCAGCCCGGAGGACATTCCCAAGATTATAAATGAGAAAAACAGAGCTTTAGCCGGCCCAACCGCACCGGCTCACGGACTATATCTTAATAAAATTTTTTACTGAAATTAAAAATTTCAAGGATGGTGAGGGGTTACTACACGTAACTAAAAAAATGATTTTTAAAAATATTTTTAATAAATTTTACGAATTTTCGAAAAAAATAAATCCAGAAAACAAAAAACTTATAAAAGACATAAAAAATATAGCTTTAGTACTGGCAGGCAGCTTTATATTTATGATTTTATGGGTCAACAGAATAAATTTTCTTCCTGAAAACATAATTTTGTGGACACAAGGAAAGATCTTTAGCATAGGATTCGTGGACTCTTTTCCGTGTGCACTGGACGGCGAAAAAGTTTTAAGTAAAAATTTTCAAATTTATGACAAAAACATCTTTGCTTTGAGTGATACCTCGTTGAATATATTAAATTCAAAAGGGAAAATAATTCGAAAATCTAAACATAATTTTAGTAACCCCTGCTTAAAAATCAGTGGCATAAGACAAATTATATATGATATAGGCGGGAAAAATTATAAGTTAGAAAGTCTTTCAAAAACATTATTCGAAGGAAAAACAGAGAAAAAAATTATAGCTTGCGCAGTATCTGAAACCGGTTCCTGTGCGATAATCACTGAGTCTGTAAATCATTTATCGGAGCTGACTGTTTACAACAAATCTCACGTTGAAAAATATCATTATTATTTTTCAGATATTTATGTAACGGATATTTGCATAAATTCTTTTGCCACAAAAGCTTTTGTAAGCGGAATATCAACAGAAAACGGAGAAATAGCTTCCGAAATTTACATTCTTGATTTTTCATCCGAATCCCCGGAGCATAAAATCAAATTAAGCAATAATACTTGCACCAATTTAAATATTTTAGCAAACGAAAATTTACTTGCGATTGGCGACAAATATATGTCTTTTATAAATACCAAAAATTATAATTGTAAAAACTTTGGATATGAAAACAAAATTTTAAAATCTTACGACTTTAACAAGGAATACGGTATCTGCTGTTGTTTGACTCCATCGGTAAATGACAATGAAAATGATGAGATAATATCAATTGACATCACCGGAAATGAAATTACAAAGCTTAACTATGAATCTAGCCTTTATAATGTTTCGCAAAGAAAAAATAGAATTATAGGAATAAGTTCAGATAAATTGTATTCTTACAATATTTCAGGTAAGCTCGAAGGAAATATGCCCGTGAAGCACCATTTGAAAAAAGTCGTTCTTTTGCCAAATTCAAGTATGTATACTTTGCGAGGAGCCACGATTGATAAAGTAAAAATAAATTTAAATAAAAAATAATTGATTGTTATAATTAACAATCAATTATTGAGTTTTCCAAAGCTAATTCCTTGATTCTATTGTGGCAAGTAAATAGTACAATTTGTCTCTTGGATAAATTAGAATAGTTTTTTAAAAATTTTAAAAGACATACCAAACGAACTTCATCGTATTGCATAAAAATATCATCCAATAGCAACGGAACATCTTTGCTACTCTCAGATATGAGTTCTGAAATAGCTATTCTTAATGAAAAATAAGCCTGATCGATTGTCCCATTACTGAATTTATCGTATTCCCTATCAAAACCGTTATTGTTTATTAAAATGGTATAATCTTTTTGAATATGAATTTCTCTATATTTATTTTTTGTAATATCACAAAAAATCTCTGAAGCCCTTTGGTTAAGCCTGGGGCTAAAATTTTTTCTTAAATTATTCGAAATATTTTCAATGGCATTATAAGCAATTTCTAAACTTTTCAAATAATTATTCATCTTATTCAAACGTTTCTCTTCACTTTTTAATTGAGCTTCCATCTCATTTGAATCGGTATCAAAAACTCTAACACTTTTTTGAAAATCTGAAATTTTCTCCTCCAAATTCAAACTGTTTAAATATTCTATCCTGGCTCTTTTCTGTGGCAAATCTGATACGTCCACACTAGAAATATTAAGTTTAGAACCCAATTCCTCTTCGATTAATTTCAAATTTTCTAAAGAGTAATCATTTATATTTAACATATTTGCTTTTGTTTTTATTTTTTCTTCCAAAGCCGATATATCATTCATTAATTTTTCTAAATATTTGATAAAATTTTTGCATTGTTGATAGGATTTCACAACTTCAATTTTCGAAACTTCTTTCACCAAAAAATCAACAGAAGTTTTTATTTCGTTTTTTATATCTTCACATTCTTTATTGATTTTATCGGTGGATCGAGCTTCCATATAATTTAAATAAAATTCCTCAACCGAATTAAATTTAAAATTATTCAAAATTTTTTCAATTTTATTTTGATATTTTTTCAAATTTTCTTCTAAGCAATTCTTTTCCGAAAGCACTGATTTATTTATGTCACTATCCAACTGTTTTAATGATTTCAAATTTTTAATTTTTTCAATATATCTAAACAAATTAATGCAACCGGTCAGACCGCTTAAAACTAAAAATATATAAAATATAAAACCATTCGTGCCTATTTTAATAAATGTAAAAAATGAAATCACAAGTAAAATTATATTTAAAACATATAAAATCAAAGAAATACTTTTTGATTTCTTGCAAAATATATGGGATTTTAAATTATGATAATTATTAACTAAATTATTTAAATTATCATTGTCGCAAAAATTTTTGTTTGAATAATAAGAATTTTGAAAACGCTCTAATTGGTTCAAAGATGTTTCTATATCTGATTTTTTTGATGACAAAAATTTTATATTATCATATTCTTTTTGAAAACTTTTGTAATTTTTGAATTTAGGTTTTGAAAAATTCAAAACTTGCAAGCGTCGGAGCAAATCCTCTGTCTTTCCTATTTTCTGTTTCAAATCATCTATATAATTTTCAGGAAATTTACTCCCGGATGTCAACTTTTCAATTTCAGATTTTAAATTTTCATAATTTCGGGCTTCGGATACCAATTTTTTTATTTTAGATAAATAATCAGCATTTTCAATCGCTTTTAAATATTTTTGTATATTTAATTTTTCATCTTTTAATTCATTTAATTCTTCAATTTTTTCACGAATCTTTTGTTGTTCACATTCTTTTTCTTTTAAGGTATGTATTTTTATTTTTAATTCATCTATCTCAGATCGTAATTTAGGTATTTTCCCCCCACGCTTTGTCACGCTTTCTAAATCTATTATTGCTTCAGATAATCTTTTTGACGCATTAAAATTGCTGTTTTCCGAAAAATTAGCCATAATTTTTTCTGCGGTTTTATCTTCTTCTTTTTTATATATCTCAAAATCGCTCTTTCCTATGTTTCCCATAAAGCTACTTCTTTCAAAACTTCTCACGTCCACTCCAAAGAGGTACTCGCCTATCTCCTGACCTTTATCCAAAATAATTTTTTCCCCGGTTGATATGTTTTGAAACAGTACTTCATCTTTTGACGGAGAAGAAGAACTTAACTTCTTTTGAATTTCATACTCATTTCCGTGATATTCAAATATTATTTTCCCGCCCATTTGACTTCCTGACCATGGAAGATATTTATTTCTTAAAATTCGATTTTTAATCGAAACTTTTTCTCCCGCCCTTTTGCTGTAAAACATCATTTTTATAAATTCCATTATCGTCGATTTTCCAAATTCATTTGGACCATAGATTATTTGCAATCCCTCTTTAAAATCCATAGAAAAATCATTGAATTTTCCAAATCCTACTATATAAATGCTTTTAATTTTCACTATATTTCACGTCACTTTCAAAAGCCCTTACCCCTAATTTTAACGCATTTCTGAGTAATTGGGCTTCATTTTCATCGGGCTCATTTTCAATTCTATTAAGAATATCTTTGATAAATAAAGATTTAAAATCTGTTCTGTATTTTAATTTTTCGACATCTATTTTTTCAAAAGTATTGTCTTCTATAATGCAATAAAAAATGCATTCTCTTAAAGACGCTTCTAAATTTTTTGCATCAATATATAAATTTTCTTTTATTCCACCGATAAGTATAATTTTATAAATATTTTTAAAATAATCATCTCCATACTTATCTGAAAGGAAATTTAACACCGCATCTTTAACTTCTTTTTCGCTGTCACAATCCGATATATCAATTTCGGTTATTATATAGCTTCTCGAAGAAATTTTTTCAAATTTCATATCACAAAAATTTTTATCGATATATCCCAAATAAAAGCCTTTTTCTCCCGACTCATCAAAGCCCAGACTTTCGGGAGAACCGCTGTAAGAATAAAATGTTTCACCTGATTTTAGTATTTTGCTTCGTTTATGTATGTGCCCAAGAGCTATATAATCCATTTTACTTTTTTCTATTTCTTCAACTGTAATAGGATTATATACTTTTTGAGTACCTAATACATCGCCGTGCAATACACATAAATTTATAAAACCATCTTCCAAAAAATCAAAATCTCTCAAAAGACTTTTTGTTTCATACCTGTTTATAAAAGCTGCTCCCCATACTCTTAAGTTAATTTCAGGTAATTCTATACTTTCCAGAGTATTGTTTTTAAATATAATTACATTTTCAGGCCAATCGGAATTATAAGGAGAATTCGCGGTAAACGGGTCGTGATTTCCGGGAGAAATTACAATTTTGAAAGGAGCTTTTTTACAAACATTTTTTACATCTTCAATATCCGATTGAGTTACGACAGTATCATCAAATAAATCCCCTGCCACACATAGAACTTGCACTTTTTCAATTTCACATTTTTTTACTATTTTAGAAAACGAATTTTTAATTTCATTCCTTCGTTCGTAACATTTATTTTCAAGTGACGATACAGAAGCTCCTATATGTATATCTGAGCAATGAGCAATTTTGATTCCCAAATTGATTTCATCCCTTCCAAAAATATATTTATTTAAAAAAATAAAATATTTTTCTTGTATTTAACATAATTATGGTGTATACTAATTTTAAGTCTTATGCAATTAATAATCAAGATGCATGTAATTTAACATGCAGTCATCTGGGTGCTATACGGCGAATGACTGTGAACCATGTCAGGCGGGGAACCGAGCAGCATTAAGCAGTATGTTTCGTGCGATGTAGTTAATTCTGTGACTGCATGTTAAATTACATAAAGCAGAAATTGGTTTTGCAAGCGAGGTATTAAAGGATGTATCAAGCACTTTATCGAAAATGGCGTCCGAAAAATTTTAGTGATGTAATCGGGCAAAATCATATAACCGAAACATTAAAAAGAGAAATCGATTCCGGGAGGATTTCTCATGCTTACCTTTTCACCGGGTCAAGAGGTACCGGAAAAACAACTTGTGCAAAAATATTTGCCAAATCTGTGAACTGTAAAAACGCCGTTTCGGGCGAAGCTTGCAGAAAATGCGAAATTTGCAAAGAAGCGGAATCTGAAAGTTTGCTGGATATAGTTGAAATAGATGCAGCAAGTAATAATAGTGTTGAAAATATAAGGTCAATGAAGGAAGAATTGGTATTTTCGCCTGTAAAATGCAAATACAGAGTTTATATCGTTGATGAAGTCCACATGCTTTCTACCGGCGCATTCAATGCCTTTTTGAAAATACTTGAAGAACCTCCCTCACACGTTATTTTTATTTTGGCCACAACCGAGGTTCAAAAAATTCCTGCTACCATACTTTCTAGATGTCAAAGATTCGACTTTTACAGGATTTCTTCGGATGATATATTCAAAAGGTTAAAATATATATGCGATGAAGAAAAAATATCCATTGAAGACGAAGCTCTCAAATTAATTTCTTCTTCTGCAGACGGTGCCATGCGCGATGCCCTTTCTATTCTTGACCAGTGCTGTAATTTATCTAAGGATAATATTACCGCGACTTCTGTTAAAAAAATTTTAGGAATATCCGGCAATGAATACATTGACGAATTCGTTGATTTCATATGTAATCAGGACGGAAAATCTTGTCTGAATCTCGTAAATGATTTGTACATGCAATCAAAAAACTTTAACAAACTTTGCGAAGAACTTCTAAATTATTATAGAGACATAATGGTGTATAAAGTTACGAATTCAGGCTCAGAAAAAATCAAAAATTCGGCATCTAAGATGAGTATGCAAAACATTTTAAATTCCATGGATATACTGCAAGAATCTCTTAGAAATATGACCGGCGGAGCCAATAACAAAATAGAACTTGAGCTGGCTTTGGTAAAGCTTTGCGTCCAAGAAAAAAATATTTCGAACGATGTCAAGCCTAAAATAGAAACTTCTAAAAAATCTGAAATAAAAAAAGAACCAAGTCCTACTCAAGACAAAATTCCTTTAAAAATTTTAAATACACCGGGTCAAGAAAACGAATTTGAGCCCTGGAATAAAATTTTAGAGAGCCTAAAGGAAAAACCTGAACTGAAGTCCCTTTATATTGCGCTCAAAGACTCCAAAGCGCACGAAAATAAAAATTATATACTGATTGAGTCTAAAAGAGCAGTCGCTTTTGAACTTTTGAGAAATGCAAACTATAGGAATTCAATAAAAAGCATCATAAAAGAAATAACGGGAAAATATTATAATCTGGGTCCCTATACCCCGCAGCCTAATGCTAATGAAGACCCTTTGAATAAAATAATAGAAAAAGCACAAGAAAATAATATAAAACTGGAGGAAAACTTATGAAAGTTAGATTACCAAAAAGCGGAGCAGGAATGAACAATATCCAAGATCTGGCAAAAAAAGCTCAAGAGGCACAAGAAAAAATGGAAAAAGCCTCTGCCGAACTTGAAGAAAAAGAGTACAGTGCAAGTTCGGGCGGAGAAGCAGTAAAAGTTACTATATCCGGAAAATTGGAAGTTAAAAATATAGATATTAAACCGGAAGTGGTTGATCCTCAAGACGTTACCATGCTTTCTGACCTGATAATAGCAGCTGTAAATGAAGCAATAAAAAAAGTCAATGAAGAAAAAGAAGAAATGATGCAAAATATTTCGGGACAAATGCACATTCCGGGGTTATTCTAAAATGAATAAACATTTTATTACTCCCCTCGAAAAACTTGCAGAAAACTTTGAAAGACTACCCGGAATAGGCAGTAAAACAGCTCTTCGTTTAGCATATTCCGTTTTAAAAATGCCGAAAGAAAAAGCAGACGAATTTGCCAAAGCAATCGTAGATGCTAAAAACAACATCCATTATTGTAAAAATTGTTGCAATTTTACCGATAAAGAAATCTGTGACATATGTACCGACAAGTTAAGAGATACCTCCACGATATGTGTTGTGGAAGACCCGCGGGACGTTAATGCGATCGAAAGAACTCAGGAATTCAATGCTCTTTACCATGTTTTGCACGGTACCATATCTCCATTGAATGGTGTAGGTCCGGATCAAATTCACATTAAAGAATTACTGGAGCGAGTGCAAAAAAATAAAATAAAAGAGGTTATCGTCGCCACTAACCCTACTGTTGAGGGTGAGGCAACATCTATGTATATTTCAAAATTATTAAAACCGTTGGGAATAGTGGTCACTCGTCTGGCATACGGAATACCTGTAGGAGCGACACTTGAATATGCGGACGAAGTAACTTTATCGCGAGCTTTAAAAGGCAGAAGTGAAGTTTAATATAATTTGTGAATACCAATTTATTTTTTTATTGAACATAATGAAATTAAAAGGACTTATTGAATTAAACGAATTTTAATGATACAATGTATGGTATAAAATTTTAATTTGAGGAGAATAAAGTTATGAGTATTGCAAAAAAAGTAGCAGTAGCAACAGTTATGGCAGCTGCAATGGCAACAGCAGTTTTGGTAGGTGCAAGATATAATAAACCAATTAATGGAAAATTAGATTCTGTAAAAACCAAGATTTCAAAAGTATTCAGCAAAGATACCGAATCTAAAGCAGCTGAAAGCACTGAAAAATCCTTACCGGCTGGCACAACTACAACAGGTGAAAACAAAGCAAAATAATTCTTTGCCATATTTAAAGGTCGCTCATTATTTGAGTGATCTTTTTATTTTTTGCAAAATTAGTAATAAAATATTATAATTAATTTTTATTATATAAAGGAATGATAAATAAAATGAACATTAATGATAAAGTAAATTTAGCTGTTGAATTACTCAAAAAAGAATATCCGGTTTGCAAGTGCACATTAGACTACCAAAATGATTTACAGCTTCTCATCGCTACCAGATTGGCAGCTCAGTGCACAGATGCGCGAGTAAATATCGTTACTCCCAAACTTTTCGAAAAATATAAAAATGCAAAAGAGTTTTCCGAAGCAAAAATAGAAGACATACAAGACATAATAAAATCTTGTGGATTTTATAAGGTGAAATCTTTGGATATAATAGAAATTTGTAAAAAAATCATGAAAGATTTTAATGGAAAAGTTCCGGACAACATCGAAGATCTAACCTCCTTGCCCGGAATAGGTCGAAAAACCGCAAATGTTCTACTCGCAGAAATTTATAAAAAAGATGTGGTAATAGTCGACACCCACTTCACGCGACTCACAACTCGCTTGGGATTTCATAATATGAAAGATCCTGTAAAAATAGAATTTTTCATGAAAGATTTATTGCCTAAAAATGAATCAACAAATTTTTGCCATAGATTAGTTGCACACGGAAGATTGGTTTGCACAGCAATAAATCCAAAATGTGATTCCTGTTGCCTAAAAAAAATTTGTAGATTCGGAAATTCCAAATCTACAAATTAATAGATTAACTAAGTATTTAAAACTATCGGATGGGCTGTTAGTTGTTCTAAAAATTTATCTTTTCTTGCGCCGGGCTTAATTAATTTTACAGAATTTTCAAAATGTTCATTTGTAGATTCACCGATAGAATATAAACGATTGGTTTTTTTACTATAATACCAGTTGTAGTAATGATGATTAGCATAGACCACCGACACAGATCTACCTGCAGATTGTTCCTCCGAAGGTGAAATCCCTGAATTGTAACATCTTATTGCTTCAACGAAGGGAAAGACCATTTCTGAGCCTTCTCTACCATACTTCATCTCTGAATTGTTATGTAAGGACAAAACTCTATTGTAATCTTCTTCGGTTAACTCACACATACATGTGGGAGAATTTTTAATTTTTTTAACTAATCTAGCTAATTCTATAGTGGTTTTTTTATAAAATTTATCATCTTCTTTATAAGTATCTTCTTTTAAATTACAGAGAAAATCCCTATAGTAATCATTATAATACAAATATAATATAGAAGCATTAAACCAGCACATACAACCATGCCATTTTATATATCTGATTCCATCTTCATAAGCTTCTCTTTCGTGGATAACAACATTTTCAGATTTATTACTCTTAACGCAACTGTTAGTTTTATTAGAAGCCAATTCCGGTTGAGCTATAGTAGTAACATTATTTCTATTATCAAACGCAAGTTTTTTTACCAAAATTCCGACTCCTAAAGTAACAGCTGCAGCCGGAAGAACTTTAGTGCAAACATTGGAAACCACTTTCTTTACCCTACTTTTACTGCTCAAAGCAGAAGTTTGGGAACTACATACCATCAACAAAGCCATAATAGAAGCTACTATCTTTTTCATTTAATCTCTCCTATTTTCTTTTCTTGATACTATTATAACATATTAGTTACTAAATTGCAATATTTTTTTAAAAAACTAAGAAGTACGAAACTTATATTCGTACTTCTTTTCATATGAACTAACTATTTTGAATTAGCAAGAGCAATAACAAGACAAGTTACACTCTCTGCTCCACTTTCTAATAGAGTTTTTGCGCATTCCTTCAATGTGTTTCCGGTAGTGCACACATCATCAACCAACAAAATTCTTTTTCCCTGAATTTTAAAATCGGGACTAACCTTGTAAGCATTTTTGACATTTTCACTCTTATAAACCGATTCAATATCGTGTTGAGCCGGATTATCAACAATTTTAACCAGAATATTTTTGCAGGGAATCTCAATATTTTTACTGATTTCTTCTGCTAATAATTCACATTGATTATATTTTCTTTGCATTTTTCTCTTCAAAGAAATAGGAACGGGAACAATTATATCGGATTTTTCTTTATAATTTTCAAAAGCTTTGACCATTGCGGAAGATAAAAATTTGCAATTACCCACTTTGCTATGAAACTTAAATCTTATAACAGCCTCCCTAACCTTATCGGAATAAGTGAACGGAGCAATGCAGTTAATTTCTTTATTACTTATAATACATATCTTTCTTTTGAAAAATTTAAATTTCAAATTCTTATCACAAGATGGACAAATTAAAAGATTTCTACTGATTATATTATCACAAAGCGCGCAACGATGAGGAAAAATCAAACTATAAAAAGCACTTGCAAAATTTGAAACAATACTATTCAAAGTAATTCACCGCATCTATCAGTTGTTCATCTTCATTAAAATCAAGAATTTTTTTATTTAATAAATCTATTTTTTCATCGCTCATAGACGATTCCATAGAAGGAATAACTCCTGTTTTATAGATATTGGTGTTAGATTTTGTAACATAATATGCATCCGGAAACAACATAATATTTCCATTTATAAATGTAACTGCTTTTTTTCTTACAGCATTTCCCGAGGTCTTATCACCAACCACATAAAATTTATCCTCATCTTTTATACAAGAAGCTATTAATTCGGATGGCCCCGAAGTATATTTATTAATTAAACAAACCACTTTTATCTCCGGCAAAATTGTGTTCGAAGAACAAACTACTTCTTTCTGACCCTTTTTATCAACTGTACTGACTGTATTTTCGTCGGAAATAATACTTTTAATCACCACAAAAGCTTCTTCGTCTTCGCCCTTATCGCAATTTCTTAAATCAATAATAAAATTCGAAATGTTATTAGAAGTGTAATCTTTCAATTTACTTTCAAAAACTTTTCCCGAACCGGCAGCCAAATTTCTTATTCTTATATACCCTATTTTGGAGTTAATAATATTATCGGAAATATCTATCGGCGCATTTTTATTTTCATTTACAAACTCTTCATATTCATTATCGGTAAAGAATTTGCAGTTTTCGCTGATTCCGGAAACATATCCCTTGCAAATTCCTGTAATAAGCTTGTCCTCATCTATATTTTCTATGCATAAATTTCTAACATTGTAATCCACATCGCTCAAAGCGGAATACATTTTTTGCTTTTCTTGATTATAAGAAATCACATTATTAAATTTATTCATAGCCATCTTGTACCCCAAAGAATACACAACCGCCCCTACTACGAACACAAGGACTATAACCGCTATAAGAGAAATTTTTTTATTCATAATTTTCATTTAAAAATCACTCCCTTAAAAGCATTTCTAAACTATTTCCAATGGGTTTCTTCTAACACCGTTCACACGATATTCAAAGTGCAAATGCGGGCCCGTGGAGAATCCTGTACTACCTACATTTCCTATAACTTGTCCCTGAGAAACAGACTGGCCTTTTGACACAGCGACATTACTCATGTGACCATAAAGAGTAGAAATTCCATTACCGTGGTCAATTACAACAAATTTTCCATATCCTCCGCCGCCTTGACCCTGAGAATTAACCGCAGTATTGACCATTATGACTTTACCCGCGGCAGAAGCCACGATATTTGCCCCATATATTGCTCTTCCCGCTATATCAATAGCTCCGTGAGCGTGAGAACGATTTTGGGTGTCGGTAAATCCCGAACTTATAGTTTTATATCCCGGAACCGGCCACACAAATCCACCTTTTTTAATCTGCACCGGGACATTTGCATTAGATGGGGTATTATTATTTGCAGATTGCTGAGCTGCCTTTTTCTGATTCTCATAATATTTCTGAATTTCAGCGTCTATCACTTTTAACTGAGCGTCATTTTGATCTATAGCTTTTTTTACTTCCTTTTCAGAATCTTGCAAATTATTCAAAATCTTTTCGCTTTCATCCAAAAGATTTTGCAACATTTCACGACTTTTTTCCAAATTTACTCTCTCAGATTCCTGATCTTTTTTAATTTGGACTATTTCGTTTTCTTTGGATTGAACATTCTTTAAATCGCTTTTTAAATCATCTATAGCATTGTTAATGCTCCTACTAAAGGACCTTACTATATCCGCCTTGTCGAGAAAATCCTCAAAATCTTTCGCGCCTAAAACTATATCCAAAGTGGAAGTGTCACCCGCTTTGTATATCAATACCAAGCTTTTCTTTAGAGCTTCTATTTTTTCATCAATTTGCTGATTAAGCTCGCTTATTTGGTCTCTTAAAGTATTAATATTTTTATCTAAACTATTTATGTAAGAATTCAAAACATCTATTTGTTCCTGAACAACTTTTATCTGCTTGTCCAATGAATCTTTGTTTTTAGCTTCTTTAGTGACCTCAGAGCTTGCCTTTTTTAGTTCTTCGGATAGTTGTTTCTTTCTTTTTTGAAGTTCTGATTTGGACCGAGTATTTTCTTCGAAACTTCCTGCAAATACCATTGGAACTGAAGAATACCCAAAAAGTATCAATCCGGAAGCCAAAATTGAACAAACGGATTTTACTGATTTTTTACCAAGCAACAACTTCTCCACCTTCTTTTATAAGATATTTCCTTATAGATATATAACTTCCGATTATTCCGAACACCACACCTGAACATAAAAATGCCACAAATAATTTCCAGAACATGTTTTCGCAATAAACTCCACTAAACGGCATAATCTCCGAAATTACAGCCCAAAATACATCGTAAATTATATCCAGTATTATTGTTGATAAAGTGGCCGACACAAACCCTATTATAATGCCTTCCACTATAAAAGGAGCTCTAATAAAAGAATTTGTAGCACCGACAGACTTCATTATGCTTATTTCAAATCGCCTACTGTGCATGGATATACGAATCGTATTAGAAATTATAAAAAGAGAAACTATTCCTAACGAGCAAACAATCCAAACACCCGCATGAGCAATAAGATGGCTCAAACTTGTAAGCTTTTGGGCTGTCTCGCTTCTATCACTTACAGAATCCACCTCCGGGATATTTTTTATCTCCGAAACCGTATCATCGTACAAAGATAAATCTTCCATAGTAACATGAAACGCTTCAGGAAAAGGATTTTCTTTCTCACAAACCACGCTGTACAAAGACCCCAGAACTTCTTCGTATTTTTCTGCTGCCTGTTGACTGGAATAATAATCGCAAGCAACAATGTTATCTATATTCGAAATTTTTTCTTCTACGTTTTTGATATCAGAGGATTTGACATCATTATTTAAAAACACCGTTATACTATTTTTATTTTCTACTGATTTAAGGGCAGCATTTACATTATAAGATAGCAAAACCGCACCACCGGTAAGTATCATACAACAAATCATAACAAGCATAGAGGCCGCTGACATGACCCTGTTAATCCAAAGATTTTTAAATCCCTCTTTCAAAAAGTACTTAAAATTATGTATATTCATTAGTTTTCACCTCTTTTTGGAACGTCGTTATGAATTTTTCCATCTAAAATTTCAACAACTCTAAAATTAAACTTTTTAACTATAGAAATATCATGTGTAACCATTATAATTGTAGTTCCACACCTATTTATTTCGCTCAAAAGTTCAACTAATTCATAAGACATAGAGGGGTCAATATTTCCTGTAGGCTCGTCCGCAATAATGATTCCCGGATTATTCACAAGAGCTCTGGCAAGGCCCACTCTCTGTTTTTCTCCACCGGATAGCTCCGAAACCTTTCTTCTGGCTTTGTCGTTCAAACCAACAAGATTCAAAACATACGGGACTCTTTTCCTTATATCTCTTGATTTAGCTCCTACCACATGCATAGCAAAAGCAACGTTGTCAAAAACTGTCATTTTTTCAATAACTCTAAAATCCTGAAAAACTATTCCCATTGTTCTTCTTAGATATGGGATTTTTCTTCTTTTCATTTTTTTTAAAGATTCGTTGTTTATTAATATATCACCGCTGGTTATTTCTTCCTCTTTTGTAAGCAATTTCAGAAAAGTACTTTTTCCGGAACCGGAAGGACCAACAACAAAAACAAATTCTCCCTCAGGAATTCTAATGTTTACATCGTCAAGAGCCCTTACCTCCGGGCTGTACTCCTTGGTTACATTTCTAAATTCAATCATAATGTCTCCTATCTAAAATATGTGTTGCCGTAAAATACTTGAAGCAACACATATAATAAAAAATTATTTAAATTAAAACTTATAAATAAAATCAAATATCTTGCTCTACAAATACCTAAATTTAACTTATAAATCTTTTATTAAAACTTAACAGGGTTGGACATTAAATATTTTTTAACCATAAGAGCAACCTTGAACACTATTGCATCTTCGAATTCTCTCAAATCCAATCCGGTAATTTTTTTGATTTTTTCCAATCTGTATACAAGAGTATTTCTATGTACAAAAAGCTTTCTGGAAGTTTCGGAAACATTCAAACTATTTTCAAAAAATTTCTGAATAGTAAATAAAGTTTCTTGATCCATTGTCTCAACAGAGCCTTTTTTGAAAACTTCCTTTAAGAAAGTCTCGCAAAGAGTTGTTGGCAACTGGTAAACTAATCTTGCGATTCCTAAGTGGTCATAGGTAATAACATTTTTTTCTGTATCAAATACTTTACCCACTTCAATAGAAATTTGAGCTTCTTTAAAAGATCTTGCCAAATCTCTTATTCCACTAACAGCAGTTCCAACTCCTACAACAACATGCGTGTAATATTCTCCTGATAAAGTATCTACTATAGAAGCAGCGAGCTTTTCAAGTGATTTTGGATCAGTATCCTTTTTAATTTCTTTTACTAAAGCAATATCGGTTTCATTGATACTTATAACAAAATCTTTGGATTTGTCGGGGAATAGTCCCTGAATAACTTCGAAGGGAGATACATCAGATTTAGAAATTACTTTTACTATCATACAAACACGATTTACATCGCCGTTGAATTTCATTTCTCTTGCTTTTAAGTATATATCACCCGGCAAAACATTATCTAAGAGTACATTCTTTACAAAATTAACTTTGTCATATTTTTCATCATGATGCTGTTTTACACTATTCATAGCAACAGCTAATATGGCTGCTTCTCTGGCTGCGGATTCATCGGTTCCGGTAACAAATACAGCAAATTCCGGGCTGGATGGACTTCCAAAAGACTTAAAATAATAATTTCCGGATATAAAAGCATCATTAGACAAAAACAGTTCGGAATTAACGGAGCTCATGCTCTCTCCTATTTTCGAGGGGTCATTGCAAGCAATAATTACAGAAGAATCATCAATAACGCCCACCATTCCTTTCATTACATCAGAAGTTTGACGTATTATGTTTTGAAATATTCTGTTAGACATTAATCAATCTCTCGCTTTCTTTTAAGTTAGTATTTAATTTTTTGTCAGAATGTAGATAAATCACCGATTCTTTTATTAATTATATACAATTAATTAATTTTTTGCAACCTTATTTAAAGATAATTAAAGAAGTTAAAACAAAAAATTACGTTTTATACACTTATTGGATAAATATAATTCTTTTATGTAAAACTTGCACTATTTTTAACAATGAAAAAAGTGCTACCATACTTGAAAGCACTTCTACCATTATGTAAATATTATAAAACTATGTCAATTATTTAACCAAAGCAGCATCCTCGCTCGAAACTCTAATTATTTCAACGCTCGCATTATCGTTCCCATAAACCGATTTATTTGCGCCGAAAGAGTCCGAAGTTTTATATCTCATACTCAGAGATATATTTTCACTTTGACATTCTTCCAACTGTTTTGAAGCCTTACAAACTTTATCTGTATATTCAGTAAGCTGGGCTTGTCCAAAAACATAAACCGAAACTCCAATCGCTGCCACTAAAAACGTAGAAAAACCCGAGTAAATCATTGCTTTTATAGATTTTCTTTTTTCAGCTTTTCTATCTAAAGTTTTAGGTAACTTTATTACTTGACCATATCTCTCATGTTTTGAAGGAATTACATCAAATGCTGCGTTTTTATTATACATTTAGTAAACATCTCCATACATCTATAATTTTTCACAAGCTCTTAATTTTGCACTTCTGCTTCTAAAATTTGAATCTACTTCTTTTTCCGAAGGCTTAACGGCCTTCTTGCAAACAATCTTTGAAAGTGGCTTGTTACCACAAACACATAGAGGAAAATCAGGAGGGCACGTACAGCCTTGCGACCAAGTTTTCATCCTGGATTTCACTATTTTATCTTCTAGAGAGTGAAAAGTAATAACAACCAATTTTCCGCCATTATTTAAAATTTCAAAAGCCCCATCCAGCCCCAAAGACAAATTTTCAAGTTCATTATTAACATAAATTCTAAGCGCCTGAAAAGTTCTTTTTGCAGGATGCCCACCACTTCTTCTGGAGAACGCAGGAATTGCATCTTTTACTATTTCAGCAAGTTCCGTGGTAGTTTTAATCAAATTTTTAGACCTAATTTTTACTATAGCATTTGCTATTCTAGAGGCAAATTTTTCCTCACCATAGTCTCTTATAATATTTCTTAGAGTATCATAATCACAAAAATTAACCACATCGTACGCAGATCTTCCGGATTTACTCATTCTCATGTCAAGCGTTGCTTCCTTGCTGTAAGAAAACCCTCTGTCAGCAGCATCTAATTGATACGAAGACACTCCTATATCCAAGACTACACCATCAACAAAATCATATCCTAAACTATGTACTATGTCAGCCATATCAGAAAAATTTCCTCTTACAACGGACACATTTTTAAAATTTCCCAAACGCTCTTTACAAACTTCTATAGCATCGGGGTCTTGGTCTATACATATAAGCCTTCCACTATCAGACAACCTAGAAGCAATTTGATAAGATAACCCTCCACCGCCTGCTGTACCATCGACATATACACCGTCAGGTTTTATATCTAAGACTTTGACGGTTTCATTTAGTAAAACAGTCTTGTGGCTAAATTCCAAAATTATACTCCTCTTTCTATAGTGACAATAAATTTACCTATTTTAATGGCTACATTTCAGTAGATTACTCCTGTTTAATATGTAAATCAATACCAAAAATCATTATTCGACATTTTTTGTATATTTTAATAAATTTTTTCAATTATTTGATGTTTTTATAATGATTTTTACATTAAATTATTGATGCTTTAACGCCGGAAGAAAAATTAATCGCATTTCCCTCATCAGTATCAATATGCATAGCTAATGAAAATTTTTCACTTACTCTAATCACTACGTCATCATATATAGTTTTTCTTTCATTGCTTTCCATCAGAACTTTAACAATTTGGTTATCTTTCACATAAAAATTTTTTGCATCTTCAGGAGACATATGAATATGTCTTTTTGCAATTATGAGACCTTCAGATATCGAAAACTCACCCTTAGGACCTATAATTGTGCAGCCAGAAGAATTCTCCAAATCACCCGACTCTCTTATAGGAGGAAATACAGCCAATTTTCGTGCATCAGTAAGAGATATTTCAATCTGAGTTTTTTTCCTGAAAGGTCCAAGGACAGTTACGTTTTTGATTTCACTTTTTTCACTTTTAATAGTTACCTTTTCAAAGCAAGCAAACTGACCCGGTTGAGATAAATCTTTTTTCTTATTGAATTCGTAATTTTCGCCGAATATCACATCACTCACATCTTTGGAAAGATGAATATGCCTTGCCGAAACTTCTACAGGAATAAATTTCATAAATAAGCGCTTAAAAAACTTAAGCTTCCTCCCTTCAAAATTAAACCATTTTATCTAATATTTTTCTATCTATACTATAAAAGTTATGATTTTTAAAATTTATAAAATTAGCATCAATAGGAGCTTTTTTAATACAAATTTCTCCACTTTTGGAATTTAAGCTTTCACTTAGACCATCAATGGATATCACAATATCCCCGGCATTAATTGAATTATATTTCAAAACTATTCTTTCGTCACCCGGTAAAATCAAGCTTCTCGAAAAAACAGAATACGGGCACACAGGAGTAATTACAGCACAATTCATATTAGGATGAACTATAGGCCCTCCCGCAGAAAAAGAATACGCCGTTGAGCCCGTGGGAGTAGCAACAATCACACCATCAGAACGATAATTACATATTAATTTTTCTTTTTCATATACTTCATAATCCGATATCCTGGATTGAAGATTTCTGTTTAAAGATACTTCATTCAAAATAATTTTGGACTTATCACCATAACTCACTTCAAACATCATTCTTCTATCTATAATAAAATTATCATCAATAATATTAAAAATTTTATCGATTTGATTTATTTCAAGAGCTGATAAAAAGCCTATTCTGCCGGCATTTACCCCTAATATATATTTATTATACTTCGCAGCTGCTTTAGCAAAATGCATAATAGTGCCGTCTCCGCCTAAAATAAGTACCAAATCACAATTTTTTATAAGTTCATCCAAATTATTTTCATAATTCAATTTTAAATCAATTAAATCTGTTAATTCATTATGCAAGACGCTTACTTCTAAATTATATTTCAAAAGCTCCCGTATAACTTTAATTAAGTACTTTGAAATATTTTCTTTGTACGAACTATAAACAACAGCTATTTTTTTCATGAAATACACCTTAAAAATCACAAATTCTCGTGAGAATCCTCAACTACATTTTCAATGTCCACAAATTCATCAATGTAAGGAGATTCAGATTTTTTTACCAGGACAAGATATTCAATATTTCCATCCGGACCTTTTATCGGAGAATAATCGAGCGCTAAAACCGCAAAACCATTTTCAATGCAAAAGCTGCACACCTTACTTATAGCAAAAATATGGAGCTTTTTATCTTTAACTATTCCGTTTTTACCTATATTTTCCTTGCCGACTTCAAATTGAGGTTTAATTAAGCAAACTCCACCGGCACCGGTTTCGATAATATTTCTTATGGAGTTCATTACCAATGTTAATGAAATAAATGAAACATCCACAGTAAAAAAAGTAATCCTATCTTTTATCAAAGAAGAATCTATGCTTCTTATGTTAGTTTTTTCCAGATTTATAACTCTGTCATCATCCAGTAGTTTTTTGTCAAGCTGACCGTGCCCAACATCCACGCTATAAACTTTCTTGCATCCATTCATAAGCATGCAATCAGTAAACCCACCTGTTGAGGCTCCTACATCCATCGCAATTTTTCCTGAGACGTCTATATCGAAATTTTTAAGAGCTTTTTCCAATTTCAATCCACCGCGACTGACATAAGGAAGTCCTCCGGGCTTAACTTCTATTATCTCATTTTCATCAAATTTTTCGCTAAATTTTTTTACTTCGTTACCATTTACATAAACAAGCCTATCAGCAATTAAGCGCCTGGCTTTTTCTCTACTGCTTGCTAAATTTTTTTCAAATAATATAACATCTATTCGCTTTTTCATTAAAGAGATAATGAGCTGAAATCGCTCACTGTTACTCTTTTAATCACCACCGTTAATTAAATTTATTCATTGCTTCGTCAATTTTATCCGAAATTATCATTTCTACCGCTTCATAGGCACACTCTGACATTTCATTTATAGAATCAACTTCAGATTTTGAAAATTTTGACAACACCCAATTTGCCAAATCCCAATTTTCATTAGGTTTACTTCCAATCCCCACTTTTATCCGAGGAAATCTGTCAGACCCACAAAGAGCGATGATATTCTTAACTCCGTTTTGCCCTCCGTGTGAGCCCTTTTTTCTTATTCTCATTTTTCCTACGGGCAACGATATATCATCAAAAATAAGAATAATCTTATCCGGTTTGACTTTGTAAAAAGACATTGCCGATAAGACCGATTTTCCGCTGAGATTCATATACGTTTGAGGTTTCAACAATAATATTTTTTTATTATTCCAAGAAACCGACGAACACAGACCACTGAATTTATCAGTGGTCATCTTTGTGTTCAATTTTTTTGCTATATAATCAACTACCATAAATCCGGTATTGTGCCTGGTATTCTCATATTTTTTTTCCGGATTTCCAAGTCCAACTACAATATAATCTATAGGATTCATAATATTACCGCAATTACTCTAAAATCATAGTAGAAATAGGTCTGTCGCTATTGACTCTCTTAATTGCCTCTGAAAGTATAGGAGCAACATTGAGAACTGTGAACTTATCAAGCATTTTTTCTTCTGGAATATCTATTGTGTTCAGTGCTATAAGTTTTTTTATACAGCTGTTTTTTAAATTTTCTTTTGCTTTGCCGGAAAGCACAGCATGAGCGACATATGCGTATACTTCTTTCGCGCCGCCTTTTGCAACGACCGCGTCTGCAGCATTACAAATTGTGCCCGCAGTATCCATAATATCATCTACAAGGATAATTTTCTTTCCTTTTACGTCGCCTATGATATTCATTACTTGGCTTACATTTGCTTTAGGTCTGCGCTTATCTATGAGCGCCAATGGGCATCCGAGCCTTGTGGCAAATTGCCTTGCTCTGGAAATCGAACCCAAATCCGGAGCTAAAACAGTAAATTCTTCCGGATTAAATCCATCCACTTCCTTTATGAAAGAAGCAAAAATAGGAGCAGCAATTATATGATCCACCGGAATGTCAAAAAATCCTTGAATTTGCAAAGTATGTAGCTCCATAGTGAGTATTCTGTCTGCACCCGCAGTCGTAATCAAATCTGCAACCAGTTTGGCCGAGATGGGGTCACGGGGTTTAGCTTTACGATCTTGACGAGCATATCCAAAATAAGGTATAACTGCAGTAATTCTTGCAGCCGACGCTCTCTTAACCGCGTCAATCATTAAAAGAAGTTCCATAAGATTATCGTTTACAGGATCACAAGTGGATTGGACTATAAAACAATCTGCACCCCTCACAGATTCATGGATAGACACAGAAATTTCACCATCACTAAAACGTTTAACTTCTGATTTTCCTAGTTCACACCCTAACTCTTTTGCTATATCCTTAGCTAAATTTGGATTTGAATTGGCTGAAAAAATTCTTAAATCTCGCCCCTGACATTCCATATTTTATCTCTCCTTTATTGTTTTTAACATCTGCAAAGCAAAATTTACGCTTTACTTAATTTTATAAAAAGATGCAAACGGTCCGATTTTTTGATTGTCTTTAATAACGCTACTTTTACAATAACTGTTATTAACTACTGTGTTATCACCTATTGAAGAATCAATAATCTGAGTGCAAGGACCTATAATGCATTCTCTACCAATTATAGTTTTGCCGGTAAGTATAGTACTGGGCAAAATCGTAGTGCCTGAACCTACTTGAACCCATCTTCCTACAATTATACCGTCTGTACATGGAATTTTAACTCCATTTTCAATTAAGCCATCCAGAACTTTTTTACGAGCGATTTCATTTAATTTCTGAAGTTGGCATGTGTCATTTGCCCCTAAAGCTACATCGGGAGAAGAAGCTTCAAACGCATCAACTCTTTTCCCGCCCTTAATTAAAAGCTCTATAACTGAGGTCAAATAAAATTCATTTTGGGAGGTATTATCAGTCACGCTGTAAATAAATTCCAATAAATCTCTCACCTTAAACCAATATGCTCCCGAATTTATTTCTTTTATTGATTTTTGACTAAATGTGGCATCTTTTTCTTCAACTATCGCCTCGACATTATAATCTTTTTGTTCTCTTATAATTCTGCCATATCCTGTGGGATTTTCTATTCTGGAAGAAATAATGGTAGCAGAATTATTTGAATTTTTATGAATTTTATAAGCTTTTATTATAGTTGCTTTGTCAATAAACGGGGCGTCGCCGCCTAAAATCAAAACATCACCGTCTATATGCTTTTTCAAAAAATTTCCTGCGGTCATAACAGCATGAGCCGTACCTTTTCTTTCTTCCTGTATGACAGTTTCTAAATTGTGTTCTAAACCTTCAAGATACTTCTGAACTAATTCGTGTTTGTATCCCGTAACTACACAAATATTACTTATATTGCTTTTTACTACAGCATTAACCACCCACCCCACCATGGGTTCAAAAAGTACCGAAGACAACACCTTAGGAATATTGGATTTCATCCTTTTTCCTTCTCCGGCCGCTAAAATAACGCAACAAACATTATCCAAGAAATTCACTCCTATATCCGGAAATAAGTTATACGTAAAACAAAATAAAATAACGATAATTATTTTACAACTTTATTATAAATATTTCAATATAAAAGATTATTTTTTCATCTTCAAAACTGATAAAACTGCATTCACAATATCTTCAGCAGTCATATTGTAAGTTTCTTTCAAAAACGGCATTTTTCCAACTTGACCAAATGTGTCACGAACGCCGATACTTCTCAAAGGAACAGGGCAATTCTCACTAAGAGTTTCGGCAACGGCAGACCTTAAACCACCTATTATATTGTGATTTTCCGCAGTAACAACAGCTTTTGTCTTTTTAGCGGAATTTATAACGGTTTCCTCGTCAAGTGGCTTAATTGTATGAACATTAATTATCTCTGCATTTATGCCTAGTTTTTCAAGCTCCTTATTTGCCTCCAAAACTTCCGATACCATAATTCCGGAGCAGAAAATACTAACATCTTCACCCGATTTAATAATTTTAGATTTAAATAAATTAAATTTTTCATCTTCACTAAATATATCCGGAGTAGTTTTTCTAAACATTCTTATATATACCGGACCTTTATAATCTATAATTTGAGGCAATAAATTTCTTAACTGATTATTATCAACAGGCTCAAATATGACCATATTAGGTATACTTCTCAGAACCCCTATATCCTCCATGCTCATATGCGTTCCACCGTTATATTCAGCACTTATTCCGGGGTCAGTTCCTATTATTTTAACGTTTTGTTTCGCATAACAAATAGATATAGCGATTTGATCGCATATTCTTCTGGAAGCAAAAGGTGTAAAAGTGCAAATAAACGGAATATATCCATAGCTGCTCATTCCGGCGGCGATACATGCCATATTTTGCTCTGCTATTCCAACGTTAATGACTTTTTCGGGGTATTTTTTTTGCAAATTTCCAAATCCGTTTGGTTTAGCTAAGTCTGCATTTAAAACTACTATATTATCATTTTCATTCATTATTTTTTCAATTTCATTTGAAAAAAGCTCTCTCATTTCCATTAACATTTGCCTCCCAATTCCTGCATGCCCTTTTCAAACATCTCTTTACTTACGTTCATGCTATGATTAGAGACTCCGGCGTCTTCTGCAAATTTGATTCCGGAACCTTTCACTGTATTCAGTATTATCATTACAGGCTTATCTGAATTTTTTGATTCTAAAATAGCCTCGTTTATCTTTTCACAATCATTTCCGTCATCTACGGTCAAAACATTCCATCCAAAAGCTTCCCATTTTTTATCGAGGGGTTCTATGCCACAGATATCTTTTACTTCTCCATCCAACTGAAGTTTGTTGTAATCTGTAAAAGCAATCAAATTATTTAAATTTTTGTGAGAGGCAAACATAGCAGCTTCCCAAATTTGTCCTTCTTGAGTTTCTCCGTCACCTATTATGGTGTAAATTTTAGCACCGTCAGATTTTAATTTTGAAGCAAGAGCTATTCCAACAGCACAAGAAAAGCCTTGGCCTAAAGAGCCGGTAGTCATATCGATTCCGGGAGTACGATTCATATCGCAGTGACTTGGCAAATTAGTCCCGGGTTTATTAAGAGTCAATAACCAATCTTTCGGAAAATATCCTAAATCAGCAAGAACAGCATAAACCGCAGGGCCACTATGACCTTTCGATACTACCAATCTGTCTCTTCCTTCTTTTTTAGGGTCTTTAGGGTCTACATTCATGTGATTATTATACAAAGTCACAAGCAGCTCAACTATGGAAAGAGAGCCACCCAAATGCCCTACACCCAAGGTGCCTATCTCTGTCAAGATACTCTTCCTTATTTCGATACATTTTTCTTTTAAATTCAACAGTATTTCCTCCAATTTATTTTATACTACAGATTGCTTGGGCCAAAACTAATCGGCAACAAATCTTCAAGTGTATAAACTTCAAACTCATTTTCATTTTTCGCAAGTATAACATTAAATTCCTTGGGATCCACAAATTCTCTTAGCGCTTGACGGCACATTCCGCACGGCGGAGCATAGGAATCTATCTCCTGGCCTTCTTTTCCTCCAACCACTGCAATGGCTTTGAAATTTTTATGTCCGTCGTATACAGCTCTAAATAAAGCCGTCCTTTCCGCACAATTACACACAGAATAAGCTGCACACTCTATATTGAATCCTCCGTATACTTTGTCGTCACTCGTAAGAAGCGCCGCGCCTACTTTAAAATGAGAATAAGGTGTATATGCGTTTTTGCGTGATTCCAAAGCTTTGCGAATTAATGATTTTGTATATTCCAATTCAAAAAATCTCCTTCCAAATTTGTTTATAGTCTCAATTTCTATAGTATAATACAATGTGAAATAAATTTCAAAAATAATTATAATTGAAAAATTTTCAGTTATTGTATAAACTCTTATATAGTAATCAAAATTATAATATAACATACAAATTTATATGCAAAATTTCGGAGGTTATAACATTGAATAAAACACTCAAAAAATTTTTTTCTACCATGATAAGTACTGCGATAATCTTGCCGCTTAGCAAACTAAATACTTCAGCTGTGGATTTTAGTACCAAACTTTTGTCGGCATCCAGTTCCAAAGGAGAAAATTTTAATTTTATTAAGTCGTCCAAGTATGCTCACGATTTCATTTATGATGGTTCTTTGCTTCTTTACGGTGGCATATTGCTAATATGTATTTCTATAATAGGTCTGATTTTAACACTTTCCAAAAAGAAAAAAAGAAAAAAGAAAGTTCAAAAAAGACCGCCTGAAAAATAATATAGAATATGAATTGGAGGTAAATAAAATATGAAAAATATACAAGCATTTAAAATTCAAGAAGGTATTTATTTTACTCACATTCCTGAAACCAAATTTAAAGATACAAGAATTTCAATATCATTTTTTTCTCCTTTAAAAAAAGAAAATATTTCTGCAAATGCCGTGCTTCCTGATTTGCTTTCACACGGGTGCAAAGCTTATCCCTCGCTGAGGATGGTTAATCAAAGATTAGAAGAATTATACGGATCCAAAATCTCCTCGAGCATTGCTAAGATGGGAGATTATCAAGTGATGACACTATCGGCAATCGGCCCCGACGACAATTTTGTCCCAAATACTTCAAATAACATTCAAAATCTTTTCGATTTGTTATGTATGATGATATTTGAACCTAATTCAAACGGAAAATCATTTGATGAAAAAGATGTTGAAAGAGAAAAGTATCAATTAGTAGAAGAAATAAAATCAGAAAAAAGTGACAAAAGATTTTATGCACGTCAGCGCTGCGAAGAAATAATGTGCAAAAATGAATTGTACGGCCTTAATGAACTTGGAACAATAGAAAATGCCCAAAAACTCACTCCTGACGCCATATACTCTGCGTGGGAAAATTTGCTTTCAGAATCTCATATAGAAATAATAATGACCGGTTCCGGAGCATGTGAACCTCTATTGAAAAAAATAAAAGAAAAATTTGAAACAATTAAAAGAAATTATATCCCGGTCCAACCCACAAAAATAATAGAATCCGCTAGCGAAGTCACTACTGTAAAGGAAAATCAAAACCTAGTGCAAGGAAAACTGGTTATGGGATTCAGAACAAAAATTGCGAATCCCAGCACAGACGTTTCGGCTTTTAAAGTTTTAAATGCTTTATTCGGCGGAACACCTCAATCAAAACTTTTTATGAATGTGCGTGAAAAGCTCAGCCTTTGCTATTATTGTTCTTCCAGATACAATTCTCATAAAGGAATCATGTTGGTAGAAAGCGGCGTAGAAAATCGCAATATTGAAAAAGCAAAAAAAGAAATACTTGAACAGCTTAAAGACATAACTCTCGGAAACTTTTCCGATACAGAACTTGCAGAAACAAAATTATTTCTAACCCAAACTTTAAGGCGTTCCAATGATAAACTTAGCGCTTTAGGCCAGTATTATCTTTCTCAGGCATTCGACGAAAAAAAGAAAAATTTTGAAGATTTAATCGAAGAAATTTCTGAAGTCACACGCGAAAAAGTAATAGAATTATCATCTAATATAACTTTAGACACCATATATATTTTATCGGGAAGCGAAGGTGAAAAACATGAATCCTAAAAGAATAACAAACAATCTGATAAAAGAAGAATATTTTTACCTAAAGCACCCTTCCGGTCTAGGAATATATGTTTATCCTAAAAAGGGTTACTGCTCAAACTACGCTATTTTTGGGACCAATTTCGGTTCAATAAATAATAAGTTTAAAATAAAAGGACACCCTTCTTACACAGAGGTACCGGACGGCATAGCACATTACCTTGAGCACAAACTTTTTGCCGGAGAAGACGGCGATGCGTTTGAGTTATTTTCAAAAACAGGTGCTTCCGCCAATGCATTCACGACTTTTGATAAAACCGCTTATTTGTTCTCCTGCGCCGGAAATATTGAAAAGCCTCTCGAAATACTCTTAGATTTTGTTCAAACTCCTTATTTCACGCAAGAAAACGTAGACAAAGAACGCGGAATAATTGCTCAAGAAATAAAAATGTATGAGGACAGCCCCGATTGGAAAGTTTTCATAAATTTGCTTCAAAGTCTTTATCAAAACAATCCCGTAAGAATCGACACCGCGGGTACTGTAGAAACTATAGCAAAGATAACTCCCGAAATTTTATATAATTGCTACAACACTTTCTACAATCTAAGTAATATGTGCTTGTGCGTCGTCGGAGATGTAGATTGTGATAATATATTGGAGCTCGTAGATAAAAAAGTTAAGTATTTGCCTAAAATCGAAGTTGAAAGATTTTTCCCGGAAGAACCTATCGAAGTAAAATCTTCAAAAATTGTTCAGAAATTTGATATAGAAAATTCTATGTTTAGCCTTGGATTTAAGGAAAACATCGCACCCGGAGAAAGAATATCAACATCCAGATCGGTATCTAACGATTTAATTTTAAGTTGCCTTTCATCTTCATCTTCCGAAATGTACGAAGAACTTGTAAAAAAAGATTTAATAAGCATGGCGTCCTTTTCGGATGAGTATCTTGAGGGGCCTGGTTATGCATCGGTAATCTTTTCGGGAGAGTCCTGCAACCCCGAAAAAGCATCGGAAATTATAAAAAAACACATAGAAAAAATTCACAAAAACGGTCTTGATGAAAAAACTTTTAACAGAGTGAAAAATGCAATTTATGGCCAAAGCCTTGAAATATTTAACAGTGTATCGTCAATAGCAAGAGCTCAGTTCAATTTTGCTATAGCAGGAAAAGAGCTTTTTAATTACTTGGAAACTTTGCAAAATATCAGCATTGATGAAGTTAACAAAAATTTGGAAAACAAATTGAATCCAGATTACTCGGCTTTATCCGTAGTTTCTCCAAAATGATGAACAGTGCTACTTACCACGTTTCTTTTCCGGGGCTGGGAATTGGTTTAGAAATAAATCCCATAGCATTTCAATGCCCCGGGATTAAAATATACTGGTACGGAATTATAATTTCAATCGGCTTTTTATTGGCATATAGTTATATAGAATCTCGAAAAAAAGATTTTGGATTTAATTCAAATGATATATCCAATTTTACAATCATCCCCTCTTTTGTCGCCATAATATGCGCAAGAATTTACTATATAATTTTTTATCCGGGAGATTTTTACCTTAAAAATCCTTCAGAAATATTCAAAATTTCGCACGGAGGAATAGCAATTTACGGAGCAATAATAGGCGGAGTTGTGAGCTTAATAATCATATCAAAAATAAAAAATAAAAATGTGCTTTCTGTGCTGGACCTAATGTCAACCGGAGTTGTGATAGGTCAATGTATAGGAAGATGGGGAAATTTTGTAAATCAAGAGGCATTCGGGTCAGAAACATCCCTGCCGTGGGGAATGTGTAGCGAAAATACAGAATTTAAAACAGTTCATCCGTGCTTTTTGTATGAATCCTTGGGATGTTTGGTTTGCTTTTTAATATTACATTTAGTGAGCAAGAAAAAAAACTTACCCAAGGGAAATATATTTGCTTTATATCTGCTTCTTTACAGTTTGTTAAGAGCAATTATAGAACTTTTTAGAACTGATAGCCTGTTGATACCGGGAACTTCTTTAAAAGTATCTTTTGTTTTAAGTTTATTATTATCCATATTCTCTTTTTCGTACATATTAATAAGAAAATTAAAAAACACTGCTTCATAAAGGAGCAGTGTTAAAATTTTATATGGACTTAAAATTAATTTGATTTTATCAATTCATATGTTTTATTTAAGGCTTCCTCAGCGGGAACTTGTACATCAGGAGTTAATCTTTCGGGATCTTTGGTTTCATCAGGGCGATAAAACCTTTTACCTGATCCCATAAATGTCAATTTTGAATTCGGGGTATTAAACACACGACCGCCTACATCACCATAACTTGTCGGTGAATTTCCAGGCACTTCACCAACTATAGTCGCCAATTTATTATCAGAAAACACCGTTGCAAACATCGTTGCTGAACTAAACGTAAAATTAGAGGTTAAAATAAATATCTTGCCATTAAACATATTTTTATTAATTTTAATTTTTTTAACCTCATCTTCAGTATAATACCTTGAATACGTTTCTCGGACACCTTCGATTTTACCTAATTTTACATCTTTTATATTATTGAGATAGCGTGAAAAATAATTTATTATCTTGCTGTCTCCACCAACGTTTTGCCTTAAGTCCACGACCACATTCTTTACTTTATTTGCCTCAACGTCAGCAAAAAATTTATCTACTGTATTACGATAATTATCATCATAACAGCAGCTATTAATTGTAAGAATACCCACACTGTTTTCCTTATCAATTTTATACGAAACATTCTCAAGTGATGTATATTTTCTTTGGCCATTAACAAACTCAATTTCTTTTTTTATCACGCCATTTTTAGTTTTGAAAGTGAATTCCATAGGTTTTAAAGTATCTATGCCGGCTATTGCGAGATGTGATTGCAGCATACCCATTTTGAAAAAAATTGCGTGTGGCCACTCTTCAATTTCATATGAAAAATTAAGCTTGAAATTTTCATAGATATCAGAAATCTTCATTCCATTTATTTCAGTTATCTCTGCACCTTTGAATTCGCCATCTTCGCAATAAAGTCTATCGCCTTCAGATTTTACACTAAAAGGAAGTTTACTGTAAAAAATTTTAGGTCCTAGAATCTTAGTGTGGGCATCATGAAATCTGGCAAGTATGCGAGAAATTATCCTCCACTCATCAATCGTGCTTGTGCTCTCAGAAAGATTTTTAATTTCTAGATTTCTTTGTTCTTCAACTTCTTTAGGCAAACCATTTCTACACGCCATATGAAAGCTTTTTATTGTATCAAGAGTGTAATTTATATCTTCGATAACTTGTTCTTTAGTGAAATATTTTATTTCATCGTTTTGATTAACGTTTACTGCGTAACCCTGGGACGGCACTTTTTCAGCATGGATATTGGTGGTCAGACCTGTCCCTGTAAGCATCATCAAGCTCGCCAACGAACCTGCTAAAAATTTATTATTTAAACTACCGCCGGAAATTTTCTCTAAGTCTTCCATACTTAACTTTTCTTCTTCGTTTGCAAAGTTAAAAATTTGTTCTTCAAAATTTCCAAGATTAAATTTAAAATTTTCTTTTGTGCTCATAATATAAAACCTCCTTACTTTTTGCAATTATATTGTAACATTTTTAAATATAGATATCAAGAACCCCCACTTTAATTACAAGTGAGGGTTCTAAAACTAAATAATATATTAGTCTATGTCTACTTTTCTAAAAACAAGAATCCCGATCAACGAACAAGCAACAATATACACACCGCATACTATCAGAGAAGTTATTAAATCGTTTTTCGGCATCGAATCTATGCTCATTCCCACAGTGAGGTATGAACCGGGGAAATATTTTATCGATGAAAAATCTTTCACCGAAGGAATACGATTAACACAAAAATCTATAATAGGTGCTATAAAGCCCACGCCTACGGTATTTATCAAAATTGCTAGAGTAATAACAATACTCTTCTTCCTAACCAAAAAGCTAATCATAACACATATAGAAATCAACGCCAGCTGAACTAAAAGCGAATACCCAAACATCTTCAACATTGTTAGGTATGTGTCTCGAGTGTATTCTCCGACTTCGCCCATGATCCCTCCAACTATGCCGCAACATATCATATTTACCAGCATATAGGAAAGAACTATCGCGCAAGAAACTACCAATTTAGAAAGATAGATATTTACTCTGCTTGCTCCTGAAGAAATCATATTTTTTATTGTTCCAAAACTAAAATCCGAAGGAATAAAAATAACAACAGCTATAATCATTAGCAAAACAGAAGAAGCCAATCCATCAGAAATACCCATAATACTGTCATACGGTTTAAACATATTATATCCCGTTTGATTATATCCCCAGGCACACAAATAAACGCTCAGTCCCGAAATCAAAAGTGATATCACAAAACAAATATAAAAAGATTTGCTGCGAATCAATTTATAAAAATCATACTTAAGTAAATTACTCATCTTTAATTTCTCCTTCCATAAGACTTATGAAATAATTTTCATAATCTCCTTCGCTCTTGGATAAAGATTGTATAATTATTTCAGAATCTTCCAAAACATTTGTAATAGTTCTGAAATCATCGGTCATATTGTAAATTACAATTTCGTCGTCAACAATATCCAGATCTATTTCAGGGAATACTTCTTTTAAAATTTCTACAGATTTTTCCAAATCATTAACTCTAATTTTAAGATTGGGCCTTACTTTTTGCTCTAATTCTTCTTTAGTAAATTGCGCAATCAAATCTCCATCTTTAATAACTCCGTAAGCTGACGATATTTTAGTAAGTTCGCTCAATATATGGCTAGAAATCAAAACTGTAATTCCAGCTTCTTTGCTCAATTTCAAAACCAATTCTCTTATTTCTTTGATTCCGGAAGGATCTAAACCATTTATAGGTTCATCCAAAAGCAATATTTCAGGATCACCGACAAGTGCTAAAGCTATAGCAAGCCTTTGTTTCATACCAAGTGAGAAATTTTTTAACTTTTTCTTGCCAACATTTTTAAGCCCTACAATTTCTAAAAGTTCATTAGTTATAGATTTATCCTTAACTCCTTTTAAAAGGCGTTGAGCTTCGATATTATCATGAGCGCTCATATAAGGATAAAAAGCAGGATTTTCGATTATACATCCTATTTTTTTTCTGGAATCTGATAATTTTTCTTTACCAAAAAGCTTAATACTACCTGAAGAAGGTGAAATCATGCCGGTTATCATCTTTATGGTTGTGGTTTTACCTGCACCATTTTTTCCTATGAAACCGTATATGTCACCCTTCCTTATTTTCATATTAAGGTTATTTACCACATTCTTGCGAGAATATGTCTTTGTCAAGCCAATAGTTTCAAGTACGTAGTTTTCGGAAAATTCAGCACTATTTTGAACTTCCGCGTTATCGCCCACATTACCAATATTTTGATCCATAATATTCCTCCTTATTTATACTTTATTTTATCTACCATACATAGCCATGTTATATCAAAGCTTTTAAAAAGTCAAGAATATTTGAAAACATTATTTTTTATAAAAAAACTTATATTTTATAATTTTTCTTTATGTCTCTAATCATGCCGGAAGCAATCGGTCCGGCAGAACGTATCCCAAAATCCCCATTTTCAACCACAACAGAAAACGCCACCGGAAATGTTTTATCATACGAAAAACCTACCATCCAACCGTGAGGTTTTTTTCCTTCTCCAACTTCAGCTGTTCCTGTTTTAGCACACATTTCGATTCCGCCAAACATAGAATCCTTATACTGATTTTTCATAGTATAACGCATCATTTCTTTAAGTTTTTCAGCAGTTTCACTTTTCATTAATGATGTTGATTGACCTTTAGAAAAATTATATGAATCTTCATTTGAACCGTCAAAAAATGTAGAATCCACAATAAAAGGTTCAACAGACATACCTTTATTGGCAATCGCTCCCATTACGCGAAGCATGTGCAAAGGACTGACTTGATCCTTATACTGCCCTATTCCCGACCACCCTAGGTCGCCTCTGGTTGCATCATCTATTTCATATTTACTTTGCGCAACCTTTACGGATTCAAAATATTGCGGCTTATTAAAACCAAATTCCTTCATTTTTTCTTTCATATTATTTTTTCCGAGCTCTATTGCCAAATCTCCAAAAACGATATCGCAGGATTTTGCTAGTGCATCTCTAAGATTTATTTTTCCGTGACTTGACATACAAGTTATTTTTTCTCCGTCCACGATTTTTACTTTATTGCACTCAAAAGTTCTTTTTTCCACATTGTCTATCAAATCTATCGCAGCTGCAGTTGTAAAAATTTTAAAAATAGACCCGGGAGTATAAATAGAAGAAATCGCTCGATTAATGTAGACACCTTCGTACTTTCCATCATCGTCCAGTTGCAAATCCGGTCTGTTATTTATGTCATAATTGGGCAGGCTTACCATACATATTACTTTGCCGGTTAAATAATTATAAGCTATCGCTGCTCCTTTTTGATTTTTGAAACTTTTCGCCACGTTGGAACAAATATTACTGTCCAATGTAAGCTTTAGATTTTTATTATTATTAAGGACATGAGGAGCACCGAATCCGGTTATAAAATTATATCCAAATAACTCATCACTATATCTGCTTTGGACGGAAGTAGGAATCAAAACAGAACCGTCGCCAACGGTATGAAGCATTGCTCTCCGAATTCCTTCATTTTCATTATAAATTCTTTTTCCATTTGCTGTTTCCGCAAGTACCACGCCATTAGCGTCTACAATTTTTCCTCCTGTCATTCCTCCTTCGGAAATATGTTTATTGATAGGAGAAAAGGCCCATTCTCCGGCCTCTGTAGAAAATTCGTATATAAAAAAAGACATCCCTGCAAAAAATATAAATATGAGTATATAAAGAAGTATGGATCTAACTTTTGTATTTCTCATTTCTAATCGCCTCTTTTTAATTACTTTATCTTTTTAGGGCATATGTTCTTTCGTCAGAAGCTTTTATAAATGCAAGCAATCCCCAGACAGAAATTAAACTAGAGCCTCCTAAACTTATAAAAGGAAGCGTGACACCCGTAAGAGGAAAAATATCCACTACTCCAAAAACATTAAGCATCATTTGAAAAACAAGCATCCCGGCTCCACAACAAGAAGCAATCGAATAAAACGCCGATCTACTCCTTATGCTTGCGCTTCTGGCATATACACCTATAAACGCTATAGCTGTAAGAACCAGCATAGCCATTATCAATCCCCATTCTTCGCAAATCATGCCAAACATCAAATCGCTAGTGGAAGCAAAAACATTTTTTAGGCATCCTTTTCCTAATCCCAGACCCAACATGCCTCCGCTTGCAGCATATGTCAAAACTCTAGTCTGCTGATATCCGGTATCATTTACATGCTCCCAAACATGTCGCCAAGCAGAAAATCTGGAAACTATATAAGGCTTAAACTTAAGAATTAGTCCAACTCCAAGGGCAGCAGCCGAACAGGTTAATATAACTGTTCGTATGCTTCCTGATCTCATGAACGAAATAAGAATGAAGGTCACAAAAAATATGCAAGCGGTTCCGAAATCTCCCATCAAAAAAAGCGCACCCATACATAAAGCAGAAAATAAAATAAATCCCGTTAAATTTTTGGTCGTTTGTATACCTTTTAATGTGGATGAACCAAAGAACACAAACGCAACTTTTACAAGTTCAGAAGGCTGAAATGAAAGTCCTCCCAGCATAATCCAATTTTGAGAACCATTTTTCACTTTACCGAATACCAAATTGACAGCTAAAAGTAGAATTGCCGCCAATGCAATGTACGGTCTAAATTTCATAGCTAAATCAGGGTCTTTGATAAACATCAAAATAAATTCAAAAAACACTATTCCCACTACCAAGGATATAATTTGAACATGCACATCTGTATTTCCTGCTCCACCGGCAGTTAAAATTCCTATTCCGCTTAAAAATATTCCAAGAGCTTCTAATTCAAAATTTTTCCTCCTGAAAATATATCTGTTAGCCGCAAATGTTCCCCACAAAATCAAAGACAGCGCAGCCAAAATATATAACGCAGAGGGATTAAAAGAGCCCCCGGAAAAGCAAAGAATACCACTTGCTAAAATATTAAAAACAGTTATCAAAATTACCAAAGAAAAATTTGCTGAAAACTTTTCTTTATTTTTAGAATTTAATCTTCGGGATTTGCTAAAAACGTCGGCTTTCTTTAATTCGTATTCTATACCTCCGATTTTTATAATATCATCTATGTAAACCTTTTCATCATTTTTTAAAAGCTTTCCGTTTAAATAAATTCCGCCCTTAGAATTTGTATCTGAGATAATCCAGCCTTCATCTCGCCTATAAAGCACAGCGTGATCTCTCGAAACAGTGGGATTATTTACCACCACATCACAGTGTCTGTCCCTACCTATGGAATTTTCCCAATACACTATCGGAATTTTTTCACCTGTTGATTTGTTCACAAGAGCAATTAGGGGGTGCTTTGAGCTAAGATTTGAAAAAAGAGATCTGAAAGAGCAGCATACTATTAATACACCTAAAAAAGGAAGAGTTATTTGAACAAAGTAAATAATCAGTGGAAGCATCGCGTCCATACGATTATCACTCCTTTATTTTTTTCTTCTTATAAAGCTTTTTGCAACAGCATATAAATCCCTGAACTCAGAAGTCCTGAAGAAAATAATTATATTTAAAATATTTGGTACCAAAATGCATATAAACAAATTTACTATTATCTGAGCGATGAACATAGTGTTTATATTTAAACCTTTATGCATCAACTGCATTGAATTTTTTATAAATAAAGAAACTTGATTTGTGATTTCAAAACGATTTACAAAATCACAAATTTCATAACAAATAAAACCATAAACAGCTGTCAAAGCAGTATATAACATAAATTTTAAATGATAGAATATTACTGATTTTTTCTTAAAAATTTCATTATATACAAGATAAGGCTGCACCCAATACGGAACCAGTAACATTCCTAAAATATTTCCTATCATAACTCCCGCCACACCTAGATAGGGAGACAGAATATATGAAGAAAAACAAGTTATAAAAAGCCCTACCAAAGATAAATATTTGTCCTGATCGTATATTCCGGCGCTTACTTTTACCATTCCTATTGACTGCCTCATTCCGTATATGTATAAGTAAGCAGCGATTGAAACCGCGGTACTTATAGGAAAAATAGAATTACTACCTGTCCATAGGACAACAAAAGGAGTTATAAGACAAATAAAAGTTGGGGTAATAAAAGAATACATCAGAAAATTTAAAAAATATAGCATTTTAAAATTTTTATATATTTTATTTCTATCGGAAGTACCCAAAAGGCTACCAAAACTAGCTGATATACCGTTAAAAATTTCACTCGTAACGGTAGTCAAAGCGGTAGATATCAAATTATAGTTACTAAATATACCGGCGCCACGCAACTTTTCTACTTTCATTATTATAAAAACAGAAATACTGTTGGTACCGAATCCCGAAATTTTGTGGAAAAGTAAAGCTTTCATATTTTTGAAAAGGTCTTTCTTTTCAACTCCGGAAATATTTTCACTGGTTTTTAAATTTATAAAACTATATTTCTTATTAAATTTATAGGAAATAAAAATATTTTCTGCCAATCTGGAAACTATTCTGCAAATTAAGTACAGCTCAAAAGAATGAAATAAATTTAACACCAAAATTTGAGATATAAACATTCCAAGCTGTGCAAATATATGAATGGCATTGTTGACATAACTTTTTTGGTCTGCAATAAACATCGACCTTTTATGAGAATATAGGTATGACGACAATAAATCAATAATATAGAGCACATAAATTTTCAAAAGCCATATCTTAGAAAAATCTTCTCCCACCGAAGTAATAACCGAATAAGATGATGCCAGCGCCAGTGCCGAAATAATAATAGCTATAAAAATATAACAACGGCGCAAAAAACAAAGAATCACCGAAACCTTGTCCCACTGCTTCTCGGCAATCGGTTTATAAAGTTTATAAACAATCCCAACTCCCAATCCGAGTTCAGCAATAGCAAGGATGGACACTACCATTTCAAAGTAAGTGTTGAGTCCTACAAAATCCATCCCTAAGATTTTAGTAATTTTACCTCGAGTAATAAATCCACCAAGCATAATTATGCCATACGACATAATGCTTATAGATATATTCATCAAAGAATTCTTTGTTCTCATAAATTCACTCCGACAATACAGTAATTTTACAATCAGATTTCTAATTTTTTATCGCTCTTCAAATTATCCACTAAAAATCCAAAATAAACCCAAAAAATCAATGAACATATTGAATTAACAAAAAATAATTCCGATTCAACCAGTCCATATACACAAATTGCTCCGGTTAATAGCGCCGAAACCATAAGCATACCATCGTATACTTTGATTTTTACCAGAAAATAATTTTTAAAATAGTGCTTGCATGTTTTGAAGAAATTCATCGCAAAAAATGCATACATAGAAAGTGCACCCGCAATTCCGGTATATAAAGGAAGCCCTATCCACACACTGTGAGCTCTGGCATAACTGCGCTTTGCGATAAATGTTTCAGGCAAAACATCTTTTGCATATTCAACCACATTTCCTGAAGACACTCCAAAAAGCCAATTCTTTTTAAAAATCTCCCAAGCACTGAGCCATATTCTAAATCTCAAATTAGATATATCATTGTTTTCGATATAATCGGTACGTTGCACAGATATACTCTTAGATTTTTTTTCTGAAAAATAGGGGTTAATCTCTTGCACGAATTTAGCCAAACAATAAAACAGCCAATTTAAAAATTTCATAGACAAAAATACTGCCACACACGAAATTGCAGCAATAAGCAACGCAAAAATAATTTTATAAATATTTCTAAAATTTAACTTTTTATAAGCAACTGAAAAAGTTACCAAGAATACACAAAAAATCATTACTAAAGCCGTTCCGCGAGACTCCGCCAAAACGATATACGAAAATTGAACTACGATATTAAAAATATTTATAAATTTCTTAGCAGAAAATTCAGTTTTGGAAGCCAACTGAAAAATCGAAAATATAATCGAAATCAATGAAATTATAGATGCGGTATTGGGATTCAAAAATATTCCAAATAGCCTACCTTCAACGCTCCCTATTCCAACCCAGCATCCTTCTCTTATATGAAAAATATAATTAATTTGAAGTAGAAAAGTTATTAGAGAAATAAAGGATAAAACAAGCCATGTATAAATTACTATGTTTTGAATAGTGACAAGAAATTTATATTTTTCTCTTCTCGAAACTTTATTTGTTGCTAAAAACAAAACAAAAAAACTTATCGACATCCATAAAAAATCCTTCAAATTTCTAAAAAAACCGTATTTTATATTTACAATAGAAGAAATTACTATACAAACTAAAAATATTATTTGAAAAAAATATTTTCTGAAATTTAATTCTATATTCTTAATCAATAATCCCCATAAAATGAGGAAAGCTCCCGCTAATCCAAGTGCAGAAAAAATACAAATTTCTATCACGGGAGGCGCAAATAAGTAGCATCCTACCGCTCTTATCATTAGGCATATCAAAAGTGCGATGATATAACCAAATCTAGTTCTTTTATAGTATTCTTCTTTTAAAAATATATTCACTTTTTTCATTCACCCTCTATTATAAACTTTCTATCAAACTCACCCATTGACTTACAATTTTATCTTTACTAAATTTTTCTAAATTATCTTTTGCGTGAGAAGAAAACGATTTTCTTAAATCAAAATTTTCAATAAGATTACAAATTTTCTCAGCCATATTCTTTTTATTATAGCACGGAATCAAATATCCGTCCATTTCGTCGTTTATTATTTCTCCGGGGCCGGAATTGCAGTCAAAACTAACTACAGGCATTGAATTGATTTTTGCTTCTAATAAAACTACAGCAAAGCCCTCTCTGTATGATGGCAAAACACATATGCTGTAATTTTTATACTTATCTCTTACTGAACTATCTGCGCCCTTCATAACAAAATTATCTTCCAGATCATATTCTTTAATTTTAGATTTTATCTCATTCATAGCTGGACCGTCACCATAAATATGCCATTGCCAATCCGGATGTTTACTAAAAACATCACTCGCCACCTCTACGGCCATATCAAAACCTTTTTCGGAGCTAATTCTTCCAACGGAAATTATTTTTTTGGAGTTTAAATCACAATTTTCGAATTTATCGCAATCTATAAAATTATATATTTGACTTATTTTGTCGTCTTTAATATTAAATTTATTTTTATAATCGTTAAGAGTTTGCTTTGTAAGTACGACAACTTTATTACTGATTTTACATGCAATCTTTCTAAAAAATATAGATTTTTTATCTCTTCCAAATAAGTTTTCATGATCGCAAAAAACTATTTTTGTATTTACAAACGGCTTTATGGCGCAAACCAAAGGTATAGGCAGAGAACCTGCTATAAACAAAATATCTATTTTATTATTTTTCAAAAATTTTATTATTTTTCCGGCTACCATCAAAGAATGCCTGGCTCTGATATCTAAAGGCATATCTAAAGTATGAACTTTAATTTTTTCATTAACTTCATAATTATGATTTTTGGGAATTTCACATAAAGAAAGCAAGTGTGTTTCGTATTTATCACATAAATTGTTCGCGAGGGATATCGTAACTCTTTGGCACCCTCCTATAGTAAATAGCCCAAACCCTATAAAGCATATTCTTTTCATTTAAATTTTTTATCTCCCTATTTTTATTTTATAAATCCCATTTAAATACCGTTTTAAATGCGGTGGATGCATCGGTTTCGAATATTCGATAAATATCCTCCACCGAAGAAACAGGTGAATCTTCATAAATAATTCTTTTAATTCTATTCTGAAAATTTTTCTTTTCAAGGAGTTTAACTGCTTGTTCAAAATCTTCTCTTCCCGACCTGCTACATCCGATTAATGTCAAACCTTTTTCCAACACATCACGTGTATTTATAGCAACTTTATTTTCACTTACACCCAAAAGCATCACGCTTCCTTGGGGATTTATATACCGAATTATATCATCTATGGCATAAAAGCTTCCTTCTCCGCCCGCACATTCAAAAGCGTGGTCTATATTAAAATCATCGGGAATATCATACGAAAAAAATGTATTGTCGGCAAATGTAAACTGAGAAAGCTTAGAAGAATCTCTGCCGATAACTGTCAGATTTATTTGAGGAAATTCTGACTTAATTATACACGAAAGGACGTACGCTAAACTTCCGTCTCCCCAAATTCCGACAGAGTTTTTTATGTTGTGAGAAGAATTTTTAAATCTTCTCACTGCATGCACTCCAACGCTTATAAATTCTGAAATTGCAGCTATATTACCCGGTATTTCCCCAATAGGTACAACTCTGTCCAGAGGTAAATTAACAAATTCTCTCATAAACCCGTCTTTACCACTGGACAAAAACGCTGAACCTTTTTGATAATTTTCATATATTCCTTCCTGAGAAATTTTGGACTTCACATTAGGAATTAAAACCACTTTTTGCCCGATTTTGTAGGTGTTGGTATAGTCTGAAACCACTTTTCCCATGCATTCGTGAATTAGAGCCATGGGCAGTTTACTTTTGAGCTTATTTACGTCACGTTGGCCTCTGTAATATCTTTGGTCTGCGTGACACACCGCCATAAATTCGGGCTTTATGATTACGCTTTTTTCTATATCTATATCTTCGTACTTAACTGAAAACATTCCGGGAGCTACCAACTCATAAATATAGTTAATCAATTAAATTTCCCCCAACTATAGCAGAAGCTATTTTATAATCGCTTAAAGTGGTTATTTTTATATTAAAAGTGTCGCCCGGAACAAGCTTAATTGGTTGATTTTTAAATAAAAATATTTTACAAGCATCTGTCAAAACTGCTTTTTCTTCTTCAGTAAGTTCATTATAAAATTTTTTAAGTTTAGACATATTAAAACTTTGAGGAGTTTGACCTTGATACATGTAATTTCTGTTTGGAATCGAAGATATGATATCTCCATTTTTAGATTCTATTATAGTGTCAATCGCCGAAACTACCGTATCGCATGCACCGCACTCAAGCGCAGCATCGATATTCTCTTCTATCATTTTAACTGTAAGGAACGGTCTGACCGCATCATGAGTTACTATAATGTGTTCATCGCTTCCCCCGTGGTTTTTTTCAATAGAATTTATTATGTTTAATATTGTGAGATTTCGATCTTTTCCCCCTTCAACTACAAAAATCTTGTCAGAATTTAAATCATATTTATCCAGTAGTTCTTCCGCATAATCAGTCCAGTCTTTGTGTACACCTATATAAATGTAATCAAGACGCTTGCAAAGCAAAAATTTTTCTAAAGTATGAATTATGATTGGTTTTCCGGAAGGCCCCAAAGGGAGAAATTGTTTCGGAAAATCATAGCTTTTCATCCTACTACCTATCCCGCCGGCAACTATTGCTCCAAATATCATATTTTTACCTCCTAAATTTTAAATTGCTTAAAAATCCAACCAAGCCCTACAAAGGCATATCCGCTATTTTCTATTGATATAATTTTACCATAATTTTCAGATAAATATTCTTTTATTTTCTCTATAGTATCATAGTTCCCCGAATATTTACCAATAATATTTTCCTTTATATACACAAAATGTTTACTTAATGAATTTTCATCAGGCTCAGATGAAGTTGAATTCATTCCTTTGAATTCTCCGCGCGCTAATAAAAAAGAAAAACTTTCTTGTTCTATCTCACAATTTATTTTCTGGGCTTTTCCAAAACACAAAGTCAACACAAAAATAGAAATACATCCCAAAATCGTGAAAATCCATATTAAAAATGCCTTTTTCAAAGCTACTTTTCTCCTTTTTCCAAGTTCATATAAATTATATCATGGTGTGCAACTTGTTTATCTTTCGGTGGAAGCTTCATATAATCACCAAAAGCAATTTTCAGATACTTATCATATCCCACCGGAATAGGCAACATGTGCCCTTCAAATTTTTTATACACCGCATGGTCAAATATTTCCTTGGGATATTCATTTTTCATGTATTCCGGGCCGGCACAAAGCTCCGTAATATACTTAGAATCTTTTATTTTATACTTGGACATTTTCTTTTCGGCAAATTTCCATAATCTGTATTTTAAATTATCGCCAGGTACAAGTTTTAAAAGTATTTCGGAAACTATCGAAACTAACTTTCCATGATTTACGGGTACCATTTTTGAACAATAAAGCGAAAATATCATGCTCCACATCATTTGAATTTTTCTTTTAATTCCCGAAGGCGCGCATCCATCTAACGGCAAAACGTCTATCATAACACCGCACGGTCCATCTTTGCCCTTTTGCCAGGGGCGTATAACTTCCGTGTTATTATCCGTTATAGTTGTCATTATGTTTCCCATATATTTGTCTTTTGTAGTTCTGTTGCAGGAGTATCTCTCTTTATCCGCGTACTTATCCCAAAGCAAAAATAATTTTTCGTAGTCCTCTCGAGGCATAAAAACATCTACATCGTCGTCCCAAGGTATGAATCCTTCGTGCCTAATCGCTCCTATACAACACCCGCCACAAAAATAAAACAGTAGTCCGTGCTTGTCACAAAATTCTTTGAAATACAATAAAATTTCGAGCCCTTTCAGCTGCAATTTTCTGAGCTGTTCCGGAGATAAACGTATACACTCATTTTTGTTTTCCATGTTATCCATTCGTCAAACCTTCTTTTTAAAAATTTAATCCCATCTTGAATTCATAAATTTAAAAATTCCCTTCCAAAATCCCAGTCCATAGGAAAAATGAATAGTGAAATGAGTTATAATTAAAAGAATTTTATCGCTAAATTTTTTCGCATACTTGTTCTTAAATGAGAAATAAACATCGAGCAGAAAATAAATCGACATCACACCAAAAAATATTTTTGCAATTAAATCGGAGCAAAACGACAGCGTCCCAAATAACATGATGAACAATACGAAAAGCATCGGTATTAAGTGAGCTATTCTCGAAGGTTTATGATGTTTTTTTATTACTGCAACTTTCCAAGTTCCGTAATCAAAATATTGCTTGAAAAGTTTTGCCAAATTTTCTTTAGGATAATAAATACTCTTTATTTTAGGTGTTATAAAAATCTTTCCTCCGGCCTTTTCAATCCTAAAATTTAAATCATCATCTTCGCTACGAGGAAGTCTTTCATCATACATTCCCAGCTCTATTAAATACTTCCTTTCGAACGAGCCCCATGCTACCGTATCTGCATATCCCTCAAAGCTCTCATTGTAGTGTTTACTTCCTCCAAGAGCAAATGGAGAATGATACGCCGCAGCAATAACTTTTTGCATTTTATTCTTACCGCGAACGACTGTTGTACCGCCCACATTTTGAGCCCCTGTTTTTTGAAGATATTTAATGCACATACTTATATAATCGTTTGCATACCATGCGTGAGCATCCATACGTACAATATATTCCCCTGTAGCATTACTTATTCCTATATTCATAGCATACTGAACCGTTTTATGAGAATTTACATATAACTTGATGAATGGATATTTTTTGATATAATCCTTTATTATATCCGAAGTTTTGTCATCTGATAACCCGTCAACAAGTATAATTTCTAAAAATTCTTTTGGATAATCTTGCTCCATCAAGGAATCCAAACATCCCTTTATATATCGTTCTTCATTAAGTATAGGAATGATAACAGAAACTTTTTTTGGTTCCATAATTTTACCTCATAAATTTATTTTAAAAGCTTTTTTATTATCTCTTATTATATATGTTAAAATTTACAATGTAAATAGTATTTGCTTTTAAGCCCAAAAGATGAATATAAAATATTACAAAATAAAAAAGTTAGTTCTTGACAACCTATCATTATATGGTATATAATATCGGTTGTGTGTTATAATCGTAGCGATATGCCACAATAAAAACGTCTTATTACATACGAAACCATAAACGATAGGAGGGAAATAAATGGCAGAGGAAATTAAAGTTGGAGAAGAAAGCTCTATTGAAACAAGTGATAAATCGGAATCTTCAACTGAAAGAGTCGAAGGGAAAAATTCTTTGGAAACTGTAGAAACAAATCCTTCCGAAACTGAAGAAAACGCCGAACAAAAAACTCCGGATAAAAAAGCTGACTCTTTGGAAAGTGCCCTCAGAAAATTCAAAAGACAAAGTTCGGGAATAATTTCCGAAGTAAGAAAAAGAGAAGCATATGATAAACCCTCCGTAAAACGTAAGAAAAAATCTAAAGCAGCAAGAAGACATAAGAAAAACAATAGATTTAACGGCAACAGATGGTAATCACAGGCTGAGATTTTTAGTTTAATATTTCCCCCTCATGTCACATAAACTTGAGGGGGAAATGTATTTACAGTTTAATTAATAAAAAGCTTTTTCGGAGGTTTATTCATGGCAATTTTCTACCCGTCTTACTATATAAACAAGGTGGACGATATCAACCCAGCAGTTTTAAAAAAATTAAACATACACGGAATAATACTTGATATAGACGATACTTTAACACCGCATAAATGCTCTACTCCAAACGAAGGCATTGAATTTTGGATAAAATCCATACAGCAAAGCGGTATAAAATTAATTCTGGTTTCAAATAATTTTAAGAAAAGAGTAGAATCCTTTGCAAAATTACTTGGTCTCCCCTATATTTCTTTTGGAATGAAGCCATTTAGTCACGGATTCCATAAAGCGATAGACGAATTAGGGGTTCCAAAATCAGAAATTGCAATTATCGGAGACCAAATTTTCACAGATATTATGGGGGCGAATTTTCTTGGAATAAAATCCATATTAGTGGAGCCTGTGAGCGAAAGCAAAACATTTTTGTTAAAATTAAAAAGATTTTTAGAAATACCCATAAAAAATAGGATATCAAAAGATAAAAAAATAAATTTAAAAACCTATTCTTTAAAAGGTGAATGAAAATGAAGAAAAAAAATATACTTATAATCTTAGGGCCTAATTTAAATATGACAGGCATTCGTGAAAAAGGAATTTACGGAGAAGAAACCGCGGAAAGCATAAAATCTCAAATTATTTCTTATGGAGAAACCATTGGGTTTAACTGTGAAGTATTCCAAAGTAATTGGGAAGGCGCTTTGATTGACAAAATCCATGAAGCCAAAGAAAAGTATGATGGAGTGGTAATAAATCCCGGAGCGTTGGGCCATTACAGCTATGCCTTGAGAGACGCCATATCTTTCGTAAAAATACCCTTTGTAGAGGCGCATATGACAAATATTTTTTCTAGAGAAAATTTTAGGCACAAATGCGTAATATCAGATGTCTGCGTAGGTCAAATAGTGGGATTTGGCAAAAAAAGTTATTTTTTAGCTCTACAATCCCTAAAAGAACTGGTATAAAAATAAAAGTATTGATTTTAACTTTAAAATCTTGTATCATATTAAATCAGAGGTGATAGTATGTCTGATAAAACAATGACATTTTCTTTAAACGATGACAGAGAGAGCAGTACAAAATTGATTTTAACAAAAGTATACGATGCACTGCTTGAAAAAGGATACAACCCTATTAATCAAATAGTAGGATATATTCTTTCCGAGGACCCAACTTATATCACTACTCATAAAGATGCAAGAAACTTGATAAAAAAGATAGATAGGTATGAATTTCTTAAAACTTTAATAAAATTTTATTTAACAAACTAGAGTAATTATCTGTTTTTATTTAAAGTTTACTGTTAATTATAATTCCCTTTGAATTTTCAAAGGGATATTTTTTGCATAAAAAAGAAGCTTTTAAATAAGCTCCTTTTTTGTTTCTGGATTAATTTCATTATGTTTATAAAACAAACTCATTGACAAATTACCATATTTTTTCTCATACAACAAGCCAAGCATCCTATTAAAGCCCTTTTCAAAACAATTGACCTCGTCCAATCCGGGATGATTTTTATAAAAATCTAACGTAAAGAACACCATCCACCTATCGTTTGAAATGCGTGCGTAAGGTTTCGTAAACATATGTTCCTCAACAAATTTATCTATAAAATCTTCCTCTCCCGGGAAATACTCTTTTCCGTGCTCAACATTGATGTCATCGGGCAATCTAACACCTATAACGTCATACTTCATGGGAGATCCCGAAGAAAATTTATAGGGCGATTTATCGTAGAAAAGTAACCCAACTCTTTCATTCGATCTAAAAATTCCGTTCCTCAAATCAAGAAAACTATATATGTTAAAACTGCCTTCCTTATCCCAAAGTATCTTTCTATCAATCATTTTGTCAACTTCAATAACTCTGTCGTAACAATAACCAAAGAATTTTTGTAAAAATTCATCCTTCCAAATGGAGCCACCATTAAACAACACTTTAAAAAGCCGTAAACTCGAGACATCAACAACACACTGAGAATTTCTTAATTCAGATCCAGCTGTACAATGGTTATCAACATTAGGATTAACCGCTCCAACATAATTTTTTGCACCAACAATAATAGCCGCCGCTATAAACACCTTAACAATTTTCTTCCACATAATGCGATCTTCAACGTTCCTTCCTCAAAATTTTATCTTATATTTATATCTTAGCATTTAAATGTCAAAATATATACTGGCAAAAATCAAGAAATCAATTTTTTTGTAATTTTAATTTTGTTATAATTTAATAATTTTATCGATTGTGCTTTATTTCGACCGATTTCGAAACATATCTTCAAATAAAAAAGTACCTTTCCTTACAAAGAAAAGATACAATTCAAATACATAATGTTTAATTCTTCTTTTTACGATCAAATGAAGGATTGAAAGCATAAAAGTTTTTGCTGTCCAATCTATCGGTGCATAACCGCAACCCTTCACCGAAACGTATAGGATGAAGTAAATAATTTTAAGATTTATTTTGCTTTATTAATAATCTTTCTCGACCAATATTTTACAGAATCAAAAGTATCTAAATTTTCAATTTCTTCAATCGAAAACCACCCTATATCGAAAGCTTCTCTCTCTGACATTTTCAGTTTCTCATCATCGACAGGCTCACCGTAATAAATTAAATCCACGTGCTCTCTAACACCGGGCTTAAGAATATTGCACTGTGAACCGAGCGGAGTCACCAATCCACCTTCTATATTAGGCGTCTCTCCGACAAGCTTTATTTTTATTCCCGTTTCTTCAAGGCATTCTCTGACAGCTGCTTCGTCCGGAGTTTCGCAATTATCCACTTTCCCGCCGGCAGGTACCCATTTATTTAATTTTTTGTTGTGTAACATTAAGAATTTATTTTCTTTATTTTTAACATATACTGTAACACAAAAGAACCTTTGAACATTTTCATCGGCGAATCTTTGAATATTTTTCAAAACGAATAGCTTCTTTTCCCCGTTTTCAGCGTCAATTCCTTCCAAAAGCCATTCCGGTTCCGAAATATGCGAAGTTAATCCGAAAATAATTTTTTGAGGCTCCACAGTTGTTAATTTTCTGGAACCATTCCAATTTGCATATTCAAAAGTTACAGTACTCATATAAATTTTCCTCCCTGTTATACATTTTTGCACAATTAATCATTTTATTAAGTTTTGAATTATTTTTTATCCAACCCTTTAGTGTAACTCTGGTTTCCTTTTTAATTATACATTTTAATTTTTTTATATTCAATATTTAAAGAATTATTTTTAGCTGAAGTTTTAAATATTTCTAATTATTGCATAAAATATATATTAATAAATTTAAAAATTTTGTAATCAAATTTTCCAAATTATTTCAATACCACTTTCAACAACTCGTATGTTTTTTATAAAAGCATCCACAAATACAATTTTATCTTCAATACTCATTTTTTCCCATAAAAATATATAATTTTTATCTGCATTGAAAAAACTTTTAGAAAAATTTTTTCGGAAAGCCAAAAAATTTTCTTCGATATTTTCTTTTTCTAAATTTAATTTTATTATTTTTTCATTTATGTACTTCACTAATTCATCGTTCGCCAGCGGAATTTTTTCGACTAGTGTCTCTATTTCTTTTTCTATTTTTAATTTTTTTTCTTTTGATTTAATTCTAATTTGTTTAGATTTATTTTCCAACTTTTTATATAAAATCTGAAAATCTGAAATTTTTTTCAACATACTTTGAAATATAAATGATTCCAAATCATCGGCCCTTATTGCTCCACAGCCAACGCACCCTTTGCAAAGATTTTTTTTACTGCAAAGAAAGTATCTGATGCTCCTCTCCTTTTTTCCAGACTTTCTTATCACAGCCGCATAACCACAGTTTCCGCACTTGATTTTTCCGGCAAGCCACGTGTTTTTAGCTTTTTGCAAATTAACAGCCATGCTACTATTTTTCATATGTTTTTTTGCACACCTGAGCCATTCGGATGAACTTACCACGCCCTTATGAGGAGCTAAAACAAGGTATTTTGAATCATCATTCTCTTTATAAATATAACACGCATTCTCTCCCGTAAAATCTTTTTCGTCATTTATTATCGAAACTCCTTGATTTTTATAAAAATCATATATTTTTTTATCAGCTTTTACATATATCGGCCTCTTTAGAATTTCGCTTATTCTTGCAGTTCTCCAAGCATTCCCACGAGCATTTTTTATATCGTTTTCTTTAAAATATCTAATAACGTCACCAAGCGTTTTACTGGGATTTGAATATATAGAATACATAAATTTTATGTGACTTATTTCTTTTTCCACGGGCACATATTTCGAAGTTTTTACGTCATCTATTTTTATTTTTTCCAAGGAAAATCCATATGGAATCTTTCCGCCCATATAAAAACCTTTTTTGCTGCGGGAGTAATAAGCATCAGATATGCGCTTTTGTATAGTTTCTCTTTCAAGTTGAGCAAATACTATACAAATATTTAGCATCGCTCGACCAATCGGTGAAGATGTATCAAATTTTTCGGTCGAAGAAATAAATTCAACCTTGTATTTCTGAAACATTTCCATCATATTAGAAAAGTCAAGTATAGATCTGCTTATTCTATCCAGTTTATATACAATTACGCGGCTTATTATTCCGCTTTTTATATCAGATATCATTTTTTCATATGCAGGCCGATTAGTGTTTTTGCCACTGAATCCTTTATCGATGTATGTTTTATATTTATTGCCTCTTGTTTCATACTCGCAAAACTCTACTTGACTTTCTATTGAAATGCTATCCGATTTTTCTATTGATTGACGAGCATAAATCGCGTCATACATTCATAACACTTCCAAAATGTTTAAATATATTTTTCTAATATTTTAGTTAATTTTTCGGATATCTCTATGCAAATTTTTTGCGTTTCATCAAAATTTAAAATTGGAATAGAATTTGTAACTCTATAATTTTTTCCGGAAAAATTCATGTTAGAAATTTGCGTATTGTATTTAGGATTCATAACAGTCCCCTCGAGTATAATTTTTGATTTCTACGCAAATATATGATTCAGAAATATTAAATATTAATTTACATTTTGCATGGCTTTAAGCAGAAATAAAAATAGCCGTGAATTTCATTCACAGCTATTTACTCATTTAATATTTTTCAGCTTTCCCGCATACACACCCGAGAGCATTACCGAAACTTTAGCCGATAACGCTATTCTCAAATGTTTAATGAAAAAATTACACTTCTATTTTAAATTAACACACATTTGGAATTCCGTCAACATAAAATATTCGAAAAAATACTTTATTTTAGGAAACTGCGCGATTAAAGACTAGAATATAATAAATTCAATTCATTGCTATTTTCGGCTATTTACTTTGGTGAACCACATCTGCATCGCAATCTACATTAAATGAGATGCTCTTATTTAGAGACTCGAAAGTTTCTTTTTGGACTTTATCATCAGTTCGGTTGTGAACCAAATCGTTAACTCGTCTTTTACCACCCGGTAAAGACATTTTATATTTAGCATTATATATCTCTTCGCCTCTAAACGTGTCGTTATCAAAAATTTTTTCCATTGACATAGGATCGGGATCATCTCTCCATTCCCTGATAGCGGCTCTTTCGTATTTTCCGCCCATTTGATTTCTGGCCGGTTCAGATAACATCATTAAAGCACTAAGAACCGCTAAAGCGTTTAAAGCGTTGCGCTCATCTTTTGAAAATATCAATGCATCCGCTGCTATTGATTTTTTTTGTTCCGTAGGAGAACAACCGGTAATATCAGTCACTTCATTGAATCTTATTTCTCCAAATTCTTGCAAAGTTCTTATTCGTTCATCGGCAGGCATACTTATATAATTCAAAATAGTGTTGGATATTTTATATTTTATTTTTCTAGCATAAAATATACTTCCTTTGGAATGTCTTTTTATCATTTTGTTAACAACTCTAACAATGTCCCTATATTTAGTACCTTCTTCACCTGGGTTAATATAATAATTATCACCGTCCCTTCCCTCTCTTTTTTCGCAATTCACCCTTCCAAACGGAGTATCAAAAGAAAACTTATCACCCACCTCGCACCATATACAACTAAGCTGCGCAGAAAGAGTTTTAAAAGGCGTCACATAAAGGCCGAATTTATAATAAAATTTTTTTCTACACTCGTGAAGCTTTTGTTCTTTCTTTAATTTTTCCGCGGCAGAAGGCTCTTTTTTAATTCCTGTACTAATTTCATTATGGTCAGAAATATTAACTCTTAAATCCTCTTCAGAGTTATTCGTAGTTATATTTGTTTCAAGTTTTAATTTTTTAGAATCTCTTTCGAAAGGCTCCATAGCTTGTACGGACAGTCCTCTTAAAAACATTACTGCCCCCGAAGCTACTAATACTGCTTTTAAACATTTCTTCATATTAATTTTTTCACCTCAACTTTACATTACCATAATTTTAGCATTTAGTCAATCTAAAATATCCATAATTCAATTTCAACAATAACTTCAATCTATACTGTTCGGTTCACCGAAACGTTGGTAGTGAACGACTTCTCTGGCGCGCAAAAATCTTATAGGGTCTTTTACATCAGGGTCATCGCAAAACCTTAAAATATTGTCATATGTACTTCTGGCTTTTTGTTCTGCTGCTAAATCCTCATGCAAATCAGTTATCGGGTCGCCCTTCACTTGCATACTTGCAGCTGTATAAGATTGACCACTGGCAGAAGTAGGATATATACCTGTAGTATGATCCACAAAATAATCGGAAAAACCATTTTTCTCAATTTCTTCCGGAGTTAAATTCTTCGTAAGTTGATAAACTATAGCGCCAATCATTTCAAGATGCCCGAGTTCCTCGGTCCCTACATCTGTCAATATTGCCTTGAGTTCAGGGTATGGCATCGAAAATCTTTGACTCAAATATCTAAGTGAGGCTCCGAGTTCTCCGTCCGGTCCGCCGTATTGAGTTATTATCATTTTAGCGAGCGCGGGATTAGGATTTTTTATGTTAACCGGATATTGTAATTTTTTTTCATAAACCCACATTATTCTTCACCGCCTTCAGAATTATTCCAAGGCCACGGATCCGCTATCCAGCCATATCGGTTATCTTCTATCGTTTTAGACGTTATAGGACCGTATTTCTCTTGATATTCTCTTTTTAATTCATCACTTTTTTCCTTATAATCATTTAATTTCGAATTCACTTCAGTATCATTGGGGTGAGTATCCATATATAAATTGAGTTCAACTATGGCGAAGTCCAAAGTTGCTATACGTCTCATCATCATTTCACGTTCATTCATCATTATTACCCTCCACAGTTTCCCCTTCAAAAGGTTTATTAAGCTCCGGAAACATTGTACCCGAATTGAGGCCTTGCTCAGCACTATATACACTATCAGCCACCTGAAACGGTACATAAGCCATTGCTACCACCGGGTCGCTGGGCAAAGGACTTATACCATACTGACTCATTAAAGTATCTTTAACAAAATCGTTCATAAAATCATACCAATCCTTCGTTGTTATTTGCGCTTATTACATTGTTTACGCATTTACATAATATGATATATACATCCTAAAAGTGATTGACACTAATATTTCATTTTTTATTTTTTAAATAAATATTTTCAAATTTCGCTACTATCAAGTAAATAGCAGCCGCGATAATAAGCAAAACAAATATTCCTGCCATGACAAGATCAAGCTTGAATACTTGGCCTCCGTATACTATCAGATAGCCTATTCCTTTGGAAGAAACCAAAAATTCTCCTGTAATCACCCCTATTAAAGACATACCTACGTTAATTTTAAGCGTAGACATTATCGTTGAAATATTAGAGGGAAGAATTAAATTCCAAAGTATTTGAACTTTATTTGCGCCAAAAGATTTCAATAAAAATATTTTATCTCTCTCAACATTTTGAAATCCCGATAAAATATTAATCGTAGACACCACCACAGAAACCAAGAGCGCCATTATAATTATTGAAGTTATACCGGAGCCCATCCACACGATAATAATTGGACCCAACGCCACCTTAGGGAGGGCATTAAAAACCACAAGGTAAGGCTCGCTCACTTTAAAAATAAAATTAGAACACCATATTAAAATCGCAAAAGCAATGCCTAAAACGGTTCCTAAAATAAACCCGGACATTGTTTCGCAGAGAGTATAAAATACATTGTTCCATAGGTTATTAGAATTTATAAGCGCAACAGCAGTACGAAAAACTCTTGACGGAGAACTGAAAATAAAAGCGTCTATCCACTTTAGCTGTGCAGCTGTTTCCCACAAAATAACAGAAAATAATAATATCCCTATTTGAGTTAAACGCACTTGCAAGGATTTTAATTTTAGCTTTTTTATATATTTTTTATGTTCATCTGTATAATTTTTTTCATTTATTTTTAGCTTCTTCATTTGCCAGTTCACTCCAAATAACATCAAAATACTCATTAAATTTTTTATCTTTTCTTTTTTCATGGAAAGAGAGATTAGGGTTGCTAAAATTTATATTCAAAATTTTCTTTACTTTACTTGGGCGCGAAGAAAATATTATTACTCTATCCGAAAGGCTGACGGCTTCCGATATATCGTGAGTTACCAGCACAGCTGTTTTTTTCTCATTTTTAATAATTTCACATATTTCTTGTGAGATATTTATTCGAGTCTGATAATCCAAAGCAGAAAAAGGCTCATCCAGAAGCAGAATCTCGGGATTTAACGCAAGAGTCCTTATAAGCGCTGCTTTTTGCCGCATTCCTCCCGACAGCTGAGAAGGATAATAATTTAAAAACTTTCCCAATCCATATTTTTCTATCAAATCAAGTGCGTATTTTTCAGAATTTTCATTTTTAATATTCTTAATTTCAAGGCCAAGTAAAACATTTTGCTTTATTGTTTTCCAAGGAAACAAACAATCTTGCTGAAACATATAGCCAACGGTTTGAGGACTGTTATTTTTTGAATTTATAATTACATTCCCGCCGGAAGGTTTAATAAGCCCTGAAACCACCGATAAAAACGTGCTTTTTCCACATCCGCTGGGACCAACAATCGTAACAAATTCATTTTGATAAACATCAAAACTCATGTTTTCTATGGCTAAAGTTTCACTTGATGCAGAATGATAATTTAGGAATAAATTTTTTATTTCAAGAACATTATTTTTATTTATATTAGCCACGTTAAATACTCCTTTCTATTTTTAACTAAATTCTTTTACCACTTCCAAAGAATAATCATTATTCACCAATTTTTTCATATCTATTTTTTGGCTCAACTCACCGGCCTGAATCATCACGTCCTGTATTAAATCGAATTCATCTTGATTTATCACAGGAGTAAAAGACCACACTTCGGATTCCAGATAATTTTGTACACACTCTTTGGCCAAATCATAATCAAGATCTATAAAATATGGAATAATTAATTTTGCGATTTCATCCGCAGAATGATTTTTCACCCATAACTGAGCTTTATGAATAGCTCTCGTGAATTTAAATATAACCTGTGGATTGCGCTCAATATATTCCTCCGAGGCGCAATAACAAGTATAAACCATATTTTGGCATTCTTTGCCCAGCGATTTCAGTTTATGATATTCTTTCTCCTTAACCAAAGTTGAGCAAGTGGGTTCAAACAGCAAAACATAATCTCCTATTCCTCTGCTAAAAGCCATGCCCATCAAATTAAACTGTATGTTGTTTAATAAAGTAAGATCATTGCTTATATCAAAACCTTTGTGCTTTAAAATATATTCGAACACCATTTCGGGCACTCCGCCTTTGCGCCCGGCAATAATTTCTTTTCCTTTCAAATCAGTCCAATCAAAGTCATCCTCTCTTCCCACTAAAAAGCTCCCGTCTTTTTTGGTAAGCTGAGCAAAAATCATAGGGCAATGCTCCTTGCCTTGTTCACAAACGCTTATCACAGAAGATGAGCCTAAAAGCCCTATATCTGCTTGAGAAGATAAAATTGAAGTCATGGTTTTATCAGAGCCTTCGCCGGTAACTAATTCCAAATCTATATTTTCATCTTCAAAATACCCAAGTTCCATCGCAACATATTGAGGTGCGTAAAAAATTGAACGCGTAACTTCATTGAGCTTTACTTTCTTCGTGGCAGACTTCGAATCGTTAAGACTGCAACCGGAAAAAATTAATATAAAAAAAGTACTAATAAATACCAACATTTTTTTCATAGCATCACCAACTAAAACTAGCTATACTTTTAGTGTATTACACGTTTTAAAAATTTGTGATTTACAGTATAGTTCTACCAAAACAAAAGAACTGACCTAAAAAGGTCAGTTCTAAATTTAAAATATGATATTACATTAAATTAATTTTGCTGTAATTCTTCCTAGAAAAAAGTATGTATGAGTCGGCACTAAGCTATTCTATCTGGGTTTCTGGTTTTTTCAATAATAGGAATTTTTTCAGCGCTCCAGTTAATCACTTAAAAAATTTTTCCAATACACCTGAACGGAAAAATTCTAAAACCGGCTCTACCAACTATATTTTGATTGGGTATCAGCCCTACTTCTATAAATCTGCTATCCGTAGAACGATTCCGGTTATCACCCATCACAAAACTATAACCTTTGGGAATTACATACGGAATGTCGGCATCGCCCTGTAGCCACATTGGCTCTTTAATATATTTTTCGTCTAAAACTTTTCCATTCACTTTAACTTTTCCGTCAGAAAAATTAATCTCAAGTGTTTGCCCTTCGGTAGCTATAACCCTCTTTATTATCGGTTTATCAATTATCTGTCCGCGCGAAATAACAACAATATCTCCGTCTGTGGGGGTATAATTCCACCTGTAAACGACGAGTCTATCCCCATTGTACAAAGTGTCGCGCATCGATTCACCCTCGACAGTAACTATCCTAAAAACAAATGTCATAGAGAATACAACTAAAATAACCGCTTGAATAATACATTCCAGCCATTCAAAACAAAATGAAGAAAATTTGCCTGCAGGATTAACAAATTTCAAATCATCATTATCAATATTTTCGTTTAATCCGTGCAATCTCATTCTACCTTTCAACTTAAATTTAACTAATTTGCCCTACTTTACTAAATGGAAAAATTCTAAAAACCGCTTTACCGATTATATTTTTATTGTCAATTAACCCAACTTCTTTATATCTACTATCAGCAGAATAATTCCTGTTATCACCCATTACAAAAGTATATCCCTTAGGAATAACGGAAGGAATCTCGGCGTCTCCGCGCGTTTTCATCGGCTCTCTGATGTAGGACTCGTCAACAACCGATCCATCAACAATAACAGTTCCCGTTGAAAAATCAATGCTAAGCGTTTGGCCTTCAGTTGCTATAACTCTTTTTATTATAGGTTTATTCACCTGTTGACCTCGGCTTATAGCGATTACATCACCATTATTAGGAGTATAATTCCACCTTGAGACGATCAATTTATCCCCGTCGTGCAAAGTTTCACGCATTGAATCTCCAACAACACTCATATACCTAAAAACAAAAGTCATTAAAAATACAACCAAAATAATCGCCTGAACTACTGATTCAAGCCACTCAAAACAAAATGAAGAAAACTCTCCGGCAGGATTTTTATATTTATTTTTTTTAACTTCATCAACATTATCGTCTGTTTTTTTATCCAATCCGTACATATAAACACTCCCTTACATGATTAATAATTTTTTCTTTAAACACAACAAAAAGAGGGATTATCCCCCTTATTGTTAAACAATTTTTTCTTTGACTTTTGCTGCTTTTCCTACACGATCTCTCAAATAGTAAAGCTTGCTTCTGCGTACGCGACCTCTTCTTACAACCTTGACATCGCTAACGCTTGGGGAATGAAGTGGAAAAATTCTTTCTACTCCAAAACCATAGGAAACTTTTCTTACTGTAAAAGTTTGAGCTATTCCGCTTCCTTTTTTAGCAATAACAGTTCCTTCAAAGACCTGAATTCTTTCTCTTTCGCCTTCTTTAATTTTTACATCTACCTTTACTGTATCACCGACATTAAACTCAGGCAATGTTTCTTTTAATGAAGACTCCGAAATTTTTTTTAGTAAATCCATATTTTCCTCCAAAATCTACACATTCGTGCTCAAGTCTCAAAAGCAGAGGAATGCTGATATTTAAATATCTGCAAGCAATACTATGCCCACACATGGAGTATTATACCATAATATTTTTTTTTAATCAACTACTTTTAATTATGTATTTAATAAGTCACTGCTACACCGAAGCTCCACATTCCCTAGCCAGTGAGATTAAAATCGTAGATAAATAGTTACAAGTGTTAACAAAAGCTGACAATTCTTTTTTATTTACATATTTTTTTAAGTAATAATTTTTTTTACCTCCAAAAGTCTCTCCTATCAATTTACAGCATGCTATACTATGAGTTTTTATTTCTTTCTTCTTATTCTCCGCATCCTTGCCAAACTTAAACTCGCCAAGTCCCAGTGAACCATTGTATTCAACATCAGTCACTTCTTCTCTAAGGTTGGATAATTTATTACTAATATTTTTAATAGCACTCAAATCGTTTTCGTGAGTCTTGCCTCGTTTGTTGTTTAAATGAACTTTGCAAGCTTTCCTCAAACAATTTACAGCCTTAATCATATTACTAATAAAATTTATTTTCTTTTCATCTTCTTTTTGGGAACATTCTTGTATTTGAGTCCAATTACAATTATATTGATCAGTCAGACGATTCATACCCTCCTTAAAATAACAATTAGAAGGGCAAGCATTTGTAGGAACGTCAGTATCGACTATCTTATCTTTCACATCGTTTATCGAGTCCTCCATTGGTATTAAATGCAGGTTATCGATAACACCTTTAAAATAATTATTAATAGTTACCAGTCCGTCAGAACGCAACTTCTTGTTTTTTAAAGCTTTTCCAGTTTCTTTCATAATATTTTTCAATTCGACTTTTATATATCTGACGTAATAAAGAACCTCACTCATGTCCTTAAGCGAAAATCGACTTGTAGCTCTATAAATATTTAAAACAATTTTATCCGCTGTGCTGCGCTTTACAGACTCTTTTTTTATAGCTTTTCTTAACAAACTAAGTTTCTTTTCAAAATTATCAATTATACTTGTAAGTTCTTGCTCAGCCATATTAAACACTCCTTTTTAATTAATTTATGTATCAATTATATATATATATATATATTGTCAAGTGTTTTTTATGGAATTTGTTTAAAAATAAAAAAATAAAAGCACCCACAGTAATTTTGTGAGTGCCCTTGAGCTATTTATTTACTTTACTTCTTAATCTCATGGTTTTATCTAAAATTCTTTTTCTTATTCTGATACTCTTTGGCGTTACTTCCAAATATTCGTCGTCATCTATAAATTCTATAGATTGTTCCAAACTCAAAACGCTGTGAGGAGTCAATTTTAAGGCTTCATCTGAACCGGATGCACGCATATTTGTAACGTGTTTTTTCTTGCAGACATTTACCGTAATGTCCTCTGCTTTTGGGGTTGACCCCACTACCATGCCCTCATAAACATCCACGCCAGGCCCTATAAACAATCTCCCTCTGTCCTGAGCCGCAAACAGACCATATCCCGTAGAAACTCCTGTTTCATGAGCAACCAACGAACCGTGTCTGCGCTGAACGATTTCGCCTTTGTAAGGTTCATAAGAATCAAAAACTTGATTTAAGATACCTTTTCCGTTTGTATCCGTCAAAAATTCTGAGCGATATCCTATTATTCCTCTGGATGGAACTCTGAATTCAATCATCGTTGTTCCACTGTCTTTAGGTGTCATATTAACCATTTCGGCTTTTCTTGCGCCTATTTTTTCAATTACAGCTCCTACGTATTCTTCCGGAACCTCAACAGTTAAAATTTCAATCGGTTCACATAAAACGCCGTCGATTTCTTTCATGATTACTTGAGGTCTTGAAACTTGGAATTCGTAACCTTCTCTCCTCATGGTTTCAATAAGTATAGAAAGATGCAATTCACCTCTGCCGGAAACTTTAAAAGTATCGGCAGAACCGGTTTCTTCAACTCTCATAGATACGTTAGTTTCGACTTCTTTAAAAAGCCTGTCCCTTATATTTCTTGATGTAACAAATTTTCCTTCACGTCCGGCAAATGGACTGTTATTTACCATAAAATTCATAGAAACCGTGGGTTCGTCTATTTTAACGAAAGGCAAAGGTTCGATATTTGCAGGGTCACAAAGCGTTTCACCTATATTAAGACCTTCCACGCCGGAAACAGAAATAATTTCACCCAGTCCGGCTTCATCGGCTTCAACTCTCTTTAAACCTTCAAATTTATAAATTTTTCCTATTTTAATGTTTTTATTAATTCCTTCTCTAGTGCATCTGACAACATTTTGACCGGCCTTTATGCTTCCTCGTTCGACCCTTCCAACGCCGATACGACCAATATATTCATCATAATCTATATTTGAAATCAAAACTTGTAAAGGACCATCTTCATCGCCTTTAGGAGCAGGAACTTCGTTAATAATCGTCTCAAATAAAGGCTTCAGATCTGTTTTTTCGTCGCCTTCATTTATAAAAGCATAACCATTTCTTCCTGAAGCATAAACAACAGGAAATTCTATTTGCTCCTCATCGGCTCCAAGTTCTATGAATAAATCTAAAACCTCATCAATAACTTCGTCAGGTCTTGCACCGGGCCTATCGATTTTATTAACCACTACTATGGGCTTTTTTCCAAGTTTAAGAGCTTTTTTCAGAACAAATCTGGTTTGAGGCATACAACCCTCAAAAGCGTCTACCAAAAGAAGTACTCCATCAACCATCAAAAGTATTCTTTCAACTTCTCCCCCAAAATCCGCATGGCCCGGGGTGTCAACTATATTAATTTTTACATCATTGTACATAACGGCGGTATTTTTGGACAAAATTGTAATTCCGCGTTCTCTTTCCAAGTCGCCTGAATCCATAACGCGTTCCGCAACACTTTCATTGGAGCGGAAAATTCCGCTTTGCTTGAGCATTTGGTCAACCAAAGTGGTTTTACCATGGTCAACGTGAGCTATAATTGCTATATTTCTTAAATTACTTGAATCACTCATTTTTATACTTCCTTTTTAATTATTATCTTTCAAATTGTCTATCAAATTTTTAAATTCACCGCTGATTTCTTCATTTGAGCCCAATGGAATTTTTTGGTAAACTTCAAAAACTTTGTCTCTCATCCAAAGCCCCGGAGTAATTCTTACGGAATATCCGCAACCATTGTCTACCATCCAATCAAAAGGCTTGGCTTTGGGAATTCCATACATCGCCAACAAAGACATTATAACCCCTCCGTGAGTAAATACAGCAGCCGAAGTTACGCCTCTTTTCATCAAAGATGTTACCATATCTTCGAAAGAAACTGATATTCTCTTATAAAAATCTTCCCAAGATTCTCCGTTAGGAGGAGCAATTTTAGAACTTTTTATCCACTCTAAATATTCAGGGTCCGAAGATAATTCATCAGTTGTTTTACCTTCCCAATCTCCAAAATCACATTCTTTAAGTCCGTCAATTATAACAGGACTCGATTCGGGATAGAGGATCTCACAAGTTTCTATGCACCGTGAAAGCGGACTGGAATAATATTCCTGCACCGATGGGTATTCATAAGTATCCTTCAGCGTTTTGAGCTTTTCTTTACCCTTATCAGAAACCGGAATGTCCCACGATCCGGCATACTGACCTTTCACATTCGCATCAGTCATCCCGTGCCTTACAAAATGTATTATATAAGATTTCATTTTGACCCTCCTTTAAAAGTTCTATTTATGCAAAGTTTTTTTTCTTCGCCTTTTATTATTCTCAAAATATTTCCACGATGTTTAATGATAACAACTGAAGATATGATAATACAAAAAATCAAAGGTATCCACACGACCAAGATATTATTTCCCGTACGTTTGTAATCCACAAAATAATTGCACACAAATGCTGCTATAGGCAAAATTACAGCGGCAAATATCGAAGATAACGAAACAATTTTTGTAAATATCAATGTTATCAAAAACACCGATATTAATATTAAAAATATTCTCCAATCAATCAAAAGCATACTCGACCAAGTAACCAAAATACTTTTTCCACCTTTGAAATCAAAAAAGCACGGAAACATATGCCCTATAACACACATAAGACAAGTCAGGTATTTCAAAAAAGTCTCCACGGGAAAATTATTTCCAATTAAGTTAACATGAAAAATAGAAAATATAATTTCTGAAAACCAAACCGCCACAATGCCTTTTAAAAAATCTATAGCAAATGTTATCACGCCCATTTTTATTCCCTGAGTGCGCAATACATTCGTAAACCCTGCGTTGCCGCTTCCAACATCTCTGATATCATGGCCGGGATTCCATACCTTAGTAACCAAAATAGAAGCATTTATCCCACCAATCAAATACGAACCTATCGTGACAAATAATATTGGAAGCCAATAATATGATAATATTTCTAATATCATAACTAAAAAAATTCTCCTTTTAGAATGCTAAATTATATTTTACGTTCAAAATTTTTCTCAGATTTTTCTCTTATTATAAATCGTATCGGAGTACCTTCAAATCCAAATGTTTTTCTTAAGTTATTTTCGATGTAATGCTGGTAAGAAAAATGAAATAGCTCCGATTTATTAACGAAGAACACAAAAGTAGGAGGTTTAACAGTCACCTGAGTCATATAATAAATTTTGAGGCGTTTGCCCTTGTGAGTCGGTGGAGGAGTTTTTGTAACAGATCGGGATAAAACATCATTAAGCACTCCTGTAGATACTCTCAAAGAATTATTATTCGAAACTTTAGTAATAATTTCAAAAATATTTTCAATTCTCTGCCCTGTTTTAACAGAAGTGAATATTATAGGAGCATATGACATAAATAAAAATTCTTTTTTTATTTTTTCCATAAATTTATCCATTGTTTTACTGTCTTTTTCTACTGCGTCCCATTTATTTACCACTATCACAGATGCTTTTCCGGCTTCATGAGCAAGTCCGGCAACCTTGGTATCCTGCTCAGTAGGCCCTTCTTTCGCGTCTATCATTATCACACATACATCTGCGCGTTCAATCGCCAATTTTGCTCGTATTATACTATATTTTTCTATTTTTTCAGTTACTTTACTTTTTCTTCTGATTCCAGCTGTATCTATAAAATTAAACTTACCATACTTATTTGAGATTAAAGTATCTATGGTGTCTCTTGTAGTGCCTGCAATATCTGAAACTATGCTTCTTTCTTGCCCTGAAATATAGTTTACAAGCGAAGATTTTCCAACATTAGGCTTCCCTATAACAGCAACCGAAATTACATCCTCATCATCTTCTTCATCAGCATCCGGTAAATACTTAAACACTTCGTCTAAAAGGTCACCCGTGCCGTGTCCATGCACAGAAGAAATCTGCAAAGGTTCTCCCAAACCTAAATTATAAAATTCATAAAAATTAAAATCTGTATTGCCTATATTATCGCATTTGTTAACGCAAACAACTACAGGTTTACCGGATTTAGTAAGCATTGCAGCAATTTCTTTATCAGAAGAAACCAACCCGGTTTTCACATCAACAACAAAAACGATCACATCTGCAATATCAATAGCCAACTCAGCTTGATGGCGCATTCCCTGCAGAATAACATCATCAGTTTTCGCGGTTTCTATGCCGCCAGTATCTATCAAAGAAATTTTTCTATTTTCCCACTCACACTCACCATAAACTCTGTCTCTCGTTACTCCCGGAGAATCGTCTACGATAGAAACACGTTTACCAATCAACTTATTAAATAAAGTTGACTTTCCTACATTTGGTCTTCCAACCAGCGCCACTACGGGATTTGACATTTTTTCACATCCTGATTTATATAATAATTTTTGAAGAAAATAGAGAAGGATTTCTCCTCCTCTACCATACCGTTTATAGTACAAAGCAATTATGCTTCAACCTTAACAACTTCTCTTCCTTTATAATAACCGCAAGATTTGCAAACTCTGTGTATGAGCTTAAATGCTCCACATTTCGAACATCTGCTTAAAGCAGGTGCATCTATTTTCCAAACATTCGAGCGTCTGGTATTTCTTCTTGCTTTTGAATGTTTTCTCTTAGGTACTATTGCCATTACTTGGCACCTCCTCTTAAACACAACCAAAAATCCGTCTAAAAACCGGTACTTTGATTATACATTTATATTAAATATTTGTCAACTAATTTATTAATTTTTTTACAATACTGAAATTATTATTTTTTTAAAATTTCAAACATTTTAGATTTATACGCTTCCACTCCAGGCTGATTAAAAGGATTAACCCCTAACAATTTTGCTGAAACTGCACAAGATTTCTCAAAAAAATAAATCAAATACCCTAAACTATACTCAGAAAAATCATCTACAGATATAACTATGCTGGGGACATTCCCAAGTGAGTGCGCTTCTAATGTGGCTTTACAAATAACATTATTTATGTAGTGAATCGAGTTTTCGCACAAATAATTTAATTTATCCAAATCATCATTATAGTAAGGAATAGACAATTTAATCGAACTTTTTTTAATTTTTAAAACCGTTTCGAACAAAATTTTACTCCCGTCCTGAACAAATTGCCCTAACGAATGAAGATCCCGAGAATATATAACCGAGGCCGGGAAAATCCCCTTTTCATCTTTTCCTTCACTCTCGCCAAAAAGCTGTTTGCACCACTCAAAAAGCATAGAAAGTCGAGGCTCATACCCGGCAAATAATTCAATTTGCTTTCCATCATTGTACAAAATATTTCTCAACACAGCATACTTATAACAGTCATTTTCTAACAAATTACAGTTCATATACTTCTTATACGCATCTTGGGCTCCACTTAAAATTTTTCGAATATCAGCCCCACTGACACATATCGGAAGAAGCCCCACCGCCGTGAGAACAGAGTACCTACCACCGACATTTTTCGGAATATTAAAAATTTTATATCCTTCTTTTTGTGCCATTTTCAATAACAACCCACTAGAACTATCGGTTGTACAATAAATTCTTTCTCGAGCTCCGTCTCTACCATATTTCTTTTCCAAAAAATTTTTAAAAATTCTAAAAGACACAGCCGGCTCAACAGTCCCGCCGGATTTGGAAATAACATTTATCGAAACATCCTTAGAATCACACATTTCCAAAATTTCAGAAATGTAACTTTCGCTCATATTATTACCAACAAAAAATATTTTAGGGGTATTTTTGCACAAATAATTGTAATGCGATGAATGCAAAAACTCAATGGCGGCAGCAGCTCCCAAATAAGAGCCGCCTATGCCTATAACCACCAAAATTTCTGAATCCGAAATAATTTTATTCGCGGTCTTTTGGATATCATCAAGCTCGCTGTCGGAAATGTTAATCGGCAGATTAATCCATCCTCTGTAGTCATTTTTGTCATCGCAATTTTTGTGCAAATTCTCATTAATTTCTTTTACTTCCTTGCCAAAACCGCTTAAACCGTCACTTCCTACAAACTTATCCACATATTTTGTTTCCAACTCGAACATATATACAAAAATCCTCCGACTCCACAATAAAAGTTACTAACACACCATTTTTAAATTATTTTATCATACCTGCAACTTCACTGGCAAAATCCTCTTCTTTTTTCTCGATACCTTCGCCTTTTTCGAACCTTACAAAATTGCTGATAGAAATTTCTGTTCCAAGATCTTTAGCAACTTTAGCAGTGTATTCTTCGATATTCATGTTGCTATCTTTAACAAAAACTTGTTTGTTAAGACATACTTCTTTGTAATACTTTCCAATTCTACCTTCAACAATCTTCTCTGCAATATTTTCCGGTTTTCCATCATTTACTATTTGTTCTTTGAGAATTTTTCTTTCATGTTCAATAGTTTCAGAAGGAACATCGACAGGGTTCAAATATAGCGGATTGGCAGCTGCGATTTGCATTGCAACGTCTTTCGCATAATTTTTAAATTCTTCTGTTTTAGATGTTTTCTCATCTTTAACATCAAACTTTACTAAAACGCCAATTTTGCCGCCGGCATGAACATATCCTGCTACCGTACCATCAAAACGTTGGAAACGTCTGATTTTCAAATTTTCACCTATTGTAAGGATTTTTTCTTGAAGTAATTCTTCGACAGTTTTTCCGTCTGAAAGAGAAATTTTCAATAATTCTTCGACATTTGAAGGATTTTTTTCCATAACAGTTTCGCCGCAAGTTTTTACGAAAGATTGAAAATCTGCATTTTTCGCAACAAAGTCGGTTTCTGAATTAACTTCTATAGCAACGCCAACTGTTGAATCTGCGTTAGTATAAGCCATTGCCAAACCTTCAGCAGCAACTCTGGAAGATTTTTTAGTAGCTGCAGCAAGACCTTTTTCTCTCAAAAAGTCGATAGCCTTTTCCATATCGCCATTAGACTCAGACAGCGCCTTTTTGCAATCCATCATGCCGCAACCTGTTTTTTCTCTTAAACTCTTAACATCTTGAGCTGTAAAATTCACTATAATTCCTCCTAATTATAATCGTAAAGACAATAAATCAAACTTTGCCGAAAAAATTCGGCAAAGATTATGATTTTACATTTTAATTAAATTATTCGTTAACTTCTTCAACCATATCGTTAGCTAACATTTGTTCTTCGAGTTCTGCATCTGCTTTCACTTCTTCAGAAGATTCAGATATTTCGCCTTCTTTGCCTTCGATAATAGCTTGTGACATGGCGGAGCAAATCAATTTAACTGCTCTTATAGCATCGTCATTTCCAGGGATAACATAATCAGCTGCATCAGGATCGCAGTTTGTGTCAACTATAGCAACAACAGGTATGTCTAGCTTTCTTGCTTCAGCGATTGCAATTCTTTCTTTTTTAGGATCAACTACAAAAAGTGCTCCCGGGAGTTCTTTCATATCTTTTACGCCGCCGAGAAATTTTTCTAATTTTTCTATTTCAAGGCGCAATTTAACTACTTCTTTTTTTGGTAGAAGAGCAAAAGTTCCGTCTTCTTCCATTGCTTTAAGTTGATTTAATCTGGCTACTCTTTTACGGATTGTAGAAAAGTTTGTAAGCATTCCTCCAAGCCATCTTGCATTAACAAAATAAGAGCCGGATTTAATAGCTTCAGATTTTACAGATTCTTGCGCTTGTTTTTTTGTACCTACAAAGAGTACTGATTTTCCTTCTTCGGTAATTTTTTTGATGAAATTGTAGGCTTCATCGAGTTTTTTTACAGTTTTTTGAAGATCGATAATGTAAATACCATTACGTTCGGTAAAAATGTACTCCGCCATTTTAGGATTCCATCTGCGTGTTTGATGTCCGAAATGAACACCTGCTTCTAATAATTGTTTCATTGATACTACTGGCATTAATATTCCTCCTTGGTTTTTTCCTCCGCCGAAGCTAAAGCGCTTTTGCGCCACCTGTGTATTTTGTATTTCCTCGGCGTGTGTAGTCAACATCATAGAATATAACATAAAACCTTGTAAAAATCAAGTTCTTTTTAATTTAAATTATTATCATAGAATCTCCAAAGCTGAAAAATCTATATTTCTCTTCAACCGCGACCTTGTAGGCATTCATGGTGTTTTCGTATCCGGCAAACGCAGAAACCAGCATAATAAGTGTGCTTTCAGGCAAATGAAAATTAGTAATCAGAGCATCTATTACACCGAATTTATAACCTGGCTTTATGAATATTTCAGTTGATTCTTCGCAAGCTTTGACCTCTCCGTATTTTTTATAAACAGACTCCAGTACTCTGCAACTTGTCGTACCTACCGAAATCACTTTGCCGCCATTCAATTTCGTGCTTTTTATTAAATCAACAGTAGATTGTGGCATAATAAAAAACTCTGAGTGCATTTTGTGATTTTCTATATTTTCTTCTTTCACAGGTCTAAAAGTTCCAAGGCCTACATGCAAAGTAACGTACCCTATGTTCACACCCATTTCTTTTACTTTCTTCAGAAGTTCAGGGGTAAAATGGAGTCCTGCAGTAGGAGCAGCAGCTGAGCCCAAATCTTTGGCATAAACAGTTTGATACCTGTTTTTGTCTTTTAATTTTTCTTTTATATACGGAGGGAGAGGCATTTGACCTATTTTTTCTAATCTGCTGAAAAAATTTTCGGTATTTTTAAATTTTATTATTCTGTTTCCATCATCCAAAATATCCACGATTTCAGCTTCTAAAATTTCTTCTTCGTTTTCGGATTCAAAAATAAACTCAAAGCCTATTTTCGCTTTCTTTCCGGGCTTAACTAACGTTTCCCATAAATCATTTTCCAAATGTTTAAGGAGCAAAAATTCAACTATGTACCCTGTCGATTTATTCTTTCCGAAAATTCTTGCCGGTAAAACTTTGGAATCGTTTAAAATCAAACAATCCCCCGGTTTTAAATATTTTGTAAGATTAAAAAAATTATCATGTGCGATTTTTCCGCTTTCTTTGTCTAAAACCATTAACCTGGAAGAATCCCTGGGTTCGAGTGGCTTTTGAGCGATAAGTGATTCAGGCAAATAATAGTCAAAATCACTTTTATTGTTTAACTTGCTTTCTTTTTCATCAATCTTGTCCATTAAAATTTACTTTCCTCCAAATACAATTAAGTATAAAATATAGCATATAGTAATTATAACAAAGAAATCAAAAAACTTAAATCCAAAACAATCAAATTGACAGAGTTTTAAATATAATGATATTATAAGACCCTAACAATTAAGAAAAGTTAAAATAGAAGGCGGTGAATTGAGCAAAATTTTATTTGCTATATGTTGAAAATAAAAATTACTATAAGCTCAAAAAATTATGAATAAATATAATATTGGAATACTGGGCGCCACAGGTACCGTGGGCCAAAAATTTATAACTCTACTGGAAAATCATCCTTGGTTTGAAATAAAAATACTCGCAGCAAGCAAAAATTCTGCGGGAAAAACTTTTGAAGAATCCGTAAAAAAAAGATGGATAATGAATTCACCCATACCGGAAAAATGTAAAAATCTAATTATTATGGACGCTGTAAAAGATGCTGAAAAAATAGCTTCTGAAGTTGATTTTGTGTTTTGTGCTCTAAGCATGGACAAAAGCGAAATAAAAACGCTCGAAGAAACATACGCAAAACTGGAGTGTCCTGTAATATCAAACAACAGCGCCAACAGAATGGCCTGTGATGTTCCGATGATAATTCCGGAAATAAACGCTGAACAAATGGACATTATTCCTTATCAAAAAAACAGATTAAAAACAAAAAGAGGATTTATTGCAGTAAAATCCAACTGTTCTATACAGTGCTATGTCCCGGCGCTTCATCCACTTTTTGAATTCGGCATTAAAAACATTTTGGTTTGTACTTATCAAGCAATTTCAGGTGCAGGGAAAAATTTTGACACTTGGCCCGAAATGAAAGATAATATAATTCCGTACATAAGCGGTGAAGAAGAAAAATCCGAAATAGAGCCGTTAAAAATTTGGGGGAAAATTGAAAACGGAAAAATAGTTTTAAATTCTAAAATCAAAATCACATCTCAATGTTTACGTGTTCCGGTAAGTGACGGCCACACCGCCGCGGTATTTGCTTCTTTTGAAAATACTCCGGAAATAAATGATATAATTAAGAAGCTCAAAGATTTTAAAGGGCACAAAAAAAGCCAAAATCTTCCAAGCTCAACCGACCAATTCATACATTACTTCGAAGATTCTTCCAGGCCTCAAATAAAGCTTGACAGGAACTTAGAAAATGGCATGGGAATAAGCGTAGGAAGAATGAGAGAAGATTCGCAGTATGACATAAAATTTGTATGTATGAGCCATAACACGGTAAGAGGAGCTGCCGGCGGAGCCATACTCCTTGCCGAAATGCTTTGCCGTGAGGGTTATATAAATAAATAAAATTACAAAATCGGAGGTTGTTTTGTTATGAAAAAAACTATTTTTAGAGGCGCCGGAGTAGCTTTGGTAACTCCAATGAATAACGATGGCAGCGTTAATTATGAGGAACTCGAAAAACTTATAGAGTTTCAAATTTCAAACGGAACCGATGCAATAATAACTTGCGGAACAACAGGAGAATCGGCTACACTCTCGGAAGAAGAACATCACAAAGTAATTGATTTCACAGTAAAAAAAGTTTCGGGGAGAATACCGGTAATAGCGGGGACAGGAAGCAACTGTACCGAAACAGCTTTAAAACATTCTCTGGAAGCTGAAAATTTGGGAGTAGACGGACTTTTGATTGTCACCCCATATTACAACAAAACTTCTCAGGAAGGAATCATAAAACACTACACCTATATTGCTGACAGAGTACATATTCCTATAATTTTATATAATGTACCTTCTCGGACCGGAGTAAATATAAAACCCGAAACATATTTAGAACTTTCGAAGCACCCCAACATATGTGCTGTAAAAGAAGCTAACGGTGATATTTCTTCCATAGCAAAAACCATTTCACTTTGCGGAAACAATTTAGACGTTTATTCAGGAAATGACGACCAAATTGTACCGATATTGTCTCTTGGAGGAATAGGTGTAATATCCGTATTTTCGAACATATGTCCAAAAGAATGCCATATGCTAATCAAAGAATTCTTTGACGGAAATACAGAGCTAAGCGCTCGCATGCAGATAAAATATTTAGAACTTATGAATGCTATGTTCTGCGACGTAAATCCTATACCGATAAAAGAAGCTCTCAATCTAAAAGGCTATAAATGCGGACCTTGCAGATTACCGCTTTGCAAATTGAATGAAAAAAATTACAAATATCTGGTGGATGTACTTGAAAAATACTCAATAATTTAAAATACGGACGGTGAAACAGGCCGTTAGAGCTATCTTTAACGGCCAAAATGATTATGAAAATTATAATTTGCGGATGTAACGGAAAAATGGGAAAAGCTATCGTAAAAGCTACTCAAAACCACAACGATTGCGAAATTGCAGCGGGAGTAGATAAAGTAATCGATTTTCAAGCTCCTTTCCCCATTTACAATTCAATAAATAATGTGAAAGAAGAAGCTGATGTAATAATAGACTTTTCGCATCCTTCTGCGCTTGATTCAATTTTAGATTACTCAGAAAAAACTAATACCCCCGCAGTTTTATGCACCACGGGGTTTAGCGATGAACAAGTCGAAAAAATCAAAAACACTTCAAAAACTATGCCTATTTTCTATTCAAGAAATATGTCCTTAGGGATAAATTTATTGATTGAATTGGCAAAAAAAGCAACCGAAATTCTGGAAAGAGATTTTGACATAGAAATAATAGAAAAGCATCATAACCAAAAGATAGATGCTCCCAGCGGCACAGCACTAATGATTGCCGAGGAAATATCACAAACATGCGAAAATAAAAAGAATTTTGTCTATGACCGCAGTTCAACTCGCAAAGCCAGAGAAAAAAGTGAAATAGGAATTCACTCTTTGCGAGGAGGCACAATTCCGGGAGACCACGAAGTCATATTTGCCGGAAATAAAGAGGTTATAACCATTTCTCATCACGCTGAATCTAGGGATATTTTTGCTAATGGCGCTCTGAAAGCCGCTTATTTTATAAAGGACAAGCCGACCGGATTTTACACCATGAAAGATGTAATTAACAATCAATTTTAAAATTTTTTATTTCTTCGGGATGGCTATATAAAAATACTTTTTTTGAAATTCCCTTTATAGATTCCGAAACATATGAATTTTTATTGGCAATTAAATATATCGGAATTCCATTTGAATAAGCCACTCCGGCTTCCACGCCTATTCCTATGCTCAATTCAGAAGCATCAATTATGAAAATATCCGAAGTTTTTATAGTGTCAAAAGCGAGCTTCATAACTTCGTTGCCGGACATTTTACAAGGTCCATAATTTTGAATATTTTTTGCAAATATAAAAGTTTCTATATTTTGCTCCTTTAAAGCTGAATATATAGTTTCTATTAATTCTTTATTTCTCATGTCCTCATAGTATTTTATAGCTAAAAATGCCTTTGTCATAGATATCGACCCCTCAGTTTAAAAATTTATAAATTTACAATACTTTAATTTAAAATAATTATCAATACAAAATGGAGATGTTTAATTGTACACGTTAAAAAAGAAAGAAATGAACGCAAGATTGGGAGAGTTTAAAACTCCTCACGGAACCATAAAATTGCCCGGATTCATGAACGTGGCCACATGTGGAGCGATAAAAGGAGCTGTTTCGGCGATAGATTTAAAAAATATCAAATGCCAAGTACAGCTATGCAATACATATCACTTGCATTTACGTCCTGGCGACGAAGTAGTAAAAAGCCAAGGCGGAATAAGAAAGTTTACATCGTGGAATGGACCCGTCCTCACTGATAGTGGTGGATTTCAGGTATTTTCACTCGCAAAACTCAGGAATATAAAAGAAGAAGGCGTAGAATTTTCTTCTCACATAGACGGTCATAAAATATTTATGGGACCTGAAGAAAGCATGCAAATTCAATCCAACCTTGCTTCCACTATAGCAATGGCATTTGATGAATGCATAGCTAATCCAGCGGAGTATTCTTATACTAAAAATTCATGCGAAAGAACCGTAAGATGGCTAAAAAGATGCAAGAATAAAATGAATGAATTAAATTCGCTTGACAGCACTTTAAATAAAGAACAAATGCTATTCGGAATAAATCAAGGAAGCACTTATAAGGATATTAGAATTGAACACATGGAAAAAATTCGAGAACTGGACTTAAACGGATATGCAATCGGAGGATTAGCTGTTGGAGAAACCGCTGAAGAAATGTACGAAATCATAGAAACGGTAGAGCCATACATGCCTGAGGACAAACCCAGATACTTAATGGGCGTAGGAACGCCACAAAACATCTTAGAAGCAGTAGCCAGAGGTGTAGACTTGATGGACTGCGTAATGCCCAGTCGAAATGCACGACACGGAAAAATATTTACATGGCAAGGCTCTATAAATATTCTCAACTCTAAATATGAACGAGATGACAGCCCTCTGGATTCCAACTGTGACTGCCCAACATGTAAAAATCACTCCCGAGCATATGTAAGGCATCTATTAAAAAGCAAAGAAATGCTTGGTATGAGGCTGGCCGTTATGCATAATTTGTATTTTTATAACAGCTTAATGGAAAAAATAAGAGAAAGCCTAGAACAAGGTAATTTTGAAAAATTTTATAACCACTACAGAAATATATTATAATAATATCTATATTCAGAATTTGATGAAACCAAAAGAATCGGCACAAATTAAAGTGCCGATTCTTTTATTCCGCTTACTACCCTAATAATATCATTTATATCTTTGTAAAATTTAATGCAGCCTATTCCGGATTCTTCCATAAATTCTTTAATTTCATTTTCTTGACCCAAACCTATTTCGAATGCAATCATCCCACCCACTTTGAGTTTAGGAATCCAGTTCTTGCAAATACTTTTATAAAAATAAAGTCCATCATCTCCACCATCAAGTGCCATTTTTGGCTCGAATTTCACTTCTTTTTGTAATCGGGAAATCTCATCCGTTCTGATGTATGGAGGGTTTGAAATTATAGCATCAAACCTACCATCACAAAATTCACTGTAAATTTTTAGAATATCACCACTTATCGCTTTAACATTACTACGATTGATTTCTGCATTAATTTTAAAATATTCAAAAGCTTTTTTTGAAAGCTCCACTCCAAAAATTTCAGGATTTTTTAATTTCAATTCTCTTTCTATCGAAATAGCCACACAACCGCTGCCGCTGCACAAATCAATTATGCACGGATTTTTTTTAGATCTCAAAAATTCAACCGAAACATCTATCAGGATATTGGTATCATCTCTTGGAACTAAAACTCCTTCACCAACTTTAAATCTCAAATTTCTGAAATTCCATTCTCCAAGTATATACTGTATCGGAATTCCTTTTTTTCTCTTGGATATCACTTCATCAAGTTTATTAATTAAATTTTCAGGCAATTTTTCATTACCTCGCAAAATAATTTTTAACTTATCCATACCGAAGAAATACTCAAATATTATATCCGCTTCGGACTTATTTTCCTCGACTCCGGCTTCATTCAATCTGCGAACAGCTTCATTATAAAATTCTTTCCAAGTCATTTTTCACTCCGATTATTCCTCTGGTTTTTCAGAAGGGGCAACAGGAATATTAACAATAACAGTCGTGCCAAATCCTTCTTCGCTGATAATTTTCAAATTTCCGTCATGAAGGGACACTATCTCGTCAACAATCGCCAGTCCTATCCCGGAACCTCTTTTTAAATAATTAGCTTTATAGAATTTTTTCGTAACATTAGGGAGGTGTTCCGCGGGTATTCCGCATCCATTATCAGTAACACTTATATACACCATATTGTCTTTCACTCCTGCATCAACACTGATTCCCCCGCCACTCGATGTATACTTTAGAGCATTATCAATAATATTTATAAACACTTGGCGGAGCCTATTTCTATCTCCAATTACAGCAGGGATAACTTTTGGCTCGTTATATATGAGAGTTTTTTCTTCATTTACTGCTCTTTCTTTGAACATGTATACGGCTTCTCCCAATTCAGCCAAAATATCTATTTTTTCTTTAACCAGTTTAATTCTCTTTTCTTTTATGCTTGAAAAATCCAACAAGCCTTCAACTATCCATGACAGTCTCCCAGCTTCTTTAACTATCGTATCAAGACCTCTTTTCATGGTATCCGGGTCCGAATCGCATATCTGCATAGTTTCTGCCCAACCTTTTATTGCCGTCAAAGGTGTCCTGAGTTCATGGGAAACAGAAGAAATAAATTCATTTTTTATTTTTTCTGAATTATCAAGTTCTTCCGCCATGTAATTTATGGTATCAGTAAGTTCACCTATTTCATCATCGTATTTTTTTTCAATTTTTATATGAAAATCTCCCTGAGCTATTAACTTTGCTTGCTCACAAATTTCACTCACAGGTCTGACTATCGACTTTATGAAATACATTCCGGAAATCACCATAAATACAACGACAATAATTTCAACAAAAAGGATAATTAAAGTTCCCAGAATTATTCTATAATTTGCTTCTTCCATAGAAACGACGTACCTTACAGCGCCCAAAAAATTGCCGTTATCATTGTAAATACACTTGGTAACAGCCATCAATCTTTCTCCTGTAGATGATCTTCCCTCCCACATTCCTATATTTTGAGAATCTGTAAGAGCTTTATCAAAATCAGGCATAATTTCATCATACTCCGGCAAAAATCCTGACGAAGTAATTATTACATCTCTTCCTTTATCAAAAACCATTAACTCCATGATTTTATCATCCGAAAAATTTTCCACATAAACCTTGGCTATATCTACAAACTTAAAATCCTTATCTATTGAATGACCATTTAAAATATTGTAAAGTTCGTTGGTGCGCCCTCTTATAGTTTGCTTTATGCCACTGTAAAAGTACCCCCTCACAACCAGTGCAAAACTAACCACGAGAACTGTAAAAATTGATACTGTAAATCCTAAACTATTTAATATCCATCTCTTTTTTATTCCTTTAAAACCCATCATCAAGCCCTCTGTAATTTTAATTTTCCCATTTATAGCCCATACCCCATACTGTAATTATGTGACTTGGAGTGGACGGTGTGTCCTCGATTTTCATTCTTAGTCTTCTTATATTAACATCCACTATTTTTTCTTCACCTTTATGAGAGTCTCCCCAAACATGTTGCAAAATTTGAGTCCTGCTTAACACAGTTCCGGGGTTAGAGAAAAAATATTCCATAATTTGAAATTCTACTTGGGTAAGTTCTATAACTTTACCCCTTTTTTTCAAAGCTCGATTCCTCAAATTTAAAACAAATTCTCCGAATTTTATCTCTTCTTGAAATTTATTTTCGCTTCTCATCATATTTAGAGCTACTCTTCTGTAAAGAGCGTCAACTCTTGCAACAAGTTCAGAAGGGCTAAAAGGTTTTGTTATATAATCGTCAGCTCCTAGCATCAGACCACTTATTTTATCCATTTCCTGGGTTTTGGCAGTCAAAAGAATTATACCTATGCTATCACTTTTCTTTCTTATCTCCTTACAAACTTTCATACCGTCAATTCCCGGGAGCATAATGTCAAGCACAGCCAAATCAAAATCTCCGTTGTACCTGTCAAACATTTCAAGTGCTTTTTCTCCACTGTCTGTTTCTACAACTTCGTAGCCCGATCTTTGCAAATTTATGACTTCAAACTCTCTTATGGCTTCTTCATCTTCTACAACTAAAACACGTTTCATTCAAAAATTCCTCCGCAATAAACTAATTAATACTTTTTTATTTCTTTTATAATATTTTTTTCAATCTTATAACATCGAACCGCATTGGCGGCATTATCAAAATTTTTGTTATATATAACTATTTCCTTGATTCCGTCATTGTCGACGTCCTCCAGAACTATATTATTAATTTCATCGGTAAAATGTATGGAATCATAAACCACTTTCCATTTGTTTTCCAATTTATTAACAAATAAAATATGTACCTTCTTGGATTCCTCAGGAGCTTGACAGCACGCAACATACACCGGGGGCAAATTTTCGCCCAACTCACACTTTATCAACGCGGCATAGCCATTCTCAAACCAAGTATACTTCCAAATCAAGTCCAAATTCATATACTCCGTGACACATTTTTTAACTTCCTCCTGGGTTTGGGACAATTTAGGCACGTTCATTGCGCTTTGAACGTCAAAAAAATTAGCTCCGCTACAACCTGAAAATATACTACACCCAAGCAAAATGATGGTTAATTTAATGAATTTTAATTTCAACTATTTCCTCCGATTAAAATATATTTTAGGGTAAAATTATATCACAACTAAAACTGTTTTTAAAGCAAAAACGATTTTTAAATTATTTGCCCTAACATATTGACACAGAAAAAATCTACAAGTATAATAATATGTGAAAAATTTATAATAATAAACGATTATTTAATAAACTTATAATTATATTAAATATAAAAAGGACTGATTTTATGAATCTAGGGATTTTGGGCAATTCTTATGTCACCGGAGTTTTAAATGACTACAGTACAGTCGAAAAGGCAACTTTCACACTGGTAAAGCTAGGCAGTAGTTCATCAGACTATAAAAAAGCTACATTTGAAACTGTTCCCGTACAAATCAACCCTAGCGATTTAGTTTATCAATATTCCTCTCCTGTAAAAGACAGAGCCGCAGGATTAAATGAAACAAATGGAGACACCACTTTCGACACAAGTTTTTCAAGCGCGTCTTCGCTTTCGATGACTTTATATTATGATTTTTACGATGAATACCAAGCCCGAACAGCAGGTGGCGCACTGAGTTTTGTAAGCAGCTTTCATCTAATGGAAGAAAAATATTCATCATTGCAAAAAATGATTGAACACGTAAATACTTATGAAAAGCCCCGTGTACTTTTCAGGTGGGGAAGCTCAGTTCTGTTTTACGGAGTGCTCGAAAAACTAAACCCCTCTTATCGAGCTTTTTCACAGTGGGGACATCCATTAAAAGCAGAGGTAAGCGTAAATATTTGCAAAGACACTTCTCCGAACTACGAAAACATTGCATCACTAGCTAAAAAAGATGCGAAAAGCGCCAGCGCGTTTTCTTCACTCGCAAACAAAGCTTTACTGGCCACAGGTTTTGCATTAAGGTAATCGTAAATTAAAGGAGGTATACAAAATGGAAACAAATTCTCCCCTTAAATCTAAACTGTCAGAGGACGAAAATAAGCCATTCATAAACTTTGCAGCAAACTATTATAAATTAAATAGAACAGTTGACAAAAGAATTTTTTTAGAAACCAGGCAAAAACTAATAGCACTAAAAGAAGTAAACCCGGACATATACGATAGTGTAATTAGTGAAGATGAAAGCGATGAAGATAGAATCAAAAATAGAATCGAGAATATCGGAGAGTACTTCGAAGACCCGGAAAAGTTTAAAAAATTTCAAAAAAAAGTGCTTAAAACCACACAAGAAACAAAAAAAGCTTACAGAAAAAAATATAAAGGGAAACTCGATGAAAAAATCATACAAAATGAAATAAACTGTATGGAAATTCCGATAGATCGACTTAAAAATGTAAAAAATAATGAAGCAAAGATGTACTGGGAATATATGAATCGCCCTCATATAAAAGGTACGAATGTGAAAGAACAAATCATAGGTTCTCTCAAGGACGGCAATATTGATGAATCCACCAAGAACGTCCTAGACTATATAAAAAAGTCGCTCCATAATATTAGTGAGTTTTACATGAAAGGCGAATCTCCCCCCAGTGAATCTCCCGATAAACAGACTCCGTCAGGAGAGTCCGCATCTTCAGGTTTGAGCACGGGTGCCGCCGGAAGCGTTCAAGATAATACTCCCTACAATAAGTACATGGATTATGATGTTGAAAAAATAACAGATATCATAAAAAACATGTCCGCACATTATGACCAGGAGCTTTTGAACAAACAGACTGAACTGAATAAACAATGCCACGCGGAAATTGACAAGTTGCGTGAGCCACTAAGCAGACTCGATTGGGGAAAAAAATTGCTAAGTACAGAAAAACAGAATCAAAATCAGAACCAAAACCAAAATTCTCCCCTAGAATACCTCGTTACGCTTGATAAAATATACAAAACAAGAGTATCTAAAAACAAGCGGAGTTATCCCTTAATGCACGCCCCTGCAAATAAACCTCGTATGCATTCTACTAAACAGCCGCCACAAATAAGTCTCAATCAAGAGCAAGCAGATAAAAATGCTGTCACGCCCATAAACGCAGTTCAGCCAGCTGCACCGGCGGTGCAAACTGTTGGAGCTGATATTGCGCCTATTACTGCATCACCCCAAACTGACAATACTAACGCACCGGCAATCACCGAGCAAACCACTGTGCCGGTGGCACAAAATATTACCGGTGAACGCCCTGCGCCTCCTACCACGTTGCCACCAAACATGAGAAATACCGCCAAGGCACCTGCACAAGCTTCCCCCACTCCTGCAAAATCCGAACAAGAAAATTCTAATCAAGCAGTTTTTTCAAACATCTCGGTGCTAGAGAATTACAAAAATTTTGATGAAGTCAAAGCTAAGATTATTGAAGAGTATTGTAAAAAACTATTGGATTTTTATGATAAATTAAGAGACGAGTTTTCTCGCGAACAGAGAGATGCCTTTACCGCAATGAACAAAAAAAAGGGAGCTCTTCAGCTCGAAAAAGGAGAAAGTTTAGAAAGAAGCAAGCAAAACCTCCAAAATACTACAGAGAGCTCATACAATTTCGATATTTCAGCAGAAAAATTTCTCTATTATCTGTTATATCCTTCGACTCTTGCGCCTTCTCTGCCTTCTCAGCCTTCTCGTCCACCAAAACCTTTGGCTCCACCAAGAATTCCCTCTTCCCGTCCCCCTAAGCCTTTGGCTCCACCAAAAATAAATACTAAAAGCCAACCCACCGAAGTGAACGGCTCCAGTACTGCAGGAGCATCCGGAAACTCATCTGATGCTGCAAAATTAAATAAACTCACTGAAGGCAAAAATCCCAATACCGAAAAAGAAACCGAAGATGCCCCAGAAAAGGCTGAACTCCCAAAAATAGAAAATTTTTCAGATATAGTAACCGGAAAAATATATCAATCAAACTTTTTGGAAAAGGTAGCGGATAGTTTATTGCCCTTATATGATTGCATGAAAAAGTATATGAAAGAGGAAACACCCACATCTGAGGATGACGATGTCCAAAATCCTGAGCCAGAGAAAGACAATAAAAAGGAAGATGATAATAACAAAAAGGGTAAAGGATTTCTTTCATATATCAAAAATATTTTTCATAAAAAAGATGAAGAAGATGATGATGATGAATCCGGCCCTGACTTTTTTGAAGAAAGTGATATGGAAAATTTAATTTCATCACTGTACTCTACAAATGATTCCCAGATATATAACCTTCGTCAATTACAGCAAAAAGAAATTATAACCGAGTACTCCGAAAAATATGACGTAAGCGAATCAGATGCTTTAAAAAATTATTTCTCAGGAGAATATGTAAGAGGTTCTAGTAAAAAGAAAAAGTATGATATTGGTGGTACAATACTAAATAGTATTGAAGAAAGATTCCAGTATACTCGAGCAATTTTAAGAGCATTTATATGTATACGAAATGATGTAATAGATATTACAAGCAACAATGGAGCCACCCAGACCAATGTCAAAAATAATTTATCAGAAGGCATATATAAAGAATTCTTAGATGATTTAATGCGTAATAAACAAGACGGAATCGCTATAAGAACAACCTGTGAAAAATATTTGGAAAAATGTCGTACAGCTTGCGAAAACAATAAAGATGATAAGCACAATTACAAATTCTTACTTAAGTGTATAAAGAATGTGTTAAATGGTACTAAGTATAACGATAGCGATTTAAGAGAAGCATTGAAAGACAATGCTATACCTGAAACTGAAGCAATCGCACAAAATATCCGTAAAGAAACGAAATGGCTAATTAATGGTGAAGGTAGCTCTGAACTGAATATCCAATGGAAAGCAATAGAGGAAAGCATGAACAATAAAAAAAATAAATAAAAAAATTAAAGTGTCGATAAGCTATCGGCGCTTTTTTTATGAACAATTATATTTTTTCTTCATAATTTGTATAAAAACAAATTTTTTAGGGAGAATCATATGAAAACTACAATTCAACCATTATCAAAATCACAGGAAAACAAAGAATATAAAGTGATTTCCGTAAATGTTTCTAAACAGATATGTCACCGAATTTTAGATTTAGGAATAATACCCGGGACAATAATAAAAACTCTTCAAAAGAACCCTTCGGGGGACCCTGTTGCGTACCTGGTTAGAGGGAGTGTAATTGCTTTAAGAAACAAAGACTCTAAAAAAATAATAGTGGAATCTATATAATTTTTTAATGGAGTTGATGAGTACTATGATACTGATTAAGGAAAGTTCAAAGTTTAAAATAAAAAATTTTAAAAATAAATCACGAAATTTATCTTCCCACAACTTGGCGATTGCGGGGAACCCCAACGTAGGTAAAAGTACCGTTTTTAACACTTTAACGGGTTTGAATCAACATACCGGAAACTGGCCCGGAAAAACAGTGGAATGTGCAAAAGGAAAATACGAATACAATGACACAACATTTTACATAACTGATTTACCGGGGACATATTCCTTAACCGCAAATTCTCCCGAAGAAGAAATCGCAAGAGATTTTATATGTTTTGAAAACCCCGATGCTGTAATAATAACCCTAGACGCCACATGCATAGAAAGAAACTTAAATTTAGCATTGCAAATCTTGGAAGTCACAAAAAAAGCCGTGGTATGCGTAAATTTAATAGATGAGGCTGAAAAAAAACAAATCCATATAGATCTAGATGAGTTATCTTTGCAACTCGGAGTACCTGTGGTCGCAACCAATGCCCGTCTGGGAAAAGGCATGGAAGAATTAAAAAAGGCCGTTCAAGAAGTTTGCGAAGGAAAAATAAAAACTTTTCGGGTTAAAAATCAATACCCTGAATTTTTATCAAAAACAGTAGAAAAATTAGAAAAAAGTATTCCTGAAAAACTTTTTAAAAATATAGACAAATCATGGCTTTCTTTAAGGCTTTTAGAGAATAATAAAAGTATTTCGAACTCCATAAAAAAATACCTGGATAAAGACATCTTTGAAACTAAGTCTTTCAAAAAGGCATTTAATAAATGTCAAAAAGAAATAAATACCCAAAAATCTTTCTGCGTGGAAAATGAAATTGCCAAAACATTGATTTTACGCTCAGAACAAATATATAAGCTTTGCGTTAAAATCGAAAATAGAAATTATGACTTTAAAGACAGATTCATCGATAGAATATTAACCTCAAAAATCACAGGGTTCCCTATAATGATTCTCATGCTTTTAGGAATATTTTGGATAACCATTGTAGGGGCGAATTATCCTTCCGAAATCATTGCATCCGGATTATTTTGGGCTCAAGATAAATTAATTGATTTTTTTTGTTATATTAATTCTCCGGCGTGGCTGACTGAAATGTTAATTATGGGAGTTTACAGAACACTTGCGTGGGTAATTTCCGTAATGCTCCCTCCCATGGCAATATTCTTTCCGCTATTCACATTTTTGGAAGATGTCGGATACCTTCCTCGGGTTGCATTCAACCTAGATAATGTATTTAAAAAATGCGGAGCTCACGGAAAGCAATCTTTAACAATGTGCATGGGATTCGGATGCAATGCTTGCGGAGTAATTGGATGCAAAATTATTGATTCCCCAAGAGAACGTTTAATAGCTATTCTTACCAACAATTTTGTTCCATGCAACGGTAGATTTCCACTGCTTATTTCCATAATAACTATGTTTTTCATAGGCAGTAACATAACTATGCTAAACTCGGTTTTATCCACTGTAATATTGACTTGCGTAATACTCTTTGGAATACTTATAACTTTTTTAATTTCAAAAATTCTATCCGAAACCTTGTTAAAAGGCATTCCCTCATCTTTTATTTTAGAGTTGCCACCTTACAGACGTCCACAAATCGGAAAAATACTTATAAGGTCTTTGTTTGACAGAACTATATTTGTTCTGGGAAGAGCTATAACCGTTGCCGCACCTGCCGGAATTTTAATTTGGATTATGGCAAATATAAAAATACATAATATTAGCGTCCTGGCTCACGCATCAAATTTTTTAGATCCTTTTGGAAAACTTATCGGCATGGATGGAACCATATTAATGGCGTTTATACTGGGATTCCCCGCAAACGAAATCGTTTTTCCGATAATAATAATGGGATATTTATGCGGAAGCAGCTTAATGGAGCTGGAAAGCTCTTTACAACTTCATTCTCTCCTTGTTTCGCACGGCTGGACTTACGTAACTGCTATTTCAGTAATGTTATTTTCTTTAATGCACTTTCCATGCGGTACCACATGTTTTACAATAAAAAAAGAAACCGGAAGCATAAAATGGACTGTATTGTCCTTTTTAATACCTACGATTACAGGTATAATAATATGTTTTGCTGTATCTAATACCCTAAATTACATAAATAATTTAGTTCAAATCATTTAATTTATTATAAAAATCCAAAGATTTAAATCTATAATCTAAATGAAACATGACATAATTTTCGGTAATTTCAGAAAGGGTTTTCACACAAGAATCCGAAATTTTAAACGAAAAAATTTTTTCAACAGGAGAATATATAATATATTTTAACGCTAGAACAACAGCTTCAGAAATCTTATATGAATTAAATTTTTCGACACTTTTTGCGCAATTTTCACACATCAACACACCCCTATCAATGAAAAAATTCATTATAGGGGTGACATATTTTTTGCATTCAATGCATCCGATCAAGTCCGGCTCATAGCCACACATCGAACATGCCCTAAATTCGAAGATACTCTTTAAAATTTTATATTCTTTTTTACCGTTCGCCAAATAATATAATGAATTCAAAAAAAGTTTTAAAAAATCCTGTGAGTTAGGATATTCCGGCGACAGAGCAAAAATAAGTTCACAAAAATACTGTGCTAAAGCCAATCTTTCTAAGTCCTCTCTTAATCCAAAAAAGACTTCATCAACTCTAGCGTCATTTATAGTATATCCTTTTGAAGTGACACTCAAAGAAAAGGTACCATAAGAAAACATTTGCAATATCGAGCCAACTCGATTTTTCATTTTTTTGCAACCCCGAGCCACAGCTGAAATTATCCCCTTCTCAGCCGTAAATATAGTCAAAACTTTATCGTTATCTTTATAATTAGCCTCTTTAATGATTATTCCCTTTATTTCTACGTGCATCAATTTCACCTTGAGAGTCATCATATTTGTCTTTAGTGAAAGCAGGGGGTAACATTTCAAACCCGGATTTATATTTCAAGTAATCGATAACACTTCCGGATTTTTGAAATTTTTCCCATGCTGAATTGTTATCCATAATTTCAGATACCTCCTTCAGAGATATATAACTTTATTATTAATAAGCCAATCTCTAAAGGATATTATACTACTATTCAAATAAAAAATATAGACATATTTAGAAATTTTAATATAATTTAACAAATGTTTTTGTTTATTTCATATCAAATTCCTTATAGCCCAAGCTACTCAAAATATTTTCACGATTTCTCCAGTTTTCTTTGACTTTTACCCACAATTTCAAGTTCACTTTGCAATCTATCATACGCTCTAAATCTTTTCGCGCCTCTACCCCAACGTTTTTTATCATGCTTCCGTTTTTCCCTATAATTATGGATTTATGATTTGATTTTTCGCAATAAATAACGGCATCAATATCAACCAAAGCTTCATTTATGTGTTTAAACTTTTCAATAGAAACAGCTACACCATGCGGCAATTCTTTATCCAAAAAATACAAAAGCTTTTCTCTTATTATATCAGCAGTCAAATTTCTAACGCTTCTGTCAGTGATGTCATCTTTGTCAAAAAAGAACACCGATGGCATCGCAAATTTTGATAACTCCTCAATCAAGATTTCTCTCCCGTCTCCGGTTTTAGCAGAAATTGGAATTATCTGCGCATATGAAAATTCTTTTCTCCATTTGTCTATTTCGGTGATCAAAGAAGTTTTATCTTTTAAGAGATCTATCTTATTTATAACAAGAATCACCGGTACATTTGATTTTTTAAATTTTGCAATTAATTTTTCATCTAACTGATTTAAATCATTCCCCACTTCAACAACATGCAAAATAGCTTCGGCCCCGGAAAAAGAACTGTTTATCTGAGAAACCATATAATCTCCTAATCTATTCTTAGGCTGAAGTAGTCCCGGTGTATCAATAAAAACAAGTTGTGTGTTTTCATTGGTAAAAATTCCCATGATTTTATCACGCGTAGTTTGTGGTTTTGGAGAAACAATCGAAACCTTCGAATTTACAACCATATTAACTAAAGAAGATTTTCCAACGTTAGGCTTCCCTACCACGGAAATAAATAAAGATTTTGTATTTATGTCGTTCAATTTTACCTCCCGCTAAATTTTTTAATATTTAGCTTATTTATTATATTTTTAAACTTCAATTTAATTCTATTCTTAGTTTCGGTGGGCCCCAAAAATATATAAAAGTAACCTATTATCATAAAAATTGATGCCAAAACAATTATCCATGGGCATCGAATACAAAAATCATACAATCTCACGTACCCTTGAATATCGCTAAACAATATTCCTCCGACAATAACCGCCGTAACTGAAGCTATCAAAACAGCTCCCGCGGCCATATCTTTAGCTGCTTTAGCGATTGAATTATAGTCCTTTGCGCACAAATCTATCAAGCTTTCCAGCGAGCTGTTTATCACTTCACTAACAATAACGAAAGATATTACAAGACCTAGAATGCAGTACTTTTCAGCAGATAAATTAAAAAAGAAAGAAAGAAAAATAACACAAAGAGAAACGACCGAATGTACTCTCATGTTTCGTTCGTTTCTTATTGTATAAATTATACCTCTGATTGCATATTTAAAGCTTTTTAAAATTCTCATACTATTTGGTTTCTTCTTCATCTAATACGTAAGAAACGGCATTGGAAAATCCTAACAAATCAAGAACTCTATCTTCTCTTTCTCTCATGCGCATTTTTTCAATTCCGCCTTTTTCGTGGTCGTAACCCAACAAATGAAGCATTCCGTGAGCAGTAAGATACGCTACTTCTCTTCTTAAGCTATGTCCGTACAATTTGCTCTGTTCCAAAACTTTCTCCATAGAAATAACTATATCTCCCAAGATTTGAGAATTTGTTTCGGGATCAATTTCATAAACACCATTTTCGCCCATAGGGAAAGAAAGAACGTCGGTAGGCACATCTTTATTCCTATATTGTTTATTCAAACTTTGTATGTACGCATTGTCAACTATAGTGACGCTCACCTCTGCGGAACCTTTAAATTTTTCGAGTTTAAGCACAGCATTGCAGCATCTTCTTATAAGCATACGAATTCCTGTCGGAATTTTTATCTCCTTTTGTCTATTCACTATTATTACTCTAGTTTTGTCAACAACCATTAAATTTCATCCTCCTGAATTAATAAACACGAAATTTGTTACTTACATAAATTTTATTGCCCTTTGCTAAAAAAACTTCTGATTTAGTTACTAATTATCAACAATAAGTCTCATAATATTTTCTTAATAATACGTTTTACCGTTATTTATTACAATTTTCTACATCTCTTACAAGCTTTTTTGTTAAAACAAATTAATTTTCTTAGCGTTTCAAGGTACATTTGCAAAATGTTTTACAAATATTAATTATAATGCAAGTTTCCTCTCTTGTCAAACACTTTATTATAAATATAAAATAATTTCATGAGGTTCAAACATACACTTTACTTTTTGGTGAATATTTTACTAATCTTCAAATAAAATTTTTTCTTTTTTACCTATATTTTCCATACAAATATAGGTATTATTAATAACCGCCTTTTCGCCTTCGACATATTTTGATGAAGATTTTTCTAAAATTTCGCATTCCACGAGCTCCTGATTTTCTTTGTCGTTAATATTTTTTTCCAATTCTGAGTAAGCCTCTTCCTCCGATAAAGAAATATCCTCGTATGATTGTTCATAATAAATATCTTTTTTCATTTTGAACGGTAGCTCCATGCCAAAAACAACCGGCTTACTTTCTTTTTCTTCCAACCTATAATTCTCGTCTGTATTTTTATGATGCCCTGCAGGAATTTTCATACCAAAAACGTAAAAATCATATTTTTTAATTACTTTTCCGGTATCTTTAGATTTTGTTTGATTAATTTCAATGCTTTGGACAATATTTTTTCTCACTTTAGCAAAAACTTTTCCTTCTGCACACACAAAAGAATTTTCGTTATTTAAATTTTCTACAATACCGCTAATCAAAAGCTGTCCTTGAGTGACAACATCATTGGTACTAACACAGGCGGTACCGATATACGTCTCTACTTTTTCAATTTGCCCATTGCATTTTGCAACTATATTACAAGGCTCGCCTTTAGAAACAAGTTCCGGTTGCTTTGCCTTTTCTTTCAAAGATACGTTAACACAACTTCCGGAAACATTGATCGACATCCAAGCAACATCTTTTAGCCTTATCATTGCCATTTGTTCAGCCTGCGGAAAATTAATGCTTTTTTTGGAAACTCCCGGATAAATTCCAAGATCTCTTACGGTTTGTAATACTTCATCGGTACTTAAATTTTCATTTCCGGAAACTTTTACGTTCCAAATGTAAAATGAAAAGCAATAAATAACGCTCAAAAAAGCCGCTATGCCTATCAGAAATCCAATTCGTTTTCGATATTTATTTCTAAAAAAAGGCCATCCTTTTTCTTTTCTGATTTTATAGATGCAATTACTGTCTTCTACTATTTTTTCAAATTTTTCAAAATCCGGTTCCAGAACTCTACCATAAAAGCTCCTTCCGATTTTACTTATGTCCCATACACTTATTTTTTCTTTTATAAATCTATTTATAAGCTTTTCCGTGCATTCTCCTTCGATTTCAAACGAAATATACCCCAGGAACCATCTTACAATATTCAACCTCTACTCACCTCAGTTAGTATCTTATTTTTTGTTTGCTACGTGACAAATTCAACAGATGTAATAAATCCGTAAATAACCAATGAATCTGAGGTCATACATTTAAGTTCCAAATTTCTTCCAAAAAATAAAATCGTCATTTTGGTAACCTTTATTTTAACCATATTTTCATCATATTGATCAATGCTTTTGCAGCCCTCTATAACGACTTCTTTATTACTTTTAAACTCAATACGTGTTGAACTTAACATGTCTACAAGAGGCGACTTATTCCAGTCCGACAATAGCTGCTTCGCTTTTTGAAAAGAAGACTTTTTACCCATATATAAGTCACCGCCTTTTGTTTAATCCGAGATTTAATAAATAAAAGTAGTTTTCTAATTCATATATATTTTAAAGGGTGATAAAAAATGAAATATTATTTAAAAAATATCAAAATTCTAAAAAACAGTTTACCTTTAATCATTATGATTTTTATCCTAGCAGGAATAATATCAAATATATCTGTTGCATCTTTGGGCGCCCATAAAGGGATATTATATTGCGTAAACACATTGATTCCTTCGCTTTTCATTTTCATGATATTTACATCCTTCATAGTAAATTCGGGAATTACTCAGAACTTATCAAAAATTTTAAATCCTATAACAAAATTCCTGTTTTATCTTCCCGGATGTACTGCTCCGATTATAATTTTAAGTTTAATCGGAGGATACCCGGTAGGAGCTCGAGGCGCCAAAAGTTTGTATGAATCCAAAGAAATAAATATCGAACAATTAAACCGATTGATGACATTTTCGGTCAACGCCGGCCCGGCTTTTATTATAGAAATTGTGGGAAATATTCTTTTAAAAAATTATAAATTAGGGTATTTACTTTTTATCGTGCAAATAATTTTATCGCTTTCTATAGGGATAATTTCGGGGCTATTTGCACGAAAAAAGAAACTGAATTTTTACTTTAGTGAAAATAAATATAAAAAATATAAATTAAATATATCTGATTCGCTCATAAAATCCTGTTCAGAAACTTCAAAATCTATAATTATTATGAGCGCTTTGATAGTAGTGTTTTATACATTAATTGAAATTTTAAATTGTTCGTTGCTTACAAAAAATGTTCTAAATCATTTTTTTACTTCAAGTGATTCCATAAACAGCTTTCGTGCAATTTTTATATCTATACTTGAAATGACTTCAGGGTGCAACGAAGTAATATTTAAAAACGCACCTACAAGCATAATTTTTTTTGCTGTGGGATTCGGAGGAATCTGTGCTCACCTTCAAATAAAATCAATTTTTGGAAAAGACGACTTCCGATTCATAAAATTTACTGCCTATAGGTTGTTAAACGGAATTTTCACAGCTTTATTCGTACCAATGCTGATGAACATGTTCCCGCACTATTCCCCTACATTTTTGAATACAGCACAGCCGCCACAAGTATCGTTATCCTGCACAAATTTCGGAAGCGTACTTTTGGTGACTCTGGCGCTATATTTTGTAATTTGCATAAATTATAAAAACAAAAAAATATTTACGCCTAAAAAAGCGTAAATACCTTTATGAACTATACAAAAATCAAGAGCCTTTCACTCAACTGAAAGGCTCTTAAAATAATTATTCAAAATATACATTAACTCTTTTTCTTCCAAATTTTATGCAATCAACTCTGGAATCCATGTAAATATCAACCAGTGCACTTCCTCTTTTTAAAGCTCCTCCTGTATCTTGGGCTACTCCGTGCCAAACAAAAGAACCGTCGGTGGATTTTATAAGAAGTTTTTTACCATAAGGTATTACATCGGGGTTTACAGCTACAGTAACACCCTGTGTCGGTACAGCGCCCGTGGAAGTTCGTGCTCCGGATTCAGCTGTATATGCCGTTGCAGAACCTGCCAAAACATTTTTGCAAGATTTATCATCGCTCGGTGCAGGTTTTGAAGAAGATGCATTCGAATTCTTCAAAACTACTTCATCAACAGGAGCAACAATCACTTCGTTGCTTATTTCTTGAGAATCTGTAACAATGCCGTCAACAACTTTTTCTCTTACAACTATTTCTCTCTCACCTTTTTTACCTGTCGACTTAACTTCAGAGTCGTTTCCGTTTACCAAATTGCTATACTTAACCACTGTATTAAAAGGGATTTCCTCTTTTCTGGTTACTTCACGATATTCAACCTTGTTTATAGTTAAATTCATTCCGTCATAAACATCAGAATTAATATCTGAACTTACAATGTCGGTAGAAGCAAGTTTAATGCCTAAATAATCAATAGCCTCACTTACTTTTCCGAGAGGAACGAAACAATTTTTTTCCTCACCGCTAAAATTAACTTTAATTTCTACTCTTGGAGTAATAACAATTTTCATTTCCGAATTCAAATCTTGATTCAATGGATAATTTACCAAATCGTTATCATCCAAAACAATACCGGATTTTTCAATAGCATCTTTTACAGTTCCGGAAGAAATCATAACAAAAGCTTCTTGTTCGCTTTTTGAAACAGGTACACTAAAAGCTCTTTTTATCTCAAGCTTTATATCTCCGTTTTCTCCGTCTTCTCTATTAACAGTATCGTTGTTTGAAACTCCTATACCCATTTGTTCCAAAATTTTATAAGTATCTGTATTAAAAGTATGAGAAGTTTTAATACTGCTATCTACATCAACTGTAACTTCGTGTGAAAAGGTCCCCATAGAAAAAACAGAAACAGTACAAATAGTTCCCATTACTCCCAAAGCGATTACCTTTTTTATTTGTTTGTTGATTTCTTTTTTCGCGCTAATTTTCATACATACCCTCCTATGTATTTACTTTCAAGGTTATGAATTAAAAAGAATTTATTTGTTCCAAATTTGTAACCTTGCAGCAGTCGTTTAATCAACTCCTACTTAGCATGATATTAAACATTTTGCACTTTGTCAAGCCGGTAAAATTGAAAAAATTGGTTATTTTCACATTTCGCCGCATTGACAATTTGTCATTTTCCACATTTTTATTTAGTTTTTGCATTAGTTTTTCTATCATTTTGATTTTTTTCACCATATTTTAATATTTTATTTGTGCAAAACGTAAAAATCTAAAGTTTACATTTTGATTACAAAAAATTACATTAGATTTTTTTGGTCTATCAAGCCGTTCAGTTAAATTTATCACTTTTGTATACATTTGAATATATTGAAAATAGCAGGGATTTTCCTGAAACTTGAAACCATAAAATCCACTCACAACGGAGGTATAATTAATGCCCACTCAAATTTCAAACTTTGCTTCACTTACTTTTGAATATGGATCCAATAAAGAAGAAGTTCTGTCTAATACGGCGTTCGCCACTTTACAAGACTCTGTGAACATGAGTTTATCTTCAGTTGAAAATTCATATTCTTTAAATGATACAATTACATATGTTCTTTCTATTATAAATAACGGAAACAGAAATATAAAAAATATAAAAATCAGTAGCGATTTAGCTTCATATACTATAAATTCCGGAATTGCGGAAAAAATCATCACTCCCTTATCGTATACAGGAGTTTCAAAACTTTATATAGGCGGAAAATTTTTTTCCGACATAGAAGCAGAAGTGCTTTCGGATAAAATCATTTTCAGCGTGGAAGAAATACCGGCGCTTTCTAATGTTTTAATTTTTTACAGCACTACGGTAAACAAAAATGCCTATCTAAACACCGGTTCATTTTTAAAAAACACTTCGTCACTAACTTACGACGGTATGATAAATAATATAGAATCCTCTGATACTATATATGTCAGAGAAAAAGCAGATGTAACCCTTATAAAATATATGTACCCCAATTCAATTACTTCGGGAGAAATAATTACTTACAACTTTATATTGTATAATTACGGAAATATCGAAGCTAAAAATGTTTCGTTTAGTGATACATTCAGCCCTGCTCCTTTAAATTTGAATGTTTCTGTAAATTCTGATGCTTTAAGCTCTAAAAATTACTCTTATATAAATGGAGAAATAAAAATCCCTTGCTACGGAAGTGATTTTTCATTATCAATTCCTCCCGCAAAATTTATACAGGACACAAATAATGGTGCAATAACAACAAAGCCGGGTTCAACAATTATTACAATTACAGCTAAAATTCAGTAAAGTTTAAGTTATAAAATATAAAAAAATGGATCTATACATTAAAATTATGAGTGATTTTTTTGGTCCAAGCTCTACATACTAAACAATTTATATATAAAAATTATAAAAATTGTTGACTTATTTTTTGACTTCATATATACTTGACTAGGTTGGAAGATACACGCCCAAGTAGCTTAGTATAGCAGAGCGTTGTAAATCAGAGGTGTCGGTGCGAACCCGTCCTAGGGCAAAACATTATATTCCAAGAATCGAGGTATACATCATGTACGAAGACAAAACTCTAACCTGCAAAGAATGTGGAAACGAATTTGTTTTTACAGCAGGCGAACAAGAATTCTACGCTGAGAAAGGTTTCGTCAACGAGCCACAAAGATGCAAATCTTGCAGAGATGCTCGTAAAAACGCAAGCAAACAAGATCGCGAAATCTTTATAGCAGAATGTGCTAACTGTGGCGGAGAAGCTAAGGTTCCTTTCAAACCACGTGAAGATCGTCCTGTTTATTGCAGCGAATGCTTTGCGAAAATGAAAGAAGAAAACGGAGATCAATAATATTTCCTGATTCTTTGAATTTAAAAGCTACGTTTATATCGTAGCTTTTAATTTTTTATTAGAAACAAAAATATTCTATATGGTGATATTTATAAATGGATAAAATAAAAAACCTTAAAATAAGCAATAGACTGAAAAAATGCGCAGATATGGTATCTGAGAATTCAAAAATCGCCGATATAGGAACTGATCACGCCTATATTCCTATATATTTGCTACTGCAAAAAAAAATTTCGCACGCCATTGCTTGTGACATCGGCGAAGGGCCTTTGAAAAATGCGGAAAAAAACATAAAAAACTATGGGCTTGAAAATCATATCGAGGCTCGACTTTCAGACGGCTTTTCGAATATAAAAGAAAACGAGGCCGATGAAATTGTAATAGCCGGCATGGGCGGAAACATGATATCAAACATACTAAATAATTGCCCATGGAAAAACAAACACGAAAAAAGATTTATTTTAAATCCGATGAAATACGAAGAAAAATTACACGAATTTTTATTTTCAAACGGTTATGAAATACAAAATGAAATTGCCGTAAAGTGCTGCGGAAAATCATACCTTATAATTGATACTCGATTCACAGGAAAAAAATATGACCCACTTCCGCACGAATTATATATAGGAAAACTTGAAAAAAACTTAGACGAAAATGCTTTTGCATTAATTAGAAAACAAATTAAAAATATAGAAAATCACAGGTTGGGAGCGCATTCGGAATGCAATTCTGGAAAAGAGCAATATTTTAACGAAATACATACCTACCTTACAAATATATTAGAAAAGGAGAAATAGCATTGATTAAAGTAAAAGATATATTTCAGTTCATAGATAAAATAGCTCCATTTGAAAAATCAATGAAATTTGATAATTGCGGACTTCTGATCGGGGATATCAATAATGAAGTAAAAAAAATTCTTGTTGCTCTGGATGTAACAAAAGATGTGGTCAAAGAAGCTGCGGCACTTGGCGCGAACCTAATAATAAGTCATCATCCCGTCATATTCAACGCTTTAAAAAAAATTAAATTTGGGAGCATTCCGGATTTGATTTGTAAAAACAATATTAATGTAATATGCGCTCACACAAATTTAGATGTTGCCGAAAAAGGAGTAAATTTTCACCTTGCAAAATCACTAGGGCTTAAAAATTTAACATCCTTAGCATATGAAGATGATTTACCTATCGGATTAGTGGGAGATTTGGACGCAGAACTAGCCGATAAAGAATTTGTTTTACACGTAAAAAAATCTCTTAACTGTGGCGGAATAAGATATACAGAATCAAAAAGAAAAATCAAAAAAGTAGCCGTTTGCTCCGGAACCGGAGGAGAATTTTACGAGGAAGCCTACTTAAGAGGCGCCGACGTACTGGTAACGGGAGAAATTAAACACAGTCAAATATTAGCCGCCAATGAGCTTCCTATAATGATAGTGGACGCAGGCCATTTCAAAACCGAAAATGTAGTTGTTGAACCGCTAAAAAATGAACTTATTTCAAATTTCCCCGAAATAGAAATATTCTCAAGCAAAACTTGTACCGACAATATAAATTACGCGTAAAAATAATTAAAAAGCATCTCAAAGAATATTTATTCTCGAGATGCTTTAATTTTTAGCGTTTATTTGGATTCAGTAATTTTTATTTTTTCAAAATTTATTCCTGCTTGCCCGGAAACGATATCCCTTATAATAATAACCGAACTTTCATTCAAAGTTTTTGGACTAACTATTACACTGCATTCCCCGTTCTGTAAAGAAACTACGCATTTTCCAAATCCTTTGGCTCGTATTAAATTTTCTATATTAGATTCTTTCTGGATGTTCTGAGATATATCATCAAGTCTTTCCTTTATTTCTTTTTTCATTTCTTCGGAAATTTTTGAATCAGACATTAAATTTTTTAACTTTTCCTCGCTTTCTTCCCTGGACTTTTGACGATTTTCTTCAGCTTGCTCAAAAAATTCTGTGGTTTCTTTGGATAAAGTTTTGGTTGAATTTTCTTTATCTTCGGAGTCCTCCAGGTTGGAACTGTTTACATACCTAGCCTCTCCCAGTTCTCTTGTAGATTCTAAAACATTCGAAGCATTGATCCCTTTAGTATCGGAAAACTGCCAATTTAAATAGACTGCTACTCCTAAAGCTGTTACCAAAGATGCTAAAACAAGTTGACGTTTGTGAAATTTCATTTTTTGTTTCCCCCAATTTTAAAATTATTAATATTAAATATTTTTCTGGCTAACTGGATTTTGTGACGCACACTCTTCTGGAAGGTATGCTGAGAGCTGTGGTGGCTGCTTCTACTATTCTTTTTTTTACCACGGGATTATCACCTCCGGTACATGCTATAATAACTCCTTTGATTTTTGGTTCAATTTCAGTAACGGCCAGTGCATGTTCTGTGCCTTCTGAATCTTTAACTGTAATATATTTTTTTTCACAGTCATTGCTTTCCTTTTTTCGAGTGACTTCTCCACCCGCTTTGTCTTCGGATTCTTCTTTATTTTTTCGTTCTTCAGTTGCATATACGGTTTCAGAAGAACTTTCAAAAGTAATTAAAACTTTTGATTTTCCTGCTCCGTGAATGCTTGAGACTATATTTTCTAAATTTCTTTCTAACTTTTCCCTTTTTACTTCGGTTGTATGTTTACTGTCAATTTTGGAGGACGAAACTGATTTAGCGCTTTTTCCTGAAAATCCCGAAAAGCCAATCAACATCATCCCAAGAATTCCTATACCGACCACCAATCCCTTACGATTTTCGCATGATAATATTTTTCGGATAAATTTTTTTATGTTTTCAAAATCACAAAGGCTCACGCTGCATAACCTCCCATATTTTTAAATTCTTAAATACTTATAACTTCGGTGCTGATATTAAGCCTATTTTCAATTTCTTTTTTTATTTTTTCACTGTTATCTTTGTCTGTGTTTGAAATATATATCTTGCATCTAATCATTACTATGCAGTTGTCCTCGTTTCTATCCATAAATATTTCAATTTTTTTATATGAAACATTTATATCCTTTAAAATTCTTTGAATAATTGCCTCTATATTACGGGTTATAATATCTTCGGCGGAGGATTTCAGCTTTTTGTTTTTTTCTTCCGGCGCTTTAAAATTTTTCAAATTAAAATTAGATTTAAAATTTCTTATATCAAAAGATTTAAAGCATCCTATCGCCGAACACATAATAAAGGCCCCAAAAATAATATTCATGGATTTACCTATTTTTCCGGGTGGAATCAAAAACTCTAAAATTATACAGAGTAAAACTGACCCGGATATTACCGCTGACCAATTTTTTACAGCATTCATATATTTTTACCTCCCGATAATTAAAACCACTGCTATAGACACTATCAACACAACTATGGCCAGCAAAAGCACTGCGAGCAAAAGCGATACTATATTCACGGTTGATTTTAAAAAGCAGGAAATTTTTTTAGCTTCTAGGATATCTGCTGCTAATTTGCATACGCTCAGATAAAACATCCAGCAAAAGCACTCCAAAATTACCGGTAAAAATATAATTCCGCCGGCTATTATTCCAAAAGCTCCTATTCCCACTTTCAGTAATTTTAAACATCCTTGTACAGTTAAAAATGCATCACTTATTGCTCCTCCAACGATGGGGACGCAGCTATCTATGGTTAATTTTAATGTGTTTGCGCCCAAACTGTCTGCGGAATTGCTGACAAGATTTTGAAGTGTCAGAACCCCTACAAATAAAGATGAAATGGTTTTTAAAAAAGACTTTATAATTTTTTGCAATTCATTACAGAAGCCACTAAGATTAATCCGCGACGATATTGAAGAAATCAAAGAAACTCCAAGCAAAGTATTTAAAATCGGCACCATCCAATTAACAGATACATATGAAACAATTTGCCCCGCAGTAACGACCAACATATGGTATGAAGTGGCTGACATAGTGTGACCTGACGCCATCATCACGCCGGAAATAACAGGAACTATGGCCAGGGTGAATTTTGATGCGCTTTGAATTACAACAGAAACAACATATATAAAATTTACAATCGGAGATATCAAAGTGACGCACAAGCAAATCGTCCCTATACAATCTATTACAGTAGACATGGAGTCATTTTTGGGATGAATTTTTAAAAATTTTAAAATTGAAACCAGCAGAATTACCGCTAAAGCAGGCATCAGAGAAATAAAAGGAGATACGGACTTTCTTCTTCCTATTTTTAAGACTTCATCTAAAACTTTTTTAAAATCCAGCTTAGAAATATCGAATAAATCTGATCTTTTTATACCTATATTATCTAGTGTTCTTCTAGATTCTTCGGGTAAATTTTCGGAGAGTTCCTCCCCTCCTACCGCTCTTAACTGCTCAGAATAAATTTCATTTAAATCATGTGTTTCAAATGCGCCGGCCGAAAAAGAAAATAAAAAAATTAAAATCGGAATAATAAATAAAAATTTTTTCATCTATGCCCGAACTCCCATCAATCCCAAAGCACAACTGATAATATTTTCAAAAAGAGGTAAAGCGCACCCCAGTACAGCCAATTTCCCTGCAAGTTCAACTTTGGAAGCCAGTGAATTCTCGCCGGCATCTCTGCATGAATCACCCGTAAACTGAGTTATCAAACATATACCCAAAGATTTGAATAATATAAAAATATACTCAGAATTAACGTGCATGTGTGAAACAATATTTTTTATTTTGTAAACAATCGGAGAAATATGAATAAGTATAGCTGACATCAAAATCAGTCCTGCCGAAATACTTATGAGAGCGCGATATTCCGGCAAATATTTTTTTAACATTATAGAAATGGTAGCAATAATTAACGTAGCTCCGGCTATAGATATAATATTCATCTTTATACCGCCCTAATTAAAGTCCAAATACAGATTTTATCGTCTTGAAAAGAATATCTATCTCGTGGATAATCATCATTAAAACCACAATCAAACCCGCAAGCGTTGTCATCATGGCCTGTTCTTCTCTGCCGGATCTTATAAGAAGTTGATTAAGAACTGCAACAATTATTCCTACGGCAGCTATTTTAAAAATCAAATCTATATTCATATTTAAATTCCTTTCTGTTTTATAATCTTTCAAACAATTAAAAGTGCTATAACTATCCCAAATCCAGTTCCTAAAATTAGTGGCAATTTTCCTTTCGAATTATAATCATCTTGTAATTTTTTTAAATAAGGCTTAGCTGTTTGCAAACTGTGTTCGCAGTGATTTATTTGACTTTGAGTATCGCTTTTTCCCAGCCCCAAGCCAAAATTAACTATCAGACTTTCCTCGGAATCTGAAATTCCCAAATCTTTTACGCATAGCTTAAAAGATTTTTTCCAAGAATCTTCAAAAGAAAATTTATTTAAATTATCTACACTTTTATCGATATAAATTTTAAAAGGATACTCACATTTGTAATTTGACAAAATATCGAAAAGATTTTTCCCGGAATACCTTATTTCATTTTTTATATTCTCTATAAAATCCAAGTACTGACTGAAAAATTTTAATTTATTTCTTTGTTTTTCATAAACCGCAAAACCTCCTAAAGTACCGGATATTATTACGATTATAAATCCTATCATTTTTATCATAAATATCACTTACCTTATAAATTTTAGGTTCTGAAAACGAACTGCTCAAAACAACAATAGTTTCAAATGCCTTTGATGAAAGCAAAATTTGCGCCTGAGGCTTATTTAAAAATTCTTGAAGAGTAGCGGCATGCATTGAGGAAATTATTCTGACTCCGCAATTAAAAGCTTCCGAAACTGCTTTAGCTTCCTCTTTAGTACCGATTTCATCCACAATTATGACTGAAGGAGACAAGCACCTTACAGCCTGCAATATACCTTCTGCTTTGGGAATTGACGACAAGACGTCACACAATCCAATGTTCATATGAAATTCATTATTGGAAAATGCAGATATTTCGCATCTTTCATCTATAATAGATACTTTCGGAAAATCAAGAAGATGACTTGTAGAAAACTTAAAAGCCAAATCTCTTAGTAAAGTAGTTTTTCCGCTCGAAGGAGGCCCTACTATTAAAACTCCACTCTTTTTATCCTTTATATTTTCAAATATACTTTCGCTGCAACCGACAAATTCTTGGGCTATTCTTATATTTAGAGATGATATATTTTTCATCCCGGTAATTTTACCGTTAAAAACAACCGCTTCACCGCTAATGCCTATTCTATGGCCGCCTGTAACAGTAATAAATCCATTTTTTATTTCATTTTCAAAGCTGTATATAGAGTAATTGCATATTTTTTCAAATGTGCGGTTTAATTCATCCGAAGTAACTGTAAATAATTCATTTTTTAAATCCAATGAATTAAAAGTGCTGCCCTCAAAATCAATAAAATAACTTTCGTTATTACAAATAATCATAATAGGGCTATTAATTCTGAGCCTTATCTCCTGAGCTTTAATTTTTAAGTTATCAGAAATATTTTTAAGCGGGAGATTAATATCTTTGCTCAAACAAGAAATAGCGACTTCAAATTTTTTTAATTTAGTATGTTCATAATTTTTCATCTTGTCCACCGCCCTCCATAAATAGATATGGAAATAAAACAAGCATTAGAACAAAAAATATTTTAATATTAATATTGATTTATATAGACAAATGATATATTATTGTTGTATATCTAATTTTTTATATAAAAATGCATCAATTTTTAAAGCATGAAAATAACACTGTTGGAGATGATTATTTGAAAAGAAAATTAAAATCCATAACTGCTATTTTGATTTTAGCCGCACTCGTTTGCAGTGGTTGCGGAAAGAAATCCGAAACATCCGAAGAAAATATTTCTTCATCAGCAAAAAAAGGTTATGATATTTTCGTATACAATGCAGACCCGGATATAGGAACAGATTTCAGAACCATGTGCGATGAGTACACAGAACGAACAGGCGTAATCATACGAACTGTAACTCCGTCAGAAGAAAAAAATAATGTAGAAAACTTAAAATCGTACTTAAATTCAGACCACCCGCCTGATATATTCACGGTCAATAATTTATACGAATTAGAAGACTACAAATCAGAATCTTTGGTATGGGATTTCAGCAACGCCACAGAAGATTCATTCAAAGAAGTTGCAAATAACATCCCCGATTGTCTAAAACTAAGCTCCAATACAACAGATAATTTCGGAATTCCCTACAGCACAGAAGCTTACGGGTTGGTAGTGGATCCAAAAATGATTTCATCGCTTTTCGGCGGAGAAAAACACCGAAATGTTCAAAACGACTTACAAAAATGTTCATATGAAGAATTTTCAAATATGGTCAAAGCTTTAAGTTCATATATATCCACGGATCAAATTTATACATTTACTCTTAACCAAAGAGAATATTCATTTTCTCCCTCAAAAGGCGACTTAAGCCAAAAATTAACAGGAGTATTTTCATTTGCGGGAGGAAACAAGAAAAATTCAGGGACATACCTTTCAAACATAGCTTTGGCTTCGATATTTAAAAATCCCGCAGAGGCAAACATTGCCGACAACGAAAAGATAGATGACCTTTACAACCCTATGAATAAATTTGCTCAATTATTAGATTTAATAACTTCAAACGTATCAGGAGCCAATAATCCTATATCAAGAGGAGTAGAACTTGTAAGCAATACTCAAAACAGTACAAGCCAATCCATGAAAAACTTTATAAACGGAAAATCTGTTTTCCTTTTAGCAAGTACTCAAGATTACAAAACTTTATCAACATTTAATTCTCTGGTGGCTAAACGATGCATTTTTATTCCAATAAAAATATCTCTCTCCGAACAAGATATTATATCTTCTCAAGACATATCCAAAAATATGCAATCTTCTATACCTATTTACTCTCCAAAATACTACTGTATAAATGCGAAATCTTCTGACAAAGAAAAAAAGGCTGCTCAAGATTTTTTAACATGGATTCAAACTTCTGAGCTCGCAAAAAAACACATTGTTTCAAAATTCGGATTTACGCCTTATGATATGATTTCGAATGAATCTATTGACAATCCTCTATCTCGTTCTATGCTCGAGTATATAAAAGAAGGTCATGTACTCCCTTGTGCTTATTTAGGAACGCCACAGTCTTGGTGCGAAGAAAATTTAGGAAAACACCTGTTGGATGAATATCTATCAAAAATGAATTGGGATCAAAACGATTACAATAAGATTGCTGAATACGCCATAAGCAAATGGAAAGAACTTAAAAATAATTAATTAAGGGGGAAACGCCGTGAAAGGTTTTATAGACTCAGATTTTTTAGAGCAAAACGGATATATGTGGAATAAACAAAATATAGAAAAATTGCTAAAAGAACTAAATTTATTTAAAAGTCAGCAATTCGAAGAAACTGAAGAACGCTGTTTTACCGAATGGGATTTTGAAATTAGACAAGCAATCAGAATTTTACTTCAGAAATTAAAAGACCTTCCGCTAATAGTAAAATGCAGGACAAAAGGTGATTCAACAGAACACTTTGTAGGAATGGAGTATTCAGAATTTTTGAGAAGCTTAAAAATCTCATGTGATAAGTACTTGGGAGCAACCCAATACAAAGAAGATGCTATGGGCTCCGTTTCATCACTTGCAAGTAAAATCAGGTACAAAGCACTTGCGGAAGAACCTATATCCAAAGAGATAGAAAAAACTTTAAGAAATGAATATTTGTCTTCCGGCGTGGATAATACATTGAAGCAAATTGCAAAAGACGGGTACAATTTAAATAATTTAAATTTTAACGATTTAAATACTTGACTTTCAATTTAATATTGTTTATAATAGCTCTTGTGGTTCAGAGGTGTTACAACTACAGAATCGCAGGAGTGTTATTTTGCCGGTGTGGCGGAATAGGTAGACGCAAGGGACTTAAAATCCCTCGGTAGCGATACCGTGCCGGTTCGAGTCCGGCCACCGGTACCAAATTTTGTGTCGGGTCTGAGTTTTTGACTTTGACTCGGCGTTATTTTTTTAGTGTTTCTGCGGGAGTAGTTCAGAGGTAGAGCGTCAGCTTCCCAAGCTGAATGTCGCGGGTTCGAATCCCGTCTCCCGCTCCAGAATCACGTCAGATCAAATTCGCGTACACCGGTTTGACGTTGATTTATTTTCTTAGTTATAAGTGATTCGTAATTAAGAAAATGTCCATCTGCTATGGCAGATGGTATTTTTTTTAACAAAATTCATATTTAATTTGCTGTACAAAAAAGCGCTAAACAAACGTTTAGCACTTTTTTATTTAATATTAAATTACAAAGTCAAAGAAGGAGCGGCGTACACACGCGCTTTTAGCTCATTGTTAAGCATATAAAGCCCTTTGGAATCGGAACCATACAATTCCATTTTAGTTATCATGTCAGAAGCATTTTTCTCTTCTTCGCCTTGCTCTTTTACAAACCAATCCAAAAGTTGCATAGTTCTAAAATCGTGCTTCTCAAAAGCAACCGAATAAATGTTGTTGATAAGCTCGGTAACATATTTTTCATGTTCAAGACCGGCTAACAAAGGAGCCATATTGTTATCTAAATTTTTATCTGGTTTATCAATTGCTTTCAGGACAATTTTTTCTCCGCTATTTTGAAGATATTGATAAAATAAAAATGCATGGTCTCTTTCCTCTTGAGCTTGAATTCTATACCAGTTTTCAAATCCGTCAAGCCCTACCGAGCCGTAATAATTTGCGAAATCCAGATACAAATATGCCGAATAAAATTCTTTGTTAATTTGGTCATTTATAAGCTCCGCTATTTTTGAATCCATGTTCTACCTCCGAATTTTTTAAATAATAGTCACACCAAAAATTCTACCACTAAAATTAATTAACTTCAATCTACAAATTAAAATCCAAAATAATTTAAAAGACCTATATAAATCGATCTCGCAAATAAATACTGGTCATTTCTCAATTTTTCCGCATCAGATTCGTTAGTTATATACGCAAGCTCTATTAGGGCTGCAGGCATGTTGGTTTTTCTTAAAACATAAAGTGAAGGCCGTATTCTCAAACCATTATTTTTAGTTCCGACAACATTCACCATAGCATCTAGGATTTGTTCTCCCATATAGTAAGACTGAGAATAATCCTGATAAACATACACTTCTGAGCCGTTTATGTCCGGATTGACATTGGCATTTACGTGTATACTTAAAAAATAGTTTGCCGGCCAAGAATTTGCCGCATTTACTCGTGCCGCCAGGCTAGTTGTGTTGCTTGTTCCCAATACTTCCGTAGAAGAATTCCTTGAAAGCCGAGCTTCAAATCTTGAATCATTATTTAAAATATCAGCCAAATATCTTCCTACATTATAAGTTATATCTTCCTCCCTCATACCAAACCCTTGAGCTCCTGCATTTATATTTCCCGGATTATGACCCTGATCTATAAAAATTTTTATTGCCATAAAATACACCTTCCCTCACAAATATATTATTAAATAAACGATATATTGTGAAAAAAGATGCAAATTTATAAATATATTTTGTAATCGGCAATAATGAGACAACATAAAGCTGTTATTATAATTTCGGGAATCATATACGAAGAATTATAAACTATCGAATAGCACCAAGCGTGTTTATGGCAAAGTAAATACCTCCCCCACACCAAGGCTCCTGAGATTATGTTAATAATTAATCTGAGGATATTTGCAAAGACTCCTCCCAATAACATTTTGTATTTAAAATTTTTTATATTTTTTACGTATAAAGGAGTTAATCCTATAACTAAGTAGCTAAGAATATAGTCTAAAATAAGTGCATATAAAATAATAAATATATTATCGGCTAGAGGCATGCTGAAAGATAGAATTAACTTCACAATTCCAAATATAAACGAAGCAATAACTCCATATTTGCAGCCCCTATGTAGCGAAAACCATATCAGCGGCAAAGTTTGAGCCAAGGTTACACTTCCTCCAAGAGGAAGCCTAAAAATAACAAAAAAACTCAAAATCACACTGAGCGAAATAATTACGGACATTTCACAAAAAATTTTCAACCTGCTAATCGATATCACCTCTTTCGTATACTTTATTATTGAATTTTATATTTTCATAACTCATAATGTAATTGATAAACAAATTAAAATCAAGGAGAAATGACGCAGATATGATGAATATTCCTCAATTAAAAAATAATAGCTCCGCCTGGATTATGTACTCAGCAGAAAATTGTGACCCGTATTTTACAAAATTTATATCATCTAAAACAATAGTACCTGCAGTATCTATAGTATCAAATTCCGAAAAATTTTTGATAGTACATAGTTTGGATTACGAAAACGTGAAAAATTTTGATGGAGAAATAAAATTATATACCGGAGAAAGCTCTTTAATAGAAAACATTACCAATACTCTGGAAAAATTAAATTTTCCGAAAAAACTTTTCTTTAATTTTTCTGACAGACGCGATTCTCAAACAGATATAATCGGCTACGGAACTTTTAGATTCATGAAAGACAACATAGTGGCGTTTTATAACAAATTAGGATTTCCGACCCCTACTTTTAATTCTGCGGATGAAATTATTTATACTCTTATGGATAAAAAAAGCGATGAAGATATAAAATATTTAAAAATAGCAGCAAACAGAGCTTTAGAAATATTAAATATGACTTTTAGAAAAATAAAAACAGGCATGACCGAAAAACAAATTATGTCTGTGGTTCATCATATTTTCAATAATAAGCCTTTTTACTTTAAAAAGTACGGAATTATAAAAGAAGAATTTTCTTGGGAAAAAGAGCTTTGCCCTGTCGTTTTAGTTGGCCCGAATTTAAAAAAAGGAGGTCATAGCAGCGCAGGAGATACAGTTTTAAAGCCCGGATATACAATTTATCTCGATTTTGGAGTAAAAATACACACAAAAGACGGTAAAAAATATTCCAGTGATATTCAGCGTATGGGATATGCCCTCCGCCGAAACGAAAAAACACCTCCTGAAAACGTACAAAAAGTATTCGACACACTTGTATCGGCTGTAAAACTTGGAATAGATAATTTGACGCCTTTAAAATGTGGATGTGATATCGACAAATTGGTAAGAAGTTACATAATTGAAAATGGATACCCTGATTACAATCACGCTACCGGGCATCCTGTCGGAGAAAATGCACATAGTCCCGGAACAAGTCTGTCTCCTAAAGGACACAAAAGGTCTGAAATGATGTTGCAAGAAAACGGAGTATATACAATAGAGCCAAGAATTCAAATTGAAAACGGCGGTTCGATAGAAGAAATGGTCCAAGTTACAAAAAATGGAGGAGTAGCACTATGCCCTCCTCAAAAACAATTATATTTGATTAGATAATTCTTCGCCGGGTGAAAGTATTTTTTCTTCATCTTTTTGGTTGTTGCTATCCTTAAATTTTTTATCAGTTTTTATTTGAGTCATAAACGGTCTACGCATTTCTCTTCCGCCGGATATTTCCAGTAATTCTTCTGCATTAAGTTTTTGCATATCACTCATTAAAATTACCCCCAATAAAAAATAATTTGAATATCACTTACAATTATTTTCAAGATAAATTTTAACTTTCTTTATAGCATCCATAGAAGTTGAAGCACCACTTACTATACCTATTTTTCCTATACCGGTTAAATTTAAACTCCTCAGCTCCTTTTCATTTTCTATCAGAAAAGCTTTCGAATACTTTTTGCAAATATCATAAAGCTTGTTCGTATTTGAACTTTTTTTCCCTCCGACAATCAAAACTACATCACAAATCTTTGCTATTTCTTCAGCTTCTTTTTGCCTAAGATAAGTTGTACTGCAAATTGTATCAAATATACAAAGATTTGTCAAGATGCCTCTCAAAAATTCTGTGCACTTTAACCACTTTTCGTAAGAGAATGTAGTTTGAGAAACCACTAAAATTTTTTTATTTTTTATTTCGGGATGAACTTTAAAAAGTTCCTGTAAATCCTCCAAACAATTAAAAACATAACTTTGATTATTAAAATAGCTTCGTATTCCAATCATTTCGGGGTGATTTTCATTCCCGGCAGCCAATAAAATATCTTTATCGTTGTTATTTTTTACTATATTATGTATTTTTTTCACAAAGGGACAAGTTGCGTCTTTATAATCAACCATATGATTATTTAGGTACTCTATTATATTTTTGCTGACCCCATGCGAACGTATAACCAAAGAAAACCCATCCGGAAGTTCCGATGGGTCGTTAATTACTCTGACACCTTTATCTTCTAAACTTTTAACTACCTCAGGATTATGGATAATGGAGCCAAGAGTGCATATATTTTTGTTTTCTTTAATAAGATTATTCGTTATCTTTATACTCCTATCAACTCCAAAGCAAAATCCCTGAGTCTTTGCAAGTATAATTTCTATATTATAACATCTCCTTTTTACATCTTAGTTCGCTTATCTTTTGCATAATTAGAGCCGTTCCGGATTTTATCTCCAGCCTTGTACCTTCTTTTATATTCAACTGCTCAGGAAAAATCGGATAATTATATTCTATTATTGTTTTTTTAAATATTTTTATCTTATTGTTTTCTCCCCCACCCGTTATACAAACAGGAATTATCGGTGACGAAGTATTGTAAGCCAAAACAGTAGCTCCGGATTTTGGGCGCAAAAACTCCCCTGTTTTAGAACGGGTACCCTCTATAAATATCCCCAGTACCTCTCCGGATTTAAGAATATCAGCAGCTTTGTCGAGGGCTTTATGGTCGCTTTTTCCTCGATTAACGGCAAAAACACCTATTGCACTTAAAAATTTGCTAAACAATTTATTTTTAAACAATTCTGCCTTCGCCATAAAATTAATCGGCTTAAAATGTACCATTGCCAAAAAAACCGGATCTAAATTTGAAAGATGATTGGAACATAAAATATGACCACTTTCAAAATTTTTTATCTTTTCACTACCCCTCACTTCATAAGGGAAAAGTACAGAAACAAAAGGCCTTACCAAACAAACAATCATTCGATACAAAAGTTTATTTTGACTCAACATTTACACGCTCCTTAATTATACGTAAAAGAAGATCTATTGTCTCCCACAAATCAAGCTCCGAATTGTCAAATTCCAGAGCATCTTTTGCCGGAATAAGCGGTGAATTCGTCCTGTGGGTATCGTTGTAGTCCCTTTTCGAAATTGAATCAACAATTTCCTGAAAACTCACACTCGATTCACCATCTTTTGTTAGTTGCCTATACCTGCGTTGTGCTCTTGCTTCCTTGGAAGCTGTTAAAAAAATTTTCAAATCAGCATTCGGTAAAACTACAGTTCCGATATCTCTTCCATCCATAATAACATTATGGGACTGGGCAAAATTTCTTTGAAAATTTAAAAAGTATTCACGAACCTCAGGAAAAGATGAAATTTTAGAGGCAATTAAAGAAATCTCGGGACTTCTGATGTAATCACTTACATCTTCGCCGTTCAAATAAGTATGTTGAACAAAATTTTTATGAATTACTTTTATATCTACATTCTTTAAAATTTCGTCAATTTTTTCGCAGCTGTAATCGATATCATTCTTAAACAAATAATACGCTAAAGCACGGTATAAAGCTCCTGTATCTAAATTTATAAATCCAAGCTTTTTCGATAAAATCTTAGAAATTGTGCTTTTACCCGAACCGGAAGGACCATCTATCGCAATCGAAATCATAATTTTCACCTAAAAATTTATATAATTTTTCTCATTTTAAAGTTTTACTTTAAACGATTATTCTTCATTTTTAATATATAAGTTATAGCCAAATATATTATACCAAAACCAGATAAAATCACAAGCAAAATCCACGGGTTGTCCGAAACTCCGCCTGATTTAACTTCTACCCATAACTCGTCCATAAGTTTATTTATACGATCCGGTTCATTGGTAAATATTTGGGAATTTTCAATTATTTCATAATCAGGATAAAATATTTTATTATTTTTAATATCATCGTCCAAGTATTTAAAAGCTTCAGTGTGAGGGGTCGAGTACCCTGTCTTTTTTACATTTGCTAAAGCTACTTCTGTGCTGCACATAAAATTTATATATCTTTCTGCCATTTCTTTATGCTTAGAAGACTTAGGTATGCACATAGAATCAACAAAACGATTTGTTCCATCTTTAGGAATCACAAACCCTATATTAGGATTATTTTTAACCATTGAGGCGGCATCTCCCGCATAATACGGAGCTAAAACGGCTTCTTCATTTCCCATTTTATCAAATATCTGATCCATAACATAAGCCTGAACTAGAGGTTTTTGCTTTACAAGTTCATTCGCTGCTTGTCGCCATTCATTTTCATTACGGGTGTTGATTGAATATTTCAGTCTCAAAAGCGAAATGGCAAATGCATCTCTCGCATTATCAAACATAAGAATTTTATTTTTATATTTTTCGTTCCAAAGTATGTCCCAATTTATTTCTTCTTTTACTTCGTTTTTATTATAAAATATTCCAACCAATCCCCACATATACGGAACAGAGTATTTATTTGAAGGGTCAAAATTCAAATTTTTAAAACTTTCGCTTATGTACTTGTAATTTGGAATATTATTATAATTAATTTCTGCCAGCATATCTTTTTCTACCAGCTTAGATATCATATAATCAGATGGAATGATGACATCATAATCTGCTCCACCGCCCGAAATTTTTGCAAATAGTTCTTCATTATTTTGGAAAGTTTTGTAATTTACTTTTATTCCGGTTTCTTCTGTAAATTTTTTATTCACATTAAGACTACCGTCTGCACCATTAGATATAAATTCGCCCCAATTATATACGTTTATAGTATTTTCATTTTCAGCTTCTTTCAAAGAGCAACCTGAAAAAAACAAAGTTACCACACAAAAAGAAAGAATTAAAAACAAATTACTCTTTTTCATTCGACAATCCCCTGACAGACTAATTATTTTTTTGAAAACTCTAAATTATCATCCTTGCGCCTTAAATTTATAACAACAAGAAGAACGAAAACAACTAAAAACAACACGCTAGACAATGCGTTTATTTCCGGGCTAACTATTTTTCTTGTCATGGAATAAACCGCTATGGGTAAAGTTTCTACGGTTCCTCCTGCAAAATAGCTGATAACAAAGTCATCAATAGACATCGTAAATGACATTATCATTCCCGTTATAATTCCCGGCATTATTTGTGGAAGCACCACTTTAAAAAAGGCGATAAATGAATTGCACCCCAAGTCCCTGGCGGCCTCATATATATGTGAGTCCATCTGACGGAATTTAGGCATAACCGATAAAATAACATAAGGCAAGCAAAACGTCGTATGTGCGCAAATGAGCGTAAAAAGTCCGGGCTTTAAGATTCCAAAATTGTTGTACATAAAAACAAACAAAAGCATCAAGGATACCCCGGTAACAATTTCAGGGTTAAGCATCGGAAGATTCGTAATATTCATTATTATTTTTCGGGTCCATTTCTTGCTTTTCATTATTCCGATAGACGCTATCGTCCCAAGAACAGTAGCAAGCAAAGCGGAGATAGTGGCTATTATAATTGTATTATAAAAGGCCGCTAAGATTTCTTGATTTTCAAAAAGCCTAAAATACCACTTAAAAGTAAATCCCGACCAAACCACTCTACTTTTAGAATTGTTGAAAGAAAACGCTATTAAAACAAATATTGGAGCGTATAAAAATATAAATATCAAACTCATATATATTTTATGTATAAATTTCAAATAAGCTGTCTCCTTTCAGTTTATACCACCATTGTTTCTTTGTTTGACCCGGAATCCACTTTGTTCATTATGCCGGTGCAAAGGAATATTATCAGCATAAGGATAAGTGAAATAGCGGAGCCTACATGAGGATTATATGAATTACCAAGAAATTGCATTTCAATAAGGTCACCTATTACAAGTATAGAACCTCCGCCGAGCATTTTTGAAATTACAAAAGTACTCACAGACGGAACAAATACCATAGTTATTCCCGAAACTATTCCGGGCACGCTAAGAGGCAAAATAATTTTTGAAAATATTTTAAATTTATTCGCTCCCAAATCTTGAGCTGCTTCTATTATTTTTTTGTCAATCTTGGATATCACGGTGTAAATCGGCAATATCATGTACGGAATAAAATTATACACCATTCCAAAAACTATAGCACCGGGAGTATTTATCATATTGATTTTGTTAAAGCCCAAAAATACAAAAAATTTATTCAATAACCCGTTATATTCCAAAATTGTCATCCATGCATAGGTTCTAAGCAAGAAGCTCGTCCACATCGGCACCATCAAAAGCATTATAAAAATGCTTTGAAATTTAAATTTAACTTTGGATATACAATAAGCCATGGGATATCCCAAAATTAAGCACACGGCAGTTGATACCGCGGCAATAATCACAGACCTCAAAAATACAGAAGAATATTTTGAAGCACAAATAATATTGTCAAATGTAAAAACTCCATCAAAATTCGAAAAGGCAAACGCAACAACCAAAGCAAGTGGAACAATCACAAAAAATGACATCCATAACAGGTACGGATATAAGCTAAATCTAGTTTTCAAACAGCACCCTCCTACAGTTAATTTTTAGAATGAGGATGCTGCTCCTCATAAAACTCATCGCTGAACGCACTATAGTCGCCAACTTCATCAGAATACGAAGACTTCCTCATTATATGAATATCATCCGGACGCAAAACCATGCCTATTTCATCTCCGGCTTCTTGACTTTGTGTAGTCTGTATCATCCATTTAAAGTCATTTACATCTACTATTATCTCGTTGTGAACCCCTTTAAACGTAACTGAAATAACTTTTCCGGATATGTCGCCTTCTTCCGGGGTGGTAACTTTTATATCCTCAGGGCGAATAACCACATCCACAGGGCTCATTTTTTCAAAACCTTTGTCAAGACACTTAAATTCTTTTCCGGCAAATTTCACCCTATAATCATCAATCATAGTGCCCTCTACTATATTACTTTCACCTATAAAATCAGCTACAAATGCATTTTTGGGTTCATTGTATATATCTTGAGGAGTCCCTATTTGCTGAATTCTTCCCTTGTCCATAACCACAACTCTGTCGGACATAGAAAGCGCCTCCTCCTGATCATGAGTAACCAGTACGAAAGTTATTCCCGTGCGTTTATGTATATTTTTCAATTCGGTTTGCATGTCTTTTCTTAGTTTTAAATCCAAAGCACCCAAAGGCTCGTCCAGCAATAAAACTTTTGGATTATTAGCCAACGCTCTGGCTATGGCTACTCTTTGCTGTTGGCCTCCGGAAAGTGAATTTATATCCCTGTTTATATACTTATCAAGATTAACCATTTTCAGCATTTCATTAACTTTTTTACTTATTTCTTCTTCGGACTTTTTTTGAATTCTGAGTCCAAACGCTACGTTTTCATACACATTTAAATGAGGAAACAGTGCATATTTTTGAAAAATCGTGTTTACCTCTCTCTTGTGAGCGGGTACTTTATTTATTTTCTTGTGTTTAAAAAATATATTGCCTCGATCAGGATTTAAAAAACCTGCAATAATTCTTAAAGTTGTCGTCTTTCCACAACCGGAGGGACCAAGAAGGGTAACAAATTCCCCTTCTTTAATGCTGAGGCTAAAATTTTTAAGTATGACTTCATTATTAAACGAAATGTTTATTTTATCTAATGTTATAATTGAGGGATTCATATTTCAAAGCGAAAATTTATCGCCTTTTTTCACCACCATTTACTTAAAAGTATATTTCGTACCGTTGGCCGTATCTTCTAAAATTATATCCTTTGAACTAAGTTCTTTTCTTATTTCATCCGCACGAGCCCAATTTTTTTCTTTGCGCGCTTGCTCACGCTCTTTTATAAGATTTTCAATTTCTTGAGCACTTATCGAACTGTTATTTGAGTTATTTTTTTCATATAAAATTCCAAGAACTCCACATAATTCGTCAAACAAATCGATTGTATTTTTTATAAAAGTTTTATTAAATTCATTTTTTTGAATAACATTTGTGTTCACTGATTTAACCATTTCAAAGATTGCAGCCAAAGCATCAGCTGTGTTAAGGTCATCATTCATTGCATTCACAAATTTATTTTTATAGATTTCCAAATCAACTTTGTTATTGGAACTATCACTTGCATTTTTAAGAGCAAAATCCAAATTCTCTCTAAAAGTACGAAGCCTTTCAAGAGAAGCGGCGCATTGCATGATAATATCTTCACTATAATTTATTGGATTTCTGTAGTGCGAAGAAATCATAAGGTACCTTATCGGCTCATATCCGTATTTTTCCGCAACATCTCTAACTGTGAAAAAATTTCCTAAAGATTTTGACATTTTCTTGCTGTCCACATTAATGTAGCCATTGTGGAGCCAATAATTTGAAAATTTAGTTCCAAAACAGCACTCACTTTGAGCTATTTCATTTTCATGATGGGGAAAAATTAAATCCTGACCGCCACAATGAATATCTATACTTTTTCCCAAGTATTTAGACGCCATAGCAGAGCACTCGATGTGCCAACCGGGTCTTCCTTTTCCCCAAGGACTCTCCCAAAAAGGTTCACCGGGTTTAGCAGCTTTCCATAGAGCAAAATCCAACGGATCTTCCTTGGCTTCATCTACTTGTATTCTTGCACCGGACTGCAAATCGTCGATAGTTTGATGGGATAATTTTCCATAGTCCTTAAAGGCACGGGTTTTAAAATACACATCTCCATTCGAAATCGCGTATGCAAAACCTTTGTCTATAAGCTTTTTTATTATTTCCAACATTTCAGAAATATTCTCAGTAGCTTTTGGGTGCAGCGTTGCATCCTGAACATTAAGTCCCTTTGCATCTTTCTTATATTCTTCGATATATTTTTTGGAAACTGTTAAAAAATCACTTTTTTCTTCTATTGCTTTTTTTATTATTTTGTCATCAACATCGGTGAAATTTTGAACAAATTTCACATTGTAACCCACGTAACTTAAAAATCTTCTCAAAACATCAAACACGCACATCGGGCGCGCGTTGCCTATATGTATATAGTTATAAACCGTAGGTCCGCATGCATATACCTTCACTTCATCTTTGCTTAGAGGAACAAACTCTTCTTTTTTTCTTGTAAGCGTATTATAAAGTTTCATGTTATATCTCCTTGTCAATTATTTATCAATTTTTATACTATTTATATTTTCAAATATATAAATAATTCCCGAAATAATCGAAAAAACAGCGCATATCCAAGTCAATAAGCTCCCAAAAATACCCAAATTAAAACTTAAACTTTTGCCCGTGACTTCTATGTATATCTCAAAAATCATAATAAGTGTTATCGCAAACATCTGTGAAACCGTTTTTAATTTTCCGAAAATATTTGCCGGTATAACACGTCCTCCGCTCTTTGTAGCCAAAAATCTCATAGCCGTAACAATAAATTCTCTTGCTATCATCATAACTACAGGAAATGTTGGAGATATACAAAATCCCACAAAATAAGTAAATATAGAAATCACCAATAACTTATCTGCCAAAGGGTCCATTATTTTTCCAAAGTCCGTTATATTATTTTGTTTGCGAGCTAATTTTCCGTCCAAATGGTCAGTATAAGACGCCAATAAAAATATAATAAATGAAAAAGCCCACCGATATTTTATGAAATCACATGACAAAAAAATAACTATAGGAAATACCAGTATCATGCGAAAAATAGTAAGTTTATTTGCAATATTTTTCATATACGAATTCCTTTACTTTTATTACTATTAATTTATATAACCAAAATCAATTAATAATTACCTACTTCAAATAAACCAAAAAGTGATTTTATCTGCGAAAAGCTATAACCCAGCCTACAAAAATACATATATGCCCTATTTATATCCTTTTCTGTTTTTATTTTATTATAAAACTTCTTTTCAAATGCGCTTTTTAAAATTTCATCTTCATCCGGTGAAATTTCGTCCATGACTTCTGAAATTATATCTTTGTGAACACCTTTCTTAGAGAGTTCGTATGCTACCCTCTTTTTAGAATAAAACTTTCTGAAAAAAAGTTCCTTGGTGTACATGATAGCGTAGCTTTTATCATTTATAAGCCCCAACTCTTCCATCTTTTGAGCAGCAGACTCGGCAGCTTCTTCATCGGAAACTCTTTTTATTTTATTCTTAAGTTCCTGTTTGGAATGAGCTCTAAAAGAAAGAAGCCTAAGCGCTTTCTCTTTAGCTTTGTAGCCATTGGAATTACTTAAAATATTTTCGGCTTCTTCCTCTGTGATATGAGCATTTAGCTTTATTCCTGACTTTATAAACACTTCATATGGCACACTCATCAAGTATTCTTCGTCGGCATATATCAACACATTGCCCTTTTTAGAAAACGATATCTTCGTAATTTTCATATATGCCTCTTTTCAAATTTTAATTACTTTGTCTCTTCTTTAACTTCTTTAACTTCGTCGACTGAAGTTTTGGCTTCGGTATTTCTTGACATAGATGGGGTTTCATAAATTTCTGAAGAAAATTCTCTTATTTTCTTTTCCAAATCGGCAGTAAATTCCGGATTATTTCTCAAATATTCTTTTGTATTATCGCGTCCTTGAGCTAATTTTCTATCTTTACAAGCAAACCAAGAACCGCTCTTTTGGATAAGGTCTAATTTTACTGCCAAATCCAATATTTCGCCTTCTTTAGAAATTCCTTGACCATACATAACATCAAATTCCGCTTCTCTGAACGGAGGAGCAATTTTATTTTTTACCACTTTCGCACGTGTTCTGGAGCCTATCATTTCTCCGTTGGATTTTAAAGTTTCTATTCTTCTTATGTCTATTCTCACGGAAGAATAAAATTTCAAAGCGCGTCCTCCCGGGGTAACTTCGGGATTTCCAAACATTACGCCTACCTTTTCGCGAAGCTGATTTATAAATATAGCAACGCAGTTTGACTTAGAAATGGCTCCTGCCAATTTTCTCAACGCCTGTGACATAAGTCTGGCTTGAAGGCCTACGTGAGAATCTCCCATCTCTCCCTCAATTTCAGCTCTTGGAACCAAAGCCGCGACGGAATCCACGACTATCACGTCGATAGCGCCTGAACGAACCAAAGACTCTGTTATTTCCAAAGCTTGCTCTCCTGTATCAGGCTGAGAAACCAATAAAGAATCAATATCCACACCCAAATTTGAAGCGTAAACAGGGTCCAGTGCATGTTCAACATCAATAAATGCAGCATTTCCGCCATTTTTTTGACCTTGAGCTATACATTGAAGAGCAAGAGTGGTTTTTCCGGAAGATTCCGGGCCATATATTTCAATTATACGACCTCTGGGAAGTCCACCGATGCCCAATGCAATATCCAGTGTGAGAGAGCCTGTAGATATAGCATCTACGTGCATGTTCTCATTTCTTCCCAGACGCATAACTGCGCCCTTTCCAAATTGTTTTTCTATTTGTCCGAGTGCTGTTTCAAGTGCCTTACTTTTATCAAAAGCCATATTAATTTTCTCCTTTTAAATTTAACATTTTTAATCTTTCAACTGCCTCTAAAACATCTTCTCTGCTACCAAATGACGACAATCTAAAGTATCCTTCTCCGTTTGTTCCAAATCCTGCTCCCGGAGTTCCAACTATGTTTGCTTTTTCAAGCAACATGTCAAAAAACTCCCATGATTTCATGTTATTGGGGCATTTAAGCCAAATGTACGGCGAATTTTTTCCCCCAATAAACCATATATTCATACTTTTTAGAGCATCGGCTAATATTTTTGCATTATCTTTATAGTACTTCAGATTAAGCTTTAATTGACGCTGTCCTTCTGCAGACAATGCAGCTTCAGCACCTTTTTGAGTTATATAAGAAACTCCGTTTTCCTTTATGGATATTCTTTTTCTCCACAAATCACTCGCATTTTTATCACCGATTTTCAGCTCGCTAGGTATGACCATATATCCGCATCTAACACCGGTAAATCCGGCATATTTGGAGAACGAACAAATTTCGATTGCGCATTTTTCAGCATCATCAATTTCAAAGATACTGCGAGGTAAAGAGTTATCTTCTATAAACGACTCATAAGCAGCATCAAATAGTATTATTGCTCGTTTTTCCTGTGCATATTCAACCCATTTTTTTAATTTTTCTTTATCATAAACCGCACCGGTAGGATTATTTGGAGAACATAGATAAATTATATCTGCATCTACGGAGTAATCAGGCACCGGCAAAAAATCATTATCTTTATTGGCGTCTAAATAACTTACCTCTTTGCCCATAATAATACTGCTATCCAAATACGCAGGATACGTAGGATTAGTTATCAAAACTTTTCCTTTACGAGAAAATATCTCTTGTATACTGGAAGTATCTCCTTTAGCTCCGTCCGAGACAAAAATTTCATCTGAGTTAATACAAACTCCCAAACTTTTGTAATAATCTCTTATGGAATTTCTCAATGTTTCGTAGCCCTCGTAAGGTCCATAACCTCTGAAAGTTTCCGCTTCGCTTAATTCATCAACTGCCCGGTGCATAGCACTTATAACAGCGTCACAAAGAGGAAGTGTAACATCGCCTATTCCCAGACTAATTATTTTAGCGTCATTGTGCGACGATTTATAATTTTTAACTCTTTTGGCCACTTCTGCAAATAAGTAGTTATTTTGAAGATTATCAAAATTTTCATTATAATTTATCATTGTGATTCTCCTTGGTATAGGCTATTCGTGGCTTGCTGCACGAATAAATTCTCTAAATAATGGATGAGCATGATTCGGCCTGCTCTTAAATTCAGGGTGATATTGAACTCCGACAAAGAACTTGCATTCAGGAACTTCAACAGCCTCAACCAGTACACCATTGGGGGATACTCCGGTGATTTTCATTCCGCTTTTTTCAAAAATTTCACGATATTCATTGTTGAATTCATATCTATGTCTGTGACGTTCAAAAACTTCTGACTGAGCATAAGCTTTTTGCATCAAAGAATTGTCCTTTATCGTGCAAGGATACGCGCCTAATCTCATAGTTCCGCCTTTTTGAGTTTGATCTTTTTGATCATTCATTAAATGTATAACTTTGTGAGAAGTATTCTCATCAAATTCTTCTGAGTTTGCGTCTTGAAAATTCAAAACATTTCTTGCAAATTCTATTACCGCAGACTGCATTCCAAGGCATATTCCCAAATATGGAATATCATTTTCTCTGGCATATTTTGCAGCTTCAAGTTTACCTTCGACTCCTCTTCCTCCGAATCCTCCCGGAACAAGAATTCCGTCGCAGTCTCCAAGATGTTCCTTAACTGTAAACTCGGTGATAAGTTCAGAATCTACCCACTTTATTTCAACATTTGTATCTGTTTCGAATCCGCCGTGATTCAAAGCTTCGGCAACAGAAAGGTACGCATCGTGAAGTTGAACATATTTTCCAACGATTGCTATTTTGGCTTTCTTTTTGCGGTGATCTATGCGCTCAAGCATTTCATTCCATTCTTTCATGTCAGCCTTAGGACATTGTAAATTCAATTCGCGACACACTATATCAGAAAAATTACTTTCTTCAAGCATCGAAGGCGCATGATAAAGCGAAGAAACATTGATATTTTCTATAACGCAATCGGGTTTAACATTGCAAAACAATGAAATTTTTTCTCTTATAGTTTTATCAATAGGTTTATCACAACGTGTAACGATAATATCGGGATTTATACCAAGAGAACGAAGTTCTTTTACGGAATGCTGCGTAGGTTTGGATTTATACTCTCCGGAACCGGCAATATAAGGAATTAAAGTTACGTGGATAAAAATACAATTTTCTTTACCGGCTTCAGACGACACTTGTCTTATGGCTTCGAGAAAAGGTTGGCTTTCTATATCTCCGGTTGTACCGCCTATTTCTGTTATTACAACGTCCGCCTGAGATTTTTTACCCACAGAATATATGAATTTCTTTATTTCATCAGTTATATGAGGAATAACCTGGATGGTTTCTCCTAAATATTCGCCTCGTCTTTCTTTTTGAAGAACATTCCAATAGACCTTTCCTGTTGTAAGATTTGAATATTTATTAAGATTTTCATCTATAAATCTTTCGTAGTGCCCTAAATCCAAGTCAGTTTCGGCGCCGTCTTCAGTAACAAAAACCTCACCGTGTTGATATGGGCTCATCGTGCCGGGGTCTACATTTATGTAAGGATCTAATTTTTGCGCCATTACTTTTAATCCTCTGGACTTCAATAAACGTCCTAAGGATGCTGCTGTTATTCCTTTACCAAGTCCGGAAACTACTCCTCCGGTTACAAAAACATACTTTGTCATACTTCTATTTCTCCTTCAAATACTTTTACTGCACTTCCTGTCATAAACACGCCCTCGTCTGAGTAGTTTATGATTAATTTGCCTCCACGCAAATGAACAGTTATATCATTGTTTTTTTTGCAAAATCCATTTTCAACTGCCGCAACAACACTCGCACAAGCTCCGCTGCCACAAGCAAGAGTTTCTCCGCTTCCTCTTTCCCAAACTCGGAGAGAAATATTATTTTCATCATTTACACTTACAAATTCTACATTTACTCCCTCGGGGAACATACTGCTGACAGAGAACTTAGAACCTATTTCCTTTACATTGATTGAATAGATTTCGTCTTCAAAAATAATACAATGAGGGTTTCCCATTGAAACACAACTTATATTATAAACGTCCCCGTTAAGTGTCACAGGTTCATTTATAACTTTATTTTTTCCAAATATCATTGGAATTTTCTGAGGATCAAGCTCAGCTTTGCCCATATTGACTTTTATCAAGGCTTCTTTTCTGTTGTATTCCAAAATATCCAAAGTCTTAATACCGCTAAGTGTTTCTATCTTTATGTTATTTTTGCCAGATACCAAGCCGTTATCATAAAGATACTTGGCAACGCAGCGAATACCATTTCCACACATTTTTCCCTCGCTGCCATCCTTATTAAAAATTCTCATAGTGGCATCAGCTAAATCTGATGGGCCGATTAAAATTATCCCATCTCCGCCTATGCTATACCTTCTGTCAGATAAAACAGAACTAAGTTCTGCGGGATTACTTATTTTTTGTTCAAAACAATTTATATAAATATAATCGTTCCCACAGCCATGCATTTTTGTGAATTTTATATTCATTAATTTCCTCCTGAAAAAACACTCATCTCAAACTATAATTTTACATTAAATTTAAATTATTTACAATAGAAAAATTTATTTTATTAAACTCAAAAATAAAATCAAAGCTTTTATGCTCAGCACTAAAGCTTTGACTGTTTTATACCTTCAGTTTATACATTCCCTTTGTGAGAATTTCGGCTTCTGCGTCCCTCTTGTTTTCTTTTTATGTCCGAAAGTTTATCTTCGCTGAATTTTTTAAATCGATTCATCATGTCCTCAAAACTAGTGGATTTGTTTATAAAATTTTCTTTCTTAGGAGCAAACTTTTTTTCGGGAGTCTTTTTTTCCATAGCCTGCTTAATGGAAAGCTCTATTTTTCCGTCATTGTTTATCTTTATAACCTTAACTTTAACGGTTTGACCTACTTCTACATGTTTGCTTACTTCTTTTACGAATACATCAGAAATTTCCGAAATGTGAACAAGCCCGGATTTTCCTTCACCAATATCCACAAATGCACCAAACGGGACTATACCTGTAACTTTTCCTTCCACTACTGCGCCAACTTCAAGTTGCATAAAAAATTTACTTCCTCCTTAAATATACTTTAAAAAAATTATTGCGCTACATTTTCAAAAACTCTTATATTTGACTTTTCGGCATTTTGTTCATTTTGCTGATTGCTATTAGCATCCAAAATATTATCTTTTTTTTCTTTTTCTGTAGTAATTTGTTGATTAATACGCGCCAGTTCGTCTTTTTTCATTTTAATTTTCACTTGTTGGTTTATGAACAAATAAACTACATAAAATATAAGTAATACGATTACTGACTTCACAAACATTTTTTTGCTTCTTTTAAATGCAAGTTTAATTGTTCTCACCCTCATACCGAATAAAAGTTTTCATATAACTATTATGCAATAAACAATAATACAAATTCAACCCTTTTTTACTTTTTTGTTCAGTTTTTATATTTATGCACAAGTTTTAAGCTTTTTTTAGTTTAAAAAATGTTTTTAAATTACCACCAATGGAAAAAATTTTATTTCTAATACTTTTAACAAATTTTCCGGATGCTTTATATATAGAATTGCCCAAGGTTACATGATATGCAATCCAGCCAATGCCTTCTCCGGCCAATATATAAAATCGCGATTCTCCTTTATTAAAACATAAAACAAACAAAAATGTTATTACACCACTTAAAATAAAATATATAACATCCTGAATAAAAACGCCTATATTTTTTGGGTTGATAATCATTCTTATTATCCTAAATAAATCATACATAAAGCCAAGCGCTACTCCCAGCACACACGAACTCCCAAAAATAATGAGCTGCATTTTCAACATTTCATTCATAAATATTTTCGCCTCATTTAAATAATTTAGAAAAAAATCCCGAACCTCTAGGGCTTACATCTTTATAACAAAGAGACGATATTAAACCGTCTACTTCTAACTCCCCCATCTCAAGGTTAAGTTTTTTTATATTTAAATTTTCTCCTTTTATGCAAAGTTCGCCCAAATCAGTGTAAGCAGTTATCGCTTTTTCGTCGTAACTATCAACTTCTGCCACTCCGGTTAAAATCAACAATTTTCTGTTGTCGAGTGTAAGTTGGTGAGGCATAGCTTTGGAATTTTTATTTTCACAGGACATCATATAATCTCTCCTTAAATCTTGATATAAAATACTTATGATGTCAATTACTTAAAATAGTACTTATTAACCCTTTAAAACTTTTTGAACAGCTTTCATAATTCCGATTTTGGCAGTATAAAAATTAATTCCACCTTGTACCCATACAGCGTATGGAGGTCTTAACGGTCCGTCCGCAGACAGCTCTACCGACGACCCCATTGTAAATGTTCCCGCCGCCATTATAACCTTGTCGTTGTACCCGGGCATATCCCAAGGTTCCGGAGAAACAAAAGAATCTACGGGAGAACCCGTTTGTATCCCTTGGCAAAAATTTATCATGGATTTTTCGTCATTTAAAATTACAGATTGTACGATATCACAGCGTTTTTCATCATATTTAGGAAACACTTCATATCCCATCAATTCAAACACAGAAGCCGTAAAAACAGCGGTTTTAATTGCTTCCGAAACAACGTGAGGAGCGTTATAAATGCCCATAAACAATTCTCTGTTTATTCCAAGACTTGCCCCTACTTCTTTTCCCATTCCCGGAGAAGTCAATCTGCATGCACATTTTTCAATTAATGTCTTTTTACCGGCAATATATCCTCCTGTAGATGCAATAGCTCCACCGGGATTTTTAATAAGTGACCCTACAATTATATCTGCGCCAACTTGAGTAGGTTCAAATTTTTCAACAAATTCTCCATAACAATTATCCACCATAATTATTGAGTCCGGGGACGAATTTTTGACGCAATCTATTATAGTTTTTATTTTTTCTATTGAAAGAGATTCCCTCAAAGTATATCCTCTTGAGCGCTGAATATAAACCAATTTGTACTTTGTTTTAAGTTTGTTTTGTATTTTTTCTTTATATGAATCTAAGTTTTCATCATAGTCTATGTAATCACATTCAATTTTAAAATCATTTAAAGAGCCATAATCATTTTCGCCTGAATTTATGACATCGCTCAAGGTATCATAAGGTTTACCCGTAACAAAAAGTACTTTATCAAAAGGGCGCAACAACCCGAACAAAGCTACCGTCAGAGCGTGCGTTCCGCTAACGATATTATGCCGAACCAATGCATCTTCAGCATTAAATATATGGGCAAATACTTCGTCTAATTTGTCTCGGCCCCTGTCGTTGTACCCATATCCTGTTGTCGATAAAAAATGGCTTTCGCTTACTTTGCAGTCAATAAATGCTTTTAAAACTTTTTTTTGATTATATTCCGATATTTCCTCTATATTTAGAAATTGATTTTCGCAACGCTTAAAAGCTTTTTCGGATAATAAGTTTACTTTTTCGTCAAATTTAAAAATTTTAATCGTCTCCTTAATTTTTACTATATTAATAGTAAATCACAAAATTAAAATAAATAAAAGGACTGCTTAAATTTAGCAGTCTCGAAATTAATTTTATTCAGGAAGAAAATATGTTCTGTTTTCTTTATTTAAATTTCTAAAATCCAGTGTTCCTCTTTCGCTTGTGCTAAGTTTTCCGGTTATAATTTCTTTGGCAGTTGAAATTTTATATTTGAGTTCTTCCTCGGAACCCAGCAAAATAGTCAACCTATCGTCATAAATAACTTCCAAATTTTCAGCGTCAGTAACATTTATTCTTTTTACAAAATTTAAATCATGTTCTTTAAATTGCTCTAATATTTTAAAGAATAACTGTTTTTTTATTTCGTCATTATATTTCACTTTGTTTTCAGAAATTTCGAACTTTATCCCCTGTGCCACTACTACCTCCGGAGGAATTTCTTCTAAAATTTCTAAAATTTTATCTTTTTCGCTAACTAAATAATATTTTTCATCCTGATTGAGCGAAAACAAAACTTTTGCCGGCTCCAAATTAATAGTAATATTTCCAAAAAAATCTTTGCTTATTTTTGCACTATCTATGTAATTCAGATTACGATAAATACTTTCTTCGCAAGACTTTACGTTTTTAAAAATAATACTGTCACCTACTTTAATGCCTGAAGCGTCAACAACTTCGGAGTCATCATACAAAGTACTCCCTTGTACCGATATGCTTTTTACTTTAAATATAGAGTCCAACGCCAACTTTAAAGCTCCTGCCAAAGCCGCTAATATAGCGGCTAAAATAAGCAGCATGCTAAATCTTTTTATCCAAAGTTTTATTGTTCTTCTTCTTTTAATATATTTTTTTGTAATTCTCTTTCTTTTGTGTTCGCTGTTTTTTGAATTCTTTATTTTATTCAATTTTCAAACACCCTCATATTCTTTTTATTTTAGCTCCTATACTTGAAAAATTTTCCTCTAATTTTTCATATCCTCTGTCTATATGGGACAGTCCTGTTATCTGGGTAGTACCTTCTGCACCCAGTCCGGCCACTACCAAAGACGCAGCACCACGTAAATCTCCCGCTTTCACTTCAGCTCCCGAAAGCTTTTTAACGCCTTCAACAACAGCCACTTTATCTTCGACTTTTATATCTGCTCCCAGCCTCAAAAGCTCTCCGACGTGTTTATATCTGTTAGAAAAAATATTTTCCACAAAAACACTTGTTCCGTCAGCAATCGCCGACATAGCCATAACAGGGGCCTGAGCATCTGTCGGAAATCCGGGATAAGGCATTGTTCGAATTAACCGATTAAAATACGGTCTTTCCGGAGCATCAATCTTAAGCGTATTGTCGGAAATCATTTTCATTACGCACCCGGCTTCTTCAAATACAGGCATTAGCGAACCCATATTACTCTCTACAAAATTATTTATCACAAGGCTACCGGCTGTAGAAGCTGCTGCTGCCATATATGTAACCGCGACGATTCTGTCAGGAATGACGGTATGCTCTGTAGCATAAAGTTTATCGACACCGTTTACAACTATAATTCCATTGTGAGAACATCTTATTTTTGCTCCACACTTATTCAAAAATGTAACCAAATCAAGGATTTCGGGTTCTTTTGCTGCATTGGTTATAATGGTAGTGCCTCGAGCTTTGACGGCGGCAAGAATCAAATTTTCGGTTGCGCCTACACTGGGAAAGGACAAGCCTATATTACATCCCACAAGACCCGCTCGTGAAGATTCACATTCTAAAAAGCCATGGCTTTCACTAATTCTAAGACCCATTTGGCGCAAGCCCTCCAAATGTAAATCTATAGGTCTGGGGCCCAGTTCACATCCTCCGGGAAGAGAAAGCTTTGCTTTGCCCAACGACGAAATAAGTGCTCCAAGAAATATTATAGACGATCTCATCTCACACATCAAGGCATGTGGGATATAGTTTTTGGAAATATTTTTTGAATTTACAATTATTGTATTTTTATCAAACGAAACTTTACAACCAAGATGTTCCAAAATTTTAATTGCTACATACACATCCGAAATTTCCGGGCACCTGTGTATAACACACTCCCCCTCACACATGAGCGTAGCTGCCAATATAGGAAGTATGCTGTTTTTAGCTCCTTGAACACTTACTTCTCCTTTTAGTTTTCGTGAACCTTCTATCACCAATTTAGACATAAAATCACTCACTCCCATAACAAAAACTTTTTTACTTACAAAAAGCTCTACATAATGGGTATAATATTCAAAAGGAGTTGTACTATGATAATTATTTTTAAACTTTATATATATGAATAAATACTTGACTTTATGACAAATAAAGTTATCCTATTTTTATAGGGATTTTTAAATTTAGAAATTTATTTAAAAATGAGGAACATTATGAAAAAAAAATCTTTTATTAAAGTAATTTTGAATATAATTCTTCTGTTTATACCAATAGGATTTATCATTTATTTTTTAACTTCAGAAAACGGAATGATAAATCTTATAGAAAGCGCTGCAACTTTTTCTTGGCAGTGGATAATTTTTGGAGTGATTTGTCATCTTACAAATATAGCAGCAGATGCATTTGCACTATATACATTGACTAAAAATTATTCCAAAAACTACACTTACAAGCAATCACTTAAATGCACAGCCATAGGGCAATTTTTCAGTGTTGTCACACCGGCTGCTGCAGGAAGTCAACCAATGCAATTATATTGTCTTAAACGTCAAAATGTAGACACAGGAGTCGCTTCTTCAATTATCATACAAAAATTTTTGGTATATCAATCCACCATCACTCTTTACAGTTTGGTAGCAGTTATTTGTAATTTTGATATTTTTAACAGCAAAAACAGCGAGCTCATGATAACGCTAGCTTCTCTAGGATTTTTTTCTCATGCATTTATAATTTCATTAATGTATTTTTTGTCGTTTAATCAAAAAGTCACGTCAAAATTAATGAAAGCAATATATGGTTTGCTCTCAAAAATAAAAATAATAAAAAATCCGGAAGAAAAACTAAAAGACTTAGAAGTAAAATTAAAAAATTTTTATGATGCAAATATTTATTTATACAAAAATAAAAAATCACTTTTTAAAGTAGTTGCCGCGACAGTGATACAATTAACCTTGAGTTTTGTGGTGTCATACACAATTTACCGAGCATTCAATTTCAATTCAGTAAATGCTTTTGACATGATAACAGGACAAGCTTTTATAACTATGGTATCCTCGTTCATGCCTCTCCCAGCGGGTGCAGGAGCTGCCGAAGGAAGCTTTTACGTGTTTTTCGAAGCGTTCTTCACTCCGAATACCATAAAATCCGCAATACTGATCTGGAGAATCATAAGTTACTTGCTTACAGTAATAGTCTGTGCCCCGTTTATAAGAATTCCCAACGCCACTACCAATAAAGAGCAGGAAAGGAGAATTTAAAATGAAAAACACTCCGGAAATAAGTCTGATTGTTCCGATTTATAATGTTGAAAAATATTTAGTTAAGGCGCTAGTTTCGATTGAAAACCAAACATTCAAAAACTTTGAGGCTATACTCGTAGACGACGGATCTACGGATAAAAGTATAGAAATTATAAAAAAATTTTGCGATAAAAATGAAAATTTTAAATTCATACAACAAGAAAATCGCGGACCTGCTGCGGCTCGGAATGCTGCTTTGGAAATTTCTACAGGAAAATATATAGCGTTTATGGACAGTGATGATTTTATTGAGCCGGAATTTCTTGAGAGGATGTACACTGCCGCCGAAGAAAATAATGCAGACATTGCGTGCTGCAATTTTAAGCTGTATTATCCCGAAAAAGACGCTAAAGTTCAATTACCGCTTAACTCCATAAAAGGAATTTATACAAAAAAACAGGCACTGAAAAAATTAATTTTGGACGTGCGAATTCATTATTTTGTATGGAATAAATTAATAAAAAGAAATTTGATTTCTGATAACAATTTTAAGTTCGACGAAATGTATTTTGAAGATATATCTGCGTCTCCAAAACTCTTTTTCTATGCAAATAAAATAGTAGTAATCTCTGATGCTCTCTACAATTACACAAGCAGAGAAACAAGTATCCTGCACTCTATCAATACAGCCAAAGTAAACGATTTTATAAAATCTCTTGGTAGCATTCGAAATTTTTTGGAAAATAAAAATGCGTACAAAGACTATAATACCCACTTATGGCTCTATTCACAAAAAGTAAAATTTGTGAGCTATTACTATATACTTATGATTCACGCAAAGGCAATGAATTTTAACAAGTTTTTAGAAAATTTGAATTCCGCGACAAAATCTATAAGTTATTTTTCCGGAAACATATTTATACCTACCAAAGAAGATGTTCCTAAAATCCTATTTCCTATAAAAGAGCCTCCGAAAAAAATCAAAGTAAGGGTTAAAAAAAGTAAAAAAAATAAGGCATAAATTTCATACAAATGAAAATAATAATTGTATGAAGAAATTATTTTTTAAAATAAATAAAAACAAAAATCGCATAAAGAAAATAATAAATATAATTCTTCTGTTCATATCTGTAGGAATTATATTTTATTTTTTTGTGACTAACAATAATTATTTAAAATTAATGGACGCACTGCCTCATTTGAACGTATTATGGATATTACTTGCATTTTTATCACTATCTTTTTCATGGTATTTTGATAGTTTGTCAATAAAATTTCTTTCGGATACAATCTCAGCGAACAATAATCATGGGCAAATGTCATTTTTAAAAATTTCTATCTGCGGACAATATTTTCACGCAATAACTCCTATGGGAATAGGCTCCCAACCGGCACAGATACTTAAACTAAGCTCAAAAAATATATCAAAAGACAAAGCGGTAATTATACTTTTTCAAAAATATATTATTTATCAAACGTGTTTATTTTTTTATTCTTTGATTTGTTTTTTTATTTACCGCAGCCATATAGAAAAGTACTGCCCCAAAATCATAATTATGATTGCTGTTGGGCTCGTATCTCAGGGGCTAGTTTTAATAGTAATAAAAATAATATTTTCCAATAAAAATTTGATAATAAAAACTTTGAAAATTGTTCTAAATTTACTTTTTAAATTAAAAATAATAAAAAATGAAAAAATAATTTTAAAAATAATTGAAAAATCAGAAAATAAAATAAACAGCATTTACAGTTCTGGAAAAGCCGTTAAAAAAAATAGAACTTTATCTTTAAAAATTTGGATTTGTAGTTTCTCACAAATAAATTTTCTGTTTTCTGTACCCTTTTTCATATTTAAAGCTTTTAATCACGTCGGAAATCCTGTGCTTGAAATATTATGCACTCAATCTATAGTTAACACTGTTTCGTCTTTCACTCCACTGCCGGGTTCTTGCGGAACAGCCGAAGAAAGTTTTCTTTCACTGTTTTCGACTATATTTTCAGCAGAGGAAATAGTCAGCGCAATGCTTTTATCTAGGTTTATAACTTTTTACTCCATAATAGTAATAGGGTATATCATAAATAATTTTTTATCAAAAAAATAGCTGTATTTAAACAATACAGCTAAATTTATTTTCGTTAGATTTTGGAGCAGCAAAAATATTAAAATCTATATTTTCTTTCATTCCGTAATTCGAAAAACTGGCCAAGGCTGTTTGTACAGCCAGTTCCGGAATATTGTTGTGAGAACTTAAGTGCGAAAGTATTATATTTTCGGCACCCTTTTCTACTAACGAAGGCAACATTTCTGCGCAAGATTCATTCGACAAATGCCCTATATCAGAAAGAATGCGTCTTTTTAAATAATAGGGATAAGGTCCATTTTGCAACATCATAACATCGTGATTTGACTCAATCATGACGGTTTGGCAACCTAAAATGGAATTTTTAACATTTTCGGAAATGTATCCCAAATCAGTGCACAAAGCAAATGAACTGCCATTAGGGCAATTCACCACAAATCCCATTCCTTGCGCACAGTCGTGAGAGGTTTCAAAAGGAATTATGCTTGCAAACGTCAAGTCTAGCTCTTTGCCTGAATCTAAAATAAATGAAAGATTTTTCTCCCCCATAATTCCCTTAGCTCTCAAAAAATTCATAGTGCCTTCAGAAGAATACACAGCTACATTATGCTTTTTTAAAAATACTTTCAGACCGGCAATATGGTCTGTATGCTCATGTGTTATTAAAATAGCCTTTATTTTATTCACATCTATCTCGTTATTAAATAGGCTGCTCTCAATTTGTTTTGTGCTTCTTCCGCAGTCTATCAAAATTCCATTTTTATCATCAATCTCAACATAAGTTGAATTTCCACTGCTTCCACTAAATAATGGATATATTTTCATAACTAAATAAATAACTCCTCTTAGGATACTATAATGCTTCGGCTTCTCTTTGAGATTCAGATACTATTCTTATATCAGCGCCCAAATTTTTAAGTTTTTCTATAATATCTTCGTACCCTCTTTGAATATGCTTGATATCCTCAATAGTTGTGGCGCCTTCTGCAGCCAATCCGGCAATAACAAGCGCTGCACCGGCTCTTAAATCAGTTGCTTTAACATGAGCTCCTGTTAATTTTTCAACTCCTTCAACCACAGCCAATTTTCCATCCACAGATATCTGGGCACCCATACGCTTTAATTCTTCCACATATCTGAATCGATTATCCCAAACAGCTTCATTCACTATACTTGTACCCTGAGCCATAGACAGTAGTGTAGTTATTTGCGGCTGCATATCTGTCGGAAATCCGGGATGAGGCATAGTCTTTATGTTGCATTTTTTGAAAGGCTTATCACAGCTGACTCTTACAGATTCATCAGATTCTTCAATATTTATTCCCATTTCTTCCAGTTTTGCAGTAATTGATTCTAAATGTTTTGGAATGACGTTCTCAATCACCACGTCTCCGCCTGTAGCCGCAGCAGCAGCCATATAAGTTCCGGCTTCGATTTGGTCAGGAATTATAGAATAAGTAACGCCTTTTAATCTTCTAACTCCACGTATTTTTATTACGTCTGTACCGGCTCCCAAAACATCTGCACCCATGCAATTCAAAAAGTTTGCTAAATCAACTATATGTGGCTCTTTTGCTGCGTTTTCTATAACAGTTAATCCCTCAGCTTTAACCGCCGCCAACATTATATTAACAGTTGCTCCGACCGATACTACATCAAGATAAATATTGGTTCCCACCAATTTTTTGCACTCTACATTTACAATGCCGGAATCTATATTATACTCTGCCCCCAAAGCCGCAAATCCTTTTAAGTGCTGGTCAATCGGTCTTACACCAAAATCACATCCGCCGGGCAAGCACACGCTGGCTTTAGAAAACTTTCCTAAAAGTGTTCCCAAAAGGTAACTTGATGCTCTCATACTACGCATAAGGTTAGAAGGAGCCACCGAAGACACCATTTTCCTGGGATCAATTTCTATTGTATTTTTGTTTATCATCCTCACATTTGCACCCATATCCATTAAAATACGGCACATAAGAGTGATATCACTGATATTAGGGACATTTTCGATTCTGCATACACCGTCGCTCAACGCCGCAGCCGGCAATATTGCTACTGCCGCATTCTTTGCCCCGCTAATCGATACTCTCCCTTTTAATTTTTTTCCTCCGTGTATAACAATCTTTTCTTTGCTCAAAGTACATTCCTCGTCCTTCTATTTAATCTTTGTTTTCTGAACTGTTGTAAATCTTATTTTCATCTGTTTCGACCTTACTATTTTCTTTTGACGAAACATTATTTGAATTATCTTTATAATTATACGAACGCAATTTTTTTACCGGATTAGAGCTGGCATCAAAATCTATTTCATAAACCCTATACTCATTTCCATCCAAGTTTACATTCAATGTTTTTTTGCTGGAATTTCCTTTAACATATATAGAATAATTTCCGTTGTATGCAGGAATTACTTTTTTATTTCCATCTAAAACACCGTCTATATACGAAGTTACTGTAACTTCATGTTTTACGGAAGATGGTAAATCAACCACTACTTCTATAGTTTTTTCACGCTTAACTCCGGTACTTACCACAAGTTTAACAGTGGTATCTTTTGCAACCATTACGCTCGGAAGCGGGTCAGTGGTAATAACTGTGCCCTTTGGTTTATCGCTATCTTCCGAAACTACATTATCCGATACTTTAAGCCCTGCGGCAATAATCTCATTCTTTGCAGCAGCCAAAGATTTATTTATTACATCAGGAACCAGAACTTTTTCTTCAACCTTTCCTTTGCTTACATACAGTTTCACGGTTGTGTCAGAAGTAACTTTGCTTCCTTCTTGAGGACTGACGTTAGATACTATACCCTCATCGACATCTTCACTCATAACCATCAAAACTTCGTATTTTAGACCCGCATTTGTAAGTTTGGACTTAGCAACATCTTCAGAAAGACCTTTTACGTTCGGAATCGCAATCAAAACTCCAGGACTATTAACTTTAAGGGTTATAGTTGAATCTTCTTTGACTTTTTTGGAACCGGGGAGAGGATCTTGATCAAGTATAACACCTTCGGGTTTTGTAGAATCGTAAACGGATTCTATTTTCCATACAAATTTGTACTCTGAATTTTCTTGAACTTCCGAAAGTGTCTTACCTATTAAATTTGGAACATCGACGTCTTTAGCAAACCTATTTCCACACGAACCGAAATAATTTAAAAACACAAACAAAAGTGCAAACAAACCAACTACGGTAGCTATACCTGCGGCAATAAATCCAACTTTAGCTTTATTATTTTTTTTGGACTCCTGATAATTATAATCGTCACCGTAATTTGATTTTTTTGAATGGACATCCTCAAGTTTATCCACATATTTAGTAGGATTGTCATCATCAAAATGTTTATATTTGAAAACGGTACTTGGATCTTCTTGAAGCTTCTGAATGTCATTCATCATTTCTTCGGCAGATTCATACCTGCGAGAAGGATCTTTCTCCATGGAATGCATTATTATTTGTTCCAAGCCTTTGGGGATATCCGGATTAATTTCCCGAGGAAGTTTGGGCGTCGCTTGCATTTGCATAATAGCTACAGAGACGGCATTATCAGCCTCAAAAGGAAGTTTTCCGGTAATCATCTCATAAAGCATAATTCCCACGGAATAAAGATCTGCTTTTTCATCAATGATGCTTCCTCTTGCCTGCTCAGGTGAGATATAGTGAACAGAACCTATAGCTCTATCCGTCATAGTTTGAGTTTCATTGCTTGAAAACCGCGCAATTCCAAAATCCGTAACTTTTATGGTTCCGTCTTTTAAAAGCATAATATTTTGCGGCTTTATGTCACGATGAATTACGCCTTTATTGTGCGCGTGCTTTAAAGCTGACAGAATTTGCTTCACAAAATAAAGAGCATCTTCCCATTTAATAATTTTTTGGCGAGACATGTACTCTTTCAAGGTAGTGCCGTCTATATATTCCATTACTATATACTGTATTTTCGTTCCAAAGCTAACATCGTATACTTTTACTATGTTAGGGTGCGAAAGCACAGCTATAGCTTTAGATTCATTTTTAAATCTGCGGATAAATTCCTTGTTTCCTAAAAATTCATCTTTAAGAATTTTTATGGCTACTATTTTATCTTCGATTATGTCATAGGCACGATAAACAACGGCCATACCGCCTACGCCTATTAACTCTTGAATTTCATATCTTGCGTCCAATCTTTTTCCTGTATATTTATCCAAATCTTTCTCTCCATTCCATTTGAAACTTATACTTAAAAAATTTATTCTAACAACAAATTAAAGAAACTGTTATATTGTCATTTCCGCCATTTTTATTTCCTGTAGTTATTAATTTGCTGACTGATTCCTCTTTATTATTGCATTTTTTACAAATATTGTAAATATCTTGTTCTTCGACAGTATTCGTAAGCCCATCTGTACATGACAGGACTATATCTCCCTTTTTTATATCAATGGTATTGTAATCCAATTTTATCTCAGAATTCACTCCAAGAGCCCTTGTAATTATATTTTTCTGGGGATGATTTCGGGCTTCTTCTATTGTCAATTTTCCATTGTTCAACATTTCTTGAACCATAGAATGGTCTGTTGTGATTTGAGTTATTTGATCGTCCGAAATCAAGTAAGCTCTGCTATCCCCCATATGCGCAACATATAACTTATTCATATTTACAACGCATACGATAACTGTAGTTCCCATATTTTTCAAATTTTTATCTTTTTCTGATTTTAGATAAATAGCTTGATTAGCACTGCTAACAGCTTCATACATTACTGATTTTATTTCGTCTGCAGTCTTTAATTCACTAAGATTATCAGACAAAAATTTAGAAATCATAATAACTGCTATGTTGCTCGCAATATCTCCGCCTGCCTGTCCGCCCATTCCGTCACAGACGACAGACCACGCCAGATTGTCAGAAATCACTTCTGTTTTAACAGCGTCCTGATTAACTTTGCGAACTCTGCCTATGTCGGTTTTGCTAAAAACATTAATCATTTTTGCCTACCTCCCTAATTCAGGTATTTACCCTTTAATTGTCCACAAGCCGCATCTATGTCCTTTCCAAGAGTTCTTCGCACGGTAGCATTTATTCCCTGCTTTTGAAGAATACTTTGAAAGGAATATATCCTAGATTTTGAACTACTCCTAAAAGTACTGCCGTTTGATCCCTCGTTAAGAGGTATTAAATTAACATGACAAAGCATCCCTTTTAATAGATGAGCCAATTCATTAGCGCATTCAGTCATATCATTGACATTCTCTATCATGGTGTATTCAAAGGATATTCTCCTTCCCCCACGATCTAAATAAAATTTACAAGCATCTATGAGCTCTCGCACATTCCATTTTCTATTTATTCTCATTATTTGGTTTCGAATCTTATCGTTGGGAGCGTGAAGTGATATCGACAGAGTAAGAGGAATGTTTTTCTTTGATAAATCATAAATTTTATCCACAATTCCACACGTAGAAAGTGAAATGTGCCTCATGCCGATATTTAAATGATTTTCAGAAGAAATAAGTTCTAAAAATTTTAAAACATTATCGTAATTATCCAGAGGCTCTCCCATTCCCATTAAAACTATATTTGAAATCCTGATATTCAAATCTTTTTCGGCGATTTGAATCTGAGCTATCATCTCCGAGGGCAATAAATTCCTGTTAAACCCTCCTTTTCCGGTAACACAAAACGCACATCCCATTTTGCAACCGGCTTGAGTAGAAAGGCACATAGAATATCCGTGAGAATATTTCATAACAACAGCTTCTATCAGCTGGCCGTCTTGCAACTCAAAAAGATATTTTACAGTGGAATCTCTTGACACTTTTTTAGTTTTAATTTTAACCGAAGGAATATAATATTTACCACTTAACAAATCAATCAATTTTTTAGGGATATTTTTCATTTCATCGAAACTTTCTACTCCTCTAACCAGCCACCCATAAACTTGCTTAGCGCGATAAGATTCCAAAGAAAGATCCGATATATCGTTACTGATTTCTTCCAGAGTCATGGATTTTATATCTTTTTTAACCATTTATGCACAACTCACTCCTCAAAATGCTGACATATAGGTTTTATTATATAGAAATACAAGGTTATGTCAAGTTCTTGGCCACTTAATACTCGCCTTGTGTAAGCATTGTAAGAAGATTTTTGTATATCTCATCAGGCTTTTTATAAAAATTATCTCTAATTATGGATGCAGCATTTATGTCAGGTGCATACACGCCCAATTCGAGCATATTAAAATCTCCTCCGGAAATTTTGCAATTAACCATATATCCCCATTCTGTTCTGACCATATTTACTGTATTTTCTTTTTCGCTTTTTAATCTTTTGAAATATCCTTCTGCACTTTTTAAAGATTTTTCTTTAATGGTTACAGGCAAAGACCCACTAAGTTCTTCCGAAATCATTCTTCCTGTCGGAGTAATAATATAAAAATTGTCGTCGTCATCATAAACTTTCAAGTTGCCTTGAAGTACCATCTGAGAAAAGGCCTGACTGGCATCGAAATAATTAGCTATTTCGTAACTTTGCAGTATAGATGTCACATCATTTTTGGTTAAAGGTTTATCAAGTTTATCGAAAATATAACATATAAGAATTTTAATCTCCTGAATATTTCTAAGACCGCCCGGAGCCACACCTGCGGAAAATGTTTCTACTGCCATATAAGCATCTCCTTTTTTAATTTTATAGTTGAATTGGATTTAAAATAATGTTATTATATTATTAAATTCACAATGCACTGAGTTTATATTTTTTACATAATTTTTTAAAAGAATTTTCTAAAACCATTTTTACTGCTTCTTCATCTTGAGCTTGGCACCAAAGTTTTATATGCATGTGCGCTTTGTTATTTTCTTTTTTAATCCTAATTTTAGGTGCGGGAAGCTGCAAAATTTTGTTGTTTAAAATGAATTCTTTTTCGAAAAATTTCGAAAAATCCATATTATTATCCGGAACAGAAACATCGGAATCAAATTCCACCGATTTTATATCGTGAGGACTTTTTCGAGTAATGTTATTGGAAACAAGCCTGGAATTTGGAATGACTACCATTTTATTTTCTTCTGAAGATTTAAGTGTTGTAAAAAGCATTTCTATTTTTACTACTTTTCCCGAAACATTTTCAAATTCTATATAATCTCCAACATGAATTGGATTATTCGTCACTAAAATTATTCCGCCGACTATATTTGATATGCTGTCCTTTAAAGAAATTCCAATGGCTACAAAAGAAGCTCCTATAGCCGCTATCAAAGATGTAACATTAAATTTCAGATATCCAAGTACGCTAACGATGAGTAATATTCTAAGTGAAAATTTAAGCACCGAATTTAAAAACGAAGCAAAACTTGTTTGAGATGTAGCTTTTTGAAGAAATACCAAAACAAGCTTGCAGACTTTATTTATTATCCACCAGCCAATCAAAAAAATTAAAAGAGCTTTCACAAATAAAATTAAATTATTTTGCAGTTCCGTCGGAATTTTAACCCCGTCACTGCCAAATACAAAATTCATATTACCACCTCTCAGAATTACATTATACTATATATTCCAAAAAAATTATACCACATTTGAAAGAAGGATTTTATGAAAAAATACAGAATTTTTTTATTATTCTTAACGATGATATTATTTATGCCATTTAATTTAGAAGCCAAAAATTATGATTTAAAAGCAAACGTCAAAAGCTCAGATTATCTTCCGGGAGACGAAATAAAAATAGAAATAATATTAAGCGGAGCCACTCCGGGAATGACTTTAGAGGGATTTGACTGTGCTCTTTCTTACAATTACCCCGAACTTAAACTGAAGAAAATTCTTAGCTTTGAACCTATATCAAGAAATCAGTTGAAAACAGAAACAAAAGATAATTTGATAAATATTAAATATAATCCAAAAAAATTAAGAGAAGTTTCAACCGGGAATCCCGACATAACTCTTTACGAAGTTTACTTAAAAACATATAAAAAATCCATTCCTAAAACTATAGATATGCACGCAGAATTTTCAGACTGCAATTCACATCAAAAAATAGCATCCAATGATTTTCTGATTAATATTATAGAAAATCCTGAAATACAAAATTGCAGATTAAAGTCTATATGTCCGAATATAGGTACTTTGTCTCCGAAATTTTCTCCGAATAACTTCAATTATAGTATGGATGTTCCATCGGATACAAAATATCTTGATTTCGAATTTACTCCATTCAATGAAAATTTAGATGTAAAAATAAACAGACGAAAATTAAACGCTGCCGGAAAAACAACCTATTTCAAAATAACTGTTTCTAACAAGCAGCTTAAAGTAAAACGAGTTTATGAAATCGAAGTTTTCAGAGGAGATGCCAATAAAAAACCTTCCAAAAAGTCAAAATCTAAATCTAAATCATCCAAAAGCAAAAAGAGTAAGAAAAGCAATTTGCCATACTCTTTGCCCTATTCACAAAATCTGGACGAAAACGATTACCGTGAAGAAAACGTCGAAAACATAGCATCAAATGAATCGGATAATAATCATTCCGGCATATATTTGATTGTGTCGATATCCATTATATCGATAGGGCTCATTGTGTACATTTCGTATGAATTCGTTAAATACAGAAAAAAAATCAGTAAAAATACTTCTGCGCCTATTAACAAAAATTAAAAAAAATAGTATAATAATTTACCAAAAGTAGATATTCTAATCAAGGAGGGTCGAGTGGGTAAATTATTATCTGCGAAAAAAATGACTGATTATATAATAAAAAAATTTGTTTTGGAAAAAGCACAAAAAAATAATTCGGAAGTTAGAAGGCGCTTGGGAATGCTAAGCGGATATGCGGGCATAATTTGTAATATACTCCTGTCCGTGGGGAAATTTTTTGCCGGTATAATAACTTCTTCAATAGCAATAAGTGCCGATGCTTTTAACAACCTTTCGGACGCAATTTCGTCAATAGTAACGCTTGTATGCTTTAAGGCTTCGGGAAATCCCGCCGATAAAGAACATCCATTCGGATACGGAAGAATTGAATACGTTTCGGGACTTATAGTATCAATAGCAATAATTTTTATGGGTCTGGAATTTATAAAAACTTCAATCGAAAAAATATTTAACCCGGAACCTACAACAATAGCCTTAATTCCAACATTGATACTTATTGGTTCCTTAGTAGTAAAATTATGGCTATGCATGTTTAACAGAAAAATAGGAAAAATTTTGGATTCAACAGCGATAAAAGCCACTGCATTTGACAGTCTCGGAGATGTAATAGCTACCATTACAATACTTTTGGGGATGGCTATAACATATTTTACCGGCGTTTCGGTAGATGCTTACTCGGGAATCGTCGTTGCCATATTTATAATATGTACAGGCATCGGCATGATAAAAGAAACTTTAAATCCTCTTCTTGGAGCTTCTCCTGATCCGAATCTTGTAAAAAAAATTCACGAAGTAGTGTTATCTTCCCCGAATGTTCTTGGAATTCACGATTTGATCGTCCATAATTACGGGCCCAATACCAGTATGATATCTTTCCATGCAGAAATGCCGGCAGATAAAAATATTATGGAGCTACACGAATCTATAGATAAAATAGAAAAAAGATTAAAAGAAAAATTTAATTGTAAATCGATTATACATGTAGACCCCATTGTTACGGATGATGAAAAAGTAAATTCTGTACGAGAAAAAATTTCTCAACTTGTAAAACTTCTTCATAGAAACGCTAAAATTTATGATTTTAGAATAATTCCGGGTAAAAGACCAACTTTAATATTTCATCTGTCCGTTCCGTATGATATAGACCCTTCGGACGACGAAATAGAGCAATCTGTTGCCGAGAGTATTAGAGCTCTTGACGATAATTACAAATGCATTATAGATGTGGATAGAAATTATTTTGAATCTAAATCAGATACTAAAAAGGATAATTAAGTTTAAATGGAACAGTTAGAAAATGATGACATATTTTATATGAAACAAGCTCTCGAAGAAGCACATAAGGCAGCGGAAGAACTGGAAGTTCCTGTGGGAGCTATTATAGTTCATGACAAAAAGATAATCTCTCGCGGAAGGAATCGTCGGGAAACATTGAAAAATTCATTATGCCACGCAGAAATTGAGGCTATTAACAATGCGTGCGTAGCTTTGGAGCGGTGGAGATTATTCGATTGCACCATGTATGTCACTTTAGAACCCTGTCCTATGTGTGCGGGAGCAATAATAAATTCTCGAATTTCTCGTTTGGTTTATGGAGCTTTTGACCCAAAATCAGGTTCATGCAATTCTGTAATAAATTTGTTTGAATTGCCGTATAATCACAAACCTGAAATAAGCAGTGGAATTTTGCAAAGTGAATGTTCTCAAATATTATCGAATTTTTTTAAAAAATTAAGGAAGTAATGACTGCCCTTTCGGGCACTTACTTCCTTTTAAATATGATATAAAATTATCTAAAAGAGCAAAGTCTCTTAACATAAGCAAACCAATTTTCATCTGAATTTGCCGGCAAAATTTCTTTTCCTTTTGCATCCTTATTACCCTCAGCCGAATTAAAAAATCCGTAATACCTCAAACCTGCTTTATTTTTGAGAATTTTTGTTGCTTCTTTCACATCTTCACTTGCTATTTCGAAATTAGATATAGCTTTTTTGATTGATTCTATATCTTGCTCATTGAATTTAGACATAAATTCTTTTACTTTTTCGAAATCGTTTCCGGTAAGATTTTTAATATTTTTTGTTATAGCAGCAGTATTTGCCATAGTTTCCTTAATATTTTCGTCATCAAGAGCTTTTTGAACTTTCGAGGCCACATCACCAAAATTATTAGCTACATTATTAAATTGATTTAAAGTATTATACGTTTTATTTGTCACTATAACAAATGATGCTGTAACCACAGTAATTAAGGCTATGTGCGACATCACTTTAACTTTGTCTAACACTTCCAACATCACTCCATTCCCTTTATTTAATAATATTATATCATTTTCAGTTTAAAATGTAAAGTATAAATTAAAAATACATATTATTTGAATTACCATGTAAATAAAACAAATAATATGCATACCTATCAAATATCAAATATTTAATTAATTCTTCTTTTTGAATAGACCAGAAAATGCTCCCTTTGGTTTACTTTCATCTTCAATATTATAATCTTTGCCGAATTTTAAATCTGAAATATTTTCTTTTTTTACCCCGGCGACATCACTTTCGGGAGAACTAAAACCTCCGGAAATATCTTCACTCGATATATCAATAAAATTCTTTTCTTCTTTTTTCTTTTCGATTTTTTTCTCTTTAGAAGAATTATTGTTTTCAGTTCTGACATCCCCAGGAATTTTTCCTATTATTTCCAAGTGCTCTTTATAAATATCTTTCAATTTATTTTTAAGCGATGCTGCTTCAGCTTTAAGCCTTTCAGAAATTTGGCTTTGAATTTTAACCTCCTCTTTTGCTTTGTCTATGAGGTCATTTGATTTTTTTACAGCCTTTTCGACAATTTCTTCGGTTTTTTCCTTGGCTTGGTTAAGCGAGCTTTCGGCAATATTCTGGGCATTGAGTATTATCTTCCGTATTGCTCCTTCTTCGGAATAAATTTTATCTATTTTTGCTCTCAAATCTTCAATTTCGCTGTGCAAATTTTTATTTTCTTCCAACATTTTTTCATAAGAATACTGCACGTCGTCCACAAATGCATCGACATCTTCGGGTTTATACCCTCCAAAATTTGCTCTTCTAAAACTAACTTGTTTTACATCATCAATACTTAGCAAAAATTTTCACCTCTTGACATAACTTTTAAAAGCGATAATATTTTAAAAATATATTCCCTGCCCCTCAAGTTCTCCAACAAAGTCATCCCCTTCTAAGTCTACATTGCATGGAGTTATCACAAAAGTATCAGCAGAAACATTTTTTATCTGTCCCCCGTTGGCATAAGCAACACCACTCAAAAAATCAATCATTCTTCTTGATTCGGATTTTATAACCTTTTCCAGATTAAGAACAATAGTATTTTTCCTCAACAATTCGTCAGCAATATTCTTTACATCTTCACAAAAGCGTTCGGGTTTAACAAGTATAACTTTTAATTTGTGAGAATCATGTATACTGACTACTCTGCTATTTTTTTTCGACTTATATTCATATGAAGAATCATTATCTTGGTCAAATTCTTCCTGATCTTCATAATCTTCATATTCATCCGAAGGAGACCACATTTCTTTAAATTTTTCTACTAATCCTGCCATTTACAATTCCTCCTATTTCAATTTGTTACTTACAATTAAAGTATGTAATTAGTTTCAAACTTATATAATTGCCCATCTTGAGGCATTCACAAACCCATTATGAACTGTTTCTAAAAAAATGTCAATAATCATTTCAAAAAAAGTGTAAAAATTATTATATATTTTAAATATTTTTTATACTTTGAATCCTATTTATATACATTTATCATTCATTTATGAAATTTAATATTAGAATTTTATGATTTTTTTATATATAATATTACTTCAATTTCTTGCCCGCATATAAATTTGATCCTTTTATTATTTTATCCCCTACCTGAAGATAGGTTTCGTCACTGTACTCATCATTTCCGTAAGCACAAACTACCTTATCTTCTTTCCAATATACAGGATTAATTTTTTTAAATTTCAAATAATTTCCGTGGGACACATACACACCAAATTTATTTTCATCCGAATTATCTTTACATACAGCGTCCTTATCCACTTCCAGACCATAATATTTGTTAAATTCCAAAACAAAATCTTCATTTCTGAGCGAAGCTATGTGCTCATTCATGTAATTGCATGAAATTAAGACAGTAGATTTTCCGCTATCACCGGGAGAATTTATACTTTCAATTTTGCATGGCAAATTTTTAACAGTTTCTAAACCTTCGATACTTATCGAAGCTTCTTGTCCGGGAAAAATTTTACCGGATTGTTCGTTACTCATTTCACAAACAATATACCACGTGCACAATTTTACAATTTTGCCTATTATCCCGCTGTAATCTGAGCTCTTATTAACATCATTTATATCAGAAATTTGAATCTTTTCAGACTTTAGGTTTTTATATGAAAATTTTTCTTCGTAGCCGTCCGTGCTGGTGAAAAACACTCCCGAATCCGGAGATTTTATCTGAGAAACAATATGCGGATTCAAAGAAAGCAATTTATCTTTTTCTTTTTTTAATTCCCGAATTTTCTCTTCAAAATTTACACTTTTTCCAAGAATTATTTTCTTTTCATTCAAAAAATATAGTATTTTATTTCTTAAATTTATACTGTCTGCTACCTGAAAATCATTAACTGAAACCAGTAAATTTTTTACCTCTTCGCTAATTTTTTTATTTAGAGCATTAATGCTTTGAGAAAAATTATATTGGCAGGTATTTAATTTTTCTAAAACTCTTATTTCTTTGTCTAATAGGTCTATTTTATAACTGGCTTTGGCGGATTCCGATGAATCATAAACCTCGGCGATAATTCCGTTTTTCGGGGATTTGTCACCATCTTTCACAAGATACTTAAGAAAAGATTTGCTTTCTTCGGGAGCTGTGATAATTTCTTCATCTCTGACTACCGTTCCTGTCGTGCGAAAGCTGTCTTTAACTTCTTGCAATTCTGCAATTTGAAAATCTATACCAAATTTTTTCCTATAAAAAAAATAAAATATTAAAACCAACAGCACTAAAAACAAAAAGCAACTTATAATAATTTTTTTTAACTTCTTACGTTTCATATGCATTTATCCTTTTAATATAAATTTTTTCAAAATTTCTTCTGATACTTTCGCGATTTCTTCGTGATTTTTTAGCTCGTCCAAATATATCCAGTTTATTTTTTCATCTCTTCTAAACCAAGTTAGCTGCCTTTTTGCGTATCTCCTAGTGGCTTGTTTAAGATTTTCTTTGGCTTGATGCAAACTTATAGTCCCATCGAGATAATCCAAAATTTCTTTGTATCCTATCGCTGCCGAAGCGGTTTTGCCGGGATTCATTTTTTTCACTTTTTTCACTTCATCGATAATTCCCATGTCAAACATTTTATCTACCCTAGAGTTTATTCTTTCGTATAGGGCATCCCTGTTTTTAAAATTCAACCCTATCTTGCACACATTATAAATAGAAAAATTTTTTCGAGAATTTTCGACTTGCTTAGAAATAGGATATCCTGTAGTATAAAAAAATTCAATGGCTCGTATAACTCTTTTTTTATTGTTCATATGAATTTTGGAAGAACTTTCGGGATCTATTTTTTTTAAAATTTCAAATAATTCTTCATTTTCTTTTTTATTTAATTCACTTCTTAAATTTTCGTCAGAGCTTTTCGAAGATTCAAACTCTATATTTTCGAGTAGCGAATTTAAATAAAGTCCGGTGCCTCCAACCAAAAAAGGTAGCTGACCATTATCATTTATTTTCTTAATACATTCCGAAGCCGAATGTACAAAATCGGAAACACTAAATTCTTCGGAAACGCTAATCGTTCCTACTAAATAATGTTTAACGACTTTTAAATCAGCGACACTTGGTTTGGCTGTCACTATATCAAATTCTTTGTATATTTGCATTGAATCAGCCGAAATTATTTCTCCGTTAAACTTTTTTGCCAAATTTACAGAAAGCTCTGTTTTTCCCGAAGCTGTCGGGCCGACAACACTTACTACCGGAATTAATTTTTCAGACAAAGTAATCATATCCTTCCAAATTGCTTTTCTATAAATTTTTTATCTAATGTAACGTATATAGGCCTTCCGTGCGGACAATGGTTAATTTGAGCATCCTTAGAAAGTTCATCAACCAGATTTTTTATTTCATCCATAGAGCATGATTTCCCGGCTTTAACAGCTGCCCGGCATGCAATATTATGGTATATCCAATCCAGCTTTTTGGGATTTAAATCCTTTTTGTTTTCAAAAATATAATCTGCAATTTCAGTTACTAAATCTTCTATTTCATCCACTGACATGTACATTGGAATGCTTCTGATTATAATACTTCCTTCTCCGAAATTTTCGGCTTCTATTCCGGCTTCAGATAACAAACCTAAATTGCTTGTAATCATTGAATATTTTTCTTTTTCCAAGTTTACCACAGCAGGCTTAATAAGCGATTGTGAAGCATCAATATGTATATTTTTCTTTATTTTTTCAAATATTAATCTTTCATGAGCGGCATGTTTATCTATCAAAATCATTTGGTTTCCCGATTCCACGATTATATAACAATCGAAAATTTCACCTATGATTTTTTGAGAGGGTTTTGAACTGGACTCGCAAGAAACTTCCATTTTTACCTGTTCATATTTTATATTTTCTTCCGGTATTTTCCTTTGGAAATCAGTTTTTTCTTGAAAATTGTCGTTGATTTTTTCTTCGATTTTAGGATTTATAGGTTTAATTTCAAAATCTTTATTTTCATTAATTGAAGGATTTTTTTCTTCAATCGTTTCACAGTTTACGTTCGGCGCCAAATTTAAATCACTTTCAAAAAGCTTACTTATAAAATTTTTGCCTGAAGATTTAGAAAAAGGCTCACGAGTTTTATTAACAGGTGCTTTCAAATTGTTATTTTTTTCAAAACTAAAGGAACTTGAAGAATCACTAAGCCTTTTTGAAAAGGGCTCATTATCCACCGAAGATAGCAAAAATTGCTTTTCGTTGTCTTTCATAATTGCACTTTTAACAGCAAAATATATTGCATCAAAAACTGATTTTTCATTCACGAATTTGACTTCGGTTTTTGCCGGATGGACGTTAACATCGACCAATTTAGGCGAAACATCAATGTAAATCACACAACAAGGAAATTTTCCTACCATCAATAAATTTTTGAATGCTTCTTCCAATGCAACGCTTGCTATTTTTACTTTTACGTATCTGTTATTAACGAAAAAATTTTGCATACCGCGATTAGCTTTAGAAAATTCGGGTTTGCATACAAATCCGCTGATTTTTATTCCTTCATAATCATAATCCAAAGGAATCATTTGAGAGTGAAATTCTTTTCCATACACCGAATATATAGCCGAAGAAATTTTTCCGTTACCTGAACTTTTTAAAATTTCTTTTCCATCTTTTATGAATTTAAATGAAATTTCAGGATGAGAAAGAATTAATTTATCAATAATCGCAGCACAAATTCCCGCCTCTATCGCATCTTTTTTTAAAAATTTCATTCTTGCAGGAACATTGTAAAATAAATCTCTTACAATTATTGTGGTTCCGTTTGCGCATCCCGCATCAGAAAATTCACCGGGGACTCCGGCATTTATAAAAAATCTGCTTCCTATATTTTCTTCACAGGACTTTGTTATTATCTCTAATTTTGAAACCGCACAAATTGACGCAAGAGCCTCTCCCCTGAACCCTAAAGAATTTATATTTTCAAGATCATCGGCTGTTTTCAATTTACTCGTAGCATGGCGAAGAAAGGCGTTTTTTACATCGCCTTTATATATACCACACCCATTATCCGAAATTTTAATAAGCTTTATTCCACCATTTTTTATCTCAGCTACAATTTGCGTTGCGCCGGAATCAATGGCGTTTTCAAGGAGTTCCTTAAAAACAGACCCCGGACGTTCAACAACTTCTCCGGCGGCAATAAGCTGGGCAGTTTGCTTACTTAAAACATTTATTTTATGCATCCTGTAATTCCTCTTACGTTAGATTTGATTTGCTTTTTTTACCAATTCATAAAGCATGTTCATGGACTCTATAGGGGTCAAAACACTTATATCAACACTTTTCAAATTATCTACAAATTCTTGACACGGCAAATATGAATCCGAAATTTTAAGTTGAGCACTTTGGTTTTCCGGGTTAATTAAGTTTCTTTCAGAATTTTTGGAATCCAAAACTTCTTGCTCTACATTTTCAAGGATTTGTTTTGCACGTTTTATTATATTTTCAGGCACACCGGCAAGCTTAGCAACTTCTATTCCGTAACTTTCATCAGCAGCGCCCGGGACAATCCTTCTTAAAAATGTTATATCATCTCCGCGCCTTTTTACAGCGATATTATAATTTTTCATATTTTTAAATTCATCAACCATGGCAGTAAGCTCGTGATAATGAGTAGCAAACAAAGTTTTAGCCCCAATAAATTTAGAAATATATTCCAAAACGGCTCTTGCTATGCTCATACCGTCAAACGTGGACGTGCCACGGCCTACTTCATCTAAAATAATTAAACTTTTAGAAGTTGCATTTTTCAAAATATCCGCAACCTCGTTCATTTCTACCATAAAAGTTGACTGACCCGAAGCCAAATCGTCAGACGCACCGATACGGGTAAATATGTTATCAACTATCCCTATTTTTGCTTCTGATGCAGGCACAAAGCTTCCTATTTGAGCCATTAAAGTTATCAAAGCATTTTGCCTCATATATGTTGACTTACCAGCCATATTCGGGCCTGTAATAATGGCTATCATATTCTCATTTTCATCAAGTTCCGTATTATTTGGAACAAAAGGCGCCCCTTTGAGCAAAATTTCCACGACGGGATGTCTGCCTTCTTTTATGGAAATGATTCCATCGGAATTCACAGTAGGTTTAACGTAATTGTTTACATAAGCGACCTCGGCAAGAGAAGCTATTACATCCAAATTTGAAAGTATCGCCGCAACAGCATTTATTCTTGTCAAATTTTCGGCAACTTTTTTTCTAATGTCTTCAAATATTTTATACTCCACTTCATTTATTTTATCGTGAGCATAAAGTATCCTTGATTCAACTTGTTTAAGCTCCTCGGTTATGTACCTTTCGCAATTTGCAAGGGTCTGTTTTCTTATGTATTCCTCCGGAACATCGCCTTTGTATGAATTGGGAACTTCTATGTAGTATCCAAAAATTTTATTATACTTAACTTTTAATTTTGAAATTCCGGTTTTCTTCTTCTCGCGTTCTTCAATTTCCGCAACAATTCCGGAGCCGCCTTTTAAATCTTTTCTTAAATTGTCTACTTCTTCGCTGTATCCGTCTTTAATGATTTTTCCTTCTCTTACTATAAACGGAGGGTCATCCTTTATAGCATCCTCAATGAGCATATATACTTCTTTTAAAAGGTCAAATCTCTCGCACATTTTTTTCAAAAGACGAGAATTAAACTTGAATAAATTATATTTTATTTCAGGCAATTTTTTTAAAGCCGAAGACAACGATTTTAAATCTTTAGGGCTTGCTGTTCCGTAATTTATCCTTGTCATTAATCGCTCTATATCGCTAATTCCGGATAAATTTTCACGAATCTCATCCTTAAGCTCAAACTCAGTTACCATTTCCTCGATAGCTTCTTGCCTGTACCCTATTTTTTGAACATCCAAAAGTGGTCTTTCGATCCAAGAACGAAGCAAGCGCCTACCCATTGGAGTTTTGGTTTTATCAAGCACCCAAAGCAGAGAACCTTTCTTTTGCTTGGAGCGCATAGTTTCTACAATTTCCAAATTTCGCATAGTATTAAGATCCAAACCCATAAACTCGGTATTGTTAAAAAAATGGATATTTTTAATGTTACTTAGATCGTTTTTTTGAGTTTGCTTTAGGTATTCAAACAAATTACCAAGACTTCTTAGTGCTGTTTCTTTGCTATATCTTTCAATTTTTTCGCTTTTAAAATGTTCTTTAAGAATATTTTTTGATTCTTCAAGCGAAACATCTTCATCTAAAATTTCTATTCTGCAGTATAACTTATCTTTAAAAAAAGTCTTTAGAGGTTCCAAAAATTCAATGTCTCCACCTACCAAAACTTCGGTAGGACTGAATTTTCCTATTTCATTTCTTAATAAATTCAAAACTTCGGATGGATTTTCTTTAATTTCTGTAGCTTTCAGTTCGCCTGTAGAAATATCGCAAAAACAAGCTCCTGCACTGCCCAATTTTTTAGAATAATAAATGGATGCCAAATAGTTATTTTTTGACTCATCGAGCATGCTATCCTCGGTGACAGTGCCGGGAGTTATAATTCTTACTACTTCACGTTTAACGATTCCCTTAGCTTCCGAGGGAGATTCCATTTGCTCACACATAGCCACTTTGTATCCTTTGGATACCAGACGAGATATGTATGATTCACAGCTATGGTACGGCACCCCGCACATGGGCGCGCGTTCGTCCTGACCATAGTCCTTACCTGTTAGAGTAAGGTCCAGTTCCTCCGAAGCTAATCTTGCGTCATCGAAAAACATTTCATAAAAGTCGCCAAGTCTAAAAAATAAAATACTGTCTTTATGTTTATCTTTTATATCTAAATATTGTTGCATCATGGGGGAAATTTTTACCATTTTATTCACTCACTTTAAATATCTTTTAATTGCATCCGCCGCAGGAAGAGCAGTTCCCACCACAGGAGTCTTCCACGTTTACATCGATCGATTCGGGGTCTTGTCCGGCAGCTGAACCACTTATTACTAAATTTATTTTTCTTAAAATACCTTCGAATTTTTGTTTTGAATCATTAAATTTTTGCATAGTTTCATTTTCCATTATTTTAGAATAAAGGTCACTGATTTCCGCGTTAAGTTTATCTATTTTTTCTTGATTAACATTTTCTTTGGAAATTTCGTGATTTATCGAAACTTTTTTTAAATTAAATTCTTCAATTTCTTTTTGCAACTCTGCGTCACATTCAACATTTTGCTCGTTTATTCTAAAATCTATGTATTCTTCGCTTTGCTGAACAGCATGTCCTAATTCTTTTGCAAGTGTTAATATTTCCATAATTTACTTCTCCTTTATAATATAATAGTACCTGAAATTGATTCTTTTCTTGAATCGGTTATGTGAATATTTATAAATTTTCCTAAAAAATTCTTAGGAGCAGACACTTCTGCAACTACATTCCCTGAAGTTCTGCACAAAAGATTTGATGATTTTTCATCGAAATTTTCAGCAAGGACTTTCATATCTTTGCCTACCATCTGCTTATGAAGTTCTTCCGAAATTCCTTCTTGAACCTTTAGTAGCTCCAGAAGCCATTTTGTCTTTTCTTCCTTAGAAATATTGTCGGGTAAAGTTGCAGCTTTGGTTCCTTCTCTCGGAGAATAAATAAAAGTGAAAAGTGATCCGAACTTAACCTTTTTTATTAAATCAACTGTTTCTAGAAATTCTTCATAAGTTTCTCCCGGGAATCCTACTATTATATCGCTTGTGAAAATGATATCCGGAATTTTGTGCCTCGCATATTCTATTATTTTCATGTAAGATTCCTTGGTATATTTGCGGTTCATCTCGCTTAAAATACGGTTACTTCCGCACTGAACCGGCAAATGTAGATGATGAGCTATATGCTTGCCGGCAGCGATTGTGTCAATAAGTTTATTTGAGGCGTCCTTTGGGTGAGATGTCATGAATCTTATAGTGTACTCACCGTCAAATTCATCGAGCATTTTTAATAAATCCGAAAAATCTACATTTTCTTCCAAATTTTTTCCATATGAATTTACGTTTTGACCAAGCAATGTAATATCTTTATACCCAGCGTCCAAAAGTTTTTTAAATTCAGAAACTATTTGCTCAGGCTTTCTGCTTCTCTCTCTGCCTCTAACATAAGGAACAATGCAGTATGAACAATAATTATTACACCCATACATCACTGACAAAAAAGCTTTTAATTTGTTGTTTTTATATTCGGGAAATCCCTCTAAGATTGAATCTTCTTTATCACCTGAAAATATCGGATTCTTAGATTCTTTAACAAGAGAACTATAAAATAATTCCGGAAACTTGTATATGGAATGCGTGCCCAAAACCAAATCTATAAATGAGTAAGTAGACTTTATTTTTTTAATAATTCCTTCTTGCTCGGTCATGCATCCGCAAACAATGACGAATAAATTTTTATTATTTTTCTTTATATTTTTTATCCAACCTATATTTCCAAACACCTTATTTTCGGCATTTTCTCGTATAGCACAAGTGTTAAGAAGAATGACATCGGCGTTATCAGGGGTATTTGTTATCTCGAATCCCATTTTCAAAAGCATGCCTATATATTTTTCGCTGTCCGATACATTTTGCTGACAACCATAAGTTCTTACGTATGCTAATTTTTTCCTATCGGGATATAAATCGTTGTAAAAATTTTCTATTTTTTTACAATATTGTTCTTGAATCTTTCCGTATTCATGAATATTTAAAAAATTTGACAATTTCTATTCCTCCGAAACTATATTTCCACTTATAATTTTAACAAAACAGAGCACTATATTCAAGGTATACAAGTGAGTTTAAAGTATATGCAAGTAAATATATGTATATAAAATAATAAATTGATTTTTTATTCAATTATTGAGTATAATATAAATATATTTTTTTATAAGGAGTGAGTTAAATGAAAACAATAAATAAAATTGCACTAATTTTATGCATAATCGGTGGATTGAATTGGGGACTAATAGGCTTTTTTCAATTTGATGCCGTAGCTTGGATATTCGGCGGACAAGATTCCATCGCGAGCAGAATTCTATATGCAATAATTGCCATTGCTTCGGTTTGGTGTATTTCACTATTTTTTTCCGAAGAATTTGATTCTTCCAAAAAGATTCATCAAAAATAACTTATACCCAAAAATAAATTACAGCATACTATAAACTGAGGTGATTTTGTGTACCACATAGTATGCTGTATTATTTTTGGATTTTTTATTATACTTGGAATTTCAGACATTATCGATTCTTTAATTTATAATTTTTTTAATGAAAAAAACGACTTTTCCCCTCAAAAAAATTTTTACATACCCATACAAGGTCATAAAGAAGATATCGAGTTCATTGTAAGAACTGTGATACTGGAGCTGAAAAAAGCTAACAATATCCATACTTCAAAAATAATTTTCATAGATTGCGGTATGGATAAAGAAACTCGAAAACTTTGCGATATCCTGTGTAAAACAAATAGTGAAACAATCAATTTAGTTGAAAAGCTAAATTAAAAACCCACCGTTTGAGCTTATCACCTGACCGGTAATAAACGAGCTTTCATCGGAAGCCAAAAACAAAATTAATTTAGCTATTTCTTCAGGCGTACCGATTCTGCCGCAAGGCGTATTGTCTATCAAGTCAGCCATATCTTCGTCTGACAAGCTCCCGTTCATCGGCGTGTCTATCACCCCGGGAGCTATGCAATTAACGTTGATTCCTGACGGACCAAGCTCTTTGGCTAAAGCCTTGGTAAGACCGATTATTCCTGCTTTGGCAGTTGAGTAATGTACTTCGCAGGAGGCGCCCGTTATTCCCCACATTGAGGATATGTTAATTATTTTTCCTGTATGCTTTTTTAGCATTTCTTTCACGGCAAATTGAGAACAATAAAATGCTGAACTCAAATTGGTTTGAATCATTTTGTTCCAATCAAATTCGGAAATATCAGTAAAAAGTTTAAATTCAGAAATTCCGGCATTGTTTACAAGAACATCCACGCCGCCAAATTGTTCTACGCATTTATCAATTAAAAATTTGCTTTCCTCGAATTTAGACACATCCGCCTTCACCGCAATGGACAAGCAGCCGAAGCTTCTCACTTTTTCTAAGGTTTCAAACGCTTTTTCTTTAGAATTATTATAATTTATTACCACATTATAATCGTTTTTTGCAAACTCTACGGCAGCAGCGGCGCCTATTCCCGAAGAACTTCCGGTAATTATTACTGTCTTTTTCATATTATTTTTTCACCTTGTAACTCACTATTTCTCCGACATAAATTTTGTGATAATCTTTGTTTTCATAATTATTCTGAATACTTTTGTCTATGAAGCAATTTGGGTCAACGAACTGAGAATAAAGCTTTTTACAAATCATAACTTTTTTCGCTTCATTAAAATACGGGGCTTCACTGTCTAAAATAGGTGTAAGACCTGTTTGTTTTATTTTGTCGATATTTCTTCCGGAATTTTCTCCACAAAATTTCAAGACGGGTTTAAAACTCGGTTCAAAGAACGAAAGTGAATAGTAATCATATTTTTCAAGAAATTCAAATGTATACCTTTTGGGTCTTACAAAAGCAATGCTTACATTTTTATTCCATAAAATTCCAAGTCCTCCCCAACTGGCGGTCATAGTATTAAATTTGTCTTTGCTTCCGGCAGAAATTAACATCCAATCCGTTCCAATTTCAGAAAAAGGATTTATGCAAGTGTCTTTTTTAGGATTAACTTCTATCATGCTCATAAAAATTCTCCTTTTAGCTTAAAATATATCTTTTTTAAAGATAAAAAATGAAATTAGATAAATACATACCAAAAAAAGTGATAAGTTATATTTGGAGTGAAATATAAGTAAAAATCCGACAATCAATATCGGCAAAGTAAATATGAGCGACGTCACCGAAATAATTGCATCAATGTTTTTATCACTAAAATTACCTTCCAAAAATTTTCTAATCAGGCACTCCCCATCTAAAGAATAAATAGGGAGTAAATTTATAATTCCTAAAAATAAATTCTGATAAAAAATAACATCAAAAACTGTAAATCCGAAAATTGAATATAAAATCTTAAACAATATTGAAATCAAAAAATTTAATAAACTCCCACTTAAAAATATGATTACAGTTTCAAAAGAATTACAGTTTAAATTTTTTCCTTCCATCAGCAAATCTATATTTGCAAAACCAAATTCTATTTTTTTTACATTTTTTCCAAAGTACATCATTGCCAAAATGTGACCGATTTCATGTAAAATTGCTGAAAGAAATCCATAAATCACAAATCCTGAATCATCTGAAATTATCATAAAGACAAGAATAGCTATGAAATAAAAATTAAAACTAACTTTATTATTTAAAATAGTAAATTCAATAATAAATCCACCTTATAAACTATTATTTATATCATGCATTATTTGCTTAGCTGCTTTTTTTCCGGCTCCCATGGCCAATATAACTGTAGCGGCTCCTGTAACGATATCTCCCCCGGCATACACAAAGGGCTGAGTTGTTCTTAAAGTCTCCGGATCAGCAATTATTCTTCCTCGGTCATCAAATTTTATCTCACTCGATGCTTCCTTTATCATTTTATTGGAATCATTTCCGATAGCCACTATTATAGTATCTGCAAAAATATCAAACTTTTCGTCTGAAATCGGAATTACGGATTTTCTGCCTGTACTATCCTCTTCGGAGAGTTTCATTTTATTATATTTTGCTCCGATGACTCTTCCTTTTTCTCCAAAAAACTCCACGGGATTACTTAAAAATAAAAATTCAATTCCTTCCTCTTTGGCGTGTGTGATTTCATCTTTTCGAGCAGGCATTTCATCTTCGGTTCTACGATACATTATTGTAACTTCGGGGTTACCGAGCCTCCTTGCACAGCGAGCGGCATCCATCGCGACATTTCCTCCGCCTATAACGAGGACTTTTTTGGGTTTGACGATTGGTGTGTCGTATTCTTCTTTGTACGACTTCATCAAATTTATACGAGTCAGAAACTCGTTTGCACAGTAAACCCCCGATAAGCCTTCGCCGGGTATATTCATGAATCTGGGAAGGCCTGCTCCTGTCGAAGTATATACCGCTTTAAAACCGTTTTTAAATAAATCTTGAATCGATAAAGATTTTCCGATTATAATATTTTTTTCTATTTTCAACCCATTTTTTATTAATTTATCAATCTCTTTTTTCAAAATATTTCTAGGTAACCTAAACTCCGGTATGCCGTATGAAAGAACTCCTCCGGGTTCGTGAAGAGCTTCAAAAATCGTAACATCATAGCCAAATTTCAAAAGCTCAGAAGCGCAAGCGAGACCTGACGGGCCACAACCTATCACTGCTATTTTATGCGAGTTTATTGGGTTTATGTTTAAATTTTCGTATTTTTTATCAATATTATAGTCTGCTACAAATCTTTCTAATCTGCCAATCGCAACCGGTTCGCCGGATTTACCTCTGATGCACTTTTTTTCGCACTGTTTTTCTTGAGGGCAAACACGACCACATATTGCCGGGAAAGAATTATCTTCACAGATTATTTCGTATGATTTTGAAAAATTTTTTTCTCTTATATTTTTTATAAAGTCCGGAATTTTTACATTTACCGGGCAACCTGATACACAAGGCTTATTCTTGCACCCAAGGCACCGTGAAGCTTCGCTTATAGCGCTTTCTTCCGAATATCCGAGTTCTACTTCTTCAAAATTTTTAATCCGGATTTCTGCGCTTGCAATAGGCATTTTTTCTTTATTTTTACTTTTATTTATCATAAATTAACACCTTTAAATAAATTACAATATTTTTCTCGGGAAATATTTTCTTCATGAGCGAAAGTTCTTGTGCGGAAAGCCGCTTCTTGGAAATCCACTTCATGGCCATCAAAATCAGGGCCGTCAACACAAGCAAATTTAATCTTACCGCCGACATTCAATCTACAGCCTCCGCACATTCCCGTGCCGTCAATCATTATAGCAGTCATACTTACCACGGTTTTTACATTATATTTTTTCGTTATATCACAGACAGCTTTCATCATCGGAACAGGTCCAACCGTAAAAATCAAATCATAGTTTTGGTCATTTTTTAATTTTTCTTCCAAAGGAGTAGTTACCAGAGATTTTCTTCCATTGGAGCCATCATCAGTAACAATGTCGATTTGATTTGAAATATTTTTCATTTCATTTTCCAGTATTATAATATCTTTAGTTCTAAATCCTGCGATAATATCAACATCACAACCGGATTTTTTCAAAGCTTTTGCAACGGGATAAGCAATCGCGCTTCCAACTCCACCGCTAACTATTACTGCTCTTTTAAATCCTTCGGTGTCAGTTTTTTTCCCAAGCGGGCCTACCACATCCAAAATATACTCTCCCGAATTTTTTTCATCCAATTTAAAAGTTGTGAGCCCTACTTTTTGATAAATTATTTCTATGGTTCCGAGCTCCCTGTCGTAATCAAACACAGTAAGTGGAATTCTTTCACCGAATTCATCCACTCTTAAAATCACAAATTGCCCGGGATATATACTTTTGGCAATAATGGGCGCGTAAATAGTCATACGCGTCACATATTCATTTAAGATTTCTTTTTTCATTATTTTAAACATATATTAAAATTCACCAGCCTTTATAAAAATATTACCAGAAAATAAATTGTTTTACCACATGTATTTACAAGGGCGATTTATAAACAGGCAATAAAAACAGGTATCCTTAGCATAAACTAAAGGATACCAGTTGGTTTAAAATTTCATATATTATTTTTTGGCCCACCAACCTTTTTCTTTGCCCAATTTGATTAATTTTTGAACACCAATCGTTCCTCCTACTGCGCCGCCGATTAAGACAGCAGCAAGACCGGTTTCAACAATTTTATCACTATTTCTGGAAATAAAGCTGCCTACTTTTTTGGCGTCCTTGCCACCGAGCTCATAGCTTAATTTATCAACCAAGCCATCTGCGCATCCTCCTGATATTTCTTCTAACTTTTCTTCGGGAATTTTAGAAATTTTTTCTACGGAACTTGCTATAAGGTCACGGATGCTTTTTAAATCTTCATCAGTAATCTCTACGCCCTCTTTTTTAAAAGCTTCTTTAACTTCATTTTTGTCGGACATGACGATTATTTTTTCCAAAAATTTTGAATCCTTAAGTTTTTCTGCTATTTTCTCATTCATTTTAATCCCGTCCTTTTAATAGTTTTATATATTATTTTTTAGAAATACTATTTTTTAAATCTTCTACAGTATCTTCCCGTTATTTTTTGGCCCACCAGCCTTTTTCTTTGCCCAATTTGATTAATTTTTGAACGCCAATTGTTCCTCCGACTGCGCCGCCGATTAAAACAGCAGCAAGACCGATTTCAACAATTTTATCACTATTTCTGGAAATAATGGTTTCTTCTTCTTCCTCGCGACCGCCACCAATCGCAAAGCTTAATTTATCAACCAAGCCATCTGCGTATCCTCCTGATATTTCTTCTAACTTTTCTTCAGGAATTTTAGAAATTTTTTCTACGGAACTCGCTATAAGGTCACGGATGCTTTTTAAATCTTCATCAGTAATCTCTACGCCCTCTTTTTTAAAAGCTTCTTTAACTTCATTTTTGTCGGACATGACGATTATTTTTTCCAAAAATTTTGAATCCTTAAGTTTTTCTACTATTTTCTCATTCATTTTAATCCCGTCCTTTACTTTAATATATTGCATATTATACATATATATTTATCAATTGTCAAAAAATATATAAAATTTATATATTTTTTCAAAGCAAAAAAAGCGACTCCTTAAAAGAGCCGCTCATTTAAAACATTTTTTAAATCAAGCATTTAAAAAATGATATTATGCTGCTTAGCAAAAAGATAAAGAAAAATCCTACAATTCCTATCAACACAATAGACGCAGTTGATTCAACAAGAAGCGTTGTGGTAAGTGCTGCAATAACAAAAATTATGGTTCCTACAGCTCCTACAAGTAAGCAAGAAAGATTTTTTCTTAAACATTCAAATAACGTAGGACATCCCTCACAAGCCGATATCGGTGCCAGTATCATAAGGTATACAATCGTTGCAGCAGCAACAGAAAAAGCAATCCATAAACCGGGAAAAATAAAACTAAAATACCCGAAAGAAAACAGCACAGCAATTATTATTCCAAAAATTATTCCTAAAATAGCTGCGGTAACACCGCATCCGCAAGTACAATTTTTATTTGTCTTCATTTTTATCATCCTCCCGTTATTATACTATGATACAGAGTCACAATCGGTTAAAAATTTCGACATAAAATTTTTTGCTCGTGTACTAAAATATAATTACTTGATAATGGAAACACATTGTAAGATAATATTTCTATACTTAAATAAAAGGGAGTGAATTTGCGGAAACATAAAATTAAATTCCGCTAAATAATATGAAGATAGCACCATCAATGCTCGCCTGCGATTTTTCAATCATGGGCGAAGAAATTAAAAAAATTTCCGATAACGGAGCGGATTGGGTACACATGGATGTAATGGATGGAATCTTTGTACCCAATATATCTTTTGGAGCACCGATTATAAAATCTTTAAGACATCTAACAAAATTGCCTTTTGACGTACATTTGATGATCAAAAATCCGCTAAAATATATAACTCAATTCGTTGATGCCGGAGCAGATATAATAACTTTTCATTTAGAATCCGATTCTAACACTTTTGAAACCATAAAAAAAATAAAATCTTATGGTAAAAAAGTCGGGATTTCAATAAGACCTTCAACAGATATATCTGAACTTAAACCTTATTTGAGTGATATAGATTTAGTTTTAGTAATGACTGTCGAGCCTGGGTTTGGAGGGCAAAAATTCATGGCTGAACAAATGGAAAAAGCTTTGTACATAAGGCAAAATGCACCTAATGTAATAATAGAAGTCGACGGAGGAATAAATTTAGAAACCATAGATACTGTGAAAAAATATCCGGTAGATGTTGCTGTTTCGGGAACTTGCATTTTTAACTCTGAAAATTTAAAGGAAACTATCGAAAAATTAAAATTATAGGTGCTTGAGATGAAAATTTTTAAATACAAAAAAATTATTTCTATGGCAATTTCAGTATTGTTTTTAACATCTGTTGTAAGCATATGTAAATATATAAACGCTCACAAAAATAAAGCTATCGATAATTCTTTCGAGCATACAAATTCTTTGAAAAAATCTGAAATCACAGAAGAAAATTCAAAGAATATGGTGGGCGCATGGGTATCATACCTGGATTTAAATATATGTTCCAAAGAAAATACAAAACAAAAATTTATCGAAAATTTTGAAAATATATTATCTACGGCAGAAAATTATAAAATTAACACTTTGATAGTCCATGTACGGTCTCATAGCGATGCTCTTTATAAGTCAGATTTTTTTCCGTGGTCGCATCTTCTCACCGGGGTGCAGGGAGAAAATCCCGGGTTTGACCCTTTGGAATACATGGTTAAATCTTGTCACCAAAAGAATATAAAATTCCACGCATGGGTAAATCCGCTTCGAATACAGGCAAATAATTCTCCAAAAGAAATGAGCGAAAATAACCCATATTATAAACAATCCAATGACCATATAATCAAAACTTCGAATGGAATATACTACAATCCGTCGTACAAAGAAACAAGAGATTTAGTAGCATCCGGAGTCGAAGAAATAGTCAAAAATTACGATGTAGACGCCATTCATTTTGATGATTACTTTTATCCGGAAGATAAAGAAATTTTAGAAAAAAAAGATAACGATTTATCAAAAAAGGAAAGTGTTAACCTGCTTATTTCTGAAGTTCATGACAAAATAAAATCAATAAATCCTAATGTGGAATTTGGAATTTCTCCGCCGGGAAATATAAAAAAATGCCAAGAAATAGGAGCTGACCCTAAAACTTGGCTCAATAAAAAATATATTGATTATATCTGCCCTCAACTATATTGGAGCATAAATTGCCCAAATATGCCTTTTGAAAAAGCTGCAAACGATTGGAAAAAAATTTCCGCAAACATTTCTCAAAAAATTTACGCCGGGCTGGCACTTTATAAAATAGGCACAGAACTCGACGAAAAAACCTGGAACTTTTCTGACAATATTTTGGAAGAGGAGTTTAAAATAATAAAAAAATTAAATTTTGACGGAATAATGCTTTACTCGATTAATTTCCTAAAAAGCGAAGCATGCAAAGCTGAAGTTAACAACCTTATGAACAAAATTAAATAAATTCAGACAAAGTTTTACTGTCAGTCTTTAAGACAAATATAGCCAGCAAAACTATTCCTGTAGTGATTGAATAATCCGCAAAATTACATATAGGTGGAAAAAATGACAAAGATAAGTAATCCACCACATAACCAAGCAGCAATCTATCTATTAAGTTGCCTATTCCCCCACCTATAATCAATGACGAAGCTATCAAAAAAAGATGGCTTCGAATTTTTTTTATGAATATCAAATACAAAAAATAAATCATTATAAGCAAAGTAACCACAATTAAAATGTATCTCCCGTTGGAAAGCATTCCAAGAGCTGCTCCAAAATTTTTTACATTCGTAAGAGTCAAAAACGGAAGGAAAGTTTCAACTTGTGAATTTTCCGCTATGTTCAATTCAACCGCGAATTTTATGAATTGATCTAAAATGGGAACTAAAAAAGTTATAACAAAAAATACCAACATGAAAACTTTCCTCCTTATTAGATAAATTACTCTAGTACACTTATGCACCTGCTGCAAATTGTAGGATGATCTTTATTTTCTCCAACGGTTTCATCGTATGTCCAACATCTTTCGCATTTTTTATATTCAGAATGGGCAATATCCATAGACAAACCGCTAATTCCCTCTATGTTATACTCTCCGGTTCCGTCCTCTTGAACTTTTATGCCGGATACAATTACTACCGATTGCAAATCGCTAAGATTATCTTTTATAAAGTTATACAATTCGCCTGAGGCAAAAATTTTAATATCAGCTTCCAAAGAAGAACCTATAACTTTATTTTTTCTTTGAATTTCAAGCACTTTCTTTATTTCATCGCGAATTTTATATATTCTATCCCATTTTTCAATAAACTCATCAGAAATATTAATGTCAACTTTTTTGCACATATCATTAAGGAAAATGCTCTCTTTATTTTCATTGTCTTTGTGAGGCATATATTTCCAAATTTCTTCTGCTGTAAATGAAAGCACAGGCGAAATCATTCTTACAAGCGAATCTAAGACCATATAAATCACAGTTTGAGCACTACGACGTTTAAATCCGTCCGCCTTTTCAACGTATAATCTGTCTTTTAAAACATCAAGATAGAAATTAGACATATCAACTATGCAAAATTTTTGAATCGCATGAAAAACATTATAGAATTCAAAAGTTTCGTATCCTTTGGTGGTTTTATCTATAACTTCGTTTAATTTTGCAAGCGCCCATTTATCGAGCTCTGACAGTTCATCGATTTTAACCATATCTTTTGAAGGATCAAAATCAAATAAATTTCCCATGATAAATCTTGCGGTGTTTCTTATTTTTCTGTAAGCTTCACTTAATTGTTTTAAAATTTCATTTGACATTTTTACGTCAGCATGATAATCAGCGGATGAAACCCAGAGCCTTAAAACGTCTGCACCGTACTTACTTACTACATCTTGTGGGTCGACACCATTGCCCTGAGATTTCGATTGCTTTTTGCCTTCTTCGTCCACTACCCAGCCATGAGTAACAACATTTTTATAAGGAGATTTTCCTGTTGTTGCCACTGATGTAAGAAGAGACGACTGGAACCAGCCTCTGTATTGGTCGGCGCCTTCAAGATAAAGGTCAGCAGGATAACCCAGATTTTTTCTGGCTTGGCAAACTGCTGCATGAGATGTGCCGGAATCGAACCAAACATCCATTATATCTTTTTCTTTTGTAAAATGAATACCGCCGCAGTGAGGACACTTAAATCCATCAGGTAAGAAGTGGCTTGCATCGTACTTATACCAAGCATCAGAGCCTTCTTTTTCGAAAACATCAGCAACATTAAGCATTATTTCTTCATTTATTATTTCTTTCTGACAATCATCGCAGAAAAGTATCGGTATCGGTACTCCCCACAATCTTTGCCTTGAAATGCACCAGTCTTTTCTTTCGCTTATCATCGAAATCATTCGTTCTCTTCCCCACGAAGGATTCCATTTAACATTTTCGATTGCGTTTAGAGCTTCTTTTTTAAATCTATCTACCGAGCAAAACCATTGCTTTGTGGCACGGAAAATTATTTCTGATTTGCATCTCCAGCAGTGCGGATACTGGTGATCTATATTTTTGGAGGCAAAAAGTAACCCTTTCTCTTGCAGGAGTTTGCAAATTTCAGCACCGGCCTCGCTAAATTTCAGCCCTTTAAATTCACCGGCTTCCTCGGTTAAAATTCCTTCGCCGTTTACGGGAACAATAGTTGGAAGCTGAGGATAATTTTTACAAACATCGAAGTCTTCCATACCGTGACCCGGAGCGGTATGAACGCATCCGCTTCCGCTGTCTATGGTGACGTGGTCGCCTACTATAACGAGGGATTTTCTGTCTAAGAAAGGATGTTCAGCTTCCATAAGTTCGAGTTCTGAACCTTTTATTTTCCCTATAACTTCATAATTTTCAATATTTCCAGACTGCATTACTTTTTCTTTTAAAGCATCAGCTACGATGTAGAATTCAGCTCCGTTTTTAATGATTGCATATTCAAAATCCGGGCCAACACATATGGCAACATTGCCGGGCAAAGTCCAAGCGGTAGTAGTCCAAATTATAAAATAAGCATTTTTAATATCAACATTAAATTTAGAAAGTTTTGATTTATCATCCGAAACTTTAAACTTAACAAATATTGATTTACACTTGTCGTTGCTGTACTCGATTTCGGCTTCTGCCAGAGCTGTTTCACACGAAGGGCACCAATGCACCGGACGAAGTCCCCTATAAATCACTCCATCCTTACATGCCATTTTGGCAAAAGTTCTTATTTGCTCAGCTTCATATTCAGGATACAAAGTTACGTAAGGATTATCCCAATCACCTATGACGCCCAAGCGTTTGAATTGTTCTTTTTGTTTTTCGACATATCCCAGAGCAAATTCTTTGCATATTTTACGAAGCTCCAAACTCGTTAATTGCTTAGATTTCTCTGCACCTACTTTTGCACGAGCTTTTATCTCGGTCGGCAGTCCGTGAGTATCCCACCCGGGGACATATGGTGCTTCATAACCAGTCATATTTTTGTATTTTACAACTATATCTTTAAGAATTTTGTTAAGCGCATGACCGAGGTGAATGTTTCCGTTGGCATACGGAGGCCCATCGTGCAAAATGTATCTTGGTTTTCCTTGATTTTTTTCAATTATTTTATTGTATAATTTATTTTCCTTCCATGTTTTTAAAGTTTCGGGCTCTCTATCAGGCAAATTAGCTCTCATAGGGAACTCGGTTTTTGGCAAATTTAAAGTATCGTTATAATTCGTAGACATTGTCATCAACCTCTTTTTCTCTTAATAAATACTATTTTATACTACTCAAATATTTTAATCAACTTATTTAATTCTCATAAAAAAATAATTGCACTTTAGCTTAATAAAGCGCAACAAAAAATCAAACTATTTAAAATAAATCAATGCGATCACTCAATTTTTCAAATTCCTCAATAAAATCACACATCACACTTCTGCCGTCACATATATTTAAAGATGTACTGTTCCAAAAATACGGTGTGCATGCAACCATCCATTTTTCATTTTCGAAAAATATAAAATACCCACCGGTTATATAATCCCCTGCCAAATTCATAAATTTTTTGCATAAATCCAACATCCTATCGCTACCGTCAGGCTTTTTCATCGCAACAAAGTCCAGACAAGATCTGCAGTAAACCTGTTCCATATCTTTGCAAGTTTTGCTTATACTGCCAACATACGGCTTTCTATCATACTTTGTACAAAATTTTAAAAAGCAGCCATACTTTCGGGCAGAGCAGTAAACTTCAGAATAAACATCTAAAAATTTTTCTTTTAATTTTTTATCTTCGTCATTTTTTGAAGAATTTAAAAAGAAATTTCTTATCATCAACATTTGCGAATCTATATTTTTAAAATTACTTTGTTCAATGACTGAACTTTCCGGGCCGCTTACCGTTTCAGAAGTATCCACAGCACAAACATTGAGCGCTACGGCGCCGCATACCGCTGCTATTCCAAAACTCAAAATCTTCTTTAACATATTCAATTCTCCATTCAAAGTATTATTAACTTCCAAAAAAATAGAAGTCCAACACATCTTTGAAAAATCAGTCAGACTTTTATTTCTTATGCATAAATATCGAGAATATTATATTACTCTTTAAATTAAATTTCAAGTAAGTATTTTCTAACATCCTTGCAAAATTAAGTTCTCAGTCGTTTGCATCTTGCTTGGTTCTGTGTACCGTGCCCGGTTTGTGATGAGGCGGAGCGTATACTGAGTATAATTTGATACATCCTCTTCCCAAGTTTATCACGTTATGCCACATTCCGGCCGGAACAATAATTGCATCACCTTTTTTGACTCGTTTTTGATAAGAGAGTCTATCTTTACTCTTGCCTATGAGCACTTGACCTATTCCATCCTCTATTTTTAAAAATTGGTCGTTATCAGGGTGCATTTCCAAACCTATTGAACTACCCGAATTAATAGACATCAAAGTTATTTGCATAAATTTTCCGGTCCAGATTGTTTTTCGAAAATTTTGATTTTTCAAAGCAGAATCCTCTATGTTAAAAGAAAAAATGTCGTTCGAATAATGCATATTGTTTGTACTTCTCATATTAGTCATATAATTTTTTCTCAAATTTATATAACTCCCTTCATACAAATTACTTTTAACATTTTATGCAAAATAAAAATAAGAGTTACTTAATATTTGAGCATGTCCGTAGTATAATTTTCTAAAATTTTTCGCATAGATTCTGCATATAAATTAGCCTTGTGCAAATTATGCTCCTTATAGTTGCCGCATTCAATTTCGGTAGCTCCGGGAATTTCTCCTTTGAAATTTTCAATAAATTTCATAGAATTTAAAACTAAGTTTATAGCATCATCATCAGAAATATTTCGAACCACTAAATAAAAGCCCGTACGACAACCCATAGGTCCAACATAAATTATATTATTTTCAAATTCTGAATTTCTAACATATGTGGCAAAAAGATGTTCAAAAGTATGAAGTCCATCATTTTCAAGATATACTCCGGCGTTGGGTTTTACCATTCTGATGTCATAGGTAACTATATCATCATCTATTCTGGAAATATACATTCCGGGTACAATTTTGGTGTGGTCGACTTCAAAACTTTTTATTTTTTTCATTTTAGAATTTTCATTTTGCAATTTCTTCAGCAATTTTATCCGCAACTCCTTTATTTAAAACATCAGGCACAACTATTCCTTCGGAAATTTCATTTTCGGTTACCATATCAGCGATAGCGAAAGCCGCTTTTTTCATCATTTCTTCAGTTATAATTTTTATATTGTGTTTTAAAGCACCTTTGAAAATACCGGGAAAAACCAAAACATTGTTTATTTGATTTTTATAGTCCGATCTTCCTGTCCCACATATAACAGCACCGGCTTCATAAGCGTCATCAGGGTATATTTCGGGAATCGGATTAGCCATAGCAAATACGATAGGACGATTCATTTTTGAAATCATTTCTTTGCTTACTACATTTCCGCGAGAAACGCCTATTAGAACGTCAGCGTCTTTTAAAGCGTCAATCAATTTTCCTTTTTTTCCGCTTTTATTAGTAACGGAACACATATATTTTTGTTCGTCATTTAAACCAGAGTCCTGTAAATCCAAAATTCCGTTTATATCACAAAGAATTATATCTCCAAAATTCATAAACAGCAACAATTTTGCAATTGCTATTCCGGCGGCTCCGGCTCCGTTTATTACTATTTTTAGTTTTCCCATCGTTTTATTTGCATATTTAACAGCATTTATGAGAGCTGCCGCCACAACAATCGCTGTGCCATGTTGGTCATCATGAAAGACAGGTATATCACATATTTGTTGTAAGCGACGTTCTATTTCAAAACATCTTGGGGCTGATATATCTTCTAAATTTATTCCGCCAAAACTTTTGGATATTAAGTGAATAGTTTTTATAATTTCTTCGGTATCATTTGAATCTATACAAATCGGGAAAGCGTCCACATCGCCAAATTCTTTAAAAAGAGCGCACTTGCCTTCCATAACGGGCATCGCAGCAGCAGGGCCGATATTTCCAAGGCCAAGTACTGCACTACCGTCGGTGATAACAGCTACAAGATTCGAGCGCCGTGTTAAATTAAAAGATTCGGAATAATCTTCTTTTATTTTTTCGCAAGCTTTAGCCACTCCGGGGGTATACACCAAAGATAAATCTTCTTTGGTTTTAATATTACATCTCGAAACGACTTCTATTTTTCCGTGAAGCTTTTCATGAAGTTTTAAAGCATCTGTATTTTTCATATATTTCCTCCTAAATAATTAAACCATTTTATCGGGATTCAAAATCTCATCTATTTCGGAGCTTTCTACAAGCTTGAGATTAAGTGCAGCATCTTTTATAGATATATTTTCCTCGTATGCTTTCTTTGCAACCTTAGCTGAATTTTCATACCCTATTCTAGAATTTAACGCCGTAACCAGCATTAAAGATTTTTTTAAATTTTCGGACATTTTTTCTTTAACGGGAACTATACCCCTAACGCATTTTTCCTCAAAAGAAAGCACTCCGTCATTTAAAATTCTAAGGGAAGTCATAAAATTATGTATGCACACGGGCAAAAAAACATTAAGCTCAAAATTGCCTTGAGAAGCCGTCATGCCTATAGCAGTGTCGTTGCCAATCACTTGTACTGCTATCATAGTGATAGATTCACATTGAGTCGGGTTGACTTTACCCGGCATTATGGAGCTACCGGGTTCGTTTTGAGGAATTTTTATTTCTCCCAAACCACATCTCGGACCACTTGACAGCCACCTAATATCATTGGATATCTTCATAAGGTTTGCAGCCAAAGACTTAAGTGCTCCATGAGTAGACACAAAAGCATCCAAAGTTGTAAGAGCGTGAAATTTATTTTTATCAGGCACTATCGAAGTTTTTAGATTTTTGGAAAGAATTTCGCAAACAATTTTATCAAAATTTTTGGGTGAATTCAGACCTGTACCCACTGCGGTTGCTCCAAGAGCCACACATCTCAAAAATTCCATATTTGATTTTATCATATCGCGTGATACTTCAATCGAAGCTCTCCATCCGCTGATTTCTTGCCAAAATCCTATTGGTACGGCGTCTTGTAAATGAGTTCTGCCTATTTTTATTATCCCTTGATTATTTGACTCCAAAATTTTAAAAGAAGAAATTAATTTATCAAGAGAGGGCAACAATTTATTTTCAATATAAATAATCGAAGCAATTCTCATAGCGGTTGGAAAAGTATCATTGGAACTTTGCGACATATTAACATGGTCGTTGGGATGAATTTTAATTTCAGAATTTTTGAGTTTACATAAATTGGAAATAACTTCGTTGACATTCATGTTGCTCTGAGTTCCGCTTCCTGTTTGCCAAACAGATAGCGGGAAATTATCATCATATTCTCCGTTTATTATTCTGTCAGCAGCCTCAGTGATAAGTTTACACCTTTCTTCATCAAGCTTACCAAAATATAGATTAGCTTCCGCGCAAGCCTTTTTTATATGAGCCAAAGCATAAATGACTTCCAAAGGGATTTTTTCGGAACTTATTTTAAAATTCTCCAAACTTCTTTGAGTTTGTGCTCCCCAAAGTTTATCTGCGGGAACTTTTACTTTTCCGAGTGAATCTGATTCTGTTTTAAATTTCATAATTTTCAATTTCCTTTTCTTAGACTAAATATAACTATACTTTGATTTTTTACAATAGTCAATTTTATAATTGAATATATAAAAATCGCCTTCGGAATAATCCGAAAGCGATTTAACTTAAAGCTAGTCCACTTTTTCACTTTCCAAAATGTAATCTTCCAATACGTCTTTGAAATGGACCGTATCGATAGAGTTTTGGTAAAGATATGTAATGATTTCTTCAACGAAATTTTTGTCGGGTGAAATCATATCGACAGCTTCTTCTTCGTGGTAATCTTTTGCGTCCGTAATGACTTGTATTCCGTAATGTTCGGAGCCATCTTTTTCGCAGGTAGTGATTCTGTACTCAATTCTTTTACCTTCCATAGAAGTTAATTCATTTACGTAAACACTTTGTGTACTCATTTTTATCACCTCACCATTGTACACTCATAGTGTAAAAAATTTCCAGATTTATTGCAAGGAAAGAAATTCGACATGTTTCGAGAATTGAAAAATTAAAAATCACCTTAATTTAAGTGTATGATTAGCGAGTAATTTCTCAAAAAGCAGGTAAATTTTACCAATATATTCCAATTATTTTCCAGTTTTAAAATTTTCGACTTTTATTTTGTAGATATTGTCCCTATTTTTTTTAATTGCATTTTAGGTTTCTACTTGTGAAATGTATAACAATAGAGTAAAATGTGGATATGATGCTGGTTTGAAGGAGTTTTTTCAAAGTGTTTAAGTTTTTTCAGAAAATATTTATAATTTTATTTTTAATAATTTTTAATTTAAATATAAATGCAATATATCCTTGTTTCAATCATATTGACAGTGAATCTTTACTTCCTATGAAATTTTGGTATAATTCATCCGCCGTAACCTTTCGTGATTTAACCAATTTATTGGCTGACGTCAATTTTAATCTAAAGTATTTTAGTGATGATGAACATTTTTATCAAATAGGATTAGTGCGTGTGAACAATCACATTATAGTAACTACCAAAGAACACGCCGATGACATTCATATTACCAGATTGGTTCCTTTCGAAAGCCCTTATTTGAAGTTTTTGATTAACTCACTAAAAGAAAACAATAGATTAGAATATTTCATCAATAATTTTTTGATTAAAGAGTGTCATTTTGATTTATAGTAAAACTAAGAGCAACCGATTTATTTCGGCTGCTCTTAATTTTTGTCCATATAAACTTAATGGCTATTCCTTTTTGAACTTAATGATATTTCTAATAATATCAAGCATTTCTTTTCGTTCTTTTATAGAAAGGTCTTGCATTTCAAAAATAATATTTTCCATTGTTCCGTCTACATTTGCGATTGGCTCGCCTTGATTACTAAATAGTTCGGATAACGACAATCCCAGCGCATGAGAAATTTGTTCGACAGATTTTACTGTCGGATTTTTTTCCCCTCTTTCTATCTGACCAAGATATGCCGTGGTAATTTCTGCTCTAAGAGCAATTTGCTCCTGGGATAAATGTTTTCTTATTCTTATCTCACGTATCCTTTTACCGACACTATAGTTATTCATAATAAAATCACCTATAATTATTATAAATATTTGACAATTACTATTCAAAGCACTATAATTATTTTGTGCTATATAAACTATAGTATGTTTTAATGATATTAGTATTGCCAAGAAAGGAGGAATTTACATATAACACGAAGAATAAATAGAGTTCAAAAAACAAGGCACTATTAATTTGCAACTTACTGCCAACAAAATATTACTTTACTTATCCTTTGTGAACCGTCTGATTTTAAATGACCTTATCTATAGTATGCAACGCCCCATTATTCATACTTGGAGTTATATAGTGCATAACACAAAACACCGAAATAAAAAATGTGATTTGAAGGAGGAACAAAATTATGAAAAAATATTTATTAATGTTAATAGCAGCAGGAATCTCACTAAGTTTCGCAGGATGCGACAGCAGCAGCTCGAGCACGAGTTCAAAATCTTCCGGCAGCAATACCACAAGTTCTGCTTCGAATTCAAATAAAGATTATATGAATTTATCTTTAGGGCAATCATACAATGACAATGGAGTTCTGATAACAGTCGAATCAACCGAAGAATCTGATGATGTAGCTAAAGCAAAAATAAAAATTGAAAACAATAGCGATAAAGATTATAAAACTGATACAAGCGCATTTATAATGTATAACACATCAGAAAAGCGAATAAATTACGACAAACCTTCCGGAACAATAAATGTAAAAAAAGGCGAAATTTTTACAGATGACATTGCAGTAAAGAAAGATACTATCTTCAGTATTGTTTACTCCAAATCTATGAACGTTACAAAGCCAGATGCTAAATGGATTATTACGGAAGCAAAAGAAGCTGAGGCAAAAAAAGCTGAAGAAGAGAAAGCTAAAGAGGAAAAAACCAAAAAGTCTCGAAAGGCTGGAGAAAAAGCGAGAGAATCCTATGCGAATTTGTTACCTTATCCGGAAACAGTAAATTTTCCTTTTGTGTTTTATTACGTTCAAAATATTGGAACAGGATATTATGAAACCGGAAAAATAAAGTACAAAAATTCTATGGGAAATGAAGTTAAGAGCGAATATAGAATGTGGTATAACGAGGATGGCACTTTGACAGCAGCAGAACTCGATGGTACTAAACTTAAATAAAAAGAAAGAATCGCTTGAGTGTATACAAACACTAATCAAGCGATTCTCATTTGGTTGCAGAAGGTGGATTTGAACCACCGACCTTCGGGTTATGAGCCCGACGAGCTACCAGGCTGCTCCATTCTGCGATATTTTCCTTTTATCTTGGGTATGTTATTTATTCTACTACATATATTTACGTTTGTCAATAGAAAAATATGATAAATTTTTTCTTTAATTTATTATGCAAAATACCCTATTAATTTTAAAAAAATGATGCTATACTGTAAAATATCAAATTTATATATTATTCAAACTTTCAATTAATAATTTTAAAATATTGAAATTTTGAAAATCACAAAAGATAAGAGCTTGTTTTTTTAGATGAATTATATAATTTCGAAAAAATTGCACTTGAAATATAGTTCAAATATTAAAAATTAATCTTATCAATGACAAATTTTTTAAAAGTATTTGTTTTTATTTTCTTTTTGTATTATAATACATATAGATTAAAAGGAGTTATGGCTTTATTAAAAAAATCCGCATTTTAATAGGTTTTTAATTTTGGTTTAATCCATTATGTTGACTTTTTAGTTAGGAGAGTGTATTGAGTTATGTCAGAAGATAAACGTAGTCTAATATATGTTGTGGATGATGAACCTAATATAAGGAAATTGGCTTCATTGGCACTTCGTGAATATGGTTTTGAAACTCAGGAATTTGCCGGTGGTGAAGAATTACTTAAAGCGGTTCAAAGACGTTTACCGGACGTTATAGTTTTAGATTGGGTAATGCCTGCTCCGGATGGTTTAAGCATATGCGGAAGACTTAAACTTGACAAAGATACAAAAACCGTGCCTATAATTCTTCTCACAGCCAGAAACGATGAAGTGGATTGCGTTTTGGGATTAGAAATGGGAGCAGACGATTATGTAACCAAACCATTTAGCTTAAAAGAATTATGTGCAAGAGTTAAAGCTTTAATTCGTAGAAAAGAATATTCCAACATCGTAAATCCTAGCAATGATATCATTACTTGCGGAGAAATAACAGTAAATTTGGCAAGACGTACCGTAAGCAAAAACAATAAGCCTATTGATTTGACAATGAAAGAATTTGATTTGCTTACATCATTGATGTTAAGCAAAGGTCGTGTTTTAAACAGAGATCAATTAATGGAAAAGGTATGGGACGTAGAATTTTGCGGAGATGCAAGAACTGTTGATGTACACATTAGATACCTTCGCCAAAAAATAGAAGATGAATCTGAGAATCCAAAATATATTCTTACTGTTCGCGGGGTTGGATACAGATTTGCTTCAGAAGATGAGATTTAAGATTTGAATAAATGAAGAAAGAAAAGGCAACGCAGAAATTTGTGTTGCCTGAGGTGTTAAAATGGAAAATAATAATTATCAAAATGAACTAAAAAACACTATCCACGATTTAAAGATACCAATAACGTCTATTATGGGATTTGTTGAGCTGCTGAAAAAAGGCACATACGATCAAAAATCTCAAAATGAATTTTTGGATATAATATATTCTGAATCTCAAAGACTTTTAGATTTGGTGGAAGAACTTTTAAAATCATCCGGCAAAAACCAGTTTCAGGGTATAAATAAATGCAATGTCAACATACAAATAAATAAGTACGTTAAGGCTTTATCTCCTCTTGCTTCCAAAAAAAATGTAGAAGTTATTTTTAACGTGGATTCTAATGACATTTATGTTTCTATTCCTGAAAATAAAATTTCCAGAATAATAACGAACATTCTGGAAAATGCAATTAAATATAACAAAGAGCAAGGAAAAGTATACATAAATGTGGTACAAAAAAATGATAAAGTAAATATCAAAATCAAAGACACCGGAATGGGTATCGCCGAAAATGAATTAGACAAAATATTTGCCAAAAATTATCGATCTGCATCTGCTAAAAACTTAAGCATTCCGGGGTCCGGACTGGGGCTTTCAATAGCCAAAAATTTTGCTGAAGAATATGGCGGAAGCATAGATGTTAAAAGTAAAATAGGAGAAGGAACAGAATTCACCGTTTGTTTTCCGGAATACAATTTGTAAATTTTATTAATGACAAAGGAGAATGCGGGCTTGAAAGTCCGCTTATATATTTTATGGAAAAATTAATACAACTCAGTTATAAAAACTTCTTGGATACATCCCATACTATTGCAAAAAAAATTTTTGAAAAAATAAATTATCCTTGGGAAGCACTTTCTTTGATAAAGGATTTCATCAAAGAAGTCGGCCCTACCCTTTCCAAAGAAGAATATGATGAAATAGCAGAAAATGTATGGGTATCGAAAAAAGCCACCGTTTTCCCTTCGGCTCACATAGAAGGGCCCACCATAATTCAGGAAAATGCCCAAATTCGTCACTGCGCATTTATAAGAGGAAGCGCTATAGTAGGAAAAAATTGCGTAGTCGGAAATTCAACAGAACTAAAAAATGTAATTTTATTTGATAATGTCCAAGTGCCGCACTTTAATTACGTAGGAGATTCTATTTTAGGTTACAAATCTCATATGGGCGCGGGATCAATAACTTCAAATGTTAAATCTGACAAATCTCCGGTCGCTGTTAAATTGGAAAACGAAAAAATACAAACCGATTTAAAAAAATTCGGAGCAATACTGGGCGATTACGTTGAAATCGGATGCAACGCCGTACTTAACCCGGGAACAATAATAGGACGAAATTCAACTGTGTACCCCACCTCTATGGTAAGAGGCGTTATTGAAGAAAGTACAATTCTAAAGAACAATGGAAAAATGGTAAAAAAAATATAATATTTTTGCTCTTGCGGAAAGGCAAGAGCTTTTTTATTCAAAAATTGTATAAAATATAGCAGGTTGTTTTTTCTCCTTTAATTAATAATTTTTAGAAAAGTATTGAAATAATTTTAAAATTATGTTAAAATTAAAATACAAATTAATAAAAGGAGTTAAATAAATGAAATCTATCAAAAAAATTTCACTCTGTGGGTTAGTTTCAGTGGGGCTCTTATCATCAGCAGGGTTTTTAACAACAAATGCTGTAAATCCCGAAAAACTCAATCCCACAAAAATTCAGTTTTCCATTCCCTCAATGTATAAGTACACATTTCCGCTTGAAAAATTAGGATGGAAACCTATAATTGTCCACTTAGACGAGCAACCAAACGGAAATATATATGCTATTATTCCGCAAAGAAGTCCCCAAAATTCCACTATTACCTCTACTCAAATAATCAATTTAATCGGCAAACCGATTCCTTCCTCTACGGGTGGTATAATTTGTAGTGGTTACAGAGAATTGCCTCCTAAAAAAATTCTCGCTTACATTCCTCCTGTCTCACCTACCTTTTCTAACGAACCAATTTGGTGCCACATCCCGCAAATAATAGATACCGGGACAAGCCAAACTCTCACTTATACGCCCATACCTGTTAGTTTGTGTGGAGAGCCGATACCCGCTCAACATATCGATTTAGAAAAATTATTTCCTCCATATATTGGAAACCAAAAAAATTCTATACCTAATTCATCAGATGAAATTAACCCCTCTAAGAATTCTGAACGAACCGATTTAGAATCTACAACACCTTGCACTTCGTCCGAATCTTCAACAACTCCTACACTGCAAACGTCAGATGAAACTAATTCGACTAAAACTTCTGAGCAAACCGATTTAGAATCTACAACGCCTTCCGACGACGTTCCTGCTACCAATCCCAGCGAAGCAAACTGGAAACTCGTGCGAACAGAAAGTGGGGTTGAAGACTATGAGATCGAGTCTACAGCAGAAATTTCCACTTGTACAAATTCAACTCCTCAGCCATCTAATTCTGAATTTACGTCAGATATTCCTAACGTAAACAGCAAAGAAGATTTCAGGCCATTAGAAGCACTTTCCTTAGAAGACATAAAACATTGTAAATTTTCTAAGTTTATAAATTCTGAAAGAGCGCGAAAAAAATTGTGTCAAAAATTTTCTAAGAAAACTTCTGATGAAATTTTGAAAAAATATACCGGCGAGCCGGGGCACTACGTTAACAAACACTTGAAATATAATGGATTTCTAAGGGACCCCAATAATTCAAAATATAATAATAATACAGAAATTTTAAGTGATATAATAATTTTATCAAGATCCTTCAAAAAGAACGACAAAGATGGAAAAGTATACAGAAAAACTTGGCCCAAAGCAATCTCAAATTTACTTTACGAAGCTGGAATTGTAGAGGGGAAAAATTGGGACACTAAATATTTTGTAAAAGATAAAGGTAAAAAAAATAAATATTCTCATGATTCTCATCGTTGTTTTGTTACAGATGAGTATTATACGGACGTTGAAAAACTAATAAACGACAACAAAGGTAAAATCATACGTGATAAAGGATTCTTGAGTACAACTACCGATCCGCAATACAAAAGGATTAAAAAATTTGGAAACATACGTATAGAAATAAAATTAACTAATGCAAAAACCCGTGCCGTTACTAATAGTATTCAAAAAGAAGTTATTCTGGCTCCTGGGCAAAAATTAAAATTAATAGGAGCAAAATATGATAAATCCTCCAACGAACTCTTAGTAGAAGTTGAAGCAATATAAAAAATTACCCATATATCGTTTGATATATGGGTAATTAAATAATCGCATAAATTAAAATTAATTAGAGCTTGTAGATACAGAAAATCCAGATTCAACCAATTTAACAATTTGCTCTACAGCTTCTTGTTCGTCTGTTCCGTCAGCGATGATTCTAATTTTTGTACCACCGATAATTCCAAGTGACAAGACTCCGAGTAAGCTCTTGGCATTAACTCTTCTTTCTTCCTTTTCAACCCAAACGGTAGATTTAAATTCATTTGCCTTTTGAATAAAATAAGTAGCCGGTCTAGCACAAAGTCCCACTTGATTTTGAACTACTACTTCTTTTACGTACATAACATTCTCTCCCCTACTCTATCTATATAAAAACATTAAAAATATATTTTTTTAACTTTCGTGATACATCTTTACAATAATATATTATATCACAACTATAAGATTAGTCAATAAAAAATGACTTTTTTGGCTTAGTTACCTATGCTCATGATTTTTAAAACATAGCTATTGTGAGATATGTCAAAAATATGATTATTTTTTATTGAATATAAATATTAATTTAAGTTTTGACTCTCTAAATAATTTTTAAATAAATCAGGTCTATACTTTTGTGTTTCTGAAATTGCTTGTTCTTTTTTCCACTTCTCAATATTAGCGTGGTGACCTGAAACAAGCACTTCAGGAACTTCTTTATCTTTCCAGATATAAGGTTTGGTATACTGAGGGTGCTCCAAAAGCCCGTTAAAATGGCTTTCTTCTTCAAAGCACACAGCATCAGACAAAACTCCGGGGACCATTCTGCATATGGCATCAGTAAAAGCAACTGCCGGTATTTCACCACCCGTAAGGACATAATCTCCTATCGAAATCTGCCTATCCACAATTTCGTCTATGACACGCTGATCCACGCCTTCATAATGCCCACATAAAATGGCAATGTTGTCTGCCTCACTAAACTCTTTTACTTTTTCTTGATTAAAAACTTCACCTTTTGGAGTCATATACACAACAAGGGGGCGCTTACCACGAATATTGCATATACTTTCAAAACATCTGTAAATAGGTTCAGGCTTCATAACCATGCCTTTTCCACCGCCATATGGCGTATCATCCACTCTTTTATGTTTATCATATGCAAAATCTCGTATTTGATGACACTTAATGTCCAGTATATTTTTTTTTCGTGCTCTGCCGATTATACTTTCGGACAAAAATGCTTCACACATATCAGGGAAAAGGGTCATTATATCAATCTTCATCAAAAACACCCTTAATAGGATTAATAATTATTTTATTATCCTCTAAATTTATTTCTTTAATGGTTCCTTCTATTATGGGGAGAAGATACTCTTTCCCCTTTTCATCAATAATACTGTAAATATCATTTGCGCCGGTATTGAATATGTCCTTTACCGTTCCATAAATTTTATTGCTATTTATATCTTCTACAAGGCACCCCTTAAGTTCTTCTATAAAAAACCTGTCCTCGTCCAACGGAATATCTTTTTTGAAGGCGTATAAAAGCTTTCCTCTCATAAATTCAGCCTGAGTACGATTTTGAACGTCCGTGAGTAACATCAAGACCTGAGATTTATGAACCCTTATATTTCTAACGTCCAAAGGTTCAGACTCTATATCTAAAAAAATATTTTTTATCTCATAAAAATCTTCAGGAAAATCTGTATAAGGTTCAACTTTTAATTCGCCTTTTAATCCTCTTGTACCTACTATTTTTCCGATACAAAAATAATTTTTTTTTGACATTTTGCCTCCTCAACTAAGATAATAAGGAAAATTAATGCGCCCGGATTAACTGTCCAAGCGCCATTTAGGATTATTAATTTAACCTATTTCTACAGCAATTTTCATATTATTTTTCAAAGCCGCAGCTCTAACAATATTTCGAATTTGAGCAGCAATTCTTCCACGTTTTCCTATAACTCTGCCCATATCACTTTCATCCACAACCACTCTGTATACTACTAAACCATCAGTGGCCGGATCACCTTTTTCTATTCTCAAAGCTTCAGGCTTAAGAATAAGGCTCTTAACGAGTATGTTTAACAGATTCTCTATATTGTCCTCCATTAAATTTTCCTCTCCTTTAAAAATCGTTATTTTGCTTCTTTTAACCCTTTGATGATGCTTTTTACTCTATCTGTAGGTTGAGCACCGTTTGCAATCCATTTTTCTACTTTTTCCATATCAAGTTTAATTTCAGCAGGCTCTACCATAGGATTAAAGAATCCGATTTCTTCGATACATTTTCCGTCACGAGGAGAACGAGAATCCGCAACTACTACTCTGTAAAAAGGTTTTTTATGAGCTCCCATTCTTCTAAGTCTGATTTTAACTGCCATTGTTAACATTCCTCCATAATAATAAATTATAATTTATATATTTAAAATAACGTTTTCACGCTATTAAAAAAACTTTGGAAATCTGAATTTTGAAAACTTCTTTTTATTTTTTCCGCCAAATTTTTTCATTACTTTCTGCATTTGCTCAAACTGCTTAAGAAGTTTATTTACATCTTCCACTTTCAAACCGCTGCCGGCTGCGATTCTTTTCTTTCTCTGCGGGTTTATAATTGACGGCTTTTTCCTTTCCGAAGGAGTCATAGAAAGTATTATAGCGCACATTCTATCAATTATTCTGTCGTCTATTTCTACTCCGCTTAACTGTTTTTCAACTCCCGGAAGTTTAGAAAGTATAGACTTCAAAGGGCCCATTTTTTTAACTTGCATCATTTGGTCTTTTAAATCTTCCAAGTCAAATGTGTTTTTTTCTAATTTTTGAGCCATTCTTTCGGCTTGAGCTTTATCAAAGTTTGCTTCGGCATCTTCAATTAGAGTTAAAACATCCCCCATGCCCAAAATACGAGAAGCCATTCTGTCCGGATGGAACTCTTCCAAGTTAGTCATTTTTTCTCCGGTTCCTATAAATTTTATAGGCTTCCCGGTTATGGCTTTTACCGATAACGCGGCACCGCCACGGGTATCTCCGTCTAATTTGGTCAATATAACCCCGGTAATATCAAGAAGATTATCAAATGAACTCGCAACATTAACTGCGTCCTGACCGGTCATCGCATCTACAACGAGCAATATCTCCTGCGGATTCACACTTGATTTTATATTCTTCAGTTCATTCATCAGTTCTTCATCTATATGTAACCTACCGGCTGTATCAAGAATAACAATATCGCATCCATGATCCTTGGCGTACGAAATAGCTGATTCAGATATTTTGACGGGAGATTCCGTGCCCATTTCAAAAACATGAACTCCTATTTGTGAACCTAAAATTTCAAGCTGTTTTATCGCAGCAGGTCTGTAAACGTCACAAGCAACCAGAAGCGGTCTTCTTCCTTGCTTTTTCATCATAAGTGCAAGCTTTGCGGCATGTGTGGTTTTACCGGATCCTTGTAAGCCGCACAGCATTATGACGGTAGGAAATTTTGAAGCAATATTAAGTCTAGTTTGGTCGGAACCCATAAGTGACGTCAATTCTTCATTTACAATTTTTATTACCATCTGAGCAGGAGTCAAACTTTCCATTACCTTTGCTCCAATAGCTCTTTCAACGACATTATCTGTAAAATTTTTAGCGACTTTATAATTCACGTCCGCTTCCAACAGCGCCATTCTTACTTCCCTCATAGAGGCTCTAACATCAGACTCGCTTAACTTCCCCTTGGATTTGAGTTTTTTAAACACTGCTGAAATTTTTTCCGATAAGCTTTCAAAAGCCAAAAAATCACCCACTTATTCATCCGATAAAATTTGATTTACTATGTTCAAAGATTCGTTCAATCTATCTTTTTCTGCGTCCAAGTTATTATCACTTGCTATATTTTCTAAAATTTCTTTTAGCTTCATAATATGTTCTCTAAGAAATTTTATTCTTTGAGAAAAATTCAACTTTTCATCAACATCCCGCAAAATCGCTTCGGCGCGCTTTATAGAATCGTAAACTCCTTGACGCGTTTTCCCGACATTGTCTGCTATTTCAGAAAGAGAAAAATCCTGATTATAATAATAATCCAAACATTCCCGTTGAGAAGGTGTTAACAATTTACCATAAATGTCCAGTAACATAGCAATATTCAAATCTTTGTTTAGCATAGGCACTCCTGTTTTTCACACACTGTCAAGTGAATCGCTTTACAGTACATTTATAGTCTACATTAAATATATTTTTTTGTCAACTGTTTAATTAAGAAGATTATTTTGCAGGGAAAGATTCTCTGGAGCATGAGTGCTTTTTCTCATATTTTGCGACCAAGCCTTCGGCATGTTTCTGAAGAGATTGGGGTTTTTCCCCTCCAAAATTATCTATAATATCAAATATTTCTCTCAAGGTCATGCATATTGAGTAACAGTCAACTCTTTTGGCCGTTTCTCCGTCCGGTATTCTGTTTCTCGCATCGTAACAATCAGGAATATAATGGTAGGTATGGGAATTTACGTCTTTATAACCTTCCACCTCTGATACAGTATCAAAATCGCTTATTTTATACTTTAAACCTCCGCTTTTAGTTTTATATGCCAAAATATTGGTCGGTTTAATATCGCCGTGCACCAATCCCACTTCGTGCAGTTGGTCAACGCCCGTTGTAAGATCTTTGAAAAGTCTATCTACTTTTTCCCCATTATCCAGTTTTACTGCAAAGTTGGCATCCTTTAATTTTCCATTCACAGATTCATCAAGATAATAAAATCTGCTCAAATCTCCTTCAGCCACATCAGCGAACATAGAAAATCCACCATCTTTTTTCCTTACCTTTACACGAGCAACACTTCGGTATTTATCCTTAAGTTTATTTACTTCTTTTTCAAGCGCTTTCAATTTTGCCTCATCTACTCCGGGCTTTAATTTTTCATATTCTTCTTTCTTCTTTTTATGTTCATGTATAATTTTTTCAAATTTATCTTCAACTAATTTATTCCCTACAATATAGGCCTGTGCATAATCTAAAACTTCACCGTCAATAGAGAACTGAGGTTGCAAATTTTTCTCCGCTCTAGACTTAATTTTACCGTTTTTACCTTTATATTGAATTTCGTGCACTGAGCCTATAGAGCCTTTTCCTAACCGACTTTTGTTATCATCATTTTTTATCTCTTCTCTTTTAAATTCTTTAATTCCTTCTAAAGGGTTTTTGGATTCAACTTTAGGTTTTTCAACTCCATAACGGAAATAAACTTTCACGAGAGATATCACAAAATTTTGGAGAGATTTTTTAACATCATTATCTACACTATTATCAGATTGTTTTATAACAATTTTAGTTATTTCAAGTGAATTAATATCCGGAACCGAGTTCCACTTGTTTTTTGTTAATCCAATTAAAATATAAAGCATAATTTCTTTAGAAAAAGGAGGCGAAGAAGCGCACCATTGCATCACAGCCATCTCCAAGAGCCGACACATGCGGTAAAAATCCCAATTTTTCGATTCTGGTTTTTCATCCACCTTATCTAACGAGTTCTTTAAATCCTTAGCGAATTTTTTTAACATATTGGTAAAATATTCTTTTTCCTTACATTTTTCAATCGCATCATTGATTTCCTTAGTACAATCGTCAATTTTTTTCTTTAAAGCAGGTATGGGTTTCAGGTCGTCTGCCGGAACATTGCTGGCCGAATTTGATTTTCTATTTGCTAATTCTTTATATTTTTTCTTAATAGCTTCTAATAGATTCATAAGTCCATCTCCTTTTAAAGTGTTTATGTTTGCTGAAATTATACATTATCTTTTGTATATTGTCAATATTTTTATGGTTTTTCAACAAATAAAAAGCCAGGCGATAAACATTGTGTTTACTCAGATGTAATAATAGGGATTTTTTTAAACATATAATGTAAAAAAGTAATTATCAAAGGTGATTGTACGTGTATATGAAAAGAAACTCGAAATTAAAAATCTTTCTATGGGTCGCCGCGATCGTTTCTACACTGGCTGTTATACTTGTGATATCCAACATAACATCAAACGCCGAAGAAGCCGAAAAGTGCAGCTGTGAAAAAAGATTGCCGATTTTAATGTATCACTTAATTTTAAAAAATCCGGGAAATTCCAATAAATTTATCGTACCTCAAAATGTTTTCGAAGAAGATTTAAAATATATAAAAAGCCATGGGTACACAACTATTCTTGTGCAGGACCTTATAGATTACACCGAAAACAAAAAAGACCTCCCCGAAAAACCCATATTGCTTACTTTCGATGACGGCGCATTTAATAATTACCTGTACGCCTTTCCTTTAGCAAAAAAATATGAAGCAAAATTTGTATTTTCTCCAATCGCAAAAGAAGCCGAAAGATACACCACGACTCACGATGAGAACCCAACTTATTCCCACGCAAACTGGGAAAAAATATCCGAAATGTCAAAATCGGGTTTAGTGGAAATTCAAAATCATACCTATAACATGCACTCAAACAAAAAATCCCGCATAGGGTGCACAAAGAAGCGCAATGAATCCACAGAAGAATACAAACAGAAGCTCTCCGAAGACATTAAAAAATCCCAAGAATTAATTTCAAAAAACACCGGATTCACGCCAACTGCATTTTTTTATCCCTATGGGGCCAAAAGTGATTGTTCGGAAGAAATTTTAAAATCTTTGGGATTTAAAGCAACATTTTTATGTGAAAGCAAAGTGAATATAATTTCCAGAAACCCGGAATGTTTATTCGGTTTAAAAAGATTTATACGTCCTCCCGGTGTGGCTACAGAAAAAATATTTTCAAAATTTGAAAAATAATAAAGGAGAAATTTTATGCCTACAATCTATATCAATACAAAAAATGATTACAAATCAAAAAATGACAACTCAAACTGTGAGTACTATTCAAATCTGATATCTTCAGAAATTAAAAATGCGCTTAATTCCAACGCTATAAGTTTGGCGAATAATATAATTGAGAGAAAAACTTCGGAGGAAATACCGGATTTTTCGAACATAAACTTGCAAATAGATTCCGAAAATAACAATGGTTCCGATTACATAATTTCGATTTCGTACAAATCAGGGAATCCTCAATCACAACGATTAAAAAATATTTTGGAAATAAATTTAAAAAATATAATTCCCGAAAACACAGGTATCAAAACCACAGAAGCTGAAGAAAATGATTTTGAAGAAGATGTAATAATAAAAATAAATTGTTCAAATGAAGAAAATTTTAGGTGGTTAAGGAATAATATCGAAAATCTCTCCGCAGCAATTATAATGTCGTTAACAGAATATTTTGGAATACCTTTCATACCTTACACAGGAGTTATTTATGGGAGAGCAATAAAGGACGCCAACATATTTAGAAGACCAAGTACAAAATCGGAAATCGTCCAAACTCTAACAGAGGGTGAAAAGGTGAAGTTACTGTCACAATGGGAAGACTGGTATGTAGCAGAAAAGAACGGAATACTTGGATATATAAATACATATTTCATTGATTTTTAGAAAGAGCATAAATTCAATTTGAGTGTAGACATATTCTTTATTAAGAGTTAAAATTTTTTTGTACTTATATTGAATTTTTAAACTCAAGGAGAAAATATGCAAGAAAATTATTATGACCTCATAACCAAACTAAAAAGCAAAAAAATTATGTTTTATGGCATCGGAAGAAGCAATTTACCATTTATAAAAATGCTTACAGAAGAAAACATTTCTGTAATTGTTTATGATGAAAAGCCTAAAGAATGCATTGATGAAAATATTTTAAAAAATTTACTCAGTAACCAAAATGTTTCTTTGAGGTTAGCTGATAAAACCGTATGGAACGAAAACATAGATGTAATAATAAGAAGTCCCGGAGTAAATTTTTTATCGGACAGTATCGTTAAAGCCAGAGAAAAAGGAACCTTAGTAACTTCAGAGATGGAGATATTTTTTGATATATGCCCGTGCAAAATTATAGGCGTAACAGGCAGTGACGGAAAAACGACAGTGACAACTCTTATATCGGAAATTTTAAAAGCCGCCAATAAAACTGTATTCGTAGGAGGAAACATAGGAAAACCTCTTTTGCCGGAAATAAAAAATATAAAAAAAGAAGATTTTGCGGTGGTGGAGTTATCAAGCTTCCAATTAATTTCGATGCGAAAAAGCCCCGATATATCAGTAATAACAAATATTTCTCCTAATCATCTTGACGTTCACAAGGACATGGCTGAATACACAAACGCAAAAGAACAAATAATTCTGCACCAAAATGCATTTTCGACTTCTATACTAAATTATGATAACGCGGGAACAAAATGCATGGCAAAAAAAGTGCGAGGGAAAGTTTTATTTTTCAGCACAAAAGAAAAGTTGAAGTCCGGGGCTTGGATAAATGAAAATAAAAATATAATTTTTTCGGAATCCGGAAAAGACAGTAAAATAATTAATCTGTCAGACATAAAAATTCCGGGAATGCACAACGTGGAAAATTACATGGCGGCAATTTGTGCAGTAAAAAATTTAGTTTCAGAGAAAAATATAAAGAATGTTGCAAATACTTTTTCGGGCGTTGAACATCGAATAGAATTTGTAAAATCAATAAACGGGGTATCGTTTTATAACGATTCTATCGCTTCCAGCCCCACCAGAGTGGTAAAAGGAGCACTTTCTCTATTTGATAAGAGGATAATTTTAATCGCAGGAGGGCATGACAAAAAGGTACCGTTTACGGAGCTTGCGGAAAAGATAAACGATAAGGTTTCGGTGCTTATATTAATGGGTCCGGCTGCATCAAAAATTGAAAGTGACGTAATAAAATCCAAAAACTACAGTGCAAAAAAGCTATCCATTATTCACGCAAATAACATGAATGAAGCTGTTCAAACAGCGTTTAACAATTCTAAATCAGGTGATATAATTTTACTTTCTCCTGCATGCACAAGTTTCGACAGCTATAAAAATTTTGAAGAAAGAGGAAAGGACTTTAAAAAAATTGTAAATAGTCTGGATAAATAAAAGGTCCACCGCTAAAATCTAGCGGTGGATTAAATTTATTGTACTCAAAAATTATCCGAAATTTTTGCAAAATCTTCAAAACTTAATTGCTCCGCACGAAGTGATGAATCGATATTAGATGATTTTAAAATCTCACTTATTCTTTCTTTGGGCATACCCATTTGAGAAGAAAGAGAATTTAAAATATTTTTTCTTCTTTGGGAAAAGGCAGCCCTAACCAATTTAAAAAAGTTACTCTTATTCTTAACAAAATTCTTCATTGATTTTGTCATGTCTATTCTTATGACTACCGAATCGACGTTAGGAGAAGGCACAAAATTTTCTCTGCCGACATCAAATAGTATCTCGGGTGTTCCATAATATCTAACCGCTAAACTGATAGCGCCGGCATTTCGCGTACCCGGAGAAGCACAAATTCTCTCGGCAGCCTCTTTTTGAAGCATTAGAGTCAGAGAATCTATTTTTATTTCCTCATTTTCCAAAATGTACATTATAATGTCGGAAGTTATATAATAAGGCAAATTTGCACAGACATTTATTTTGTCAAAATTTTCAAACTCAGAATTTATTAATTCTTTTAAATTCAATTTCAGTATATCTGAATTAATTATCTTAATATTATCAAATTCTGAAGTTGTGTCTTTCAAAATGGGGATAAGTCTTTTATCTATCTCAATCGAAATTACTTTTTTAAATTTTTTTGCAAGCTCAACAGTAAGCACCCCTATTCCAGGGCCAATCTCAATAATTCCCGAGTCGGAATATTCCGAGCAAGCTTCCGCCATGGCAGGGCAAACGTCCGGGTTTATTATAAAATTTTGTCCTAAGGACTTAGAAAATTTAAAGCCATGAGAGGATAATATATTTCTTATATTTTTTATATCAGATAAACATTTCACTTTTACACTTCCCGACTTATATTATTTATCGATAGAATTCAAAAACTCTAGTCGAGTGTTTATATCGCTTTCAAACTTACCGCTAAAAGATGTGGTAACAGTTTCAGACGAAACATTATTTATACCTCTTGCTGTAACGCAGCTATGCTTTGCTTTTATCATAACAGCGACATCTTCAGTTTTAGTAAGAATTTTCATTATTTCCATTATATCCGAGGAAATTCTTTCCTGTAACTGTAGTCTTTTACAAACCATATCAACCATTCTGACTATTTTTGAAAGACCTAAAACAAATTCTGTGGGGATGTAGGCAACTGAAATTTTCATATCATACATTAAAGCAACATGATGTTCGCACATGCTGAACGCATCTATATTTTTCACCATAACGACATTTTTTGAATGTACCTTGGAATTTAAAGGGAAAATTTTGTTCACCATATCAGCAATTTCGTTATTAGATATATTGCTGTAGGCAGTCATATCACACAGCATTTTAACGAACCGCAGGGGCGTTTCTTCTAAAACAGTTAAATTTAAACTTTCAAACAGTTCTTTCGATGCCTTTACTGCTTTCTCCAAATCTACAGATTTCACGTTTTCACCTTCAAATCACAAACTCTTATTTTAATTTTAAACTAAAAATAGATTTTTTAAAACAAATATTGCCCATATTCTACTTCTTTTATAAAATAAAAAAGATTAATTACTTTTTTTGTGCAAAACAAATGCCCATATAATATGAGCATTTATATCTTAAAATTTTAAGCATAATATTCTTTTATTTTGGCGCTGATTTCATCTGTGTGCATTCCACGCGAACCCTTTATGAGAACCTTGTCGCTTTTTTGCAAGACATTTTTTAACACTTCGAAAGCTTCGTCATTTTCTGTGCAGTGGTAAGATTGAAGATCTGATTTTACCGACAAAGCCCCTTCGGACAAATATTTTGCGTTTTCTCCTATAGTAATCAGAACATCTATTCCCTCTAAGGCGATATATCTTCCGGTATCAAAATGAATTTCTTTGGAACGAGCTCCGAGCTCCAACATATCGGCAATAACTAGGACATTTTTTCCTTCGGAATTTATATTTCTTAAAATTTTTGCCGAACTTTTGACTGAATCCGGGCTGGCGTTATAGGAATCATCCACAAGAACTATGTCCCCAACGTTAAACACCTGCTGGCGCATGCCTACATTTTTAAACTTCATAAGGCCTCTTTTTATATCCTCAAAATGTATGTTAAGCTCACTGGCAACGCCTATGGCAGCCAAAGCATTATATACATTGTGCATGCCCAAGCACGGAATAGTCACAGTGTCTTTAAAGCTGTCTGTGACAAGCGTAAATTCTGTATTGGAGCTGTGAAAACTTATATCCTCAAATTTATACGGATACGAACCATTCATTCCAAAAAATATTACTTTTTGAGAAGGATTGCTCGGTTTGGCTTCGGTGAGTGCAGGAGAATCACCATTTAACAAAACGATTCCATTGTCTTTTTTTATCATTTTTAATTTTTCTGCACAGGTATTTTTCATATCTTTAAAATTTTCTATATGTGAAAGACCGATATTTGTTATAACCGCAATATCAATATCAGCTATATCCGCCAGCTTTTCCATTTCTCCAAATTTGCTTACACCCATTTCCAAAACCGCGGCTTCATGGGTATCATCCAAATTAAATATGGTTAAAGGCAACCCTATCTGACCATTGTAATTTCCTTCTGTTTTTAAAACTTTTAAATTTTCACTCAGAACAGTGGCTATCATTTCTTTAGTGGTGGTCTTTCCCACGCTGCCGGATACTCCGATGAAAGGAATATTGAATTTACTTCTGTAATATTTAGCCAATTTTTGAAGAGCATCCAAAGTAGAATCTACTTCTATAATAGCTCCGCCGGATGTATCCCCTAGCTTTCCTGGTTGGCAAAAAGAAACTTTTGCTCCATTTTCAAAAGCATTTTGTATGTATTTATGTCCATCGGTATTTTCCCCAATCAAAGGCACGAAAAGCGCACCTTTAATAACTTTTCGGCTATCAATGCATACATAATTTATAGTATCGTCCGTGTTTCCGGAAATTAATTTTCCACCTGTAGCCGACAAAATTTCCGATATACTGATTTCTTTCAAATTTTCCACCTACTCCGATTGTTGATTTAATTCTTTTAAAATTTCATTTATTATAATTCTTTCGTCCATGGGATATTTTACTCCCTTGATTTCTTGGTAATCTTCATGGCCCTTTCCTGCAAGCACTATAATGTCACCTTCACAAGCATTTTCTATGCAATATTTTATAGCTTCTTTTCTGTCAGGAATAACCACATATTTTCCTTTCGTTTTATTAATTCCGATTTTTATATCCTCGATTATATCCATTGGATTTTCAAATCTGGGATTATCGCTTGTGATTACCGATAAATCTGAGTATTTCCCCGACATTTCACCCATTTCATATCTTCGAATTTTCGGTCTGTTTCCACCGGCGCCAAACAATGTCACTAATCTTTTTGGATTGTATTCACGTAATGTTTTTAAAACATTTTCCATACTTAAAGCATTGTGAGCATAGTCAATGAAAAGAGAAAATTTTTCTGAAATATTTACGGGTTCTACCCTCCCTTTCACATGAACGGTTTTTAAACCGTCTATAATGCTATCTGCGGATACATTAAGGGTATCACACACAGCAATAGCTGCCAAAGCATTATAAACGTTAAATTTCCCGGGAATAGGAATATATACTTCGTTTAAATTGATTTTGCCGAGAACATTAAATTTTATTCCCACGTTTCCTTTGTGGTTTACGAGTTCTATTTTTTCAGCTTTATAGTCTCCGGGGTTATTAATTCCAAAAGTTTTAATGGTGCAAGTGCTGTTTTGGGAAACTGAGCGGAAATTGCTATCATCAACATTAAATATTCCACATTTGCTGTTTCTGAAAAGTATACTTTTACACTCCAAATATTCTTCGATACTTTTGTGTTCTCCATCCCCTATGTGATCGTGAGAAAAATTGGTAAATACCCCTACATCAAAAGTAAAACCGCTGATTCTGTAATCTCTTAATCCTATAGATGATGCTTCGATTATACAGTGAGAGTATCCTTCGTCGCTCATCTGTTTTAAATATTTTTGTACTTCGTAGGATTCGGGAGTGGTATTATTTGTTTTTACGATTCTGTCCGAAAGCACCACTCCAAGAGTGCCTATGAGGCCGACTTTTTTACCCGATTTTTCTAAAATGCTTTTTATCATAAAAGAAGTAGTGGTTTTGCCTTTGGTTCCCGTTAAGCCTATCACATTCATTTTTTTGGCAGGATGTTCAAAAAAATTTGCCGAGATATCCGCTAAAAATTTTCTGGAATTTTCAACAACTATTAATGTTGCATCTTTAATTTCGAGGTATTTTTCAGACACCACAGCAGTGGCTCCGTTTTTTATGGCATCTAAAATATATTCGTGACCATCAGAATTATGGCCTTTGAGGCATACAAATATGCTGTTTTTCGTAACTTTTCTGGAATCATAAACAATATCTGATATTTCTATGTCTAAACTTCCGGTAAATTTTATAATACTTAAGTTTTCTATTAGTTTGCTGAGCTGCATAAAAACTCTTCTTTCATTAAATTATTAGTGGCTGTAATTATATAACATATTCTTAAATTAATCAACGCTATAAATGTCGAGGAAAAAATGGTTAATTTTTTATTTTTAAATTTCGAGTTTTAAAATATAACCAAATATTAATTTTAAACAAACCTTTTATTTGTTTATTTTGATGTAAAATATGTTATAATACTGATTATAAGTTTTGCAAATTTAAAAACTTTGTTCAATTATAAAATTAGGAGGCGTAATTATGAAAATAAAAAAATATTTAAGTATACTACTTGGAGGATTAACATTTACAACCGCGTGCCCGTTAAACCATGCATACTGTTGCGAAAAGGAAATAGCTTCAAGCAAGGAAGAACAAACTAAAAATAAGAAATATGAGTTAATTTTCAAAAATAACCGTAATACACTGGATATTTTCGAAAAAAATAACTTAAAAACAATTTTAATTCAAGGAATTGATTTTATTCTAAATGATGAATCGACACCTTACATTGATAAAAAAAGTGATATAAACGAGAATATATTAAAGGATTCTTTGCTTTGCGAATGCATTAAGAGTACCAAAAATTATTTAATGTCTATTGAGAACGAAACCGAATTTACAAATATAGAAATTTTAAAAAGGTTAAAAAGTATTGAAAAATTAATCGAAATAAATGATGAAATTCCCAAAACAAATATATTTTATAAATTTATATCCGGAGTAAAAGATGCTTATCAGACCTTAATTTCCAGAAAAATAGCAAGCAAAATCTTGGACTCCGAAAGATGCGGAGTAGAGGACAAAATCGGCAGCGAAAGCGCTTCTACTTCAGGGACCATAAGTACGTCGGCATCTACAGGTCCGGTGAATTTTGGAATATCAATAGGCCAAGATTTTGAAGAAAGTGATTCTGAAAAGTCATTTTACAGAATAGACAGTTCAAAAAATATAAATCTTTCCATTGGAACAGGACTAAAAAAATACCTTTCTGCCAATACAGAATTTAATACTCAAATAACAAATTCACTGGTATTTTATTCACTGGAACAATTTTTAGATTCTTATTCAAAAAACAAAACAATCAGCTCTATAGAACTTCGCGAGCCTGAAATTAAAAAAATAATCAATTCTCGAAATTCAATGCAACAAGCAGAGGTAAATCTTATTTCTAAAATAAAAACATCCATAGAAAATTATTTAAAAATCTCATGTATAATCCCTCAAAACGCATCGTGCGAACTGCCTTCCGTAACTCAGTCTGTAAATGACGCTAAAGAAAGCTCCATAAAAGCCAGCGGAAATTTATCAGCCACAGCTGATTGTTTTGTATCTTTGGGTATGAGCGTTTCACAAAGTTCAAAATATGTGGACTCATCGATAAAACATCCATTTATAAATTTAATAGAAAGAGATGGTTCACCCTCATATTATTCAGAAAATTCAAATCAAATTTTACATTTTTTGAAATCGGAAAAAACCGCTAAATTTGTTGAAACAAAAAATAATTTAGAAAATTACGAAACAAATTCTGAAATCTTTTCGATAATAGTTTCTAATATAACGGGGGATTTAAGGCGTTATAATAATAGTTTATACATAATTTCAAATAAAAATAATTCTAAATCAGACCATCATGATGCTTTGAAAATTAAAAAAGCAATCGAAAAAAGTTGGCTTAATAATTCCAGATTGAACGCAAGTTCTTCGGGCAGATTACTTATGTTAAAAACTTCCATATCTTTAATTGCATATTTAAGGAATTACGCCCAGACTTCTGAAGATTTTGAAATGCTTAAAAAACTATATGACGAAATAGAAAACTTATCAAAAATGCAAATATTTTCAAGAAGCTTAAAAAATAAATCTGCAAAATTTAGTACAAGCAGAAAAACAAAAATAAACAGCGTAAGTGGCAATTTATCATTTGAAGTTCCGGTGGTAGGGACTGCATCTTTAAACGTAGATTATGATGATAGTGTCGGTGAAGCTTATTTTGATACAAGTAAAAATTTGACTATTTCAATGAGCCTGCCTATGTTCGGAAACAGAGTTTTGGGGAAGCATAATATAAAAATCAAATTCCAAGATATAATGAAAAAACTTTCTGAAAACAAAGCCAATCCTTTCGCAAATGAATTTAAAAAAGCTTTGAATTTAATAGAACCGGAAATTTATGACATTTTGAAATCTTACGGCATAAACAAAAGCGTTTCCATACCCGGAATATTATCGAATAAAAAATATTTAACTCTAATATTTTATTTGACTCAATCCGGTAAAAACGACCACGTTAGCCCGATTGTACCCTTGCCGGGCGATAATCAGCCTATCGTAAAAAATAAAAATGAATGGACTTTAAAATTAATAAAAAGAGTCGATTCATCTTTAACTAAATTAAAAATCGGACTCGACGATTACGGTTCAACAAATATTTCAAATTCTGTCGGGAAATCTTCTGCGATTATAGGGACGGACACTCTTTCGTTTATAAAAAACAAATATAATGTATTTGCGATGGGGCTTAATGATAAAGAAAATGAATCAAATCACATGTGGAATGATTTTAAAAACGGTCAATTATCTTGCTTTAAAGATTTGATTATTAAAATATCTCATAAAACCAGCAATGTACGTTATGAATTGCAAAAGCTATATAACCAAACTCTTATGAATCATCTGCAAAATTCCGTTGAGATAACTGAAACATTTAAAAATTTGCTAAATGCTTGTGATAATTATGCCATTCAAAACAGTCCTGATAATCTGGAGAAAGCTCTTTCGGCTCTCGACAAAATAATGGCACTAAATTATGACTACAATTACTTAATTGAATTCAATAAAATACATAAAAAAATTTCATAAAACAAATCACTTGTCTGTCATAAGGCAAGTGATTTTATATTGTGAAAAGTATAAACCATTTAGAATTTTACATAAATGAAATCATATTTTCAAAATCATTCTCAGATATAATCTCAACATTTAATTTTCGAGCTTTTTCAGCTTTGCTACCGGGAGAATCACCGCATAAAACATACGATGTGTTTTTAGAAACAGACGATGTTACCTTGCCGCCCATAGACTCTATTATTTGAGTAGCTTCTCCTCGCGTATATTTTTCCAAAGTACCCGTTAAAACGAATGTTTTATTTTTTAAAACACTATTTTTTGAACTACTTTCAAAATTCATGTTCAAACCTTTATTCTTAAGTTCGTTTATAAGTTTGACATTTTGATCAACAGAAAAATAAGAAATTATACTATCTGCTATGACCTCGCCTATGCCTCCAATTAAAGAAATTTCTTCCTTTTGTGCCGACATTAAATTGTCCATGTTTTCAAATTCTGAAGCCAAGAGCTTCGCAGCTTTTTGGCCAACGTGGCGAATTCCCAAAGCAAAAATAAGCCTATCAAGATTTTGATTTTTTGATTTTTTAATTGAATTTATTATATTTTGAGAAGATTTTTCTCCCATTCTTTCCATAGCCGCTAATTTTTCTTTGCTCAATTCATATATCTGCACCGGCGATGATATCATACCCTGTTCAACCATTTTTGATATCAAAGTTTCGCCTAAGCCTTCGATATCCATGGCACCTTTTGAAACGAAATGAATTAAATTTCTAAGCAACTGAGCGGGGCAATTTGTATTAACGCACCTTATTGCCACCTCGTCATCGACACGAGTAACCTCAGAACCACAAGACGGACATTTTTGGGGAAATTGAAATTCTTCTGAATTTTCTTTATGTGAAATAACTTTCACCACTTCAGGTATGATTTCTCCGGCTTTCCTAATTACAACCGTGTCACCGATTCTTAGATTTTTCTCTTTGATGAAATCTTCATTGTGCAAAACTACCCTTCCCACAGTGCTTCCTGAAATCAAAACAGGCTTTAAAATTCCTGTTGGAGCCAAAATTCCTGTTCTGCCAACATTTATCTCAATGTTTAAAAGCTCAGTGGATTTTTCTTCGGGAGGATATTTGTAAGCTTCGGCCCATCTGGGAAATTTTGACGTACTGCCGAGCACTTTCCTATCTTCAAATGAATCTAATTTAACGACAGCGCCATCTGTTTGAAATGGCAAATCGGATTTTATTTCTCCTATCCTATTTATTTCAGAAGAAATTTCTTCCATGGTTTTACAAACCGCATAGAAAGGTAGAACAGGGAGTCCTAAATCTTTCAAAAAATCTAATGATTCCTTATGAAATTTTAATTCGTATCCTTTAATTTTTTGAACATTAAAAATGAAAATATCCAAATTTCTGGAAGCAGTAACACTCGAATCCTTTTGCCTAAGTGAACCTGCAGCAGCATTTCGGGGATTCTTAAAAGTTTTTTGACCTTCTGATTCTTGCTTTTGAACGAGTTTCAAAAAGCTGTCCTTGGACATATAAACTTCTCCGCGAACTTCTAGATACTCAATGTTTTTGTTTAATTTTTTGGGCAAGCTGTTTATGGTTAAAATATTTTCAGTTATATCCTCGCCAACTTGACCGTCGCCACGAGTAGAAGCTCTGAAAAGCTTTCCGTTGACATATTCAACCGAAACAGACAAGCCGTCTATCTTGGGCTCAACAACATAGCTCGCAGATTTTACGACATTTTTTATTCTATTATAGAAAGCTTCTATTTCTTCGATTGAAAATGAGTCATGTAAACTTTCCATTTTGATTTCGTGAGTAACCGGAGAAAATTTTGCCGAAGCTCTCCCGCCAACATGTTTAGTGGGAGAATCTTCAGAGGCTAATTCGGGAAAAAGATTTTCTAACTCTTCCAAATTTCTCACAATCATATCATATTCATAATCATCTATTTCGGGGGAATCGTCTTCGTAATACTTTTTATTGTGATACTCTATTTCTTTTCTGTATTTTTCAGCAAGAGCCTTTGCTTCATCTAAATTCATTTCTTAAAATCAGCTGCTTTCTAAAATTTTTCTATTTTATTTTCTGTAACTCTGGCTAATATTAATGGTGATTTTTCCGGCTCATGCTTACTATAGGAAAGCGATTTTTTGAATATCTCTTCAGCCTTAGAAAATTTATCTATATCCGACGAATAAAATACGGCCAGCCTTTCATCTTTCTCCACTTTATCACCAATTTTTTTGTAAAGAACTATGCCGGCTTTGTAATCTATATCGTCTTCTTTGGTCTCTCTGCCTGCGCCAAGTTCCATAGAAGCTTTTCCTAAAAGTTCTGCATCCATTGCCGCCAAATATCCCTTGTCCGAAGATAAAACTTCATACATCATAGAATCTTTTTGAAGCTTTGTAATACTGTCAAAATCGGATAAATCTCCACCTTGAGCAGTTACCATTTCTTTGAATTTTTCATAAGCTTTACCATTTTTCAAACATATTTCAACAGCTCTGATGCATTCTTTCATGCTGCCTTTTCCTGCCATGTAAAGCATATTTGCTGCTAAGCATACAGAAACTTCTTTTAAATCTTCGGGTCCTTTTCCTCTTAAAACCTCACATGATTCCCACACTTCAAGTGAATTGCCTATTGCATTTCCTAAAGGAGCATTCATATCGGTGATAAGCGCGGACACTTTGCGATTGAATTTTTTACCTATATCTACCATTATTTTAGAAAGTTTCACAGCATCTTCGCTGGTTTTCATGAACGCACCTTTTCCGCATTTAACGTCCAAAACTATACAGTCTGCCCCGGAAGCTATTTTTTTACTCATTATGCTCGAAGCAACAAGAGGCATGCTTTCAACTGTAGCTGTAACATCTCTCAAAGCGTATATTTTTTTATCGGCAGGAACTAAATTTCCTGTTTGACTTACGACGCTGCAACCAACATTTTTCACAATTTCAAAAAATCTTTCTCTGGAAAGTGCAACATTCATTCCGGGAATTGATTCCAATTTATCCACGGTTCCACCTGTGTGCCCGAGGCCTCTGCCGGACATTTTTGCAACTTTAACTCCACAAGCAGCCACGACAGGCGTCACTATCAAAGTGGTTTTGTCCCCTACTCCGCCGGTGCTGTGCTTATCTACCTTTACACCTTCTATTTCCGAAAGATCCATAACGTCTCCGGAATGAAGCATACACTCTGCGAATGTTGCGCATTCTTTCTCGGTCATGCCGTTAAAATACACGGCCATTAAAAATGCAGACATTTGATAATCCGGCACTTCTCCGTTTACATAACCATTTATTAAAAATTTAATTTCTTCCTCTTTTAATTCTTTTTTATCTCTTTTTGCAGCTATTATATCGTAAACTCTCACTAAAAAACAAAACCCTTCCTTAAATATTCATCTGAGAAACAATTTTTACAATTTTGCTTGTTCCCAACCTTGAAGCTCCGGCTTCTATAAACTTTTTTGCATCTTCGAGGCTACCAATTCCGCCGGCAGCTTTTATTTTAACATTTTTGCCTATATTTTTTGAAAATAAAATTATATCATCCAGAGTTGCCCCGGATTTCGAAAATCCAGTGGATGTTTTTATATAATCGGCCCCTGAATTTGTGACTATTTTACACATTGTAATTTTTTCTTCTTCCGTAAGTAAACAGGTTTCAACTATAACCTTCAATATTTTATTTTGACATATTTTTTTCAGATTATAAATTTCACTTTCCACTTTTTTGAAATTTTTTTCTTTCAAAGCACCTATATTGATGACCATGTCAATCTCATCAGCTCCCAAAGAAAGAGCGTTCTCGGTCTCGAACATCTTGGTTTCACAAGTATTGTATCCGTTAGGAAAACCAATCACAGTGCAAATGTTCAAATCATTTTTTAAAAAATCTCGAGCAATCCTAATATGACAAGGTGCGATACAAATAGAAGCTACATTGTATCGCATTCCCTCTTTACATATTTTTATAATATCGCTCTCACTCGCTGTAACCGAAAGCAAAGTATGGTCAACTTTGGAAAGTATTCGATTAATTTCCATTTAATTATTTACCACCTTGATATATTTTTTATCGGGCACCTTTTTCGTAAGGAACACCCGCAGCTTTTGGAGCTGAAGAACGCCCTACAAATATTATCAACATAGCTATGGTCAATATGTATGGTATCATTGCCAACACAGTTGAAGGAACATGAACTGCTCCACCGCCTAAAATAATGACCAAAGCCTGAGAAAATCCAAACAACAAGCAAGCACCGTATGCGCCTAAAGGACGCCATTTACCAAATATAACCGCTGCAAGTGCGATAAATCCCTGACCACTGATGGCAGTAGGAGAAAACTGCGAAACTACCGCAAGAGTTACAACTCCGCCACCCAATCCAGCCAAAATTCCAGAAATAACAACGCAAATATATCTTGTTTTGCACACCGACACGCCAAGAGTATCAACAGCGGCGGGATGTTCACCCATCGCTCTTATTCTAAGTCCCCACTTGGTTTGATAAAAAACAAATGAAGTAACAACCACAGCAAAAGCCGCAAGTACAACGCTGGCATCAATACTTAAATTGCTAAACATTGTATTTTGAAAATATCTGGGGTCTACAACTTTAGGCAATTTATGTGGAACCGGTAGTGTCATAGTAGCTTTAAAGAAATACCTTGACAAAAACATCGCAACTCCCGGGCCTATCAAATTTATTGCAATACCCGAAACTGTTTGATCGGCTCTACAAGTTATCGAAGCAACCGCGTGAAGCAAAGCCAAAATTCCTCCGGCGAGTCCTGCGCATAAGAGCCCTATCCATGGATTTTCAGTAAAAAATCCAACTGTGGCACCCGTTAAAGCGCCAATGCTCATCATTCCTTCAATTCCTATATTAGTAATACCGGATTTTTCGGATATTACCCCACCGATTGCCGCAAGAGTAAGTGGAGCAGAATACATCAGTGTAATGGATATTGCGATTAAAATTGTGTTAAGCATGACGTCTTCTCTCCTTATCTAAAAATTTATTTACTAAAATTGGAATTATGACCGAAAGTGCAACGAAGAAAACGATAGTTCCTATCATGATATTTACTATCTCAGAAGGAGCACCTACTTTAAACTGCAATGTCTGACCCGCATAAATAAGGGCACTGAACATGAGTCCGGCAAAAACACACCCAACAGGCGAACTACCTGCAATAAGAGCAACAGACATACCATTAAACCCATAATTTTCAAAAACAGACAAAACATGAATTGCGGGAGAGGATGAGCCACTTATCGACAACGCACCTGCAAGGCCCGAAAGAGCACCCGAGATAATCATTGTATAAATTATGTTTCTGCTTACGTTTATTCCTGCATTTTTCGCTGCATCAGGATTTAGACCACATGCACGGAACTCAAAACCTTTACTGGTTTTGTATATAACCAACCACACAAGCACAGCCATTAATACTGCGATTAAAAAGTTGAAATTAAAATCTGTTTTAAGCAAAATGTCATTTAAAATTGGGCTGCCTTTCAAAAACTTTCTTCCTTGTTCTGAAAATTTCCAATCATACAAAAACAGCGTCAAACCTGAACTATTTATAAAGTATGTACCATCGCTATCAGGTTTATGGAAGCGCTGAGAATTTGCGACATAATTACATAAATAAAGTGCAATCCAGTTAAGCATAATGCTGGTTATTACTTCGTGAATTCCGAAACGAGATTTTAAAAATCCTACTATTCCACCAAAAATTGCACCTGCCAGAACGCCTGACAAAATAACAAGCGGAATTTGAATTACCGGGTGAAAATTAAATATAATACCAACCAACGTGGATGCTATAGTTGCAACTATGTACTGTCCTTCGGCACCAATATTAAAAAGGCCCATTTTAAAAGCAAATGCAACACTTAATCCGGTAAGAATTATAGGAGTACTTTTCAATATAACATTGACTATGAACTTCGGGCGCGAAAATATGGCATTGAACATAACTGCAAGCGATTGCGATGGGTCATAGCCTGTAACAAGTAGAATCAACGACGCTACTAAAAATCCAAAAAAGACGGCTATACATGTGCGCATAAAATATGATTTTAATATTTTAGCTATTTTGTGCGTCATTTCCCTTACCTCCTGCCATTAAAAGACCAACATTTTGCTCGTTTGCTTCTTCTTGTTCAAATTCACCAACAATAGATCCATCATAAATTACCGCTATACGGTCCGAAACATCAAGTATTTCATCCAATTCCAAAGATATAAGAAGAATTGCCTTTCCTTTATCTCTCAAATCAATAAGAGTCTTGTGAACATACTCTATAGCCCCGACATCAAGGCCTCTTGTGGGCTGTATTGCAATCAACAAGTCCGGATCATTTGCAATTTCTCTGCCGATAATCAATTTTTGCTGATTTCCGCCTGATAAATTTCTTATCTTAGTATATTTACAATCTACAGGGCGAATATCGTATTTTTCTATTAATTCATCTGTAAATTTATCCCTTTCATCGTAATTCAAAAATCCGTTAATATTGAAAGGAGCTTCTCGGTACTTTTCCAGAATCGCATTATCAGCAACCGACATTTCTAAAACCGATCCGTAACGATGTCTATCTTCGTGAATTATAGATATTTTGCTGTCTATAACATTTCTTGTACTTGTATTTTGAATTTCTTTGCCATTTATAAGAATTTTTCCGGATTCTACGGGTAGGCTGCATATAATCGCTTCAACCAGCTCTTTTTGACCATTACCATCAACTCCGGCCAAACCATATATTTCGCCTTTTCTTAGCTTCATAGACAAATTTTTTATAGTGTCCACTCCGCGCTCACTTTTGACATTCAAGTCCTTTATTTCAAAGACCACATCTCCCGGAACAGCTTTTTCTTTTTCAACAAGCAACTTGACTTTGTGTCCAACCATTTTTTCCGCAAGACTTTGCTCGCTCTCATCGCTCACGTTGACGCAGTCGATAAATTTACCTTTACGAATAATAGTACATTCTTTCGAAGATTTTTTTATTTCTTTTAATTTATGAGTAATTATGATTATAGTTTTCCCGTCTTTTTTCAAATTTTCTATTACTTCTAAAAGCTCATCTATTTCCTGCGGAGTAAGAACAGCGGTAGGTTCATCAAGAATCAAAATATCTGCACCTCTATAAAGAGCCTTTAATATTTCAACTTTTTGTTGCATACCAACAGAAATATTTCTGATTCTTTTCTTCAAATCAACTTTCATGCCATAACGCTTTATTATTTCTATTACTTTTTTTCGAGCTTTTCTCATGTTTATAATCCCGAATTTATCGGTAGATTCATTGCCCAGGATTATATTTTGAAGAACAGTAAATTTCTCGACGAGCATAAAATGCTGGTGTACCATACCTATTCCGTGCGCAATGGCTGAACTTGGATTTTTAATACAAACAGGTTCTCCGTTTAGATAAATAGTTCCCTCGTCTGCTCCGTACAAACCATAAAGAACATTCATCAAAGTACTTTTGCCTGCACCATTTTCTCCTAGAATCGCGTGAGTTTCTCCTTTTTTTACATCTAAATCTACCGATCTAAGTGCTTGAAATTTTCCAAAATACTTGCTTATTCCGCGCATTTGCACGGCATATTCTTTGCTAATTTCCAATGTAATCCTCCTTTCAACATTTTATTAGGCGTTTAATTCCGGGAGATGCTTAATAAATTCGTCATAATCTGATTTTGTGCCGGGGGGAACAATTTTTCCTTCAGCGAGCTTATCTTTGACTTTAAGCACCGCTGCATAAACTTCTGGATTCATATTCGGATTTCTTTCGGGTATGCCTACGCAATTTTCTTTTATTCCGTAGGAAAAAGTTTTTCCTCCAATTTCCTCACCGTTAAGTGCATCTTTGGATATAAGATTTACAGCCTTCCCTACGTCTTTTATTGCGGAGGTAAGAACATTTTCCGGAGCTAAATATGATTGATCAAGATCTACACCAATCGCAAATTTTCCGGTTTCTTTTGCAGCTTCTATAACTCCAACACCTGCTCCGCCTGAAGCATGAAATATAACATCGCATTCATCAAACATTTTCATTGCTATAGCTTTTCCTTTTGCAGAATCGGTAAAGCTTTCAGCATACTGAACTCTTACGTTTATTTCTTTTCCGAGTTTCTTGGAAGCGTATGCCACTCCGGCTAAATACCCATACTCAAACTGATCTATAACAAGGCCTTTTATTCCTCCTACAAATCCCACACAGTTGGTCTTTGTTGTCATGGCTGCTATGTATCCTACCATAAAAGAGGATTCTTGAGATCTAAACACTGCACAAGCTACATTATCAGGAATTTTATCTCCATATGTAAAATCAGCCAAAGCATACTTTAACTCAGGGTTAGTTTTAGCTGCCAATTCGATTGTATCGGCCAGTTTGTAACCTATTCCCCATATCAAATCAGTATGTTCATCTGCAAGTTTATCTATATTAATTAAAAAATCTGAAGTTTGAGGGCACTCAACATAACTTACATGAGAATCTGTTTCGCTTGCAAATTGCTGCATGCCTTTCCATGCGGATTCCTGAAAAGATTGGTCGTTTATACCGCCACCGTCGGTAACCATAGAAACTGAAAATCTGTCGTCATCCTCAAGACCCGTGTGTAATTTAAAACCCGATCCTACAGCACATACAACCAAGCATAAAAACGCTGCTATTGATAAACCCAAAGCAATTTTTGGAATTAGATTTTTCATAATTTCCCCCAAATCACAATATGAATAATAAATTTAATATATTTTAATGCATATCAATTTTAATAAATTTTGGTTACTCGGTTGCAGTTTTTAAAGCGAGCTTAACCATATCGCAAAATCCTACTTGACGTTCTTCAGACGATAAGGAAAGTCCACGCAAAGGACAATCCGAAATCGTAAGCAAGCACAATGCCTTTTTACCGGCTCTGGCAGCATTCATATAAAGGGCAGCAGCTTCCATTTCAACCGCTAAAACTCCCATTTCTTTCCATTTAGGTAAAACATCTTCACTGCTGTAGAACACATCTGTGGAATAAATATTTCCTACAAAAGTTTTGGCAGAAATTTCTTTTGAAAATTTTTGCGCTTTACTAAGCAATTCAAAATCAGCAATAGGAGCAAAAGTTCCGTTCAACTTATACTGGGATGCATAATTAGAATCCGTGCAAGCTCCCATGGCAATAACTATGTCTCTGAGATTCACTTCATCCTTAATTGCACCCGCGCTTCCAATCCTTATAATAGATTTTACGTCATAGAAATTAAAAAGTTCATACGAATATATTCCGATGGAAGGCATTCCCATTCCTGCGCCCATCACAGACACAGTCTTTCCGTTGTATTTTCCTGTAAAACCAAACATATTTCTAACTTTGTTAAAGCACTTAACATCAGTCAAAAAATTCTCAGCTATAAATTTAGCTCTCAGAGGATCACCGGGCATCAAAACTATATCGGCTATATCGCCTTTTTGAGCTTCTATGTGAGGAGTAGGCACGTTACCCATAAACAATCATGAACAAATTCAACTTTTTGTGTAGAAAAAGTTAAATTAGTCCATATTCACCACCTTTATAAGAATAAATTAGAATATTATACTCAATAACTCGAAATAATTCACAAATAAATAGGTATATCTGAATGTTTCATATTAAATATAGCAAAAATCTTCTCTTGACATTTACTGTTTCTTAACTTGATTTTCATAATTGGATTGTAGCATTTTCGGGAGCATTTTGTCAAGAAGTTCTGCAGATTTTTGTATAACAGGTCCTCCGCATACCACACAAAAAAGAGTGATCACTCCTACTGTTCCTCCTAAAAGCCATCCAAAAAGCAATGTTAAAGCATCTAATATAATTTTGATAAGTCTAAACGACGCCTTACATTTCTTGGCTAATATGACCGCGAAAGCAGTCCAGGGGTCTATTCCGATATCTATACTCATAAATCCGCCCAAACCTACAAAGCAGAAAAGGCATCCTATTAAAGAAATTCCTACTTGATAAATAAATGTCTGCGGTAAATCTGTGGGCACATTCATCAAATTGTAAATCCATATACCAAAATCTATAAAATTGCCCAAAACCATCAAATAAATAACGGTACCTATGCTTATGTACTTAAATAAGTATTTAATTATCTCTCCGAATCCTTTGGCTTTATGAACCTTTGCAGAGACAAATGAAAAAGCAAGAACCAGCAATATCAAACTAAAGTTCAAAACACTTGCCGTAAAACCAACACTAACATGCAAAGCTTTGCTTAATCCGTCGTAAAAAACCGTTATAGGGTCGGCGCCTTGTGAAGTTGCGACATTAAGGCCGCAACCTATTCCTAATAAAATCAAACTTACTGTACAAATAATTATTTTTTTTAACCACAACACAATTACATTACGATTTATTTCCATTTTTTATAACCTCTTTCAAAAATGACTTCCCTTTTATTTTTTCTCCAACGCCAAGGTATTCCAAAACAGTTGCGCCTGTATCGTAAAATCCTTCACGAGTTCTGAGATTTACTCCTTGTTTTATTTTATTTCCATAAATAACCATAGGTGTATATTCTCTTGAATGATCAGTAGATGCAGTAGTTGGGTCGCACCCATGGTCCGCAGTGATGATAAGCACATCTTCCGGCTGAAGTTTGCTGCAAATTTCCGGAATTTTTGAATCAAAATAAGAAAGTGCGGCAGCGTATCCGTCAACATTGTTTCTGTGACCGTAAAGCATATCAAAATCAACCAAATTTACAAAACATAATCCTTCAAAATCTTTATTCATAACTTCAAGCGTTTTATTTATTCCGTCTTCGTTACCTTTTGTTAAAATTTTTTCAGTTACGCCATTTCCTGCAAAAATGTCGTTTATCTTACCTATAGCAATCACATCTTTTCCGCTCTCCCTGATGAAATCCAACATGGTTTTTTCCGGAGGAGCAAGGGCAAAATCATGTCGATTCGTGGTACGAACAAAATCAGGGTATTCGCCCACAAACGGTCTGGCAATAACTCTGCCTACTGCGTTATCTCCTTTTAAAATATCTCTTGCGATTTTGCAGTATTCATATAACTTCTCAATCGGAACGACATCTTCATGAGCAGCAATTTGAAATACGCTGTCTGCGGAAGTATAAACTATGAGCTTTCCGGTTTCAATACTTTCTTTTCCAAATTTTTTGATAACTTCAGTACCTGAATAGGGTTTATTACAAAGAATATCTCTGCCCGTTCTGCGTTTAAATTCTTCAATAACTTCATCAGGAAATCCGTTAGGATACGTAGGCAAAGGCTTTTTGGATTCGATTCCTGCAATTTCCCAGTGGCCTATAATAGTGTCTTTTCCTTTTGAAACCTCTTTCATTCGGGCAAAACTTGCTGTAGGATTAGATTCGCTTTCGGAATAATCCATTCCATCAATATTGAAAAGTCCCATTTTTTTCAAATTAGGCATATCAAAATTTTTGTTATTATAACAAGCTTTTACAGTGTTACTCCCCGCATCACCGTAGTCAGCTGCATCAGGCATTTCACCTATTCCAACACTATCCAAAACAATTAAAAAAACTCTTTTCATATTCTCATATCCTTTCGTCACAAAGTAAGCTGTTCACAAGTTGTATCATCATCAGATAACAATTTTCCGGCAGCCGGTATATTTTTTGCCCGATAAATTTTCTCATTTAGGAAAGTTCCGGGGATATATTCTTCTGCTTTTATAAGCTTATGACCCTTTTTCTGCTTCATAACCGCTACGCCTTGAGTATTTTTCGTTTGTTTCAAATTCACCATGGACGAATTAAAAATCAAAACTTTTCCCGAAGAAGATGTAAGAATAAAATCTTCATCTTGAATTTTGTATGCTGCACTCACTATATCATCTTTTTCGCTGTAGGCTTTTATAAGCTTTTTTCGATTTGTTTTTGTATAATAAGATTTCATTTCGACTTTAGAGACTTTTCCACTCTTAAAGAAGAACAGCATAAAACCTGAATAATCTGTTGTCACCGCTACATAAACCACTTTTTCGTTTTTTTCAAAAGATAAAAACGCCGGAACGTATTCACCTAGTGCGCTGGCTTTTGTATCGGAAAAATTATAACCTTTAGCTTTATAAACTTGACACTTATCTGTAAAAAACAGTAACTCCGAATGATTCATTCCCGGGATTTCCTGTATAATTTCGTCTTCGTTTTTCAATTTTTGTTCCGAGTTCATTTTTAAAGACTGTGAAGTTATTTTTTTGAAATACCCTTCTTTTGTCAAGAAAAATCTAACAGGATAATCAGGTACAATTTCAGCTTCGGTATATTCTTCGGTATCCTCAGGATAAATGAGCAAACTTTTTCGCGGCTTGGCGTGTTCTTTGCAAACTGCGCTCAGTTCTTTAATAATTATTTTGTAAATTTTATTTTTAGCAGAAAGTATATCTTCGAGCTCGGCAATTTCATTTTTTAAATTTTCGATTTCACTTGTACGTTTTAAAATATATTCGCGGTTCAAATGGCGAAGTTTTATCTCAGCAACAAATTCTGCTTGAATTTCGTCAATGTCAAAGCCTTGCATTAAATTCGAAACTACCAGTTGCTCTTGCTCGGTATTTCTGATGATAAAAATAGCTTTATCTATATCAACCAAAATTTTATTAAGACCCTCAAGCAAATGGAGCTTATCTTTTTTCTTATTTAAATCAAAACAAGTTCGGCGGCGAATGCATTCCGCTCTAAACTCAACCCATTCTTCGAGTATTTCTCTGATTCCCATAACTTTTGGCGTACCGCCTATAAGAATATTGAAATTACATGAAAAGGTATCTTCCAAGGTAGTAAGTTTAAAAAGTTTAAGCATTAATTTTTCAGGATCCACTCCACGCTTCAAATCAATGGTGATTTTCAAACCGTCGAGCCCGGTTTCATCGCGTACATCCGAGATTTCCCTTACCTTACCCAGTTTAACAAGTTCTGCAATTTTTTCTATGATAACTTCACAAGTCGTTGTGGGAGGAATATTTATTATGTCAATACAATTATATTTTTTGTCATACTTGTACCTTGCTCTGACTTTTATTCCTCCACGACCCGTATCATAAATTGACTTTATTTTTTCTTTATCGTAAATTATTTCTCCGGCTCCCGGGAAATCCGGGGCTATCAGAGTTTCTAATATATCACAATTTCTGTCTTTTATATATGCAATCGTGGTTTCGCAAACTTCTTTTAAATTGAAAGGACAAATCGAGCTTGCCATTCCAACCGCTATACCGGTGTTAGAATTAACGAGTATCGAAGGAAATGTACAAGGAAGTAACGAGGGCTCCGTCAATGTGTTGTCATAATTGGGTACAAAATCCACTGTATCTTTGTCTATGTCTTTAAAAAGTTCTTTGCAAATGCTCTCGAGTTTGGCCTCGGTATACCTTGATGCAGCGCAAGCCATGTCACGTGAATAAAATTTGCCAAAATTTCCTTTAGAATCTACATAAGGATACAAAAGCGCTTCGTAGCCTCTACTCATACGTACCATGGTATCGTATATAGCACTGTCACCATGAGGATTAAGCTTCATGGTTTGACCGACTATGTTTGCAGATTTGGTTCTGGTAGACCCAAGCAGTCCCATTTTATACATTGTAAAAAGCAATTTTCTGTGGGACGGTTTAAACCCGTCTATTTCAGGAATAGCTCTGGACATTATTACGCTCATGGCATATGGCATATAATTTTTTTTAAGTGTATTTACTATTTTTTCTTCCACAACCTCTCCTGCGTTATATATAAAACCGCTAACGTGAGAAGTTCTGGAGGAACTTTCTTTTATTTTCTTTCCGGATTTCATTTCAATAACTCACCACCTTTAACTTATATCTAAATCGTCTACGTATAGATGTCCGTTTTCTATTATATATTCTTTTCTTCCTGCGAGGTCATCGCCCAGAAGTATATCAAACATTTTAGAAGTATTTTCGGCATCTTCCGGCATTACTTTTATTAATCTTCGAGAGGCCGGGTTCATTGTCGTAAAATTCATCATGTCAGGTTCGTTTTCACCAAGACCTTTGGACCTTTGGACTGTGTATTTTTCTTGACCTATTTTATTAATAAATTCTTCTTTTTCCGATTCATTATATGCAAAATACGTTTCTTTTTTTGTATTAATCTCATATAAAGGCGACTCCGCTATGAACACCTTGCCGGAATCTATCAATTTTGGAGTAAGCCTAAAAAGCATTGTAAGAAGCAATGTGCGTATTTGAAATCCGTCTACATCTGCATCAGTGCAGAGAATGATTTTATTCCATTTTAAAGATTCCAAATTAAATGAAGATAAATCTTTGGCAGTTTTGGAAGTTCTGACCTCTACCCCACATCCCAAAACTCTTATAAGATCGGTTATGATATCGCTTTTAAATATGCGGTTATAGTCTGCTTTAAGGCAATTAAGTATCTTTCCGCGTATAGGAATTATGGCCTGAAAATCGGGATTTCTTGCCTGTTTACAAGCACCAAGTGCCGAATCCCCTTCCACAATAAAAAGTTCTCTTTTATTTGTGTCTTTGCTGCGACAATCCACAAATTTAGCAACTCTGCTTGCCATATCCATGCTTGTGGTAAGTTTTTTCTTTAAATTAAGCCTTGTTTTTTCAGCATCTTCACGGCTTCTTTTATTTACGAGAATTTGATTTCCTATTTTTTCTGCGTCATTTGGATTTTCAATAAAATAAACTTCTAAATTTTTTTTAAGCATAGAAGTAAGAGCTTCTTGGATTCCCTTATTTGTGATTGATTTTTTAGTTTGATTTTCATAAGAGGTCATCGTAGAAAACGACGAAATTATAACCGTAAGCGAATCCTCTATATCCGCAAAGCTTATTTTATTTTCATTTTTCGTATATTTTCCGCTTTGCTTTAAATACGAATCTATTTGAGAAGTAAAAGCGCTGCGCACAGCTCTTTCAGGGGCGCCTCCATGCTCAAGATAACTGGAATTATGGTAGTATTCAGCAGTATTTGATTTATTTGAAAATGCAACAGCGACGTCAGCTTTAAGCTTGTAAAACGGCTTATCTTCGCGATCCCTTACTTTTGACTCCAAGTGCCAACTTTGAATTGGAGTAAGATATTCATCTTTTAATAATTCGGCAGCGTAATCAGTTATTCCGTTTTGATATATAAATTCTTTTTCTATGAATTCGGAATTTTCATTCTGATATTTTAATAAAAATTTTATCCCGGAATTGACAACAGCTTGGCGCTTTAAAACGTCCTCAAAATACTCAAAAGGAATAGAAATATCTGTGAAAACCGATAAATCCGGTTTCCATTTTATTGTCGTTCCGGTATCTTTGCGCTTGTATTCTTCTTTTTGAAGGCCTCCGACGTTTTCACCTTTTTCAAAATGAAGAGTATAAATATATCCGTCTCTTTTTATTTCTACATCCATGTATTCTGATGCATACTGCGTAGAACACAATCCCAGACCATTCAGACCGAGTGAATATTCATAGTTTTGCTGATTGAGATTGTTATATTTGCCACCGGCGTATAGTTCGCAGAAAAGCAGCTCCCAGTTGAACTTTTCTTCCTTTAGATTAAAATCAACGGGAATGCCTCGGCCCTTATCCTCCACTTTTATGGAATTATCCTTATATCGGGTCACTTTTATAACATTCCCGTGGCCTTCTCTGGCTTCGTCTATCGAATTTGAAAGTATTTCAAAAACAGAATGCTCGCAGCCCTCTATGCCGTCAGAGCCAAAAATAACACCCGGACGCTTTCTTACTCTGTCGGCACCTTTTAGAGAAGATATGCTCTCATTTCCGTATCTGTTTTTAATCAAAACTATATCTCCTTTTATATATTTATTTTTAAATATTATTTATTATTAACGAATTTCTTGCTATTAATCGCAACACTAAGTCATTTTCAATTTATAAATGAGGTACATTTTATTATACACCATAAAAAAGTTTGGGTCAAACTTAGCGCTTGGTGCAATTTTTATAAAAAAAGGTTGATTTTTTATTATTTTTAGTTATAATATATATTTACGGAAACACATTAATATTATTTTTATAATTATTATACTATAATTTGGAAGGAGAATTTAAAATGGGAGAAATTCAAAATTATTATCAAAGCGAGCTCGAAAAGGTCAATCATGATGAACTGGTAGGAAAAATTGAAGAAAAGTTCAAGCGCAACACTGCGAATCCCAAAGAAATACAAAACAAAGATTTGCATAAATTAGCGCAAAAATTTTTAAAAAAATTTAAGGAAGCCGAATGCTTTTATAAAGAAGGAACAATAGCTGCCATAGAAAAAAATATCGAAAAATTGGAAGACATTAATGCTCAAAACGCAAAAAGTCAAGAAGAATCCGGCATAGAAAAAGTTTTGTTTGACGAAATATCTTATTTCCAAGCGAACTCCAAGCCTCACTATTTAGAAAAAGCAGACAAATTAAAAGAAAAATTAGGTGAACTTTATAAAAAGCTTGATGAGAAAAAAGCAGCCTTAAAAGAAGTACAAAGAGTAGAAAAAGCCACTGATCGGTGTACTGCTGACCGAATAAAAAGATATTTCGGATTTAAAAAATCAAAGAAAGAAACCGGCATTTTAGGAGAAATTGAACACTATAAAAAAATAATTAGATCTACCAAAGATCAACTAAGCAATGCAACCTCGGCGCTTAAAGCAGCTAAAATGCCATCCAAAGAGTTAAAAAAATTTCAACAGAATGAATTTGGAACCATGACAAAAAAGAGCGTATCAAATGCTATACACAACAGCAACAACAACAAAGGGACCGGAATGCTAGGCTGTTTAATTCAAGTGGCTAACTTTTTGGAAAAAAATTTTATTAACAACGAAGCACCACAACCTGATAAAAAGAAATCGATTAAATCAAAGTTTAAAAGACTAATTAAAACCCCAAAAATCACTAAAGAAATATCTGAGATGAAAGATTTACTGTCCGATGACAAACCTAAACATTTCAAAAAGTGTAAAGAAAAACTATTTAGATTTTCAACAATAGACTTAGATTCTAAAGATAAAAATGAAACAGAAAAATTTGATGTAGAAAAATATGAGAAGTGCAAAGAAACTTTAAAAACAAAATTAGATAAACTCTTGAGCACAATATCAAAGGATATGGAAGAAATTTCAGATAAATTAAAATCAGGAAAACTTGATAAAACCCAATTACGGGAAGAAGCAAAAAAAATACATCGCAAAAGATCAAAAATTTACTACAAATTCTCAAAAGAAAAAGAAGACTTCACACAAGATGTTAAAGAATGTTTTCCCCAACGCTTCAGAAAAAATAAAGACCTGATAAAATCCCTATCAAGTCTTGCATTCTTTAATTGTGGCGACAAATTATCCGAGGAAAACAAATCACTGTATAATGCGGCTACTAAATATTCACCATATGATACTGATCCTCTTAATGATTATGAGGGAAAGGCGATAGCATTAGTCTTATATATACTGGCTGGAATGTTGGCAGTCGCAGGATTTACTTCATTCCTTGAATTGGGCTTACTCGAGGGACTGTTTGTCGTGGGCTGTACAACTTTAACAGGTCTTCTTTTACCCGGAGGAGGGGCTGCCTTTTTGAGCCGTAGTATGCAAAAAGCAAAAGATATGGATTTGGATATAATATCCGGAGCTATTTTGGATCAATTGGATGACAGTAAATAAAAAATCATCCGACCCCTACGGGTCGGATTTTTATGTCTGTAATTTTATTTTACAAAACGCATAACTTGTTCAACAATAAATGCAACCAGTGTTGAAGAAAGCGCTACAACCACCAAACTTTGACCTATGTAAGAAAGTATAATCGCAGCAACAACCGCTATACTTGCTGACCACACATTGCCGGTAGAATTAACAAACGCTTCAGGGAATATCATTGATGTAAGAACTGCGTAAGGTATGTACTCCAAAAATGATTTAATAAATACATTTTTTATCTTCTTTTTGCAGAAAAGTATCGGAATAATTTTTACGCCCAACATTACAGCTGTCATTGCAAAAATAGCATATATAAATTTTTGGGTATCCATTATTCTTCAACCCCCTTTGTTTCAGGTGCTTCTTGTTCGTCTTTTATTGGGAATAAAAATGCACCTATGAGTGAAGTTACAATAGCACAAATAATTATTATCCATGAGCTATCTAAAACCGCTTTAATTGCAGGAATGCATTCCATTATAAAGCTCAAAAGTAACGCTATGCAAACTACTACCAAAACCGGGCGAGATTTTTTTGCGGAAGGAACTATTATCGCTATAAACATAGCATATAACATTATTCCGAGTGCGGGTCTTATCGCAACAGGAAGTAAATCCGTTGCTACTGCTCCAAGAATTGTCCCGAGCAAAAAGCCAAGATACGGAGAAGTACCGAGCCCTAATAAATACGAAGGCTCTAGAGTGCCTTTTTCTTTCATTGCAACTCCAAAAATTTCATCGGTATTCAAAACACCAAATAGAACTCTCTGCCAAGTCTTCATTTTTGGGTCAAATCTCTGTGCTATAGATATAGCAAATAATATGTACCTACAGTTAACTACGAATATAGTTAAAGCGTAAAGCCAAATTGCTGTAGTACCGCCTTTTAGTAGGTTGATAGCAGCTTGCTGACCCGAGCCTGTAAACACCATCGCTCCCAAAAGTTCCGATACACCAACACTCAATCCGGCTTGTATCGCCGAGATCGCACATGCCAACGCTATCGGTATGTAGCCCAACGCTACAGGTATGCCGTCTTTGAAACCTCTCATGAATCCACGAGTAGCCGTTTGCGGACTTGTGTTTGCCATGATTTAACCACGCCTCTCATATTTTATTTAAGAAGATATATATCTTCCCTGCCACTTATGTCACAGCTAATTTGTATATTACTATATACAATTTTAAAAATCAATAGGCTTTCTGTAAATTTTGAATATTTTTGTGCGACGTGTTTACCTACCAAGATTATTTTTTCAAAAATCTTGACATAAGTATTGTAAAGATATACAATATTTCCTTGTGTTTCAAACATATGCATTTTTAAATAAATTTAAAACTAAACGGAAAGGAAAACAGTAATTATGGATTGTATATTTTGTAAAATAACAAAAAAAGAAATCCCTTCTAAAATAATTTATAAAGATGATAAAATTTTAGCATTTAATGATTTAAATCCCATCGCACCGGTTCATGTACTGGTAATTCCAAAAGAACATATTTCATCTGCCAATGATATCACTCCTGAAAATTCGAATATTATCGGATATATTTTTTCTGTGATACCTAAAATTGCGGAAAAGCTCGGTTTAAATGATGGATACAGAATAATAAATAACTGTGGAGAAAACGGCGGACAAAGTGTCAAACATATACATTTTCACCTCTTGGGAGGAAAAGAACTCTCTTGGGAGAATCTTTAAAATTTTCAGAAAGAAGAATCAAAAATGGCTAACGATAAATTTTTCGAAATTGAAATCGCGGGATGCAAAAGAAAATTGCCATTTTGCGAGGTAAATAAAAATTTAGATATTGCTGCGTTTATAATGTTTGGTGATACAGAAATAACCGAAAAATCCGCAAAAGAACTCCTCAAAAAATGCCCGGAATTTGACGTTCTTATAACAGCAGAAAGCAAAGGAATACCCCTATGCTACGAAATGTCTAGGCAATGCGGCAAAAAATACATCGTAGCTCGAAAATCAGAAAAAATTTATATGAAAAATTCAATACACGTTGAAGTAAAATCAATAACCACGGCAAAAATTCAAAAATTATATCTTTCGGAAAATGATTTTTCTGAAATAAAAGGAAAAAAAGTTTTGATAGTTGATGATGTCATAAGTACAGGAGAATCTGTGGCAGCGCTGGAAGAACTGATAAAAAAAGCAAGTGGGAATATTATCGCCAAAGTGTGCGTACTCGCCGAGGGGGACTCATCTGAAAGAAAAGACATAATATATCTGGAAAAATTACCTGTGTTTCCAAAATAAAAATAGACAACACTTTATAGCTTAGGGTATAATTAAGCTATAAAGTGTTTTTTTAAAGGAGTGAAAAATATGAAAAGGCCTTTGGCTTTAATAGGACTTTCCTACTTTTTTACTCTAACATTTTTGGTATTTATACCCAATAATTTTTTAGTACTGACTATGATTATTCTGGGGATACTTTCTGTATCGTCCGCATTTTTTATTAAGAAAAACAAAGTTCTTTTTTTAACATTTTTACCATGTTTACTAGCGAGTATCGTGTATTACGTAAACTTGAATTACAATATCATCCCTGTTGAAAAATGGAATGACAGCACGGTAATCATAAAAGGTGAGATATGTGATAATGTATTTAAAAAGGATTGTTCATATAATTACATAATAAACGTCAAAAATATAGACGGAGAAAACGTAAAGCCCTTTAAAATAGAAGCTTCTTCCGTTCAACCGCTTGAATGTGAAACTTTTGATATAATTACCGCAAAGGCTTACTTGTTTAGTCCTCCAGAAAATCCGGGGTTTAATTCAAGAATTCATTATAGGTCAAAAAATATATATTTAAAGGGATTTTTAATAAATTATGATAAAGCATTAAAAATAGAAGAATCAAACAATCGCTCTTTTAGATACTACGTCTTAAAAATACGAAAAAAATTATTATCAGCATCTAAAGAAAATCTTCCTCCAGCATACGCATCGGTTATAAACGGAATTATGCTTGGAGACAAAAACGATTTTCCGAAAAATATAAAAAGAAATTTCGATATTATAGGAGTCTATCACCTATTGGCTGTTTCGGGAATTCACATATCTATAGTTGCATTCTTTATACTTAAACTTTTGATAGTACTTAAAGTTAAAGATAAAATCGCTTATATATTCACTATGTTCTTTGTAATAATCTTTGTTTTCGTTGCGGGGTTCACTCCATCGAGCGTCAGAGCAGGAATAATGATGATAATATATTTAATGTCATTGTGTTTAAGAAAAAGTTCTGATAGTCTCACGTCAATCGGTATAGCAATAGGATTTATTTGTTTAATCAACCCAAATTCAGCTATAGACATAGGTTTATGGTTAAGTTTTTTGTCTATCTTGTCTATAACTTTGTTCTATGGCACGCTTGCAAATTTTATAATGTCGCATATTCCTAAAAGGTTGAATAATCAGATAACTTACTTTTTGGTATCGAGCTTTGCAGTGAGCATATGCTGTTTTTTATTTAATGTTCCTGTTTCTTCGTGGTATTTCAAAAAAATTTCTACTGTTTCATTTATTTCAAATATACTTATCGTCACACCCGTATCAATTCTTCTAGCTTTATCTTTAATCATGAACATATTAACATGCATAAATCATCGCATTTTTATGATAATAATCAAACCATTGGCCTTAATTTGTGGATTTATAATCCGGTACATAAACTATGTGTCAAAATTAATTTCTAAGATTCCATATGCACTTCTCAATTCCAATTACGGATATTTAAAATTGGCTATATCTTTGATATTAATTTTAGTTATAATTGTCATATTTTTATCAAAAACAAAAAATACAATAATAGTAACATCTATTATTTCTATAAATTTAATTATGATAGGAACTATATCCTATGAATATTTGACAAGAAACGTAACTCGGATGACGGTAACACCTTGTGGAGAAGGAATATGTATAAGTATTACTAAAAATCATCACAAAGCCCTTATTTTATCTACAACAGAAAAAACTTTTTCCGAACCAATAGAATACGAATTATCCACATCAAACAGAAATTTTATCGATTATATAAATTTATCTATGGCCAATCAAAAAGATATCCCAAAATTTGTAGAGATAATAAATACTTATGAACCGAAAAGCATTGTTATTGACGGGAAAAATCGAGATATATCAGAAAAATTAAGTGAAAATATTAAAAAAATAATAAACAAAACTCACTCTTATACTACTATTTTTGGAAATACAGAAATAGAAACTGTTACCAAAAATAATTATATGTACATTAAAATTAATATTGATAACACCAAATTTTTGGTCATACCTAATGGCGGTAATTCAAAAGATATTCCTGACGAATGGCTAAACATCGACTGTTTGATTTGTAATGGTCTTCCTCAAAATTATAAAAAAATAAATTTTAGAAATATTATAATTTCTGAATCAAAAAGAGCTTCCGAAATTTGCCTTTGCAAGCTTGCCGGTGATTATGAAAATATATTTTCCTCGTATCATCAGGGAAATATTTATATAAATGTAAATTCAAATAACAGTAATTACTAAATCAGGAGGATTATGTAAAATGCCAAAACTTAGTTATGAAAAATTCAGTCAGCGAGTCGCTACCCAAAATACGGATAAAATTTATTTATTATCCGGAGAAAAATATTTTCTGGATCATTTCGAAAATATCATAAAAAATAAAATCTTAAATGACAATAATAATGATTTTAATGATACAATTTTTGACGGAGAAAATATTAACCTAAACGATCTAGAAAATGCAATCGATACTTTGCCATTAAATTCAAATAAGAAATGTATAACAATTAAAAATTTGGAATGGGAAAATCAAAGTTCCGAAGATATTGAATATCTTATAAAAATTTTTTCTGACATCCCCGAATATTGTACAGTATTACTCATCGAATATCATGAAATAACTGGAACAAAAAATATAAATAAATTTAAAAAAATAGAAAAGTTCGTAAATGAGAATGGAATTTTTTGCAAATTTGATGTAAATGATATCCCCATTGAGAAACACTTAGTGCGCTGGGCAAAAGATGAATACCATAAAAATTTATCAATAGAAGATGCTAAAATCATAAAAGAAAAATGCAATAACTTAGATATTACTCATATACGAAATGAATTGAAAAAAATATGCAATTACGAAAAAAAAGAAAATATATCAAAAAGTTCTCTAGAGATTATTTCGGATATTTCTGAAAAACGTATAATTTTTGATCTCCCTAAATCTATATTTTCAAAAAATACAAAAAAAAGTTTTGAAATTTTAAACTCACTAATTAAAAATAAAGAAGATCCTATAGCGATACTATCAGTAATATGTAGTGAATACATAGATTTATATCGAGTCAAAATTCTGTGTCAAAAAAATAATAATTTAAACGAAATAATAAATAATTTTGATTATAAGAATAAAGAGTTCAAAATAAAAAATGCGTACAAAAGATGTCAAAATTTTTCTATAGAAAAAATAAAAAAATCACTAGAATACTTACTTGAAACAGATATTCAACTAAAAAGCACAAATATAGATAAACAATTAATTTTACAAAATTTAATAATTAAATTAAACAAAGCTCCCGAATAGGGAGCTAAAAAAATAAATAAAAAAGGATAAAAAAAGATTCGCAAAAAGCGAATCAAA